>JBKCUW010000013.1:0-126884 GCA_046318275.1 Pirellula sp. | reverse complement strand
CGAATTCAAACTGCGAGGCGGATTGACTCAAGATTTGCGGAGCCGAGTGCGTGGAAATACCCAAAACCAGATCGCTAGCATTCGCCGGTTGAGGCAACTTCTCGGACTCGCTGATCGCAGTCGATATCCCCCGATGCTAGTCATGATCGAAACATCCGTACTTGCGATTCCAACGCGCCTCTGCCCGGCGCTAACGCTTAGGGCTCTGATGGAGTCGCTCCGCGACTAGACCGAACCTATTCGCTTGCGAATCCAATCAGAACCACGCGTGTAAGCAAGTGGCGACTGGACGTCGAAACACGTTCCGGTAACAGTCGCAAAGCCGCGCTCGTGCCCAATGAAACGATGCTGAGAACGAGTACCAAGACGAGCCAGAACCAAGCGTCGCGACGACGGCCTCTATCGGTCGCTATTGAATTGCGCTGAGTTAACTTCTCGGCCTCGCTGATCGCCGACGATATCTACCATTCAGCATCCGCCACGTCCATAACGTGGCTCGTTAAGAATGGTAAAGTCCAGCTTCACTCAACGGATAACCAACGAACCAATCGATTATTGGCCGAGCGACTGAAGGTAGCTCACCAAATCGGCAAGGGCCGCGACCGGAATAGGATCCGCGAGTCCTTCGGGCATCACCGACAATTGACTTTCTTTCCGCTCTTCGATGGCTTCGACTGGTACCTCGATGACCTCCCCTTCGGCATTGCGAAGAACCACAAGCTCCGGACTTTCTTTGGTGACAAAACCAGACACGGTAGTACCATCATCCAGCCGGAAAATGTTCTGGACGAATCCCTGTGCGATAGACTTGCTCGGTGACAGAATTGCCTCCACGAGTTGATCGCGTTTGTAAGTCTTTGCCACGTTCGGCAAGTACGGCCCGCGCAGCGACTCGGTAGGCTTTACATCGTGGCATTTCGCACATCCTAGGAGCCCAAAAAGTTGCTCTCCGCGGACCGCGTCACCTGACATCGCCACAGCATCCTTCAAGGCAACATCGCGACCAACGTCCGAAATCTTTGGACCGGTCCACTGGGCCAAATCCGCGAGTCCCCATGCGCTGGCGATCTCCTTACCGAGCGCCGCGATCGCAGGCCGCTTATCGAGCAACGCACGTCGGATCATAGGCTCGGCAGACTTTGCGTCGATCCGTTTTAACTCCGATAGAAGATTGCCGACGACGGCATCGTCCTGCCAAAGTCGCTCTACCATTTGCTGGACGTCGCCCCCTTTCCCTGACTCTTTCCTGCTCGCAACCGAAGCAACGAGCAAACCAACTGCAATTGGATTGCGCGATGAATCATTGAGAGCTTCCTTAAGGCGATCGATCCAGCGCGGCAGTTGGTCGCTTGTATAACATTGCATCCATATCGATCCCAAAACCTCTTTCGGAAGCGTTCGGGTTTGCTCGATGAGATCAGCCACGATGGCAACAGCACCTGATGCTCCTTGCTTGAGGAGGAAATCCGACACCTTGGGTAAATCCATGGGATCAACAGTTTCGGATTTCAATACTTCGCTAAGCCGCGATAGTATTTGCTCACCTTCCACACCCGCTTTGATCCTAGCGCTTTGTAAAACTGCAAGACGTTCTGCGATCGGCAGTTTCGCCCAGTCCTTCGAGGCGATCCAATCGGCTAGATAGGCTTGGATATCGATACGATTCAAGCTCATCAACTGGAGCAATTTGGCTGCAGCACTCGCCTTCGCGCCCTTCAATTCCTTGGCCAACGTTGCCTGGATAAGCTCCGTGCCGTCCCACGCTTCAGGTTGATAGTATGGACCGCGTGTGTCTGGACGGGTCCCCCAACTGACCCCAGTCCAATTCCCTTCATGTTGATGGAGTCGGCATAGGACTTGGTGTAATTGCTCTCGAAGCTCAGCAGGGCAATTAGGGGATTCCAACTCGCGAATCAGTCGCTGAATCACCGGTATCGAATGCCGATCATGGAGAGCATAGATCGCGTGCTGTTTCGCCGACTCGGATGCATTTTCCGATTTCAGCACAGCGAGAGCTTGCTCGGTGCCTCTTAGTTTTGACAACGCCAACGATGCCGTATGCCGGATGACCGGATCTCGACTTCCTAGATGTGAAGCCACCGCATCAGCGGCTTTTTGCAATGCCTCAATCTTCGATGGTTCAACTCTCGAGGTGATTGCGTCGGAATTGCCCCAAACCACGTCGCCGACACGCGCTGACGCAACCAAGGCTTCGAGTATCGTACGAGGGTTCGTGGCTGACAATGCTCTCCGAAGTACGTCTATAAAATCCGGATTAGCGACGGCATCGAGATCCGCAAACGCACGAATCGTCCAAGGCAATAATTCCGAATCGCTACAAAGATCCAGAAGGGTCGGAATCGAACGCTGCTTGGCGATTTGCACGAAACCGAACAAAGCGGCGATTCGGGATTTGATGGTCGCATTTCGGTCTCGTGCGATTTCAACCAACGACTGCTGTATCGATCGACCACGCTCTGGATCGAGCCACGCTCGACGCACAAGCACGCGTTGGGCCTCCAGCCGTCGACGGTGGCTAGGGTCTTTCAACAGCACCAGCCACACCTCATCGGAATCGCGATTGGAATCCGGAAGAGTGGGCGGTGAATATGACTTGGGCTTTAACTGAACAACATATCCCGCCTCTTCGCCGGCATAGGTAAATGTCGCACCCTTCCAACTCGCAGCATAGATCCGGGAATTGGCGTCAACATCAAGATCCGTCGCCCGCTCGATCCCGAGAAACTCAGACTGCCCAACCGAAACTGTGGCTCCTTCGTCAATCACATTGTGCCGATAGATTTGCTGCCTGCCCCAGTCTGCGGTGTAGATGCAATCGCTAAACGCCGAAGGCATCCCAGGTTCATCGAGGAACAGGGCACCGCACCCAGAGCCACCGCCATAATCCGCAAGCGGGGCGACAATCTCATTCGAGAAATTCATATACCGGCGTGGGTAGCCGTGATCCTCGAATCCACTGAAATGATGCATGCGAACATCCCATCCTCCTCCGTCGTTGGTGTTGTCTCTCGCATAACCGCGAAGCAACGGATCGACCGCGACCTCCAGAATATTTCGCGTGCCGCGGCTGTAGAGTTCCAGTCCAGTACCATCGGGACGCACGCGTACGACACCTCCTCCACGCAGCTGAAGGGACGTGCCATCGGTACCCACCGCGTTCATGAATCCGAAATCGCCGATCGCCAGATAGAGCCAACCGTCGATCCCTAAGGTAACTCCGTTGCTCGTGTGATCCGCCGGCCGATCCTTGAATCCAAAAGCGATATCTCGAACAAGGATTTCTTGTCGGTCACTGACACCATCGCCATTCTCATCGATGAAAGCGCTCAGATGCGGCGGGTGCAACAAATACAACCGATCTTGATCCCAAACCAATCCACGCGGCGAATCGACATCGTCCACGTAAAGATTCGATTGGTCTGCGCGTCCATCTCCATCCAGATCTTTTAGTCGAATCACCGATCCTCGCTTAGCCTCTCGATCCAACGAACCATTCTTGTCGCTTGAAACAAAAAGGGTTCCATCGGGAGCGGCTGCAACAAATACCGGGTAATTCACTGACGGAGGACCAGCAAATACTGTCGCGTCAAAGCCCTCTGGCAGACGGCACTCGCCCAGTAATTCCGCTTCTTTGCCACTACCAACTGGCGCCATAGATACTTCCACCGTACCCGCACCAAACACCTTCAACTCCCGGATGCTAGCCCACGCCCCAGGAGAAGCCTTGGAACAAGTTACTTTCACATATCGAGCCTTGCGTTTTTCGATCGAATGATCCGCCTGTCGCCCTACAATCCCCTCCGCTTCGGTTTGAAAAATCGTGTCGTACTTCGAGCCATCCAATGATACGTCAATGCTGTAGGTATACTTGGCAGCATCCGACTCCCAATCGATCCCTACCCCGTGGATCTCTTGTTCGGAACCAAGATCAATGGCCAACCATTGCGGAAATCCGCCTCCGGCCGCACACCATCTGGTAGCTCGTTTTCCATCAACAGCCATCCCTAAAAGATTGTTTTGGTCCCGTTGCTCACTCGATGCCGTCACCGTTTTCCCCAAAGCCAAATTGACACGTTCCCGCTTGACCGGTTCCGGCTTGAGATACTCATCCGACAATCTGCCAGCAGCCCACAACGTGCCTCTGGTTAACATCCGCGCAAAGACGGGGTCTTCGACGGTCTCGTTGTGATGGCCAAGTGTGGTTCCGAAGACACGGGTCCCTCGATAATCATTGGTCCATACACAGACCTGGTCTTGGCCATTCTCTCGGTCCTTCGCTGTTCCGAGCGCTGTAGCCGTAGGCCAAAACTTATCGATCCGATAAAGCTCGCCCGCGGGATTCGCCCACGCCGCGCCGAAGCCCTTCATGATTTCATGGTCGGCGCGAACATTTCGAACCTCGTGCGGGTAATGAGGACCGTGACCGCGGCTGGTAACTCCACACAACTCAAACCAGTCGTCATTGCCAACGCGATAGCAATGCATGGCGCAATGAATCATCACGGCGGGTTTTCCTGCACGATGAGGTGCAAGGATTCTCGCCAACCAAGCGGGATCTTTATCATCCGAAAAACATTCATCGTGCAAGATCACATCAAAATCATCCGCCCATTTCGCGTTCTTGTAGAGCTCGATCTCGGCACTCGTGCCGGTTCCACCCTGATGCACAACGGTCACCTCGATGTGCGCATGCTGCTCCAAAGCGTTCTTGATCAAGCCTTTTTGGCTTTCATAGTCGTGGCAACACCCGCCACAGATCAGCAACGCACGGACCGGCTTCGGGTTCGCTGACGGTGTTAAACCGGCAACGGAATCCTCAACAATCCCACTGGCATTTGTGACCAGAACCCCAACGATCAAAACGAAACTCGCAACCCAGGTTCTGAACACACCCCCGAGAAACGAGGCGTCTCCTACCGACGATGAATTCCCCTGAACATCCATAACCATGTCTATCGATCACTTTCCAAGCTAACAAAAACCTAAACAAGTCTGTTCCTCGCCACTACTAGGATAACTCATCGCATGGCATACTGAACCGACCCTTCCACGATTTCGAGGTTTCCCCAAATATGTTTCGATGTATACCGATAACACGCCCGATATCATCAGCAAAACGCATGGTCGCAGGTTGTGTTTTTGCGTTGAGTTCGCTCGTGGTTGCGAATGTCGCAGTCGGCCAAGAAATGCGGCCCTTAAAATACAATCACCCTGGACTCTCCGTGGATCTCGGAGTGGGACTTTGGGCTTGGCCGATCCCCTGCGATGCCGACGGCGATGGTGATTTGGATTTGCTCGTATCCTGCCCCGACAAACCATCGAACGGGATTTGGTTGTTTGAGAACGCGAATGGTAGCACCAAGGCAACTCCACTTCCTAACTTTCGACCAGCCCGACGGATCAGCGGCACGGTGCACTACGTGATGCCAAGCTACGTTCATGGCGAGTTACGAGTCCTCAGTCCTGGAAAAGAGTACAAGAACTTTACCCAAACAGGAACCAGCGAAGCCGTTACCTTGGGTGTTCCAGCGGATTTCTACAAACCTCGTGGCCCCCAGCAGAAAGGCCCCAAGGTTCGACACAACCAGTGGCGTTACGTCGATTACGACGGAGATTCGATCCTTGATTTGGTGGTCGGCGTTGAGGACTGGAGCTACTACGGATGGGATGATGCCTATGATGCCGATGGAAACTGGACCGCTGGGCCACTGCGAGGTTTCGTGTTCATTCACAAAGGCTTGGGGGACGGCAACTATGCCGCACCGAGCCAAGTGATGCTCGATGGAGTACCAACAGGCGCAGCGATTCCTCTCGAAACCTTTGGTTGCCCATCCCCTAATTTCGAGGACTTTGATGGCGACGGGGACCTCGATCTGCTATGCGGGGAATTTCTTGACGGATTCACTTACTTCCAAAACATCGGTTCGCGCCGAGACCCAAAGTATGCTGCCGGCCGTCGACTTAAGACCGCTGACGGCAATCCGCTCGTGATGGAATTGCAGATGATCGTCCCTATTGCGATCGACTGGGACCTTGACGGTGCGATGGACTTAATCGTCGGCGATGAGGACGGGCGTGTGGCTTGGATCCGCAACAGCACCAAGAAAACGTCGGACGACGTACCGATTTTCGATCCACCCGAATACTTCAAACAAGAAGCGGACACTTTGAAATGCGGTGCATTAGCAACACCTGTCGGCGTCGATTGGGATCACGATGGCGACCAAGACATTTTGTCGGGAAACACTTCTGGCAAGATCGAGTATTTCGAGAATCTGAGCGGTCCAAATATCGAGGCTCCCAAGTGGTCTGCACCGGTACAACTCTCAGCTGGTGGAAAGCCTTTTCGCATCACCGCGGGATCCAATGGTAGTATCCAAGGCCCTGCTGAAGCCAAATGGGGATACACAACGTTCAGCGTTGCCGACTGGGATTTAGACGGACTCGAAGACGTTATCCTCAACAGCATTCTGGGTGAAGTCGTATGGCTGAAAAACATCGGATCAAAACACCAACCCGAACTGCAATCACCTACGCCTATCGAAGTGGAGTGGACATCCGATCAACCTGTCTTGAATTGGGGATGGAAACGCCCAACTTCGAACGCGCTCCTCACTCAATGGCGCACAACGCCAGTAGTCCACGACTTCAATCAAGACAGACTGCCTGACTTAGCGATGCTGGATACCGAAGGTTATCTCGCACTCTATGAACGCTATCGAAATGCATCAGGAAGACTGCTCGTAAAAGAACCCGTACGGTGCTTTTTCAATGCCGATGGCCAGCCGCTCCAACTTAATCCGAAGAGAGCAGGTGGTTCGGGACGTCGCAAGTTTTGCGTTGCAGACTGGAATCGCGACGGATTGCCCGATCTTCTGCTGAACTCGAAAAACGCAGATCTACTGCTGAGGCTGAAATCCGAGGAACCAGGGCTACATTATGAAGTCGCAGGAGCCCTAGCAAATCAAAACATCGAAGGGCACGATGTAAGTCCCACCGTGGTGGATTTCGACGGAAATGGGATTCCCGATTTCCTGGGAGGAGCCGAAGACGGTCGCCTTTACTATTTGCGAAACAGCCTCTCAAAATAGCTGCCATGTTCCGTCAAAAAACCCAGTGACTGTCAGCGGACCCCACCAATTTCCCACAATCAGTCGCCGAACGCCCATTGTCGTTCCGAAATCTGCAACAATAAGGGTGGGGGTTTCGAAGGATTCGTATGCCACGGACCTTAGGCCGTGGTCGCACCCAACAATGCATGCGGTCGCTATCGAGCAGACAGCCTGCACATCGCCCACCCTACACAACGACGGTCACACGAAATAACAACCACTCTAAAGGTGAAACCTATGTTCGAAGCGCTCAAGCAAAGTATTTTCACGAGCATCGGATTTGCAAACCTAACGCAAGAACGCATCGGTGAAATTGTAAGTGAATTGGCTAAGCACGTTCCGTTGACCGAGCAACAGGCCAAGGACTTCAGCGAGGAAGTGGTGCGCCGAAGCGAGGCTGCCAGAAAGGATCTCGGAACACAGATTGACCAGCAAATCGACCATGCATTGATTCAAATGGGACTGATGAAAAACGAGCTTCGCAAGGTTTCCGAATCTACGGGTGATGCGTTCTCGAAAATGATCGATGATCGAATAAGCGACGCGATGGAACGATTGGGAGTCGCAAGATCGGAAGAGATTGAGGCCCTAACGCGACGAATCGAGCTGCTCGAAAAGAAGCTCCAGGCAAAATAAACTCGCTGCATGAAGCCGATCAACAGGCGACCCGCCACCATTAAGTGGTGGGCTCCGCCTCGAAATCGCTCGATTCTTCCACGCGCGCCCAAAAAGCAGCTTCGGCCTCGAGCATTCGAGCAATGTACGGCTCGCTTCGCGAGACTCGGCGAAGTACCGGTTCTGACTCTGGCCAGTAACAATAGAAATCCATCGCGTCATACTCGGTCACCGCCAAGATATGCTGAAGCTGTCCGTAGTAGTGACTTGGAACCGATCCCGTAAGCAAAGTCGTGCGGTATGCCGACGCGCCGCACTTGATTTCAACGACGGTCGAAGAATCAAGTTCCAGTCCATCAACACTCGCGCGGAGCCACGGGTATTTGTTGCTTTGCAAGCAAGCCGGTTCAACCTTTCGACCTGTTTGGGAAACATACAAATCCCGGGCTACTGGCTCCAACTGAGTGCCGAGCGACAACGCCTCACTCTGCCGCGATTCGCGAGCTCCCCCCCTTTTTTCCAGAAGAAGCTGACCCAACTTCTTGAACCGATTCTCCCCCATGATCACCGGTGCATCCGACGCGCCGATTCCGAATCGTCTCCACGCGTGCCAAGCTTCCGAGCCTTGTTCATGCTGAATCACGGTAAACGGACAACTCGACATGGATTTTCCTACTTGTCCATCGAAATGGGAAACGCCCGATTCGCCGATCGACACCGAATTCGCAACGCACCTCGACTAGGACGCGCGGTACTCGGTGAGTTTCCCCGCAATCTCAAACGCGATCTCGAGAGCCTGTTCATAGTTCAACCGCGGATCGACTTGGGTTTGGTATGCGGATTCCAAATCCGATTCGGTTAGGTTCCTAGATCCCCCCATGCACTCGGTCACATTTTCACCGGTCAGTTCCAGGTGAGCACCACCCAGCATCGAACCGCATGCATGATGAATCGCGAACGAGAGTCGCAACTCATCGACAATGTCATCGAATCGCCGAGTTTTGCGTCCGCTATTCGTGGAAACGGTATTACCATGCATTGGGTCGCACACCCAGAGCACGGTCAATCCCGATCGCTGGATGGCTTCGATCAGCGATGGCAGTCGAGATTCAACATGCCTTCGTCCCATGCGATGAATCAAAGTCATCCGTCCTGGTTGGTTTTCCGGATTCAACCGCCGCACGAGATCGACAAGTTCGTCGGGCGAGATGTTTGGCCCAATCTTGACACCGATCGGATTACGAATTCCGCGGAAATACTCGACGTGCGCTCCACCGATGGACCGCGTTCGCTCTCCTATCCACGGCAAATGCGTACCCATGTTGTAAAAACCGATCCCTCGGACGCTCGGGCGCGTCAAAGCGGTTTCATAATCGAGCAAGAGCGCCTCGTGCGACGTGAAGAAATCGACCCGTTTTAATTCCGATACGGTGGATCCCTCCAAAATCGTCTCCATGAATCGAAGGGCATCCCCCAGCGATTTGACCAGATCGCGATACCGTTTGGCGACTTCTCCTTTGGCCTCGTTCACAAATAGAAGGTTCCAGTTCTCGGGATGATGCAGATCCGCAAACCCACCTTCGCTAAGAGCGCGAATGAAATTTAGAGTTAACGCAGACCGCTCGTACCCACGAAGCAAACGACTAGGGTCCGGGCGACGCGCATGCTCGGCGAATTCAAACTGATTGACGATATCTCCACGATAGCAGGGCAACGTCACTCCCTGGAGCGTTTCCGAATCGTTCGATCGAGGCTTGGCGTATTGCCCCGCGATGCGTCCAACCCGAACAATCCTTTTTCGAGACGCAAAAACGATGACCAAACTCATCTGCAGAAGCAGTTTTAACTTGCTCGCAATTTGCTCTGTTTGGCATTCATCAAAGGTTTCCGCGCAATCGCCCCCTTGCAGCAACCATGCATCACCCCTCTGTGCGTCAGCGATGCCATCCCTCAAATGGTCAATTTCCCAACTGGTAACCAGCGGAGGCAAACGCAAAAGCTGCCCCAAAGCGTGTTTCAGCTCTATCGGGTCTGGATAATTGGGTTGCTGAGCCGCCGGAAACTGCTTCCACGACTCTGGGTTCCACGGTTGGGTCATAACTGGCAACGGTAAGGGATGATTTTCTGGATCAAACCAGAATAAACCCTCGAAGGCGAATTGAAGAGTGCCCTAGTACCCACCTGGGGTGGAAAAATCGTTCTGCATGCCCGCAAAATCCTCATGGTATTCAGCGGCCTTATTGAGGAAGCGGGTAAAGTTCCTTTCCCAGACCAAATCCACATCGCCGATCGGCCCGTTCCGCTGTTTGGCGATAATGATCTGCGCTTGACCGGCTACTTCGGCAGCCTCCTCAGCGCGTCGGTAATATTCCTCGCGGTGGACGAACATGACGACGTCAGCATCCTGTTCGATCGCTCCTGATTCCCGCAGGTGGCTCAATCGAGGCCTGTGGTCCTTGCTATCTTCAGCTTGCCGATTGAGCTGTGACAAACAGAGCACGGGCACGTTTTGTTCCCGCGCAAGCATCTTCAAGCGCCGCGCGATCTTTGCGACTTGTTCCTGGCGAGGATCTTTCGAACTATCGGGCTCGATCAGCTGCAAGTAGTCGATCACAATCAACCCCAGCGCCTTGCCGCCCGGCTTCTTGGTTTCTTGCTGGGTGATGCGGCGTGCGACGGCCGCAATTTCACTCACAGTACGGCTGGGCGTATCATCAATGTACAACGGAGCCAAACTGATTTCGGCTGCATTAGAAAGGATTCGCTTCTGCTCGTCTTGGGTAATCGTACCAACGCGGAGGCGCGAGCCGTTCACCCGAGCCACCGAGCAGAGCAAACGGTCGACCAATTCAATCGAGTTCATTTCCAAGCTAACAAACAGCGTCGGCGATTTTTCCTTCATCGCTACGTGCTCGGCAATGTTCATCGCGAACGCTGTTTTTCCCATACTGGGCCGCGCGGCGAGAATAATGAGTTCCCCGTTGTGCAAGCCACCGGTCATTTGATCGAAATCGGTGAAATGCGTCAGCACCCCGGATGCCAACTGTTCACCTTGCATCCGTAAATCGATCCGTTTGAGTGAATCGGTAAGAACGTCCGAAACAACGCGAGCTTGACTTGCATTCCGCTCATCTTGAATCTGAAAGATTCTCTGTTCGGCCTGGGACATCAACTGCTTGGAATCGATGCTCTCATCATAAGCATCCTTGAGAATCGAACTCGAAGCATCGATCAATCGCCGAAGTGTCGCTTTCGAACGGACAATTTCGCCGTAATAGATCGCGTGCGCTGCGTTTGGAACACTGTTCGCGAGTTGGGCCAGATACGCCGCACCGCCGACAAGTTCGAAATCCCCAGAACTTTTAAGCTCGTTAACCAACAGGGTGATGTCGATCTTCCGACCGCTGTCGAACATGTTGACCATCGCCCGATAGAGCTTCTGATGGGCATCGTCGAAAAAATCCTCAAAGCGGAGCAACAACGACAGATCATTGACGACATCCGGATTGAGCAGCATGCAACCCATCACCGCGCGCTCCGCGGTCAGATCGTAGGGAGGAGATCTCTCGAGGATACTCGACGCGCTCGCGTCAGAATCACCTGGGCCGCCTTTGCTAAAGCCGCCATCCTTGCGAGTCCGTTTCTGCCCTTGTCCTTGTCCAGTCACCACGATGCCAATCCTCCTAGTGTCACGCCCCAGTCCCAATCGCCGGAGTGTCTCGATCCATTTAAACCACCAGAGCACACGCATGAATGCTTGGCAAGTTCAACCGCTACGTTTCGAAGCCGCTACGTTTGGAAACCGACATGCCGAACACTGAAGCATCGGCAACCACAAAAGTGCAGGAACAAACCACTTCGCTACTTCGAAGGAGAAACCATGCCCGCGACGTGTTGCCTATGGAGTGATTCCAACAATGAACGTTTCCAACAAGGGATTCCGACCGATAGACTCTCAGGTTGAGAATTCGCCAGGATGCATCCCTCTCGGAATGTGCTGGCATCTCGATCGGAGCACTCTCGAGGACAGATTCTACCGGAGAGTTGATCCGGTGCGAGTTCTTACCAGATTTAGTAGCTAGAAATCCGCTGGAAACAAATTACCAGTCCGACTTGACTCGCCACCGGACAGCTTGCGATCGATTTCGCGTTCAATCCAGAGTGTTCGATGCTTAGCAGCGAGCGGACCTGAGCGAGAGCCCTAGAACGGATCAAACGGATCCTTGTCATTTCCCGCCGGTGCCGCTCCCTTCGGTTCCGCACCAAAGATATCGTCAGCATTGCTATCTGGATTGGCGGTCGCCCCAGCCGCTGGCTTTGATGTGGACTTCGACGAGTCACTTTCATCGTTCGAGACGGTGTTGTACATCGTCGGCATCACCGCCCCTTTCTCACGCATGCAGGTCAAATGACCGTCGCGCGTCACGACGAACAATCGATCTGTGATGGAGTTGGGGATGACACCTTGAAGCAGACAGTTGGTTCTCGCCACGAGCGAGCCATCAGACAGCTTGTGCGTCGCCAGCATTCCCCCAGAATCTCGAACATAAACCGTCTCTTTCCCAACACCGAGCAAGCGGTTGATATTTGGGGCCATCGTCGGCCATGCGCGATTTCCAGTTTCCAAATCCAACGCTTCGAGCCGACCGTCATCCGAGAGAACCAGCACATGGTCTCTGGCCACAATGGGGGAACGCGAAGTTGGCATTGCGAGGTTCGCTCGCCACTGATAGGAACCCGTTCGATTCGTGCTCGCATGGATCACAGTTCCAAAGTTGCCGACGAACACAAACCCTTTTGATGTCGCCACCGGGCGAGAGCCCACGAGGCCCCCCGCGTTCACGCGAGACCACATTTTTGGAACATTCTCGTTGTGGATGAGGAATAAACTCGTATCGGATGCCCATGCTAGAAAATCACCATCGGGAGACATCGTGGTGCCGTTCCGATTCTCGGTACCCGCTCTAAGGATTACAGGCTCGATGACCGGCTTTTCCATATCGTAACCGATGATTCTCCCGCCAATCGAAGGAACCATGATACGAGTCTTAAGGGGAACAGGCGTTCCTGTCGGAGTGAACGACAATCGTGCGCTGTTCACCAAGTTTCCAGTTTTCAGCTCCATCGCATAAAAACGATTACCGTTGACAACTGTTACATAATCATCCGACACGCCAGGACCAAGGATCGGCAAATCTGGATTTGGAACCGAGCTTTGCCAAAGCACTTCTCCAGACTCTCCATCAATCGCTGAGACAATACCATTGGTTGCGACAGCTACGATGTAGATTACCGGCTCGCTGAACGTTTTTACGGTCGCGTTTCGCCCCAAAATCTTGTAGGTGCTAACGAGTTTCTCGGCCTTGGCCTTGGCACCGCTCAATCCCAACACAGGCGTAGGCCTGAGCGGCTTACCTTCCAAAATAAGCCTATCGACGGCGGCCTTGTCGATTTGTCGCCCATCGATCCGCTCGATCAATCGATTTCCGACGTAAACGTCGACATATTCTCGACGCTCGCTTTTGTGGGGCCATATCACCAAGTTTTGTTCACCGCGGGCAAGGCCGGCTCCCCCCAAACTGTTTTCCCATTGAATCTCCAGCCCGGCCGGTGCAATCGCACTGTCGTTGATTTGGCCCTGAGAAACACACGGAGCGAAGACGACCGCGACGAGGCATGTAGCAAGTGGTAGTAGGTAACGAGCGATCGATGACTTCATGATGGAATCGCAAATGATAAGAGGGACTCGTCGACGCTTTCTTCGGAGATGCTTTCGTCGGACAACGCGCACCCCATCTATGGTAGTCGGTTCCACTCCGAAAGCGAACACTTTTCCGGAGCCGACACCCAATCCACTCGGTCGAATCATCGGGCTTGCCGCTCCTAGGATTCACGGGATTCGCCGTAATTCCGACGGTTCTTCGATAACTGTTGATTCGCGGCTTGATTCGCGGCGAATCGATCCCCAACCCACGGCTGGCATTTGCCTCTCGATCGGTCCAGGTCGCCAGATAAACCTCACAGCCCCAACCACCCGGTCGCCCTGCAAACTCTCCCGTCTCACACCGTCAGTAACTTAGCTTATTTTGCGAAAGGGATCCTAGGGATTCGATATTAAATGCTTCGAAAATCCCAAAGGAAAACATCGCCGAAAACCGTCCAAATCCGACGGCAAAATCCCTTCAAATTCCCGGGGAAAACCGAAGACAACATCGACGAAAACACGTATCGAAAAAGGGAGCCAATTGGCGTCCAGGGCCCCTCACTTGCAAGCTTGCGATGCCCCAAAAACCGATATATCCCTCCCGGATGGCGCGATTGAGCGCATTGGGAAGGGCGGATTCTCCGAAAAAACCAAGAGTTGAGCAGAGAAAGTTTGACGGTAGTAAGGGGGCTGTTTAGGATCTAGATGGAGGCGTGGCGGAGTTGCCCCGTCTGTGCATTGGTGATTCTTTTCGTCGGCGAGGTAATTGATGGCCCGCGATCGCAATCTTTACGTATGGCAAGCTTATGTCATCGTCATGTCTTTCGTCAGCTTGCTCTGCATCGGCGCCCTTTGCTACGTCGTATTCCAATCCGGAACGAACTTCAAAACCGTTGAAGAAGCCAGATCCAAGCAAAGAGAAGCCGACAACAAGGCAAACGACGAACGGAAGAAATCAAAACTTCTTGAGATGATCCTCGGCTCTCAGTCCGGCACCCAAGTCGAAATCGAGCAAATGGCTTCCTCGTTCCCGAACTCGCCAGAAGTTGCCGACGTTCAGAAAAAGTACAACGCCGACATGGCCTTGTTCGGCCCCAATTCCGCTGAGAAAAATTATCGCAAGCTCGTTGAGACGCTGATGCAAACGGTCAGGGAAAAGAATATCCAGATCGAAGCTCAAGCTAAAAAAGAAGTCGATCTCAATGCCAACTACGAAGCCGCTTTGAAGCAATGGACGATCAACACGGAGGCCGAACGAAAGCGAGCGGACACTTTGGCAAGCCAACTCGAGCAGGCCACGGTGACCTACACGCAGAAAGAAAAAGAGCGGCAAGACGAAATCACCCAAATCAAAACCGAACAGCAACGTTTGGCCAAGCAACGAGAAGCTGAAAAGGCGCAGTACCAAAAAGAAATCTCGGAAGTCACCAGGAAACGCGATGAACTCGCCAAGCAGAACGAACTCCTTGGCAAGCAACTCGAGGAAATCAAGGGTGAAGACTTCCAGTACGTTCAAGGTAAAATCACCGAAGTCACCGATGGCGGCAATACGGTATACCTAAACCTAGGTAAAGCAGATGGACTTCGACCAGGCGTTCGCTTTGCCGTTCTCGATGATACTGCGAGCAAAGTCGCTGACCAGAAGCCCAAGGCACGACTGGAAATCGTTGACGTGAATCAACAGACGGAACACCTGTCCCGAGCCCGAGTCCTTCCGGATCGCAAGCACGCCACAATCCTTCGCGGGGATAAGATTTATTCGCCTGCGTGGCAGCCAGGTCGCAAAGTCAGCTTTGGCCTCGTCGGTAAACTCGATATCGACGGCGACGGAAAAGATGATCGCGACACGGTAAAAGCTCTGATCGCACAAAATGGTGGCGAGGTATCCGTTGATCTCAGACCCGACGGCCGCGTTGACGGAAACCTAAGTGTCAACACCCGCTGGCTAGTTGTGGGAGATCAGTACAAAGTCCTCGGGGATGCAGACGCAGTGTCTAGGGATGTTGCCGCCAAGAAACGCTTGGAACTCGAACAACAAGCCAAGGCGATGGGGGTCAGCCGCATCAATCTCGACAAACTGATGGGGTACCTGCGTGGTTCAGGTGAGGAAGATGTGGTTCCACTCGGCTCCGCAAACCGCGCGAGCGACTTCATTCGTCGCGAAGCTGGTGTTCCGAGCACAGGACGGGTTTCTGGTCTCTATCAGTCGTCCGACGGAAAGCCCGTTCCCTCCGAAAACCCCTAACGAGCTCTGCTCAAAACCAGTTTATGGGCGATGAAAACGTTATGGGCCACGTCCGATGACCTGATACGCACACCATGGCGCCTTCCCCAAAACACGAAACAACTTAGAACTAAAGGCAGTCCCTTCGACGGGCTGCCTTTTTTTGTTTGTTCGAACTGGGCCAACGCTTGATGGGGTCAACAATTACCGGGGCCCAACGCTTGATGGGGCCAGCGCTTGATGGGGCCAATTTGGAATCGCAATGCATACGTTGTACGGTCAGTTAGTCGAAACCTCCACCGACGACGGCGTCAAACTACATGGGTTCCTCGCGCATCCGAAAACATCATCGCGGCGAGTCTGGATCATCGTACATGGGGTAAACGGCAACTTTTATGGCTCGTCCCTGTTGCAGTTCCTTGCTGAAACCTGCCTTCTTCACGGTGATAGTGCACTTCTTATCAACACCCGTGGACACGACTTAGCCAGCTTTGGCTCCTCCGATTACCCGGCTCGACTGGGCTCGATGTTCGAAACGATCAAGTATGCGATTGAGGATCTTCAAGGATGGATAAATTTCGCGAAGTCTGAGGGAACCCCTCGCGTTGGCGTCATCGCCCATTCCCTGGGAGCCGTGAAATCCGCCTACGCACTGGCCCACAAAATCGAGGGGATCGACCGCTTTATTGCACTCTCCCCACCCCGACTGAACACGGACTTACTCTTGGCAGACCCCAAGAAATGCGATGTCTTTCGAGAGCACCTTGCCCAAGCGCAAGCGCTCTGCCAAGCTGGGGACGACCACCACATCATGCGCGTTCGTTTTCCGTTACCCAACTGGGTATCAGCAGCCACGTTCCTCGACAAATACGGAAGCGGTGCAACCTACGATTACTTATCGTTCATCGGTGAGATTCACATCCCAACCCTGTGGGTTTTCGGCGACTCCGAAGTCCGCGCCGGCTCCGTCAATTTCCGAGATGCCGATCGACTATTAGTGGATGCAATTCAGCGATGCTCCATAAATAAACTTGAAGGTGCCGATGAAGCCGACCATTCCAGAACGCTGCATCGCGTTGAGGTTATCGATGGCGCTGACCATTCTTACCGTGCCGCAAGAGAGGCCTTGCGGCGATGTATCTCGAATTGGATGCCTCTTCATCGGGACCGCGGTTAACCTGGGGACTTGATTTTCGGCTACAATGCTCGGCACTTAGCCTGACGGCTTCACGCCTGGCAATCACCTACCTACCCCCCTTCCCATCACCGACGAACCCATGACAGCGGCAGACCCCAAATGGCTGGCCTCCGATTCGCAAATCGCTGAAGCCAAAAAGATCCTCGATCAACATGCGTACGAGACCGTACAGTGGCACTTCCACGAATCCACCGGCTCACCCTTTTGGCTAGCCAAGAAGGCCGAACTCAAGTTCGATCCCTTGAAAGACGTGAAGGGTTTCGATGACATCAAGAAGTTCCCGGAGTTCGAGGATGAGTGGTTGCGGGGCGGACCAGTGGAACGCTGGATTCCGAAGGGCCTTCAAGGCAAACCGACTTACGTTTTTGAAACTGGCGGAACAACAGGGATCCCCAAGAGCCGTGTCGTCATCGATGATTTTCGCATCGACTATGAAACCTTCAGCCACACGCTACCCGATGAATATTTCCCCAAGGGTGCGAACTGGTTGATGCTCGGGCCTTCAGGACCACGTCGTCTAAGGCTCGCCGTCGAACATCTTTGCCAGTACCGAGGCGGTATCTGCTTCTGCATCGATTTGGATCCCCGTTGGGTGATCAAATTGATCAAGAAAGGATGGATGGAGCACCTTGAAGAGTACAAAAAGCACTGTATCGATCAAGCGATCACTATCCTGACGGCAAACCACAACATCAAGTGCATGTTTGCCACTCCGAAGCTACTCGAGTCCCTCGCGATGGGTCTGGCCGAAAAAGGATTGAGCATCAAAGATGTCGGGATCACCGGGATCTTTTCCGGAGGAACCGAGTTCACCCCGCAATGGACCCGCTTTTGCGTGGAAGAACTCCTCGAGGGGTTACCGCAAGACAGTGGGATCTACATGACCCCGACTTATGGCAATACACTGATGGGGTTGGCATGCTCCCGCCCAATCACCGACGAAGACGACTACACCATCGCGTACTACGCGCCACAGCCGCGGGCGGTCGTGGAAATCGTAGACTTTGATGACATCAACAAGGTGGTGGGATACGGCGAAACCGGCCGTGTGAAACTGTACACGATGACCAAAGAATTCTTTGTCCCAGGTTTCATGGAACGCGACGAAGGCGAACGCGAGCGACCTTTCCAGAAATACCCCTGGGATGGTGTTTCCGGAGTTCGTCCGTACCGAGGATTTGCATCGTCCACCACGGTAGGTGTCTACTAAGACCACAGTGCGCCCGCCTCGGTTTACCGAGCTCAACCTTTCTGTCCGTGTCTCGGATTGTAATTGTTCTCCGAGACCGAACCTGGAACCGCATCTCGCTCCGTCCTTTTTTGGGGTCGGACATCCTACTAGGAGTCAACCATGCTAACGATTCACCCGCTCCGCTGGGGAAAACCCTACAAATCCTTGGACACCTATGACGTCATTCACTTCGATACTGGCGAAGCGATTGCGAAAATTGGACAAGTCAACGGCGGCATGGTGCAAATGGACATGCGGAAAGCCGCGAACGCAAGGAACGCCCTCCGCGCCATTCCGACCGATGACTTGATCAAAATGTGCGAGAAAGCTGCACACTTGTTCGAGCATGAGACACTGCCGCTCGGAGATGGAACGCAGTCGGTTGCCGAGTTCGTCCATCATCAGTCAGCCAGCACCGGTCTTCCAGAACATATGTGCCGAAGCAATATGAAAAAGAATTGCTTCGTGCTCAGCAACATGGGGAAAATTCTCGATGCCCTCACGCGAGGACTCGATCTAGAAATCTTGCGTCGCGGTTTTGGTGAAGAAGGTCGCAACGTTACCGTTAGCCTCCAATGCCAATCACCCGTCCTCGGTGCTGTGCTACCTAACAATTCACCAGGCGTACACACCCTTTGGCTCCCCGCTGTTCCACTCCAAGTCGGATTGGTCCTCAAGCCCGGCTCGCAGGAGCCGTGGACACCGTACCGAATGATCAATGCCTTCATTGCCGCCGGCATTCCCGCCGAGGCATTCTGCATGTACCCAGGTGGGCATGACGTCGGTGGAACGATCATGAGCAAGTGCGATAAGAGCATGATCTTTGGCAGTGCTCAAACCGTTCAACAATACTCTGGAAATCCACGCGTCCAAGCTCACGGGCCAGGCTTCTCAAAGATCCTTCTCGGCGACGATGTCGTGGACCACTGGGAGGATTACCTAGACCTCATGGTGGAAAGCGTCGCGAGCAATTCGGGACGAGGTTGTATCAACTGCTCCGGTATTTGGGCTTCGCGGCACACCCGAGAAATCGCCGAAGCTCTCGCAGCTCGTATCGGTCCTATCGATGCCCTTTCGCCAACTGATGAGAAGTCGGAACTGGCTGCGTTCACCAATCCGCAGATGGCGACGGGAACTTGGAGCATGATCCAGCAGGACCTCAGCGAGTCGGGCGTACAGGACATGACCGCCTCTTATGGACCTCGGCTGATCGAACGAGAACGCTGCGCCTACCTAAGACCAATGGTGGTTCATGCCGATTCACCAGCCAGAGGTGTTGCAGCAAAGGAATACATGTTCCCATTTGCCTCTGTCGTTAAGTGCGAACAAAAGGACATGATCAAGTCGATCGGTCAAACACTGATCGGTACCGCGATCACGGCCGACGAAAAGTGGATCGATGAGCTGACCAATGCTGTCAATATCGATCGATTGAACATCGGACCCGTGCCTACCAATCGACTCAATTGGCTCCAACCACACGAAGGGAATCTCATCGATTTCCTCTTCCGCTCGCGTGCATACCAAATCGCCCCGCTGAAGACACCGGTCGCCACTGCTTAGCTGCTTAGCTTCAGATCCCGTAATGCCCCCCTCAATTCCTTGAGGGGGGCATTGCATTTTCCTGAATCGACGAGTCTCAAACGAGCAATCTTCGCCGTTGGTGACGGTGTGTTTAAGGACGTGCGAATCCGCCACAACGATCATGATGTGCGGCACTCTCACGACACAGACCGCGAAAGCCTTGCCGCACCCGAGAGCCTAGGTGCTCTAGAGCCGGGTGATCAAGAGCCGCGGTTAACAAGAGCCAATGGGATCTAAGAGCCAGGGTGATGCTGACGGTCAGCGAGGCTTTGCGAACGACTCCGCGATCCATGCGGCAACTCACCAGCGGATATCTATCCCGGCCTTCGATACCACCTGTTTCTGGCTAGGTTTCGCTCCCAAAACAGGGCAACCGGGTCCCGCCCCCCCTGGTATTTGCTTGCCGAAACTCGATACGGGGGCGATGCTGATCCCGGTTGATCCCAAAAAATCAAAAATCTGCTCTAATAATTCGAACGATGGAACGTCTAAGGATACAGCGGGCCCACTCCCGCTCCTTGCTTCTCAAAGATCCTCCTCGGACAGGAAACAGAATTATGCTTCGCAGCATTCGTCCCACGGCGATGTCGTTGATTGCCGGTAACGTCCTCTTGGCAATTCTCTTGATCGGCCTCGCCGCGTTTGGGGCAAAGGCTCCCGCTTTCCTTTCGTACCAAACACCCTCAGCCCAAGAACGCGCGGCCATGTGGAAAAAAGTTGACGAAGCCTTAAACAAAGGGTTGCCGAAGTCCGCCCTCGAGGAAATCAAACCGATTTTGGCGGGCGCTCTTCATGACAAAGAATACGCGGAAGCGATTAAGGCGATCGCGAAGCGGATTGCCATTGAAGGCGAGATCGAAGGAGGGAGTCCTGCGGAACGCATCGCTCGCATGAAAAAGGAACTCGAGACGGCCCCTCCCGAAATGAGATCGGCCATGCATGCGTTGATGGGCTACTGGTATTGGGCCTACTTCCAGGAGAACCGTTGGCTGTTCGCGAATCGATCCGCTACCGAATCGGCGCCGAGTGACGATTTCACGACCTGGGATTTGAAAAGGCTCTTTGCAGAGATCGACAAACACTACACAGCAGCGCTCGAGGACGAAGCGGGCCTACAAAAGACGCCGATCGCTCTGTACGATGCGTTGCTGCAAAAGGGGGATTTGCCAGACACCTATCGTCCTACACTCTACGATTTCCTCGCCTTCGTCGCGATCGACTTTTACGCGTCGGGCGAACAAGCTGGCGCAAAAAGAGAGGATGCATTTGAGCTGGATGCCTCGAGCCCTATCTTGGGCACCGTGGAAGATTTCCTCGCGTGGGACCCTAAAACCACGGATTCGGATTCTCCGCAACTCAAGGCGATCCGGCTGTTTCAGAAACTGCTTCGGTTCCACCAGTCCGATGCGGATCGAAGCGCATGGCTCGATGCGGAGTTAGGACGATTGCAATTCGGATTTGCCAACGCGCAGGGTGACGAAGGAAAGAGTCGCACCAAAGTGGCATTGAAGGCGTTTGCGAATAAATTTTCCGATCATGAGCTGTCTTCCCTAGCTCGGTATCGCCTTGCCGAGATCCTGCAATCCGAGAGCGATCTCGTTGAAGCCCGTGAAGTTGCCCAGCAAGGGGCGAACGCATTTCCCGAGAGTGCCGGCGGCGCCCTTTGCTTCAACTTAGTCCAGAACCTCGAAGCCAAATCGGTGACGGTCCAGACGGAACGAGTATGGAACAAGCCTTCCTCATCGATCCGAGTCAGCTACCGAAACATCGACAAGATCTATTTCCGTGCGGTACGCTCGGATTGGCAAAGCCGGTTCTCGCGAGATCACTGGCAGTCGGAGCAATTCAACCAGAAAGACATCGCGGAATTTGTGACTAAGCCCTCTGTCCGCAACTGGTCTGCGGACCTGGAACCTACCGACGACTACCATGTGAATTCGAGCGACCTAGCAGCACCAACGGACCTACCCGCAGGTTACTACTTTATCCTTTACAGCACCCGAGAGAACTTTAAAGACGTCGACAACATCGTCGGCGCTTGTGAGGTTTGGGTCACGGATCTCGCGTTGGTTGTTCGTCAAGTCTCCAATGGCTCGCTTATCTCTGGATTTGTCCTCAACAATCAAACCGGCGAGCCGATCGACGAAGCCACGATTCGTGCATTCACCCGAGACGAAAACACCTACAAACTGAAGCTTGAAAAGACCCTAACCACCGATAAAAACGGGATGTTTGAGTTCACGTCGCAAAATCGCGGGGTGATACTTCTCGCCAGCCATAATGGGCAAGAGTTGGCCGCGGGCCAAGAGTACGCGACTTACAACCAACCTAATATCGAGCCTGGAATCAACGTCGCTCTATTCACTGACCGATCCATTTATCGGCCAGGGCAGATGGTTCACGTGAAGGGGGTGGCAATGATCGCGAGTACCAAAACGAACAAGTACGAAGTGGTTCCTTCGCGAGCGTTCCAATTGCAATTTCGCGACATCAATGGGAAGGAGATAGAAACGCTGCAAGTGCGCAGCAACGATTTTGGCTCGTTCAGCGGCACCTTTACCGCCCCTCGCGACCGGGGAACTGGACAAATGAGTGTCTCGGTCATCGATGTCCAGAACTCCTTCGCAGCGGTGCGCGTCGAAGAATACAAACGCCCGAAATTTCAAGTCACCATCGATCCGATGCGCGATACCGCAAAACTCGATCAAGTGGTTCATGTGACCGGCAAGGCTATCGCATATACCGGGGCACCTATCCAAGCTGGCCGCGTGCGGTATCGGGTGACTCGCCAGGTCCGGTGGCCCAATTGGTTCATGTTTTGCTACCCGTGGCGGATCGCTCCCAACCTCGGGCAGGCACAAGAGATTGCCCATGGTTGGAGCGACACTTCTGAAGACGGTTCGTTCGCGATCGATTTTATCGCGAAGCCGGATCGGTCGGTCCCCGAGTCCGATCAACCAATCTTCACCTACGCAATCACCGCGGATGTGACGGATGGTACGGGGGAGACTCGCACAGGAAACACATCGGTCTCCGTCGGTTACACGACACTTCAAGCTTCCATGGGTGCTGACGAATGGCAATCGGTCGGGAGAGAGATCAAAGTACGCATAAACACTTCGAATTTGAGCGGTGTCTCCATGCCTGCCGAAGGAACGATCAAGGTGCACCGACTCAAGGAGCCTGAAACCATCGAACGGCCAAATCTGTTCGGCCCAGCCATGGTGCGTCCAACGCGAGGCAAAGGTGGCACACGAAATCGTCAGGGCGCAGGTGGCCTGCCACCCATCCCACCCATCGGTGTTTCCGATCCGGCCGATTTCAGGAATTGGCCAGTCGCAGACATGGTTTTTGATTCCACCTTCAAAACCGCTGCAGACGGCACATCGGAGTTTGGGCTCCAGCTTCCACGTGGGATCTATCGCATCCTGCTCGAGTCGCAGGATGCGTTCGGAAAGCCGGTCAAATCGGAATTGAATCTCAAGGTCATCGATGACGAGGCAAAAACACTCGGACTAAAACTTCCCTACGTGTTCGTTGCCCAGCCTAAAGTCTTTGAGCCTGGTACATCGTGGAAAGGAATCTGGGGGTCAGGCTACGATAAAGCCCGAGCATTTGTCGAGGTGCTTCATCGAGGCAAAGTCCTTCAGAAATACTGGACTCCTGTCGATGCGACCCAAACCACGATCGAACAACAAATCGATGAGTCGATGCGCGGTGGGGTTTCGATCCGTGTAACCATGGTGCGGGACAATCGGCTCTATTCCACCAACCACCATGTGGATGTTCCGTGGACGAATAAATCGCTCAAACTGCGATGGGAGAAGTTCCGTTCAAAACTCGAACCCGGTGCGAAAGAGTCCTGGAGCCTAAAAATTTCCGGGCCTGACGCGACCATCGCCGCAGCGGAGTTCGCTGCAGCCATGTACGACTCATCCCTCGATGCGTTTTTACCCCACTCGTGGCTCAGCCAGTTCAACGTGTTTTATTCGGAATACGACTCTTCGTACCCCGCATTTCAGAATTATGCCAAGTCCTTCAATCAATTGAGCGGTTACTTCAATACTCGGCACAAAGCCGTGATGCAGTCCTACAGGCGTTTCCCGGAAGATCTTCGGAGCACACCGATGCCTCTGTTCTTGCGTAGGCAGCGAGGAGGGATGCCCGGAGCACCAGGAGGATTAATGCCAGAGATGGCCATGGCCCCGGCCGCCGCGAATTTCGCGGAAGATTCACCGATGCGGAAAAATGCTGCCGTCGCGGAGGGAGATGCGGGGCGTTTTTCCGTTGGAGTCGTCAATGCGGATCTTGGTATATCTGGGCAAGTTCAACTGGACGAAGTGGGGCAACCCGGTGGAGCTGCTGGAGCGGCATCCCTTGGCAACGTCGCTCCTCGCAAGAATCTGAACGAAACGGCGTTCTTCTTCCCTCAATTGACAACCGATCGCGACGGTGTGGTGAAACTAGAGTTCACGATGCCGGAAGCCTTGACTACCTGGCGCTTCCTCGGTTTCGCTCACGATACAGAACTTCGGAGTGGAGCGTTGTTCGATCAAGTCGTCTCCGCCAAGGATTTGATGGTTCAACCGAACCCACCTCGTTTCCTTCGCGAAGGAGATGTGATCGAGTTTTCAGCAAAGGTCACGAACCAATCCGAAAACGCGCAATCGGGCCGTGTCGCCTTGAAGTTGACCGATGCGATTAGCGAAGTAAGTGTCGATGAAGCCTACGGCAATCTAGCTAATGAGCAATTGTTTGAGTTGGCTCCCAAGCAATCGAAAAGCTTCCGATGGAAGTTGGCTGTTCCCGATGGTGCGAAACCAATCATCTACACGACGGTGGCAGCTACGGAAAAAATGTCGGATGGCGAACAAGGAATGCTGCCTGTCCTGTCCAACCGAGTCTTGGTCACCGAGTCAATTCCACTCCCGATCCGCGGCAACACCAAGAAGGAATTCGAGCTGAAAAAGCTGCTCGAATCCGGAGATTCGAAAACGATTCGCAATCAGTCGCTCACCCTGCAAATGACCTCGCAACCAGCATGGTATGCGGTCCTCGCACTCCCTTACTTGATGGAATACCCGTACGACTGCAGCGAGCAAACCTTCAATCGCCTTTACGCGAACAGCCTGGCTCGACATGTCGCCCAAAGCGATCCGAAAATCCAACGCGTTTTTGAAGTCTGGCGGCAACTGCAGCCTGATGCGTTGAAATCACCGCTCGAAAAGAACGAGGATCTCAAGGGAGTCATGATCGAAGAGACGCCTTGGTTGCGCGATGCGATCAAGGAATCTCAGTCGCGACGCAATGTCGGCATCCTATTCGATAACAACCGCCTAGACACCGAGGTGAACGCCGCAATCACCAAGCTCGCTCAAATGCAACGGCAAAACGGCATGTGGCCATGGTTCCCAGGCGGACCGGACAACGAATATCTTTCGCTTTACATTGTGACCGGATTCGGTCGACTCCGACATTTGGGCGTGCGCATCGATGAGTCAATTGCGCTCCGCGCCTTGGAGCGACTAGATGCTTGGATGCACGAGTGGTACGATCGGATTCCTGCCGATGATCGGATTGTTGAGAAAAACCATCTTTCTAGCACCATCGCATTGTATTTGTATGGACGAAGCTTCTTCCTCGGCGATCGTGCCGTTGCCCAAGAGCACGCTGTTCCGTTTCGGTTTTGGCAAGACCAAGCCCGCTCGCATTGGCTGCAGATCAATCGCCAGTCTCAAGCCCACATCGCGGTGGCCTTGAAACGAATGGGAGATAAAGAAGTCCCTGCCGCAATTGTAAAGAGTCTCAACGAACGCTCAGTTTCCAATGAGGAGATGGGAATGTTCTGGCGAGACGCTGAGAGATCGTGGTGGTGGTATCACGCTCCAATCGAGACTCAAGCCATGATGGTCGAAGCTTTCGACGAGGTGGCTGATGACCAACGGGCCGTCGAAGAGTGCAAGGTCTGGCTTCTCAAGCAAAAACAGACCCAAAATTGGAAAACGACCAAGGCAACCGCGGATGCCGTGTACGCCCTGTTGAGGCGAGGCAACAACTGGCTCGCCTCCGATGCTTTGGTCGCTGTCCAAGTTGCCGACATGACCATTGTCCCCGAGGATGTCGAGGCCGGCACAGGCTTCTACGAGCACAAGTTCACCGGAAGTGAGATCAAGCCTGAGATGGGACGCGTGACGGTAAGCAAACCAGACGCAGGAGTGAGTTGGGGTAGCTTGCATTGGCAATATCTAGAATCGATCGATAAAATCACACCGACCGAAGGGAACCCGCTCAAACTCGAGAAGAAACTTTATAAGCGGATTCTCAAAGAGACAGGCCCCGTCCTCGTCGAAGTCGATGGCAAAGATCCCGACGGATCGGTTTCTGTAGGTGAGGAACTGGTTTGCCGCGTTGTTCTCCGAACCGACCGCGACATGGAGTATGTTCACCTAAAAGACTACCGTGGCAGCGGTACCGAACCGGTAAACGTGCTCAGCAGATACAAATTCCAGGACGGCCTGTTCTACTACGAGAGCACCCGCGATACCGCCACTCACTTCTTTATCGATTACCTCCGCAAAGGTACTTACGTCTTCGAGTACGCATTGCGCGTGCAGCATGCGGGGGATTATCCGATGGGCTATGCATCGATTCAATGCATGTACGCCCCGGAATTTAACAGCCACTCGGAGAGTATCCAGCTCCGGGCCAAGTAACTCGTACGGTTGCACTTCGTCCACAAGGTCCCATCACCAAAAATCGGTGGCGTCGCGAACCTGGCGATGTCACCGATTTTTTACGCGCCACAACGAACGCCAGCAAGAACACCTGGTAACGGACTAACGTTGGCCGAGCGACTTAGAGATTTTTGCCTGGAGTGCTTCTAGCTGAGGTTGGTTCCAAGGATTGATTCCTGACCACTCCCCTTCGACGACGGCACACAACATCATCATTTGCAATAGCTGTCCCAGATGCAACTCATCGAGGCATGGCAAATGCAGCGTCGTGGTTGGACGGCCGCAATCGCGCAACGATTGATCCGTCACCTCCATGGAGGTACGCATCAACTGCGGCAATGCCATTTCAGAAATAAGATCTAATCCATCATAGTTCACCGAGCGCGCGCTGATGGGTAATGCATCGAAACGGTATTCATCCAGGATCACGTTGTTGATGAGCTTGTTTGCTGGTCCGCATGCATGCTGCTGATGACGGCTGTACAGATCACCGGAATTGATAGCAGTGATCAGAGTGACTCCACGCCCATCCTTTCCCAAGCTTTCGGACCAAAGGTGGTCGTTCCATCGCCCAAAAGACGCGAGCGAATTGCTCCACGCACTGAGTACTCGTTGATCGATTCCACGCTTGGTTTCGAGCAGATGGTTGACCGCCACATATTGAAGGACGAGATTCTCATGAGCGGGGGCTGTAAGGAAGTGCTCCGTCATCCAAGCGGCTCCTTGCAGCAACTCGATCACATTGACACCGACGAGTGCCGCCGGGAAAAGGCCAGCCGAGGAAAAAACCGAGAATCGTTCGCTGATTCCTGTTGGAATAGGAAGATGATCTTTGCCGCCGGCATTTTCTGCGATCGCGTGCAGTGCGCTCCCTGGTTGCGCCACCGATACGATCAAATCGGCGAGTTGAGTTCGGTCTCCACCAACGCTCCGCTCCAAGGCATTCAGGAATTGCCGGAAAGCCACAGAGGTTTCGAGTGCCGCACCATCCTTGCCAATAACGACTAGCCCCCATCGCTCAATTTCGTCGGTGACAATGCAATCCCGATGAGCACCTAGCAAATACAGGAGCGACTGGGCGGCATCATTGTCGAAACTGTCACCCCCGAAGTACATCCGAGGCTTGCTGCCCCGGTCACCCCGTGAGAGCTCATTCCAATAGGGTTGGGAACACGCATCGATGATGGACCTAGCACCGAATATGGAGCCTCCCGCACCGAGTACAACCACTCGGTCTACGAATGATTGCATGTGGTTCGCCCGGCGAAAAATCCGTCCCAAGACGCTCGATTGCCGGTCCTCAAGGTATTCGCGGAGCAATCGATCCGGCAATCCGATAAATCCGCCATCCATGGGTCCGGCCACCCTTGTGCGGATCTTTTGGCGAACCGCTTCGAGCTCTGGAAGCGCCGCTGCTATGTCTCGTTCCTGAAGTCCAAACGCTGCGTCGATCGCGCCGGAGCGATCGAATCGAAGTGGCTTTAAGCTGTTCTTGCGCAGTTTCATAGAGCGAATGTACAGGGGCTTTCACCAAGAGGCATCCACCAAAGGTTGGCATACACCGACTGGAGCAAGGGTTTAGATAGCTATCGCGGGAGATGCATCGTAGAAAATACCTGGATTTGTCGGTAGCCCCGGTTCGTTTTTCGTGGCGTCCAGCGGGTGGGGTCGCCGAGGATGACCTAGACAGCAGTGAATGCAAAAGGCTACCATCGCGCCGCTCCCACGAGGCAGTCACCAGGAACGGAATCCGAATCATGGGTCATTCTTTCGAAAATCGCGCCAGCCAAAGGTACGAAAGCAATCAAACTCCCGGGCCCCCCTCCACGACGAAACGCGATCACTTGGACTTGGGAAGGGAGTTTGCTTGGACCCGCGCATCGGCCCGCGCTGAAATGGGGCTTGCCCACGCCGAATCATGGATCGGAGTTTCCGCAACCTTTTCCGATACCGATCCAGACTCCAATCAACTGAACCACCAAACCGTCCATCATCTGCTCGCTTTGCATCGCGAGCTAAAATGGCAAATCCCCCGTACGAAAATTGGGGTTCTCGCTCATCTTCCCATCGGGACCAAGGCGCCCATCGCCAAGCTCTGTGCAACGTTTGACAGCGTCGAGGTTGTCGAGGCCGAAGCGCAGTTGTTCCAATCCCTTTGCGCCGCAGACTCCTGGGTCTTAATCGAAACCCCCTCTTGCCCTGAAAGCATTCTCCTTGCCGAAGCGTTGATCGACGTGGCCGACGCTATCCGACTTCCAGCCTTCGCCAGTCAAATTCCTGCGAGCCAGATTCCAGTTAGCCGCAAAGTGGTGAAGCCACTCAGCTCGCGGCGTTTGCCCCGATTTTCGTCGGGCGACAATTCAGAGCTAGCATCCGCGATTGCCGATGTGCTTGCTCGCCGATCAGAAGCATTATGTTCTGTTCCGATGGTCGCATCGATTGGGGCCGAATCCAAGGATCCCGAGTGGGCCCATGAGCGGTTGCGCATAGCGTTAGGAACCGGCCCCCGAAGGCAAGAAACAACTCCGTACAACGACGGAAAAACGATTGCAAGCAATCCACATGGGCGGCGCGCTGCATGAACGAGAGCCGTCTGACATCCCGTATCCAATCCATCGCAGTTCGGATTGTAACGGTAGCAAACCTTTTATTTATTTAAGATTCTCGAAACGATCGATGAACAGAACGATAACGCGAAAATGGGGCATGATGGAATCGCAACACGCGTGTCGGTCTGAGGGTAATGGAGTACGAGATCAATGAGTCGAGCCGGACAAACAAAGTGGCGTTCAGCATTTTTAGGACTGGGACTCCTCACCGTGTCTGGTTCGGGAGTTTTAGCACAGCAGTCTGCGCCACCGGCGCAAGGGGCTCCTGCGGCACAGAGCACTTCCGGGGGTGGGAATCTTTCTGAACCCGTATTTCGAGTCTCCAAGAACGAAGCTTCGCCAGCGACACCAGTGTCTGCTCCCGTAGCCGCTCCCCATCCGCTCGATCCTGCATTGGCGTTAGCTCGACAATCACTCGCCTTGATGCAGGCCGAAATCCACGACTACACCGCTGTTTTGGTAAAGCGAGAGCGAATTGGCGATGATCTCGGCGAGAACGAGTTTATGTTCGTCAAGGTTCGGAACCGCAAGAAGCAAGACAATCAGATCACTGTACCGTTTTCGGTCTACTTGGCTTTCCTGAAACCTGCTTCGGTCAAAGGCCGCGAAGTCCTGTACATCGAAAATCAGAACGAAGGAAAGCTGATCGCCCATGAAGGTGGGATGAAGCGGATGCTAGGAACCCACTTCCTCGAACCAAACGGCTACCTCGCGATGGCTGGCCAAAAGTATCCGATGACCGACATTGGACTTGAGAACTTGGTTGTCAAGCTGATCGAAAAGGGTGAACGCGATAAAGGCTACGGTCATTGCCAAGTCGACTTAATCCCTGGTGCCAAAGTTGGTGGACGGAACTGCTCGATCCTTCAAGTAACCCACCCTGAGCAAAAGCCTCATTACGAGTTCCACATCGCTCAAATCTTCATGGACGACGAGTGGAAGATTCCTGTTCGATATGCCGCTTATTGGTGGCCCAAGTCAAAGGATGAGGCTCCAGAAGTCATTGAAGAGTACACCTATCAAAATATTAAGATCAACGTTGGACTAACCGAAAAAGATTTTGATATGGCCAACTCCGACTATAACTTCCACAAGCGATAGTCGCTCGAAACGGACTCGTAAATCCCAGAAGAACCCATAAGGCTGCTTGGTTTCACCGAGCGGCCTTTTTTTATTCGTGCGATGCGAATAAAGGAACGGAGAGTGCTAGCGCCAAAGTCGCTCACAAAACCCAACGAGCGTCAGCGTTCCACCGGCTGTTGTTAACAGCAAGGCACTAGCCGGTGGTCTGGTGATCGCAACGATAAACATGATCGTCGCCGCGGGTTATTGCCTTTCTAAAGACACCGACGGCTAGCGCCAAAGTCGCTCACGAAACCCAACGAGCATCAGCGTCTCCCCGGCTGTTGTGGACAGCAAGGCGTCAAGCTTTTCGAATGCAATTGTTAGTAATGCATCTCGCTATCGTTATGGGAACGATTCCCCCCTGAGGGGCTTCTAATTCCACCTGGCTTTTTTTCGATCCGCGAGCTGAATCCCGCTTGCTAAGAAGACATCGTGTCCGATCCGATGCACGAGAGACTGCCAAAGGTTATCTTCATCGCTGAAGACCTCTTCGGCTGCGATCGACGATACGATCCAACTGCCTGTTGCGATCTCATTCTCGAGCTGCCCCGGCCCCCACCCCGAAAAGCCATCGAAAAGCTTCAGGGTTGTTTCTTCGGACGACAAAATATCCAAAACGCGTTCGCGGTCTGAGGTCAAATAGACACCGCTTTGGCATTCAAAGTCCCCAAGCGGCTTGAAGTTGTGGAGCAGGATCAAGGGGCCTTCGACGGGTCCGCCTCGATACAGCGGTTCGGCCCGATGAAACTCCCGTTCCGTAATCGACTCCATCACCTTTGAGATATCGAACTCCGTCGGACGGTTAATCACCAGTCCGAACGCGTCGTCGGGGGTATGGCGGACCATATAAACCACCGTGCGATGAAAATTAGGATCCTCCATGGTGGGACATGCGAGCAGTACTTTTCCTTGCAAGCTTCCGAAATCGTCACTCATCGCAGTAGTTGGCTATAGGGTTCTCGGTCTGTAGGCGGACCATTTGTTGATAAATTCCAGGGCTGTCCAGCAATTCAGCATGCGTTCCGACCTGGACGATTTTTCCCGCGTCCATGACTAGTATCTTGTCGGCGTTCTTGATGGTACTCAGTCGATGCGCGATTACAAAAGCTGTTCTGTTCTTGAGGAGTCGGGCCAAGCTTTGCTGGATCAACTGTTCGCTCTCGCTATCGAGATTGCTGGTGGCTTCGTCCAAGATTAATATCCGCGGGTCGGCGAGCAAAGCCCTGGCGATGGCAATCCGTTGCCGTTGTCCACCACTGAGCTTGAATCCACGCTCCCCGATGCGGGTTTGGTATCCTTTTGGCGACTGCAAAATAAAGTCATGGGCTGCAGCAGCGATCGCTGCTTCCTCGATTTCCGAGGTGGTGGCGTGACGTCGGCCGTAGGAGATGTTTTCCGCAATGGTCCCATCGAATAGAAAAACTTCCTGTTCGACCATGCCTAAGCAGCGACGGTACGATTCCAGATCGATGCGAGAAAGGGGATTGCCGTCGAGGGAAATGATACCTTGTTCCGGTTCAAAGAACCTAGCTACCAAATTGCAAAGGGTCGTTTTCCCGGCACCGCTCCGGCCGACGATTGCCACCGTAGAACCAGGCGATGCCACAAAGCTCACGTCGTTCACAACCCAGTTGTCGGATTCTGGGTATCGAAAGCCAACCTTTTCGAAGCGTATCTCACCTCGGACCTGATTTCGATTCAGTTGGATCAAGGGTTCCTTGGACGTGCGATCCTTTTCCATGGACTGCCTTTCCGTCGGCGTCGCTAAAAGATCCAGCGTTCGATCCAATCCAGCGAGATTGTTCTGGAATTGAACCGCGCTACCGGTAAGGGTAGCGATCGGACCCAGAAGCATCGCGAGGTAGACGAGGAACATCATGAGATCCCCTAGTGTCAATTCTCCTTGTAGGATTTGCCAGCCCCCGTAGAGAAGCAATAGCGTCGATGACAGTGGTATGAGGACTTCCCAAATAACTTCGATCAATCGGGTTCTCCACCACACGAGGAGCGTTTGTCTCACCGAGAAATGATTACCACCCACATACCGTTTGGTCTCGCTTCGCTGTCGCGCGAATGTTCGCACGACCCGAATCCCAGAGAACGTTTCGGTTGCATTCGAATCGATACGCTGCCGCGTCGATCGCAAATCGCGGTAGAGAGGTCGAATCGAATAGATCCAAGTTCGGTGGGTGAGGTAAACGATCGGCAACAGCATCACTCCTGCCGCCAGCAATCTCCAATCCACGAACACCAATACCACAAAGCTACCCAGCAGCTGGACGATCGCTTGCCAAGGATTGTAGATCATGCTGAAAATTAGATCCGCAATTCCGCCTGCGTCTTCTCTCAACAAGCTCGCAGAGCCTCCGCTTTTAAGCTGCTGAACTTTATGCAGCGGCATCTGCAGCATGTGCTCGAATACCCGTTTTCGAATCGATGTTTGGACTTGGTTCACCGCCTTTGTACAAGCCCAGCGTCCCCAGAGGTGAAAGACTGTTCGGACCAGCGTTACGGCCGCGACTCCCACCGCCACCCACACCAGCAAGTAAAACGGGCTCGGGGTTCCAAGAGAGGTCACCATCCACACAGGGAGTGGCTTGGGTGGGGAAGTAAGGGCGTAGTCGATGGCAAGCTTGGTCCCTAAAGGCGGGACCAAATTCAAAAGCGTGGAAACGGTTAGCGTTGCAAGGCCTAGATAAATCGATCCGCGATGGCCAGCAAGCAATCCCCAGAACTCTTTGAACAGTATCCAAAAGGAACGGTGGCTCCGCGCGACGAGAGCATCCTTTTCGCGACTGCTCATGGTGGAGTGGAACGAATCGTACTCCGGCTTCTTTTTCTGCTTACTCGCCGTTCGCTGCTCTTGCAGGTAATCGCGAAATTGAAATCGGCTGGTCGGCATGATGGGCTTTTCAAGTCCTTATGGAGCAAGTCCTGGGTACAGCAACGACGTCATGATTTTAGCGAACTCTGCATCATTGGCCGCCCCAAATGCAGCTTCCGTTGAAATCGCGTACAATCTCCTGAATTAATAGGAGCGATTCGAGCGGACGTTTTTCCTATCTGATTCGACACGTTTTGGATGCGGCCCCGCTGTTCCACTCGACCCAACGCATTGCCTCCAATCGATTTTCCAACCCCTTTCCTCCCTCCAACAGCCCACCACCATGCAACGCAGGCGATTTCTCCACAGCACCACGGCAGCAGCCCTTGTACCGGCAGCAATGGTACCGGAAGCAATTTCCTCCTCGGTTACTCGCGCAGCCGAAGGGTTGGCAGCGGCTGAACAATCGGTCGTGCAAGCGGACCCGCCGATCGTCGTCGGTATCATGGGTTTCAGCCGTGGTCGAGACTTGGCGGACGAAGCGTTGAAAATCCCTGGGGTCAGAATCAAGTACATTTGCGAAACCGACAAGAAACGCGGGGAAGCGGGTGTCAAGCGTGTTGCAGAGGCGGGCGGTTCTGCCGTCGCTGTTCAGGATCTGCGACGCATGCTCGACGATCCTGAATTAGACGCATTCTTTTGCGCTGCTCCAAATCATTGGCATGGTCCCGCAGCGATCTTAGGATGCAAAGCGGGAAAGCATGTTTATGTGGAGAAGCCGGCGTGCCACAATCCGCAGGAGGGGGAGTGGATGGTTGCCGCTGCGAATAAATACAACCGCTGCGTCCAAATCGGTAATCAACGACGCAGCAGCAAAGGATTCCAAGCTGCAATTGCCAAACTCCACGCGGGTGCGATCGGTAAACCGTACTTGGCACGTGCTTTCTTCGCCCGCATGCGAGGCCCAACGGGAGTCAAGCAAGACTCTGCACCGCCAGAGCAACTGGACTACGAGCTGTGGCAAGGCCCCGCGCCGCGTCGGCCTTTTCGCGAGAATGTTGTCCACTATAACTGGCACTGGTTCTGGAACTGGGGAAATGGAGAACTGGGCAACAACGGGGTGCACTCGCTGGACGTTTGTCGATGGGGATTGCAAGTGGATTACCCCATCAGAACGGCATCGATCGCGGGCCGATTCCGATACCTCGACGATCAACAAACCCCAGACACGCAAAATGTCGCATGGGAGTTTCAAGGAGGCAAACAGATCTCCTACGAAGGCCTCTCCTGCGTAAAGCGGCCAAACGGGCCTTTTGTCTCTTTCTATGGTTATGACGGTTACATGGATATCGACGCCGACGGAGGCTTCGAGATCTATGACGCGGATGATAAGAAAATCGAATCGTCACCCAAAACAGGATGGGGCCAATCCGAACACGTCGCTAATTTTATCGACGCTGCCCGCCACAATGATCCCTCAAGATTAAACCAACCGGTCCTAAGCGGCCACAAAAGCACATTGCTATGCCATCTTGGAAATATCGCCCATAGGACCGATCGGGTAATTCATACTCGGCCGGAAGATGGGCATATCACCGAAACCGATCTACCCGCAGGGCTTTGGCGACGTGAATACGATCCTGCCTGGGAGGGCTTGATCAGTACCCTATAGTTTCCTGAATCGTTTCCTGAGACATCGAGTTCCTAGCAAATCAATTTCCTAGCAACTCAATTGTACTACTCGAGGAATAGCCGGTCCGTTTTACCGAATCCGTCCCTGTAACAAACTCCAACGAATCTAACCATTTCATGTCTTCTGCGAATCCTCAACCTGCGGGCGGCGCTCCAGGAAATGCTGCTCCTGTGGCTACAGTTCCCGCTGCACCTTTGGGTCCGTTGCCTCCACTCGTGGAAGTACCGATCGACTCGATTCTTTTCGTTTCGTTTGGCGGCCCTGAAGGCCCAGAGGACGTTATTCCGTTCCTCGAAAATGTGCTTCGTGGAAAAAACGTTCCGCGGGAGCGGATGCTGGAAGTAGCCGAACACTATCAGCATTTTGGGGGCGTTAGCCCTATCAATGGCCAGTGCCGCGATTTGATTGCAGCAGTTCAAAAGGAATGCGATGCTAGGGGACTAAAGCTCCCTATCTATTGGGGTAACCGCAATTGGAAACCGATGCTGACGGACACCCTTGGCGAGATGAAGAATGACGGTCGCAAACGCGCGATCGCGTTTTTCACCTCCATGTTCAGTTGCTACAGTGGATGTCGCCAATATCGTGAAAACCTCGCCGCCGCAATGAACGCCGTCGGTGAATCGGCGCCTCTGGTCGAGAAAGTCCGCATGGGGTTCAATCACCCCGGCTTTATCCACGCCCAGAAAGATTGCTTGCTGGAGGCGCTCGCCAAGGTACCCGCGGAAATGCGATCGAAGTCCAAGGTGCTCTTTTGCGCCCACAGCATCCCCAAGACGATGGCAGACAATTCTCGCTACGAAGAACAACTGCGCGAGGCATCGCGATTGGTCTGCGAAGCCGCAGGACACGGAAACTGGGAACTGGTGTTTCAGAGTCGGTCAGGACCGCCGCAACAACCATGGCTCGAACCGGATGTTTGCGATCGCATCGACCAACTCGCAGAGGCTGGCGACCGTTCACCCGTCATCGTGCAACCCATTGGCTTCATCTCCGACCATATGGAAGTACTGTACGATCTGGACCATGAAGCGGCAGCCGCCTGCCAATCGCATGGTATCGTTTTCGTCCGCGCAGCCACGGTAGGTACTCATCCGCACTTCGTTTCCATGATCGTGGATTTGATCGTTGAACGATTAAGCATCGGCACGGCGCGACCCTCGGTAGGAACCTACGGCCCCAGCCATGACCTGTGCCCGGCGAATTGTTGCCTCTACCCGCAACCGGCGAGACCCGGCAGACCGTCGTAGCTAAAACGCGCACATCCTCGTCAACACGTTTCGTTCAGCCGCACTCGGAATGAATACGCAAGCTGCCTGCGATTTCGATGCGGGATTATCTTGCTAGCGCAAAACCCGTTGAACTTGCGGACAGCGATCCCTTGGGTATCAACAAAACTGCATTCTCTGACCCGCTCGCGGTCGATTCCGTATGCATCGTGATGGAGTCAGAAAGTATGCCTGACGAATCGATGGACGTATCGACAGTGCCCTTCACTTCGCTTCTAGAGAACCATCCATGCAGGATGAGAATGCCTGTCCTGGCCGCAGTATCTATCTCTAAGGTTGCTCGCGAAAGAGCTGGAAAGCCTCGGTACGGTTTGGCGAGAAACACGGAGGTCGAAACGCTCGTTGAATTATTGGTCTGCGATGCGCTGCCGCTTCCGAAGACTTTGCTTAAAATCGGCTTCAGCACCAAATCGCGATAGTACCGCAATCGGCGGGTAACCTTCATAAAGACCATCGCACAGGCGATAAAGATCAACAGATCCAGTACGACAGCAAGCCATGGGCTCCATGCATAAATTCCGAGGATCAACGCACAGAGAGACTTTCCGATCAGATCCAGCACGATGTCGATCGCAGGAAAGGGGGTTATCCAAATCAAGACATCGATGAAGAGTTTGATCGTATTCACTACGATCATGTTGAGAGCGATTGCCAATGCCAACACAATATCAAGAGGCAACGTTGTAAAGCCGGCTTGCAGCAGCAGTGGCGTTTGGATCTCGGAGCTTGGCGACAGCAGAGCGATCTCTGCGGGATTTGCCGAGAAATCTACCGTCAGACGCATCACCACCAAAATGATGATGGCCGAGTAAGCTTCTAGTTTTTCAATTGCGAGCGAAATCGGTTTGGTGAATTTGGTCCAGCGAGGAAGCGTGGTAATGATGGCCAGTGCCGTCATACTCCAGAACAGCGCAGGATTATTCATCGGCCCGGTGATGCCGAGCAATGTACTATGTTCTCGCAAGAAACTAGGACCGTAGGTTGCGATGCCGGACAAGCATGCCAATCCGAAAAACGGCGATAGTGCGATTGCGGAGACCGGGCCGAGCCAGTCTTGGGCAGCCACAAACCGGGAGATGCGATCAGCGCCTGGAGCCGGGACTACAACCGATGCAGGTTCGTCAACTGGGTCGGTAACACGAGCAAGCTTGTTCTTTTCGGGCTGCGTTGACCCTAGTATGCCTGGAGCGAAACCAGCGACGAACAGGAGCAATGCCAAGACGCGAAGTGCAGGCAATCGAACGAATCGGATCATGTCGGAGTTTCCTCGAGGCTAAATAGTTCGATGCAGAGCGATGCCGGCTCAGGATCGCACGCAACCAAACGGCTGATTTCGACATCGACAATGCCTTGAGCTGCAGCATCATGGATGGTCTGGATCGTATCGCACTGGCACTGCTTCGCAATCCTCAATCGACTAGCCCCGATACGTTTCGCAAGTAACCAAGCAAGCGCGTCGGTGGTGGTTTGCCACCCGACCCTTGGAATCCAGTTGCTCGCGACACTTGGCTCACTTTCGATGCACCGATCGTAAAATCCACGAACACGTACGAGATAGGTTCGACCTCCAGACGCAGAGAGGCTCGCATGGATTGCTTCCCATGATTCCAGGGGCTCGCATTCGGGCATCAATTCGCAAGCAACTTGCCATGTCGCATCGAGCAATTCCACACATCGCCAGTGCATGGCTTGTTCCGAAAGTTGTGGATAAATCGAATGAAGCACACGCATTGATTCGACGGTTTCACCACCGCCAACGATGACATACGTCCGTTCATGAGCGGCAGCATGCACCGAGGAGCAGAGGGCCCGCATGGGCCCTTGGAAGAGCGTGGACCCACCAATTTTCAGGACGGTGTTGGATGTACTGGATTGCGAAGCGGTTCCTGGGCTTGCGATTGATTCCTCGGCCCTAGATTCCATACTCATCGTGGTACCGGTACCTCGAGATTTATCGGTTCGAGAGAACGGCGACGAGTATCGCGACGAACAACAGCAGCGTGATGCAACCCGCGATGATCAGGAGCAACTGATTGGATTTGTTGTTTTGAACTGCAGGCGTATTTTTAGCAGCCGCAGCGGGTTGAGATGGCGCAGCATGTTGGGATGGAGCACCGGTTTGCGATGGGGCAGCGGGCCCCTTCGCAGATGGTGCCGCTGCCGTCTTTCCGGAGTTGTCGAGCGGCTTCACCAGCGGTGAGGCACCACTGCGACTGACTCGGGAATCACCGGTCGCCGTAGCGATCGCGTTTGCCTTGGACCGCTTAGGATTGGGCTGGTTCGAATCGTGGACCAAATCGATATGACTGTCGACAGACGAGCCATCAGATTTGGCAATCGCGCGTAGGACGCCGCTGTCAGATGCGGACAATTTCATTACGCCGCTTCCAACCTCGGCGTTCCCATCCATGGTCTTCGCACTTCGGTTATTGACGGTTTCCGTCATTGCATTGCTACGGGACTTGGTCTCCTCCAGCAACTCATCGATCGACATCCCTTTGGCGGGTTTAATGGCAACTTCTGGATGTTCTTTGCGGTATTTGGCAAGCCATGTCTCAAGGACTTCGGCGGCCTGAGAGCAATTCGCGTATCGGTACTTCGGATCCTTCTGCATCATTTTCACGCAGATGCCATCCAATTCTCCCGGGCAATCTGGCCGATCCGTTCGGATATCGGGAGGCATGGTGTTTTGGTGCTTGACGATACGGCTGGCGATACTCCCATCAGGGAACGGAGGATGGCCGGTCAAAAGGAAGTACATCGTGCAGCCCAATCCGTAGATGTCGGCTCGATTGTCTACCGTGTGGCTGTTGAGGGCTTGTTCCGGAGCCAGATAGTCAGCAGTACCAAGAACCTTGTCGTTGTACTCCATCGTCAGCGAAGCGTCGCCTTGGTCCTGGAACAAGGCTAACCCTAGATCGAGGACTTTGATCAAGCCATCTTTATTGATAAGCAAATTGGCCGGTTTCACGTCGCGATGGATCAAGCCATGGTCGTGTGCATGTTGCAAACCGCGGGCCGCCTGGGCGATGTAATCCGCAACGATACCGTAAGGAAGTGGTCCATGCTTTTTCACGAGGATCTGAAGGTCGGCACCCTCAACATATTCCATAACGATGTAATGAGTGTCTTTCTCATTATCGATATCGTATGCACGGACGATGTTCGGGTGGTTGAGGCTGGCAATCGCTTTTGCCTCGCGCTGGAACCGCTCAAGGTAAGAGGTATTGCCAAGCTTTGACTTCGGAAGCACCTTGATGGCACGTTTGTGCTTCATCACCGTGTGCTCCGCAAGATACACGCTGCTCATTCCTCCAGTCCCAATATGACCGAGCAGTTTGTGCTTGCCTAGGAAAAAACCCTTGTACTTGCCTTGGAGGATTTTTTCGCATTGCCAGCGAGTCAGGACGCCCGCGGTCTCCAACTCTTTGCAAAGCTCCACCGGATCCTCGGGGAGTTCGCCAGCGTGGGCAGCGCGAATTTCATCGAACTTGGCTGAGAGCGTACCCGCCTCAACAAGCCGACTTTTTTCGATGAGTTCGAATACTCGTTCCGCTGTTATTTGCGTCATGCCGACAATGTTCCGCGTCTAAACTGGTGTTTTTTTCGCGTGGTTGATAGGTTCCCGCAACCTCTCAGAGCAGATCCACTCTGATCGCTGTCGCGGTCTCACCCCGAGTCAATTCGGGGCGGATGTGTGTGTGTACCAAGGCTCCAGTGTAATGGAATTCTACGGGGAGAATATCGAGTACCCGAATCGGTAACCATCTTTTCCTCATATTTTTGGCCCCAATAAGCCCCCGCTCGTCCAAGGTCGTTACTACCGGAAAAATCGCTACCGGACACCAGCGTTCTCGGCATTTGGGGCCCAGAATAACCGCCACCCAAAACATCCCGAAAAGGACCATTGGATCAGACCGTGGCATCAGAGACGAGGTAGGGACACACCGCCTGGGTCCGTCGATACCCAGGAGCCGGAATCTGCAGGAGCCGGAAACTTAAGGGGACGGAATCTTAAGGAACCGGAAACTGCAATCCGATTGCAAGTCGATTCGTGGCAGAGAGGCGGCTCCGCGATCCTTGAGTGCCTGGAAGGAGCGTGCCCGAAAGACGCCGGCTAGCAAACCTGCTCGAGAGGTCGGGTGCGACGGCATGGATGGACGCCATCCGATCACGTAGCACCGCTCCCTACCAAAGGCCACCCTCCCGCAGAATCAGCGAGTCGTTAAACTAGCGGAACTGATTATTGATGACGCGGATGTTGCCGCGTTCTCACCACCCGTTGCACTCGTGAAAAAAGTTACTTGAGGACTCGATGAGTTACTTTCCAGACATCTCCAAAATCCAGTACGAAGGCCCCCAGTCGAGAAATCCGATGGCGTTTCGGTGGTACAACCCGGACGAGATGATCGAAGGTCGAACGATGCGGGACCATCTTCGCTTCAGCGTTGTGTATTGGCACACAATGCGAGGAGCCGGGTCCGATCCATTCGGGCCAGGAACGGCTGTTCGGCCATGGGATGACGGTAGTGACAGCTTGGACAACGCGCTCCGTCGCGTCGAAGTGGCCTTCGAAATTTTTGAGAAGCTCGGAGCGCCTTACTACGCATTCCATGACCGCGACGTTGCTCCTGAAGGAAAGACCATCTCGGAGTCCCACAAAAATCTTCAGAAGATCGCGGAATCGCTCAAGGCTCATCAGAAGAAAACGGGCGTGAAGCTCCTTTGGGGTACCGCGAACATGTTTAGCAACCCCCGCTTCATGCATGGGGCTTCCACATCGTGCAATGCCGATGTGTTCGCTTACTCCGCGTCCCAAGTCAAAAACGCGTTGGATGTAACCAAAGAGCTCGACGGAGAGAACTACGTTTTTTGGGGTGGCCGCGAAGGCTACATGAGCTTGCTCAATACGGACATGAAGCGCGAGATCGATCACCTGGGAATGTTCCTTCATATGGCGGTTGATTACGCGAAGAAGATAGGCTTCACCGGCCCATTTTTGATCGAGCCAAAACCCAAAGAGCCGACCAAACACCAATACGATAGCGACGCGGCAGCATGCATCAACTTCCTCCGAGCGTATGACTTGCTCCCCTATTTCAAACTGAACATTGAAACCAACCACGCTACGTTGGCTGGGCACACGATGATGCACGAGTTGGACTACGCGGGGATGCAAGGAGCGTTGGGGTCTATCGATGCCAACACCGGGGATTTGCTCCTGGGCTGGGACACCGACCAGTTCCCAACCGACTTCTATCTGACCGCGCAGTGCATGTTGATGATTTTGAAGTACGGAGGTTTCACCACCGGCGGAGTCAACTTCGACGCGAAAGTTCGCCGCGAGAGCTTCGAACCGATCGATTTGTTCCACGCTCACATCGGTGGAATGGATGCATTCGCCCGTGGCTTACGCATCGCTGCGGACATCCGAAAGGACGGCGTTATCGGAGATTTTGTGAAGAACCGATACCGCAGTTGGGACTCTGGAATCGGTGCCGAAATTGAATCGGGCAAGGCTAGTTTTGAGTCGCTTGATGCGTACATCACTGCTAAAGGTGAAGTCGCCCCGAATGAGAGCGGTCGACAAGAGATGCTCGAAAACATCTTCAATCGGTATCTATAAGCCCGACTTCGACGAAGCTGTCGAGGAAGTCATCTGCGTTCATCCCCCGCCGCTATAGGCTCGGCGGCGCGGGGAACTGGGCAATGCATCAAGGTCATCTCTCAATCGGAATTCAGCCGCATTTTCCATGCCGCGGAGAGTACTTGGCGATTGAAGTCCGCAGTGGCGACAAGTGACGCATCACCATGAAATGGCCGGAACGAAATATTAGCCCAAATATCTTTCCCTTGGATGTATTCCGAGCAAGCAGTTCCGACACCTCCAACAAGAGCGTCTTCATCGCTTCAGGGCTCGAGCTGAACGTGCGGTCCAGTCTTTGAAGACAAAATCAATAATGCAGCCTATGTCGTCGCCGCATGAAAAGTACGCGATGACTTCTACTTCTCACTTGCAGCAGCACTGGGAGCAGAAATCAGACCTACTGTATTCACGGACCGAATGCGGTAAACCGGACGAGCGTTCTCGCTAGCCGATTTATCCTCGAATACCATCTCCGCCAAAGGTTGCGGAGGCGTGTCGCTGTACTGCAAATTCTGAAAGACAGGCCTTCCAAACGGATTGGTTGGCTTCTCTGGCCATGATCCAATCATCAACCCGTCACGCTCGATCAGAAAGTGGGATAACCCACTTTCCAAATCGGCTGCGGCTCTCCATCGTATCTTTTTCCCTTCGACCACCACATCGGTCGGCATCGGAGGTGCCGTATGGTCTTGGACAACAGTATCGACAACGTATTCCATCCATCGCCGACCTACCGCTTCGTTGGGTAGCCAAGCCGCTTGGAGTTTCTCCCCAGGATATTCGGAAACCTGACTCGCCGTAATGCCCGTCGGTGCTGCGAGCCACGCAGTTTCGCTTTGCATCCCGCGAAGTGCTCCTCCGACATCTGCTGGCAATCGGGCGGCAAGGCACGCATCGAGCCATGGAATTGCCAAATAACGTTGGTTTCCGCATTCATGACTGGTAAGAGGATCTACAGCCACCCCAACCAATCCTCCACGACCTCTCAAATTCAAGAAGAACTTTTCATTGGCGGGCCAAACACCGGAGAACCGATCATCCTTGACCGTCACCCCTTCCTTAGTTCCCAGATTGCACATCATAGGAACAGCAAGCGCGAGATCTGGTAGCTCATGCGATCGTATGCCGGGCTTGTCAGGTTCCGGAGATACCAGCGGTACACCTGAGCGCAGCCACGCCGCGACGACACGATCAGGATGGAGCATGACCATGCCCCCTGCCCAATGCCCACCCCCGCTATGTCCCCACAACGCCCACGGCACCTTGGGCAATTCACTGTGGCCGGTCAAACCCGCGAAATCGACTAAGCATTTTTGGAACGCGCGATCAGAACCGTTCCTCGGATCGCACCACATTTGGCAATCCGCTTTTTCTGGCTGCTCGTACGCAGGCGAAAGCAAAGCACACTGATGCTTGATCGCGAGGGCTTGCCAATGTAGATCGTACGCACCCGTCAAACCCGATTTGCAGGAGCCTTCGCCACATCCATGCTGATGGACAATGATCCCTCGCAATTGCTGCACGTCAGGTGGGATCCACAAGGTAAAATTGACTCCGAAAATCAATCCACCCTCCTCCGTGGAGGGCTCATACCGCACTCGGTAATAAGGTGCACCCGACGGAGGGTAAGCGTCATAGGGAGGAGATTGAGCGACGGAATCCTCGGCCCAGAACCCGAGCACAAAGATGCAGACAACCCACATGCGATGGAATTTCATCGGATCGGAACTACCTAATACCAGGTCTTGAAGGAACGCCACCTCGAATGGCCGTATTCGAGGCGAGCCAGAATGCACGATGCAATAGTCTAATCAATCCCAAATCGGCGATCATCTCGTTTCTTTCTTCGGTTCCAACTCGCGTCGACAGGACGCTGGGTCTAGCCGAATCGGAGCATTTGGGCGAAACTAAAGCCACACTGGACCGGTTTTCGCCGAACACAGCCGACTCCTTACCCGCCGAAAGCAAACATCCGAGCCATGGATGAATCTAAGCTATGAATGAAGAGAACGCATACGCTTTTGCGCTCAAGGCTACGGCGTACCATGAAGCCGGACATGCCGTCATGGCGCTGTTCCTCGGCCGCCCCATCGACAAAGTGACGATTGCTCCGGGCAAATCCGCGATTGGTGTGGAGCGGCTAGGTGCGTGCCATATCAAAAAAGGACAGGGCAAAGGTTCGAAGGATTGGCTTGAGGACGAGGTGATGATACTGCTGGCAGGGATGGTTGCGGAATCACAAATAACGGGTCAGTACTGCGCTGCCGGTGCCGCTCAGGATCTTCGCTTTGTGAGGCGATTTTTGCAATCCAGGGCTGCCGGAGAACGCCAGGTTGAGCGATTGGAACGAAGATTGTTGAGCAAAACCGAGAACTACTTGAGCGAACGCGCGCTATGGTCCGCGATAGAAAAAATCGCTGCGGAGCTGCTCAAGTCTCAAACGATCAGCGGCCGCGCCGCTCGGCATCTATTCGAAGAGGCCAATGGTGCCGAGAGATAAAGCCGAGTATGTTCGCTTCGCGATCTCCATCTGAGCCACGCGTGTAAGCAAGTGGCAACTGGACGTCGAAAACCGACATCCCCCGTCGCTAGTTATGATCAAAACATCAACACCTGCAATTCCAACGACGGCGGAGCGTCGTGCCACAATGAGGTTGGGGCGAGGTCGCTTCGCGATCTCCATCTGAGCCACGCGTGTGAGCAAGTGGCAACTGGACGCCGAAAACCCACATCCCCCGTCGCTAGTTATCATCAAAACATCAACACCTGCAATTCCAACGCGCCTCCACCCAGCGCTAACGCTTAGGGCTCTGATAGGGTCGCTTCGCCCCAATCGCCCCGTCGGTTTTATAATCACATCGCCTTGAGGGGATAATAGCCGTAATCATCCCGTCTTCAAGCTACGAGTAGTGCAACGATTGTCGCCCAACTGGATTCCAAGTACGACTAAATCTTCCGTTAACCTATTTCCTCGTCGCCAGCCTATCTTTTGATCAGCCTCCAAAATGGCTTCCTCAATTGTCTCTGACTCGACCTTCAATCTCAGCGATTCTTTCCTTCAATCTAGCCACTTCACTTTTTAGGGATTCTTGGGAATCGGATGAACTGATCGGAGTTCCCTGTCCACGGTGCAACGTATCCTGACCATGCGTCTCTTCCCCAATCTTTGAATCATCCCTCGACATGGTGGCTAAACCAGCACCGATGGCGGCTCCGACAACCCCACCGATTGCCGCGAAAAACAGGGCAAAAGCCATTCCGAAAAAAACATCCAACAATCCGAATATCGGTTCAAAGGGAGCGACGGGGCCCTTCGGATCCCGCTCGATACCACGTAGCATCCACAAGAACCCACTGATAACTATCCCGATTAGCCCACCTCCGATGCCACCGCATAGGCTTCCTAGGATTGCTTTTGTCTGGTTGTTTACCACGGCGCTCCTCCTCAATCTAAATTCCTGACAAAATCCTACAGTTTCCACTTGCACGGCTAGAGCACGCGGAACGTATCACTAGCAAAGCCCGAAGACCTTAAGCGATGGCTTCTCGCCGCACTCGAACTTTGCGATTCCGTTGATTCTCTTCATGATATGGAACGGAACCACGTAGTGTAGGTCCCACATTCGAAGTCAGCGGAGCGTTGTCCCACGATAATGGAACGGTGAGGTCGCTTGCACGAATATTAAACATTACTCTCGACCTACCGGCCACGGTGCAACAGAGGTGCGTGCTGCGTAGGCTTCGTAGAGCTTGGTCAATTCGGCAACAATCTCAGGGTTTCTGCTAGCGAGATCTTGACGCTCGGTCCGATCTTTCGACAGGTCGTACAATTCCCAAGGCCCCTTATGCTTGGCCACAAGCTTCCAGTCCCCACGTCGAACGGCTCGGTTCCCCTCGTGCTCCCAGTAAATTGCTTCACGTTCGATCGCTCGATCGGAAAATGCAGGTACGAGACTTTTACCCTCGAGCGGGATTGCATCGGCAGGGTAGTTGGCTTTACCTAGCTCAACCAACGTCGCTGCGATATCGATCAAATGACTTGGTTGGCGCCTCAGCTCCCCTCGTTGCGAGATCCCTTGAGGCCAGTGGACAATCAACGGTGTACTGATGCCTCCCTCGTGCACCCAGTGCTTGTATTCTCGCAATGGAGTATTCGAAACATTCGCCCAACCTTGGCCGTACGCAACATAGGTGTCCTCACCTCCCGGCATGACTTTGGGGCCCATGCGAACAGGATACCCATCGCGGGTTTGGCTCGGGGTACTCCCTGAAGCTGCGAAGTCGGTTGGCTTCATTGCAGGTAGGGTCGGTGCATCGGGTCTGAGAATATTGGGATGATTCTTGTTCCCAGTTCTACCAGTGCCTTCGGCGCATCCGCCATTATCTTGCATGTACATCACCACCGTGTTCTCAAAACACCCCGTACTTTTCAACTCCTTAATCACTTTTCCAATGCCTTGATCCATGCGATCCACCATAGCAGCGTACACTTCCATGCAAGCCGACTCCCACTCTTTATTATCGACCACGTCCCAATTCCCGACACCGGGAGGCAATGGATCCGATGGATCGATGAGCCCTAAAGAGATTGCTTTTTCATAACGCGCCCTTCGGATCGGTTCGTATCCGGTGTCATAGATGCCATCGTACTTAGAGATATCTTCAGGGAGAGCGTGCATCGGCCAGTGCGCGGCGGTATATGCGATATACAGCAAAAATGGGCGATTGGGTTCCTCCTTGTGATGCTCCTGAATGAAACCCACGGCATGATCGGAGATCGCGTCAGTGTAATAGTATTTATCGGGGGTGTACTCAGGATCCGCGAAAGGAGAGATCATCCTATTATCGCGGACGAGCGAGGAGGGATCGAAGAAACTTCCCGCACCATGGATCGTTCCATAGTAACGGTCAAAACCTCGTTGGCATGGCCAATTGTGCTTGGGTCCATCCGCACTCGTGTGACGCGTAACGTGCCATTTCCCGGTCGCATAGCTGCGATACCCTGCGGGCTTGAGCATTTCAGCAAGAGTCTTGCACGAGGTGTTGAGATTACCTCGATACCCGGGTACGCCCTTGTCCTCCATCATATGTCCGACCCCGGATTGATGCGGATAGAGACCGGTCAGGAGGCTTGCACGCGTTGGGCAGCAGCGTGCGGTGTTGTAAAACTGCGTGAATCGGAGTCCATTCGCAGCCAGTGCGTCCAAATTGGGTGTTTGAATCTCCCCTCCGTAGCATCCGAGGTCCGAAAACCCCATGTCATCGCTAAGGATGACGACGAAGTTGGGCCTCGAGGGTTCGGAGAATCCGAATGCCACCCCTGCTGATAAAAAAGTACAAGCAGCAACCAAAAGGTAACTAAGTCTACGAGTCATCTTAGATCGCATTTCCGTCGATGGTGTTTAGAAATGAGTCGAGTTCATGGATTGAATCGCTATCGAGATGATATTCAAGTGCTCCCGCGATTCCAGCGACTTGTTCGGGAGAACGAATTCCAACGATTGCAGCTGTGACCGCAGGATTCTTGAGGACCCATCCAATCGCAACTTCACCGGGCGATCGACCTACACGAGCCGCGATCTGTGTTACTTTTTCAGCGATTTTAAGATTGCGACTCAACAAGGGCTCTTGGAAGAACGCGCTCCGAGTTCTCCAGTCGTCGCTTGGCAAGTTGGAAACACGTTCACGAGTCATGCTGCCGGTAAGCATTCCTGAACCCATGGGTGAATAAGCGATCACGCCGATCCCGCCGGCATGACAATAAGGTAGTGTCTCCAGTTCGACTTCGCGTCGAATCATGGAGTAAGGAGGTTGGAGCGACGTGATCGGCGCGATCGCCGCCGCGCGCTTCATCTGCGCTGCATTGAAGTTCGAGACGCCAATCCACCTGACTTTGCCTTGTCGCTGCAGTTCTGCAAGCGCACCCCAACCTTCTTCGATGTCCTCGTCAGGTTCCGGCCAATGAATTTGATAGAGATCGATCGTATCGACTTGCAGTCGGCGCAAACTGTCCTCGCACTCGCGAAAGATCGAATCGCGTTTGAGTACCTTGATGATTTGTCGATCAGCCGTCCATGCGCGTTCGCACTTCGTGAAGACGTACGGCTTATTTCCTGGATAGGTTTTTATCGCCTCCGCGACGACTTCCTCGGAATGCCCAAGCCCATATACAGCGGCCGTATCGATCCAGTTCATACCAGCATCAAGGGCCGCGTGGATCGATCGAATGCTAACCGCGTCGTCTTGATCGCTCCACGAGAAAGCCCAACCTCCTCCACCGATCGCCCACGCGCCAATACCGATCCGCGAGAGTTTCAGATCCGAGTTCCCTAAAACTTTGGTTTCCATGATTTCCTTTGCAGTCGACGAACCTGCGTTGCGGGTGCTAATAGGCGATTTTTTTGAGGTGGCGGATATGGTACCCCAAAATGCAATCGAATGGCAGTTACTATCGCTAGTGCAGCGTATGTGGCGATGAATGAACGACGTACTGGACGATTTAAAGAGGCTTAGTGCCTCTACCTAAACGAATTCATAGCCAGGAAAGTTAGCGCAGCGAGACTTGCACCGAGCAGTGGTCCAACCACGGGTACCAAAGCGTATCCCCAATCGCTGTCCCGCTTCCCAGGTATTGGGAGGATTGCATGGACAATGCGAGGCCCGAGATCGCGAACGGGATTGATCGCATAGCCCGTCGTACCTCCCAGGGATAAACCAATGCCAAATACCAATAGGCCGACCGGAAGGAGTCCAAGCGTCCCAAGCCCCAGTTTGCTTTCTGACGCTCCCGGAACTATCGGTACCGTTTCCAAGCTTGGAGCCACCATTAGGAAGATCGGCAGGATTAATGCGTAAGTCCCAATCGCTTCGCAGATCACCGATTGCGTGTGATTCCGAATGTTGGCGCCTGTGCAGAAGCAAGCCAATTTGTCATCGCTACTCTCGGTTGCTACGAAATGGTCATAATAAAAGATGTAGACTAAAAAGGCTCCGAAGATGGCGCCGAGGAATTGAGCAATTGCGTATCCTATGGCTGCGCTTGTGTCTATCTTACCCGCAATGAGCATCGCCAGTGTTACGGCCGGGTTGAGATGAGCGCCGCTATATTTTTCAGCGCAAAACGCACCGACAAATACCGCGATTCCCCAGCCTGCCGAGATCACGATCCAACCGCTGCCGTGCCCCTTGGTCTTTGCGAGCAACACGTTGGCGACAACGCCGTTTCCAAACAAAATCAATAAAGTCGTTCCGATAAACTCTGCAAGATATGGGGACATGGATCCACCTCGATTCCTCTTTTTAGATGCGATACGATTCGAGTAGTTTTTGAAAGTCTTGTACTTGCTGTTCAACCCAATCTGCGCCCCGATGCAATTCCCTAGCCATGATCTCAGCCACCGCAGGTGCCGCGAGTTCCGCTTTTCGGGTGTCCAGAAACAGGAGACGGCAACGTCGGGCCAGGACATCTTCGACCGTACGGGCCATTTCATGGCGGACCGCCCATATGATTTCAGCTGCACGTAGTCCGGGCCAGTCGGCGAGAATCGGATTTCTAAAAATCGGATTGGATCGCGCGAGTCCTTCAAGTTCTATTCGATCGCTGCCGTAGACATCTGTGCATGGCTTAGACCAGTATACTCCTGGCTCATACCGATTGGGCATTGTGCCTTTTACATAGCCATGGAGTCGAAGCGTCGAGGTTTTACATGGCGAATAGTGGAGGTTTGCGAGCGATGCGGCACGATTCACACAATCCTCCGCCATGCGTCGAGCAGTTGTCCATTTTCCACCGGTAATCGTGATCATGCCCGAGCGAGTAACCTCGATCATGTGGTCTCTTGACAGCTTCGATGTGTTGCGGCCCTTTCCGCTTTTTTTCACTAAAGGACGGATGCCGGTAAAGACGCTTCGAATTTCATCTCGCGTAGGATGATGCATCAGGTACTGACTTGCTGTCGAAAGCAGAAAATCAATCTCTTCTCTCAACGCGCGCGGCTCCTCTACGGGTCGGTCGATCGGTGTGTCCGTAGTTCCTACCACGACATGATCATGCCAAGGAATGAGAAAAATCACCCTGCCATCTGAAGTTTTTGGAACGATCACCGCCGCATTCCCCCGAAGAAATCCTCGAGGAAGAACAATGTGAACACCTTGACTGGCTGACACCATCGGTTCATTGAAGGCGGAATCCAATCGCCTTACATCATCGACAAACGGGCCGGTTGCATTGACAACACATCGCGAGTTCAACGAATGCATATTTCCCGTTTCAACGTCGCGAAACAGAACACCGTTGACTTTGCCGCTGGAATCCTTGGCGATAGTTTCCACATTCGCATAGTTTACGACCGCAGCGCCGTGCTCGGTGGCGGTTTGCAAAATATTGATCAGCAGGCGAGTGTCATCGAATTGTCCATCGGAGTACAGAACACCTCCTCTTGCTTTCTGGGGAGAGAGGCCAGGAGCCAGCCTCATGCATTCCGATGGCGTTAGTCCTCTCGCACGATGAAAGCTGCTCGCGCCGGCAAGCCAGTCGTAAACGAAAAACCCGAGTCGGTACCAGCATTTCTCGAAAATATTTTTACAAGGAACAACAAATGACAATTCATGAACAACATGAGGCGCATTTTGTAGGAGGAGGGTCCGTTCGTGAAGTGCTTCGCGAACAAGACTGATGTTGCCTTGGGCTAAGTACCTCACCCCTCCGTGGACGAGTTTCGTCGCTCGGCTCGAGGTCCCTTTCCCGAAATCTGAACGCTCAAGCAGCGCGACGCTGTATCCGCGGCTGGCCGCATCGAGGGCGACATACGCACCTGTCGCTCCACCTCCGACAACCACGATATCCCAAAGATACTCGGGATCCTCGATGATTCGCTGCAAGGAACGCGCGCGATCCATCACACCATGGGTACTGGGCGTCACGCGTGCTTCTCCCAATCTCGCGATCGATGGAGCGCATCGAGCCAGCGCGATCGTTTTTCGATGGCTAAGGATTCATCCATTTTCGGTTCGAAAATACGCTCGGCTTTCCAAATCGATTGGAGCTCTTTCTCGTCCTTCCAGAATCCAACTGCCAATCCCGCGAAATACGCGGCCCCCAACGCAGTCGTTTCGATGACTTGTGGGCGAACCACAGGGCATCGCAAAATGTCTGCTTGGAACTGCATCATGAGATCATTAACACATGCGCCCCCGTCGACCCGCAGTTCTTGGATGCTTAGTCCGCTATCCGTTTCCATCGCTGTCAACACATCGGCAACTTGGTAAGCGATCCCATCCAGGGCAGCGCGCGCCAGATGCGCAGCGGTCGTGCCTCGGGTGATGCCGACGATCGTCCCCCGCGCGTAGGCATCCCAATGAGGCGCTCCCAATCCCGCAAAGGCAGGAACGAGATAAACTCCGTCGCTATCGGGCACCTGGGATGCTAATCGCTCAACGTCCGTTGAGGATTGAATGATTCCTAGCCCGTCGCGTAGCCACTGCACCGTTGCACCGGCGATAAATACACTTCCTTCGAGCGCGTAACAGGCCGGGTTGCTCGCGGTCCGCCATGCGACACTGGTAAGGAGCTTCTGTTTCGATGCTTGAGGTTGTTCGCCGATGTTCATCAGCATGAAGCAACCTGTCCCATAGGTATTTTTTGCCATCCCATGGTTAGTGCAGTTCTGACCGAAAAGGGCGGCTTGCTGATCCCCGGCTGCACCGCCGAGCACGATCGGTCCACCGAATAGATTGGGATCGGTGGTTCCATACCTTTCGCTAGTGGAACGAATTTCAGGTAGAATCGAACGAGGGATGTTCAACAACTGCAATAACTCTTCGTCCCACTGCTCCGTGCGAAGATTCATCAGCATCGTGCGCGATGCATTGCTGACGTCGGTAATGTGAAGCTTGCCACCACTGAGGTTCCAAAGGAGCCAACTATCGATCGTTCCAAAGGCAAGTTCACCTCGGTCGGCGCGCTCGCGTGCACCGGGCACATTGTCGAGCAGCCAACGTATCTTGGTTCCGGAGAAATAGGCATCGACGACCAAGCCTGTTTTTTCGCTGATGCGGTCGGCATGTCCCGCTTGCCGAATTTGATCGCACAACCCCGCGGTTCTTCGGTCCTGCCACACGATAGCATGCGCGATCGGTTGTCCGGTTCCACGATCCCAAATGACCGTGGTTTCTCTCTGATTGGTAATTCCGATGGCAGCAATATCGCTAGCTTTCAAGTTCGCTTTGGATAGGACCGCTTGCGCCACATCGAGTTGGGTAGTCCATATTTCGTTCGCGTCGTGTTCTACCCAGCCACCTTGCGGGTAGTACTGTCGAAACTCTTTTTGCGAGACACCAAGGATTGCTCCCGAGTGGTCAAATACGATGGCACGCGAACTCGTGGTGCCTTGATCGAGAGCGAGGATAGCACGCATGATGCCGGCTTTCTCGAGAAGTAGAGAAGATCGAGGGGAGAGGAATCGATCTGTGATGGTAGCGTACGCGATACCCCGCGCCCACACGGGAAGCGACGCTCGAACTTCAACCTGCGAACTTCAACCGGCGACCTGGTCTAATTGGAAGTTATGGTCAACGAATTTGGAGAACCAAATGCGGGATTCCGAACCCGTGCAGACCCGCACCGTACACACCCCGCCCCCCGTACACACACCGCCCCAGAGATCAGCCGGGTGGGTGGGTCATATTGGCGATTAATCCGGCGATATAGCCACCCTTGAATCCTGCGTCGATATTGACGACCGTGACGTTGGCGGCGCAACTATTGAGCATGCTGAGTAGGGCCGCGATCCCCCCCATGTTGGCGCCATAACCGACGCTTGTGGGAACCGCGATGACCGGACACGCGACGTGGCCAGCAAGAGCGCTGGGCAAAGCAGCTTCCATCCCTGCCACGCAAACGACCACGGTACTAGTCCTAAGTTCGGGGACACGGGCTAACAAGCGATACGGCCCCGCGACTCCGACGTCTTGGATGATGCGGGATGCAACACCCATCCATGCCAAAGTTTCGCAGGCTTCCATCGCTACCGGTTCATCGGTGGTGCCAGCGGTAACGACCGAAACGACAGCCTTTGATTCGACACAGAATGGATCGATAGGCATCGCGTGGTTACCGATCCGAAGAGTGCGAGCGATGTGGTTCCACCGGCACCATGGAAACGCTTCGGAGACCACGCGGGCTTGTTCCGGTGACACCCGAGTGACCAGAATCTGTTCCGTCGTTCGGAGCAACGCTTCAGCGACAGCGAGAATCGCGCCAGGCGATTTACCAGCGCCGTAAATGACTTCAGGGTAGCCCGTGCGAGTCCGTCGGTCGAGGTCGGGCGTGATGTTTCCCTCGCTAGTAATCGAAGCGAGGAGGATTTTTTGCCCAAGCTCGAGGGACGACAATTCGCCAGCCTCGTAGCGGCGAATATATTGCTCGATCGAGTTTGGGTCACTCACGGGCGCGATGATCCTATTGGTAGAGGCGGACGAGGTCGTGCAGGGAAGAAAGGGGCCGACAATCCTGTCGCGTCGTCAATCCGTCTTTTGCTGGACCAACGACGCTTCGTCATGACACGTCGGCTTGTGCACCGATCCTCGACACCGGTCAGAGAGGAAAGCTTTGGAACACAAGGCATGACGTACAAGTCAAGAAGATCCTCAAGCAATGCGATGCTTGCGCGATGCACTGCTTGTTATTTTGCGATATCGTACGCATAGATCAATTCTTGATCGCGAATGAAGAGCTTTTGGTTGGCGATAACGGGGTGTGCCCAAATCGCACCGCGACCGCGATCGGTCGAGGTTTGCTCGGGAAGCTTGACCTTGCCCGCTTCTTCCCAACCCTCCTTCGAAGGTTTGACCAGATACACGGTTCCATCGGAGTCGTCATAGCAGTAGAGCATTCCATCGGCGAAGGCGATGGAACCGGACCGGGCACCACCAACCTTTTTTGTCCATAGGTTCGCTCCAGTCTTGAGGTCTTGCGCCAACCAAGAGCCTCGCAGTTCGTTGGTGAATCCGTAGATCACTCCATTGTCGAGAACATAGCCACCGTGATGGTTTTGCATGCTCTCCCTGTCAAAATGGTAGACCTCCTTCATTTCCACCTTGCCGTTATTTGCAGTGAGGGACAGCAGCGTATTCCCCGCTTTGTAGGCAGAGGAGTGGTAAACGTCGCTTCCCGCGATAACGGGAGTCGGAATAACCGCGACACCATTTCCTGTAGTGGGGCTCTTGAATTGCAGCTCCCCTGTCTCTGCATGGAAGGCGACCAGGCCTGGCTTTGCGGCGGTGATGTAAATTGGAATCCCCGCGACCGAGGTCTTCATGATCGAAACGTATTGGGCGCCGTCGGTGAACCCCTTCGAAGTGTAAACTCGATCACCGGTCTTTTTGTTGAAGGCAACCATAAAATTATCACCGCCAGGAGTGCAAACGACTCGATCACCATCGATAAGAATCGATTCGCTGTAGCCCCATTGAGGAATCTTGCCTCCGAGATCTTTGACGAGATTTACGCTCCATACCTTGCTCCCATCATTGGTCTTCAAGCAAACGAGTTCGCCGAGATCGCTTAAGCAATACAGGTGATCCCCATCGATAGTGGGACTGCTTCGCGGGCCACCACCCCATTCGGTGAGGTAATCCCCTTTTTCGGTACCGCGATCGATGCGATGTGCCCAGACTTCGTTTCCAGTAGCGGCATCGAGGCAAATTGCGACGCACTCTGCGCCTCGTTGGCCCAAGGTGTACAATCGTCCATTGCTAACCGAAACCGCAGAGTATCCAAGGCCCGCATTCTTGATGCTCCAAAGAAGTTTGGGTCCGTTTTCGGGCCACGACTTCAACAAGGACTGAGGAGCCGCGCGACCATCGCGCGCTGGCCCTCGCCATTGCGCCCAATCGGTATCATCGGCGTAGCCCTGGAACGCTAAGCTGGCTGCCACGATGGCGGCCGAAGCGACCGGGACCTTGATACGAGCAATTTGACGCGAAATAGCACTCACAATAATTTGGCTTGAAATTCTCATTATGGATCCCAAAACAGGCAACAACAGGCGAAACGCGGATGCATCGTGCAACGCGCAGTATTGTAGCGAAAACAAAGGCAACCGCAGCGCCTCCACCTCGCAATTTCGCCATGCTATGCCATCGCTCCCCCAGGTTTTGCACACATCGATGGACTTAACTTTTTCGGTAGCTCTGTCGTCCTTGAAACTCACCTTCATGTGCTTCGTCGCCGTGGGTTGCGCATGGGCGAACGCGCAGGATTCGGCAGGGCAGTCGGAGCGATCGGGGCAGCCTGAGCGATCGGGGCAGCCTGAGCGATCGGTTTCGCACGGATCGTGGTGGATCGAAACGATTGCCGGAACCGGTGAGGCAGGAGGGACTGGTGACGGTGGTCCCGCAATTCTAGCTCAGCTCAACAATCCCTTTGGGGTGGTTCGAGGTCCGGATAGTGCTCTTTGGTTTTGCGAGTATGGAGGTCACAAAATCCGACGGATTGGACATGATGGTCTTTTGACGACTTATGCAGGATTAGGTTCGCCAGGACATTCTCCGGACGGGACCCTCGCCGCCGCTTGTGCACTGAACCTTCCTCATGAAATTCGCTTCGATCCAGCAGGGAATCTCGTGGTGGTGGACACAGGGAACCATCAGGTCCGCCGTTTTGAGCGATCGTCGGGAAAAATCACAACGATTGCGGGAACGGGTGCGGCGGGTTACCGAGGCGATGGAGGGCCAGCCGCTGAGGCTCAATTGCGATCACCTCACAGCATCCAATTCAATAGTATCGGCGATTTACTTATTTGCGACATAGGGAACCATGTCGTGCGAAAGGTGGACGCTCGATCAGGAACGATTTCAACCATCGCTGGGATTGGCAACCCTGGACCAACGCTGGACGACCGGCTGGCGAGCGAGTCGGCACTCAACGGGCCCCGGACCATCGATTTCGATGCGAAGGGAGATTGGTGGTTGGCAACCCGCGAGGGAAACCAGCTGTTTCAAGTGGATGGGAAAACCAACAAGATCTATCGCCGCGCAGGGACTGGAAAAAAGGGGAACCTACGAGATTCCATGCCGGGACTCGAAAGTCCTATGAACGGACCAAAAGGTATTTCGGTTGATCGTGATAACCGCGTTTGGTTAGCAGATACTGAAAGCCATACGGTTTTGTGTTACTCGCCCGCCACAGGTGTATTGGAACGCATCGCTGGCACAACTCAAGCGGGCGACGGCCCCGATGGACCTGCTCGCGAATGCCGATTAGCTCGTCCGCATGGCATCTTTGCGGACTCCGACGGTTCCATTTACATTGGAGACAGCGAGTCGCATCGGATTCGCAGGCTAACGTTCAAGCCATCGCAACCACAGTAGCCATTGAAGTCCCCTCCGTTGACATCTGCAACCACTGCCTCTACTTCCCTCATAACCTTCAAAATCACTTACCCCAAAACGATAGAAACCATGAGCACTTGGAGAATTGATTTGTCCAACTTCCGAGAGTCGTGTCACCGGAAATCTCGTCGCGTGGTCCCGGTTCGACCGAATGCTCTTCGGACCTGGCGTGCACACGTGCTTTTCCTAGGTGCAGGGCTTTGCGCTGCGGTTTGGATCTTCGGAATGGCCGGTGCGATTTTTGCCCAAGGAAATGAGACAAGCGACACTGCGCAGCCGACGTTACGAGTCGGGTTTGGTAAATCGGACATCACTCCGGCGCGGCCAACACCGATGGCCGGTTATTACGGCGTGCGATTTTCCACCGGCACACACGACCCACTTTGGTCAAAAGCAACAATTCTCGATGACGGAAAAACCAAAGTCGTCTTGATCTCCATCGATCTAATCGCGACGACGCCTTGGATGGTCGCTGAAACTCGCGAATTGATTCGCGAAAAATTCGGGATCCCGGAAGACTGTGTGATGATCAGCGCGACCCATTCTCATACGGGTCCTATGCTTTACGAACCGGATGAACGATTACCGGCCAGGTTCGGCAATCAAACCGACGAAGCCAAGCAATACATGCTGTCGCTACCGAGTCGAATCCTTGAAAGTGTCGCGGCCGCCGAATCGTACTCGATTCCAGCTTCCTTGCATCATGGAATCGGCAGTGAAACGAAGCTTGCGTTCAACCGTCGGTTTTTCATGACGGACGGGACGGTTGGCTGGAACCCGGGCAAGTTGAATCCGAAGATTGTTCGTGAAGCGGGACCGACCGATGACGGGCTTCCCATGATCATCGTTCAAGATGACCAGTCGACGCCGATCGGGATACTGACCAGTTTTGCCATTCATCTGGACACGGTCGGAGGCACCGAGTGGAGTGCAGATATGCCGTTCACAATTGAACAGTGTCTCGGCCGGGTGTTCGGACCAAATCGGCATTTCCAATATGCGACCGGCTGCTGTGGGGATGTGAACCATATCGATGTCCGTTCGGCGAGTCGCCAAGGAGGCCATCAAGAGGCCGCACGGATCGGCACAAGGTTGTCAGGTGCCATTTTGAGGAATCTCAACGCGTTGCAAAAAGCGACATCCACCGGTATCCAAGCATCGCGTGAGATAGTTTTGCTTCCCAAGGCTCCCCACACGGAGGAACGCTCCCGGTGGGCGAAAGAAGTACTATCAAAAATCAGTGACACTCCCGCACCTCCGTTTATGGACATGGTTGAGGCTTATCGAATCGCGGATGTAGAAGCTCGTGGCGATTCCCTCATTGAAGCTGAAGTTCAAGTCATCACCGTCGGACGAGAGATTGCGTGGGTGTCCCTGCCTGGCGAGATCTTCGTGCAACTCGGGATGTCCATTAAGGCCGGCTCTCCCTTTGCCACGACCTCGATCCATGAATTAGCTAATGGCTCGATAGGGTATGTACCGACTCAGCAGGCGTACGCTCAAGGCAATTACGAAGTCATCTCGGCACGCTGCGCCGAAGGTAGCGGGGAACTTCTCGTTGCATCCGCGCTGAAGCAGCTGCGTGCGCAGTTTAATGCGAAGCAGCAATAAAGGGCGGGAAGCCAATCTGATACCAAGTTCGATGATCCACTTCGCGTTATTCGCGTTATTCGCATCATTCACGTTATTCGCGGCTTCGCGTGAGATTTAAGATGGGCGATGTCGCAATTTGGGGATTACGTAGTGATGGGCGGACGACACTCGCAGATTGCCCTCCACGGTTCGCGGATGCAACAGGCGTCTATGAAGGCAAGAACAATGGGCGCATGTGCCTGAGGTAAATATTGTCCGACACGTTCATCGCGACGATATCGCGGTTTGCCTTGAGCAAGTCCGTGAATCGGGTTCCTTCTTTGGCTGCGAGCTTGAACGACACGTGCAGCAATTGACGTAGGCTCGCGTTGAAGTCGGGGTGGTTTGGGGCGTGTCGCAATGCATCGGCCCAACGTTTGCCGGTCCATCCACTAGCCGCTTGCTTGGTGGGGAGCTTGCTCGGATCAATGTCGATCACGCTGGCGTAGGGTGCGCTCAACGCCTCGATCTGATCTAATGCTGTGGCATAAATGTCGTTGACCAATTGCAGTCCGTCACCGCCCGATTCGGACAATCCAATTAATTCTTCGAGCCACGTTGTACCCGCAGTTTTGATATGCAATCCGGCCCCGGTTTCCGCGAGAGCGCGTTGAATGATCGGGTAGATCGAAAACTTATCGCTTCCGCTATGAACGCTCAGCTTGAGGTTCGATGGGAGGCCATACTGATTCACGCAATGCGCAATGACCGACAGATCATCGCGAAACTCTTTTTCGAATTGTGAGAGATCCCCAACGTAATCCACACCTTTATTGAACCGTCCGGTGAATTTAGGAGCGATGGTCTGCAATTGGACCCCTTGATCCGCAAGCGCCGCGAGAATTACGAACAACTCCTGAGGTGTTTGTGGCGAATCGGTTTCGTCCATCGAAACTTCTGCAATGAATCCGTCCTTCCCCTTTTTGCTCTCGATATAGCGGTAAATCGTGCCCGCTTCCTGCGCGGCTGCAAAATACTTGCCGACTATCTGCGCGACTTTTTCTCGCGTAAGCTCTATGGGTTGCTCGATCCCTACGATGGTGATCCGTCCTACCAATTCAGGATGTCGTTGAAGAAATGCTGCGGCGTCCGATTCGCTAGCTTGGACTCCGATCGAGTCTGCGACATCGATCGTGAAAAAATCGGAGGAGTCGAGAAACCGATCAACGGTTTCCAGGCGAATGTGATCCGCATCGACGTGCCATGCGTGTTTCCAGCCCAACTCATCGATTGCTCGAAGGGCTGCTTCCCGAACGCTGGATGGCTCGGAACCGATGAAGGTGTGTTCGCGGTTTGACTTGTTCCAAACCGGACTTACCAAAACCCCGTCCCGTTCAAGCTTCTGAAACGCGCTGAGTTGCGCGGCGGCTTGATGGGCAAATCGGTCGCCAACGCCAAACGAAAATCGATCCAGTCGGAGCATCATAGGAAACGAATGGGTAAAGTGTTCAGGGTAGAAAAGTGGAGGGCCGTGGAACAACGGGCCACCAACGGCTGCGGTCTGGGTTCGGATCCTACTTGACCCGCTCGAATTTGACCAGAATATCACCTGTACCCGATTTTGATACCAGTTCTTTCGGACGCGGTTTGCCTTGGGGAGAGAAGCACATTTTCCTCGATTTCTCACCCAGTTCGTAAATGCCAAGGAAAATGACGCCGCGAGTATCTCCCGACGAAGGAGTGAAGTCGAGTTGTTTCGGGGTTTTGGTTGGATCGATGGTGCTGGTACCCTTCGACACTTCTTTCCCGTCGACCGAGAGTGTCCACGATCCATCGTCCCCATTGACCACCAGCAGGCGATTGGCATCCTCCGTTTTCGCTGGGTTCCCGTCGATCTCTAGCCCGACGACTTTCCACGTCCCCGCGATCGTCTTGCGATCTTTCTTGATCGCATCCTCAAGTTCGTCGGCACGAGTTTTAGAGAGGATTGGGGGAACAATCCCGGCCAGGAGAAAGAACAATCCGACAACGCATAGGATTGGCTTCGATCGATTCGTGATAACCATAATGCAGATCTCCACGGTTTAGGGCTGTTGAATGAGTAATCCATCGAATTTTGGGGGCCTGGAAGGTACGGTTCCTCCGGCACAAGGATCACTGCGTCGAAGGATTATCAACGCAGTGGGATCGTTGTCCGCCCCATGTAGTTCTTTGCTAAGGCTACTTTTCACCGCACCGCCAGCCCCAAAGTTCTTGCGATGGCAAACTGGGCGATTCAGCCTGCGGAACAATGAACATGATCGATCCCCATTGATGGTACAGCAATAACGATTGCAACACGACCAGGAGCTTTGACTGGGGTAGGAAGATTTTCAAGAGGTACCAAGGTAGTGGCAAAAACCGCGATGCAAGAGCCCCAATCCATGGCAAAAACAGGGTTGGCACCATGGTTGGTCAAATAGAAATACTGGAGAATTGCTTGTGAATTGGAACTTCGCGGGACATGGAGTGTTGCGTCGCTTCAAGAGTTGCGAATAAACTAAAGAAGAACGTACGCGGGGATTGGTGCGGGGATGACCCGCATATTTACGTGCGCCAGATTTCGTGTGTGTTGATAGTCCCTCCCTTTTTGGCTGAGACCTAGTGCTTTCAACTGGAACCGGTGTCGCTTGAATGGGAATCCGTGTTGGGAATCAATTTGGATTGAACCTAGTGGCGTTCCTGGGGAACTGTTTGCCTCCCAGTGGTCGCGGAACTCGCTCTATCTGGAGAGCCTATGAGTAAGGACGACCCAAAAGAACTGAATCGACCACCAGATAAATCGGGCGCCACGGTCACCTCTGCCTCCTTTTTAGAGTCATTTGCCGAAGCGAACATTCTCCCAGAGTCTGAAGTTACCCAGTTCTCAACGAGCTTACCGAAATCGATCCGCGACGCGGGTGCGGTTGAGATCGCGAAAGAAGCAATTCGCCAAGGGCGACTTACCAAATTCCAAGCGCAGGTTTTGTTGAATGGACGAGGGAAGGCGTTGACGCTGGGTGCCTATCTCGTCTTGGATCAAATTGGACAAGGAGGTATGGGGCAGGTTTATCGTGCTCGGCATCGACGGATGCAACGCGTGGTGGCATTGAAGGTGATCTCGACCACCAAAGTGCAAAGCGAAGCTGCTATCAAGCGGTTTCATAAGGAGACCGAAGCCGCTGCAAAATTGATCCACCCGAATATTGTGACTGCGTACGATGCGGGCGAAGATCGCGGAGTGAATTACCTCGTCATGGAATTTGTCGACGGGAAGGACTTAAAGTCGACCCTACGCGCCTATGGACCTTTGCCTGTCGCGAATGCAGTCGATTACATCTTGCAAGCCGCAGAGGGCCTCAAGTATGCCCATCAGCAAAACGTGATCCATCGGGATATTAAGCCCGCGAATCTTTTGGTCAACAAGGAAGGGGTTGTTAAGATCCTAGATATGGGACTGGCTCGAATCGAGGAGCAGGAACCACCCGATGCCGATTCGATCGATGGTTTGACCGGTGACGGCGACATCCTTGGAACATTGGATTACATGTCCCCAGAGCAAGGAGTCGATACGCGGAAAGCTGATGCGCGGAGCGACATCTATAGTTTGGGATGCACGCTCTACACATTGCTTACTGCCAAACCGATCCACCCTGGTTCTTCTATGGTGGAAAAGATAGTCGCGCATCGCGAAAATCCGATTCCCAGTGTGCGAGACATACGCGACGACGTTCCGGATGAACTTGATCGAGTCATCCAGAAGATGGTGGCAAAGAATCCTGACGATCGGTATGCGTCCGCTGGAGAAGTGATCGCAGCTCTACAGAAAATCGCGGCGATGGGGCTCAAATCGGCTGAAATCCTTAACGACGATATTTCGATCGAGTCGGCCAATGCAGAGACGGTCGCAATCCAGATGCTGAATAACGATACGTCGTCGATTAACTCGAAACGTGAGATAATTGCGACGCTTTCGAAAAGCAATTCCCGCTCCACCGTCAAAGCTGGATCGAGAAAATCGAGGCAGCAGCGAATCGAACGGCTGATGATGCTCGGAGCTGTAGCGATGCTGCTCGGGTCCGGAGCGGTTTACTATCTGTTTTTCGCGAATCCATTAGCAAGGCTTGAGATTTCCATCAACGAACCTAATGCGGAATTGTTGATCCGCGATCAAGCGAGGAAATCGGTAATCGAGGGGCGGAGGATGTCCAACAAGGAGACCATCCGAGTCAAGCCTGGTAAGTACTTCCTCGAAATCAACAAGGAAGGTTTTGTTAAGTATTCGCACCTGCAGCAGCTCAGAGCTGGGGCCAATGATCCACTTTCCGTGGAACTTAAGCCCACAGGCGCAAAGACGTCGCTCGTCCTTCCCGGAATTTTTCGCATGGAGTTCAGTCCTCGCGATGCCTTGGTAGAGATTTTTGCAAGCGACGGAAAAGTGATACCGCTCAAAGCTGGCGTCGCTTCGCCCTTGGAACTGAATTTAGTTCCGGGCGAGTACCGATATCAAATCAGCAAACAAGGATTTGAATCGGAGAACGGGCAGTTTGTGGTCGCTTCCAAAGAGCTAACTCGTGAATCGATCAACTTGAAACAAGTCAAATCCACGGAGCCGTCGAAGCCCAACTCCAGCGACACTCGGGCTTCCAAAGCAGAGTCGTTGAATGGCAAGAAACCGGAGATCCCGTCAGATAACTCCGTAACCTCTCTCGACAAACCAGAGCCATCCAAGCCGCTCAAACCAGCAGGGAATCCGAATGCACCCATGGATTCGGAACCTCTCAACGCATCGGAAACGAATCCGGGAACTCCAGATAAGGAGAAAACCGAAGAGAAGAAGTTGATGGCCAACGATGGCTCCAAAGCTAGTCCGATGCCAGCGGACAAACCGGCCGATGAGATCAAACCCGACGAGACCAACTGGTACGGTTGGCCTTTGGCAAAGAACTTCCCCGGCCCGGCGATTGTGCCGTTTAACATCAAGACTGCTGGCGAACATCAGCGTCGCTGGGCGAGGTACCTAGACGTGGATCCGCTGTTTATCAACTCGGCAGGTATCGAGTTTGCACTTATCCCGCCGGGTGAGTTTGAAATGGGGGCGACACCCGAGGAGATCATCCAATATGCGAAGGCCTCGGAGGGACTCGCGAATCCTAATGCACTCCAAAACGCCGGTCCACGCCGGACGGTTGTGATCTCACAGCCTTTCTATATTTCAAGAACTGAGATCACACGCGAACAAGTCGTTCTAGTCACAGGAGTTCAACCACCGAAATCCCAAATTGAATTGACCTTGCCGGCCAGTTTTACATTTTTGCAAGCAGTCGATTTCTGCGTGGCGATGGCAACCAGAGAGAGCCTCCCCCCGATGTACCTTCGTTCGAATAATGACGTTGCGGACAGAGAGGGCCCTAGTTATCGCTTGCCCACGGAGGCGGAATGGGAGTTTGCGGCTCGAGCAGGATCAAGCGGCCGCTTCTGGTGTCCTGACAATGTCCTGCTGGGATGTGAGTGGTTGCTGGCAAACTCGCAAGGCACCTCGCATCCAGTTGCGAGATTGGAGGCCAATCCGTTCGGACTTTTTGACATGCTCGGCAATCTGCAGGAATATACCCAAGATGGATTTGATCCAACTCGTTTTGAAGGCAAAGAAGCGGGGCCAGAAGTCAATCCGAGGATCCAAAACCCAAGGGATAAGCGCGCGTACCGCGGCAATTCGTACTCGACGAATCCACTGCAGTCCCACATCGCATCGCGCGCGGGAGTTAGTCTCGACAATTCCAACGGCAACACCTTGGGGTTACGACTGGTTCTTGAGGTCGACGCGTTCCGGAAGAATAAGAATCCCCGAAAACGAACTAAAAACTAGGCTAGGCTCGGAAAAGTTTCATTTTTCCTGGAGCCGGGACCAAACGTGTCTCACCACTGTCTGATACTAGTGGTGAGGAATCGCGGAAGACAGAAGAACATCTTCGGCATTCGATGGGATGAAATATCCACCGTTGATTTTTCGTTCGTTGAAAGAGCCTCGCAGGATTGGCCCCCCATAAATCCTAGCATCAAAATAGTTTTTTCGTCCCGCCTGCACTGGAGATTGTCATGATGACCACCACCGAAAAAATGATGGTTCGAAAAGCATTGCTTGCACCGGAATCTTTTGTTCTCCGGATCGTCTACGCCGATAGATCGGGCGCTCGTACACAGCGAGTGGTCAGTCCCATTCGAATCCTTGATGGAAAGGCAATGCTGGCCCTGTGCCTTTGCCGCGAGGATTGTCGGCGATTTGAACTGGAGCGTTGCACTGCTGTGGAATTAATCGATGCCAACGAGGTTTTGATGCCGGTGGAGCTAAAGATTCTGGCTGGGAGCAATGCCAACTAAATTGCATTGCCTTACATGGTCCACCACATCGCAACATGTCTTCCTGGAGCACTGATTCAGAGGTACTGGCCAACTAGAACCGACGTCGCTGACCATGCTCGGTAAAGATGGCTGTTGTGAGCGACTTTGGCGCTAGCCGTCGGTGTCTTAAGAAACGCAATAACCCGCGACAACCATCATGTTCTTCGGCACGATCGCCAAACCACCGGCTAGCGCCTTGCTGTTCACAACAGCCAGCGCAAACACATGAAACGATTTTGTGAGCGACTTTGGCGCTAGCCGTCGGTGTCTTTAGGCACGTATAAACCTGCAACGCTGACCATGTTATTACCTGAGTGAATCAGCCCTGGCGTCTAGCAAGTTCATTTCAATTGCATCATGCGCTTTGTTGGCAAATGAGGTAAACTATCGTACGCGTCTCACGGTAGACAATTAAGATTAAGTTACCCTGGAAAAATCCTCATTCCATTTTTAGGCTAGGATGGGCAGGAGCAGCCTTTGGAGTATTTTAAAATGCTTGGGTCTGGAAAAGTTTGGTTGGTTGCTGCGTTGTTTTTGTGCGTTTTTTCCCAAGTGGATTCGGTGATGGCAGAGCCTCAATCCGATGGTGCAGCGGCAGCCGCGAGCAAGTGGGCTCGGATTGAGCCCCAAGCAATTGAGCTTGATGGCAAGGTGTACTCACCGACATGTTCGCAAGCAGCAGGATCGGATGCGACCTATGCTTTTTGGTATCAGCAGGGTACTGCGGATGGCTTGGTTGTTTTCTTTGATGGTGGCGGGTCCTGCTGGAACGATGAGACGTGTTGCAAACCGAGGTTATCGGGTAAAGGCGCAGTATTTGACGGAGCGGCTGCCAACAGCGTTTTCAAGGCGATGATTTTGCCGAGTGACGATCCCTCAAGAATGAGTGGCTTATTCGACCCCCACGAGACGCGCAACCCCGTGCGAGACTGGAGCAAGGTGTTCATCTCGTACTGTACTGGCGACGTTCACTCCGGTTCGAATACGGCAGAGTATCACGACCCAGCCAACGGTAAACCCTTTAAAATCGAGCATCGCGGCTGGGATAACGTTCAGGTTGTCAAGGAATGGATGCGTAAGAATCTGCCCAAGCCCCATCGAATCCTCATCTGCGGATCCAGCGCGGGCGCCTACGGCGCTGCAACCCATTTCGGCCCTCTCCGCGAGATGTATCCAGAAGCTCGCGCCTTCTATTTAGGGGATGGTGGAATGGGAGTCACGACGCCGGAGTTCGAGAAAGCGCGTAATGAAAGTTGGAACTATATGCTTCCCGTGTCGATCTTTGGGGCTGACGCACAGAAAATCCCAGATCGCGAAGTTGTCGCTCGACTCGCGGCGCGCTTCCCTGAGGATCGGTTTGCTCAATACACCACCGCACACGACGTGGTTCAAACCAACTTTTACGCACAGCAGGGAGGAGGCCCGGCCACCACTAATGCTTGGACCGAAAAAATGTCGCGTGAGCTGGAGAACCGTCAATCGCAGACGAACTACCGTTCCTATGTTGCGGAGGGTTCCATCCACACGATCCTCCGCTCCCAATTGGTCTTTAACCAAAGTTCTGGGGGTATGCCATTTGTCGATTGGCTCGAGAAATTTTTGAGTGATCAATCGCTTCCAAATAGCATGATGTGCTCGGGTTGCCTCTCGCCTACCAACAAGTGATTGCAGCCTTGAGCGGTGACCCAATGGCACCGTTCAATTGTGCAACTCATTGTGCGACGCTACAACCCTTGAGCCTCACCATGAAACAGCTTCGTTTTCTTCGGGTGGGGACTGCCTTAGCAACTAATCCCTGATCGCACTCGTACTTCATTTGATGGTGCTCATACGCGAAAGGTGTGCAAGGGCAGTGGCGACGTGTGAATCCAATCGACCCATAGCCCATTTTCTCTAAAACAGACATTCGTATCGATTCAGACATGGCGAGCACGAGTACGATTACGGGTACCGTGATTTTGACTACGAGCAAAACAAAATCACGAAATAAGCAACTAACCCGGTCACCTCTGAGCGGTTACCTACAAAACCTCCTGGGTAACTGTGCTTAACAACCGGACAGTGGATGCGAGCAAAGTCCCCTAAGGCCCAGGATGGATCGATTCCTCTGCCGAGCCTTGGTTGTAGAAGATCGTGTTGGAGGCATCGCTTCTCGCCATAATAACATCGCTTATTCCATCCGAATTCATATCGCCGATTGCAATTCCGTAAACTGATCCTTTCCCGTCTCCTATCGGCAATTCATCAAACCGAATTCCTGTTCTATCGTTCAGAAAAACTCGGCTTCCGCCGCTCGAATACCCGACGATCACGTCGAGGTAATCGTCGTTGTTCATGTGGCCAACTGCGATGGCATAGGCTACGAGTTTCGGGTCCCCGATGCGAATCGCTTCAGGAAAGCCGCCGAGACCATCATTGATTAAAACGGAGGTTCCTGATCGCTCGTCACCGACAATCAAATCCATGGCGTTGTCTCGATTAAGATCGCCTACGGCGCACGCGCGAGTCGCGGATCTCTCGGAGCCGAATGAGTTCGTCTTTCGAAAGCTCATCGAGTCGTCGTTGAATAGAACACGACTGATTCCACCATCGCGATGTGGAACCGCAAGGTCCAGCAAGCCATCGCGATTGAAATCCGCAACAGCGATCGTAGTTGCGGACTCTGCAGGTATAGGCTTCCAGTCTCGCCGGTTAAAGTTCCCGTTCCCGTCATTCAGGAGGATATAGCTGGTGCTTTTGCGATTAGCGACCACGAGATCGAGGTGGTGGTCACCGTTCATATCTCCGAGTGCGATGTTCCTCGTATTCCATGAGGGTTCCCCCCAGCTACCTCCAAGTACAAATTTTCCATTACCTTCGTTCAGATACACCTTCTTGTCGTCTGGATTGTCATTGCTGACGACTATGTCCAAATCGCTATCGCCATCAAGATCTCCCATAGATGCAGCGTAACTGCGATCCGGGATCACCCCCAAGTTTTGAGCATCGAAGCCGCCTTTTCCGTCGTTAAAAAGTATCCGGTTGTGGAGGGGCCAGTGTCTCCCTTTCGCCAAAACGACGTCAGGATCTCCATCGTTATCCAGATCTCCGATACTGGCATTCGCAGATGTTTCCGAGGACTCCTCTAAATCCAGTTGTTTGAACGTGATTAGGTTCGAGAGGAGGTGCTTCTCCATCTGTTGGGTATTCGCTGAAGTTGCAGCCGGACGCTGTTCGATGCAGTAAAGTTTGGTCCAACTTCGCAAAAATAGTTGGTTATCCACGGCGACTGGTGAAGCATCGAATACATCCTCCAATTCGTTGGTTTCGACAATTTCTAAGTGCTCATTGTCACTCACAACAACGGTGGTTCCTTCGCGGCTCGTAAAATAAAAATGGCCGTTGGCAAATATGGGTGACGCATACATTGTGCGGATCCCGGTCAGTCGCATTCGGTCCATAAGCGATTGGCCATTTTTCGCGTCGATGCAGCTCAATAAATTGGTGTTTCCCGCGGTGAACAGAAGCCGTGACCCGCTCAAAATTGGAGATGGAACATAGGGGGTGCTTTGAGTCACTTTCCAGTCAATCGTCGAACTGGTGGTGATATCGCCTCGGGCGTTAAGAGGGATAGAACAAGCAAGTGCTCCGCGATACCCACTCGTGCAGATAACGGAATCACGAAATCGTATGGGTGATGGAATCGCATTCACTGTTTGGCCACCGCACTCCCACAGTATGGTTCCATCACTGGCATCATAGCTCTTGACCGACCCAGTGCCATTGACGACGACTTGTTCTTTACCTGCGTACGTTGTCACAAAGGGGGTGTTCCAGGAAGTGACCTCGCCGGCGCGCTCTGTCTTCCACCGGACATTGCCAGTCAGCTTGTCAATCGCAGCGATAAACGATCCTTCTTCTTGGTCCCAATTGACGATCAACGCGTCGGCCGTCAACGTTGGTGTAATGGCTTCTCCCCAGCCATTTCTTGTACGCATATCTCCAAGGTCAATGTTCCATATTTCGGTGCCATCGAGCGAATAGCAAAAGACCCCTCGAGATCCAAATGAGAAATAAAGGCGCTCTCCATCTGTCGTTGGTGATCCTGCAGCATAGGTGTTCGTTTCGTGTTTTCCTTCGTGCGGGACGTGTTCGATAACGATGCGTTGCCAAAGTAGTTTCCCTGAACCGCGATCGTAGCTGGATGCTACAAATTGGTAGTAGAATTCGTCAGGTATGGTTTTGGCGCGTTCATCATTAATAATAGCAGTGGAGCTTTTTCGATCGGTTCTGATTGCAGACAAAACAAAAATCTGATGCCCGAACACGATGGGGGTCGCGGCCCCTTCGCCAGCCAAATCCGCAATCCACGAGATGTTGTTCTCCCTATCCCATCGAAGTGGTGGAGTTGCGTTTTGGCCTGCATGCCCATCTGCCATCGGGCCTCGCCAGTGAGGCCAGTTTTCAACGTACACGGATGGTCTCGGGGCGACCTCTGTATTCTGAGTCGTTGCCGAAGGGAGTTCCGTTGCGTGAGAGGACTGTGCGAGGAGGGGAAGCAGAAACCACGTGTTCAAAAAGATTGTGCAAACGGTTCGTTTCATCGCTGGTTCTTCCTCGGGTCATTCCGAAGGGTTATCGGTTCTAGTTTGTTGCGTTGCAATCCGATGCCATCATCACCATTTTGCCGCTCAGCACCATTTGGTGATTGTTCACTTATGGTTTTTCGCGGATTCTAAATCCGCCATCGCTTCGGCGAACCCCATTCCGACACCACCGAGGATTTTGGCAGAGCCTAGGTAATGGAACTCGAAATTGGAGATTCCTTTCTCAATGATCAAGCGTTCGCGATCGGTGAGGCTTTCGGTGCGCATTTTTTCGATCAAGGCCCGTTCTTGGGCACCTGTTAGTTTTTCCTCTTTGGCGATGCTCTTTGCCTTTTGATCGATTTGGCTTTCTTTAGCCTTCGCTAACGTCAGTTCACGGTCCCAATACTTCTCCGCAAGTACCGTTGCAACATTGCCTTGAAACTCGGGCAGTTGAGCAGGAACTGCCATTGCGGCTCGGAAATGATCATGTGTGCTCTTGTAACGTTGCTGTTCAGGACCATATTCGGATGTAGGTCCTCCCACTCCGAGAACGCCGATGACAAACGGCAACTCGGGAGCATCGAGATCGTGTCGGACATCGCGGATGAAATGAGCTAACGCCGTGCTGTAGGCATCATAGCCGCCAGGCTTATCGCGATTGGGGTACGTTCCTGCGTCGACCATATCGTTCCAACCTTGGAACCAAACAAAACCCGATATCCGGTAGCCTTGAGATTCATCGTATTCCGGAATGATGCGTTTGATATCGCCGAGCACATCCTTTACATGCTCGATCATTTCGCGGTAACACGCTCCCGTTTCCTTTTCTTTGTCGGCTCGGATCGCAGAGAGATCCTTGCCCTGTTTCTGAAGATTGTTCAGTAGGGTGTCGTTAAAAACATAAGGTCCAGCGCTTGGCGGACGGAAATCGGTATGAAGGCTCTTCCCCCCCCACGATGTTTTGATGATCAGGATAGGGGCGGGAGTGAACTTTTGCATGTAGATACCGAAGGTGAACTCAGGGCCGATTTTGTCCGTGGATGCGCCAAAACCTGCGGTGAGTCTTCCTGTCTGTTCTGCATCGGCACATCCGATTGAGGAGATCCAGACTCGATCGCAGACCTTGGGTTTTCCATCGGTCCCCAGCATTTCCTCAAGCATTGGTTTCGTCGAAGGGTCCATGCCAATGTGTTCGAAGGTACTAATCTTTGCGTGGCCTTGCATGTTGGATTGCCCCGCAAGGATATATACCCGGATTGGCTCGGGTTGGGTCGCAGTATTCCCATCGGCAGAGACGGATTGCTGAGAGATTATGACCCCCAGTATGCAACGAGTGATGACTCTTACCGTGGCGAGCGTCGCAGGGCTAAAGAATTGGGAATTGTCCATCATATTTCCACCTTCCAAGATGGGTTACGGAGATTGTCCAAAGTTTGGCTGTTAGTAGCCTTTACAGTTCGAGCGATGGTTTCACTTCTAGGGCATCAAAATGAATTCTAAGCTTACGCGAGGACCAGCGAAACAATGAGCGTTGAACGGGTTCAAGAATTGGGTGGTGAAACAACGATCGTTTTTTTACCAGAAGGATGACTTTGCGGCTTGGGTATGCCGTAGGATTTCCAGATGCATTATGTGCATTTTGTATCGGAAGATAGAAGCTTTAGGGGCGTTGTTACAGGACTGGCGTGCGGATGCGGAGTGATTCATCAGAGCCACGCGTGTGAGCAAGTGGCGACTGGGCGTTGGAACCCGGCATCCTCCGCCGCTAGCTACGATCAAAACATCGGAACTGGCGATTCTCAGCGTGTCTCCACCCGACGCTAACGCTGAGGGCTCTGATGGGTTCGCTTTGCGAACGAGAACCCGACGCGTTTCGCTTCGTGACGCCAAATCAGAGCCACGCGTGTGAGCAAGTGGCAACTGGGCGTTGGAACCCGTATCCTCCGCCACTAGCTACGATCGAAACCTCAGAGCTGGCGATTCTTAGCGTGTCACCACCCGGCGCTAACGCTGAGGGCTCTGATTGGTTTTCGCTTCGCGAAAACTCGTGTGCGTTAACTCAAACGCCAAAACGACTCAAGGGATGGACGGTTCCTTAGAACCGGCCATCCCCGAGTACTCCCCCTGCCTCTCGTTCACAGCTTTCGCTGTTCGCTTAATAACTTCGTTTGATTTCTTTGGTTCGGCGTTGCCTTACGACCCCCAGTCGAATTTGGGTTTCGACTCTGCACTCGCCTTCTTGAGAGGCTGGTTTACTTTAGCTGCTGCCGATTCATTCTTCTTAGGTTCGGTTGGCGCCGGGGCTGCTGAAGGTGTTCCGCTCGTCGTAACTCTTTTTGGCGTCGCCGCAGAGTTCGCGGTTCCAGTCATCTGCTCCACTTCGCCTCGACTGACGACACGTGGGCGGCTAGCTCCGTTCTCGACGAACGTTGCTGCATCTCGCTCACGAGCACGCTCGGTCGCATCCCAGTACGCTTTATCCGGCCAGAGTCCTTCTTCCAAGCTAATGTTGTTGTACTCGAGCAGCGACCCCTTCAACGTGTGTACCTCGACGATCGATTTGTTGTATTCGGCGAGTGCCCGGATGTAGTTACGGCCTGCGTTGGCTCGAGACTGTTGGGCTCGCAGCAACAAATCCATGATCTGCTCCGAGGATCCTTCGCCGACATTGAATCGCTCTTCTTGCAAAGCGACCAATCGTTGGGCCGAGGTTAGGGCGGCGAGTTGCTCCAGCATCTGTGCGTAGTTGCTGTTCAATTTCCGTAGAGTTTGGGTCAGTGAAAAACTCGCAGCAACTTCCTTTTCCTCGAGAACGCAGTGAGCACGAGCGAGTTCGAGTTGCGAATTGCGGATCGCGGCACTGGCTCGACGAGCACCGAATGCTGTCGGAGTAAAATCGACTCGGAAGGCTGCTTCTTGATAGTCGCCGCTGTTGAGGACTTCGAACGCACTAGGTGCTGGTTGACCAGGGTTGGGTGGAAACGGACCGTTGCCACCTGATTTATCCAACAGCGAGCCTCCAACACCGAGCCAGCGATAGATCAAGGATACGTCGAGGTCTGGGAGAATTTGGTTCTTTGCAGAAACCAATTCCAATTCCTTTTGCTTGATGATCCAGCGTTGGCGAATCAAATCGACGTTTCGATTGAAGGCTTCATTGATCGCATCGTTGAAGTCAAACTGTGCCATACCGATGGATGGCTTGTCGGAAGGTCGGATCAACCGGCCATCGGTCGCGCCCCAACCCATCAGGAGCCGCAGGTTTTGCTCGCGTCCAAATAATCCCAGTCCTTGATTGTCCTGTGCTTGATTGTTCGCACCGCCTCCCAAGGCCGCATCGAGTTGGGCCTGGAACTCGTGATAAGTTACCTTCGCTTGAGCTTCAGGGGTCTCCGAAGCTCCTTTTTGCATCTTGTGGTAAGCGATGTGGTAGGCTCGGGCTGCACTATCGCGAGCGATGCGAGCGTTCTCCACATTCCAATAGCTTTGGTAAAGTTCCCAATACGCATACTCAACATCGCGAACCAAGTTCCGAACGCGTTCGTTGAAGTCGACCAGCGAGATGTCTTCATTGATCCGAGCCAAAACCACTGGGATTCGGTTGACCAACGCACCGCGACCGCGGAGCAATGGCTGCTGGATTTGAGCTTCGAATATTTGGGTGTAGTCGCTTGGTACAGCTCGTCCAAAATTGTTCAAGCTCGTCGGTGTTTGGACCGGGATGTTGTTGTAACCATAGAGGGTCTGCGAGCGGAACGTCACCACGTTACCGGAAGCGGTTCGTTTCGAGATCGCCATTTGCCCGGAGCTGTCGCGAGCCCGGAAGTCCTGCGGATTAAATACGTTTCCGGCTCCGACGTTTCGAGGACGATCGGTATTGTTGTAGGAGAAGAACGATGAGAATTGAGCGTCGAACTCACTCAACGCGTCTTCGACCCCGCCGACTTGAGTCGCTTTGACGGAACCATTGGATTGAACACGGTTTCCGCTCTGGTCGACAACGACTTGTTGCGAATTGGTAGTTGTAGCGACGATAGCCGGATCGTAAATCGTGGATAGAGCGGCCCCTTGGGTTGAAAGGATCGCGGCGGCCATGTCGGGGTTGGGCCCCTGGGAACCAGGAGTCGTCCGGATGAGCTTGCTATTGACCAGAGCGTAAGAGATGCATTGCTCAAGGGTCAGATCGAGGAACTCGAATTTTTGATTGTCTAGTGTCAGCGGCTCGAGGGTCTGGGTCGCTTCTGGAATCGGATTGATTTCCAGGTCTGGATATTCGATCTTCTGCGATTGATCGAGATAGTGAGCGAGGTCGCCGCGTTCTCGAATGAAGTATGGTTGGGTAGGATGGCAACCGGCTAGAGAGATCCAGCCGATCTGAAGTCCTACAAACCATTTTTGGAAGATACGTTTCATGAGCCAGGAGGTCCGTCCAACGGCGCTCGGTCAACACAGGCCATGCGGCCTTGGCCCAGAACTAGAACTGCCACAAGGCAATCCGAACTGAAACCGGTGTTTTCCGAAATTGGTGTTAGGCCCCCCCTAACATGCTCGCTGGAATCGAGGCCACCCGTCTCCGGACGACTCGTCGCCAACTCGCACACCCATTAGATCGGCAGCTGAGTTGGTAAACTTTGACGCTTACGAAAGAAATTCCGAAAGAAAAGGACTCTGCTGGGAAAAACAGGGGGTTTAGCGAAGCCGCTGAAAAAATAGGCGGTTTCTTGTTCCAGAAAGCCTGCCAAGTGCTAGCAAACGGAAGCGGGTTGGGTGTATCCTTCTAGCTGTTCCGCCGGCATGATCGTCGGCGGAGGCGAGGCGTGCAGGCTGGTTTCGCGGCTCCGAGATTAGGAGCTTGAAGCTCCCTGATTCACGTGCCTACCCAACCCCATCTCTGGCAAGGATTTCGCATGATTCTTTCAGGTGAAGAGATACGCGCTCGGCTGGGTTCAGAAGTCAAAATCTCGCCATTCTCCGAGGATGCACTCAATCCGAACAGCGTGAATTTGACGCTTCATCACGAACTGCTCGTCTACGAGGAAGTCGTGCTCGACGTCAAAGAGCCGAATCGGTTTCGGCGCATCCAGATCCCCGAAGATGGATTGATCCTCAGCCCGGGACAACTCTATTTGGGCAGGACGGTCGAGTACACGGAAACTCATAATTTGGTTCCGATGATCGAGGGTCGGTCATCCTTGTCCAGATTGGGTTTGTTCGTCCACTGCTCTTCGGGCATGGGAAATGCGGGCTTCTGCGGGCATTGGACGATTGAAATGTTCGCGGTCCAACCGATTCGCATCTACAGCGGTATCCGGATTTGCCAGATCGCCTATCATGAGGTGGTCGGGACTATTCGAGAGTACTCGAGCGAAAAGTACCAGAACAATCGGGACATCCAGCCAAGCATGATGTACAAGGAGTTCGGGTACAGCCGCGAGTATGAGCAACTCCAACTCGATTTCAACGCATTGACCGCTTCATGCCGGGAAACGTCGAGCCACGGGGTTGCCGAAGGCCTATCGTCCGATAGCCACACTGCCTGAATTGGCCTGAGTCCGACTCCAATCGGTTCGCTCCACCCGTACGCCAGCGTGTTTACTTGACTGCTCGCCTAATTGCATTGACCGAAAAATCACGATGAGTTCAGCATCTTTGGAAAAAATCCACTCGCTTATTCCGCATCGCAAGCCGATGCTGCTGGTCGACGAAATCGTCGATCAAACGGAGAAAACAATCCATTGCCGAAAGACTTTTTCATCCGATGAGTTTTTCTTGCAAGGACATTTCCCAAACTATCCGCTTGTGCCAGGGGTTATCCTTTGTGAATGCTGCTTGCAAAGCGGCGCCATTCTTTTGGCAAGCGTCACACCCGCGGAAGGAGTTGTTCCCGTTGCAACTCGGCTCGATGGCGCCAAGTTTAAACGAATGGTGCGTCCGGGGGACACGATCGACATCGAGGTCACCCTCAACGAGGTGGTTTCTACCGCTTACTTCATGACAGGTCGTGTGACCGTCGGAGGCCAACTCGCAGCCCGTCTAGACTTTGCTTGCAGCGTCGCAAAGCCGGAGGCGTAACCTAACGTGGCTAAAAAAGTACTCGTCCACGCGGTTGGACGTAGCGATGTGGAGCCACTGGAAATGCCTGAACGCTTCCGGCTGGAAGTAGTTTATTTCATGACCCCGGGAGATCATACCGGGGCCCCGGCGCTCAACGCGAATGAATTTTGGATCGAAGCTGCGAATATCGATCGATGGCTCGATGAGGGTGGCTTTTCCGTCGTTTCGCCGCTCGATGCGGAAACGGTCGCCGAGATCGATCTTTCCGAAGACCAAGAACGTTGGCTGGAATGGATGAAAAAAAATAGCCTAACCCATGTCCGTGTTGTTCCAGCTTAATCCGGTGGTTCTAACGACCCGTCGCGCGATGACGCCATGAGTACTCTTTGCCCCAACGAATCCTCCCCCCTACAGATGGTGGTAGCCGTTGCACGCAACGGGACCATCGGCGACCGCGACGCACTACCTTGGCGATTGAGTTCTGATTTGCAGCGGTTCAAGCGATTGACGATGGGGCATGCCCTCTTGATGGGGCGTAAAACCTACGAGTCGATCGGTAGGCTTCTACCAGGTCGCCAGACGATCATCCTGTCCCGCTCTCCATCCTATCGCATTCCCGGGGCCATAACAGCAACGTCCATCGACGAAGCGTTAGGGTCGCTATCGCCAGGAACCATCCCGTTTGTTGTCGGTGGCGCTGAGATCTACCGGCACTGTTGGCCTCGCGTTGGGCACCTTCACATCACTCACGTGTTGGCCGATGTCCCAGGCGACACGCAATTAGCTCCGCTCGCACTGGAAGCATTCTCGCGAATCGAGCACGAGCATGTCCCTTCCGATGAGAAGAACGATTGGCCCAGCATCTACGAGCACTGGGTAAAACGTTGATGTATCGTCTGTTTTGCGAGCTCGTTTTTTTCGATCGCAACGATTTTCAACGCAATCTATCAACCCACCAAAAACATCAAACAGGTTTTCCACGCACCTCGGTTGCGCCTCCCTCGAAAGTCGCACTCACCCCCGGCGCTGTTCCATTCGGTCTTTACCGCATCTTCACACTCGCTCACCAAAATCTTCCTTCGGTTCGCATCAAAATTGTTTGACTCATTAGCTAGCAATTTTACAATCCGGACCCGCTCAACCAACTCGGCCTGTTGAATGACGCTGGCCCGTTGGATGAGCACTGCGCGGGATGGTTCCCGCTCGGATTGGAATCTGTTGAGGCATCGATGTTGCTGTTCGAAAGCAACGAGGATCCCCGCTGTGGGAACTCGTGACGAACATGTTAGCATCGAGGTGCTCGGTGGAAATGTCGCAAGGCTTAGGAGTTCGCGATGCGGATAGCGCACGAAGTTGCTGTACGTCAGAACATGCTCGCGCAAATGGTGGAATCCACCGTTCGGCAGCGACTGGGCAAAGAGCGCATGGACTTGTGGTTTGGAACCGGTTCGACATGGTCGGTCGTCGGCGATGATGGAGCCGCCCACGGCACCGAAGAGGGGATCGTCCAGGTTGGAAAGACGATTCGTATCGGCGTTGCTAATAGTTTTATGGCCGATTGCATCGTCAAGATGTTTCGTAGCGATTTGCAGGCTGCGGTAACCCAGTGTGGCGGTACCGAATGGGGGTACGAAGTGGTCGTCTCGGGGGGGATTTCCTCGGCGAAAATCGCTGAAGAGGTCCCATCTCAACCTCAAATAACGTACCATGGAGGCTTCTCGTCTGACGGCAACACACGCACCCCTAGCCCGACCATTTCCCCCACTGTGAGCAACCCCGCAACGAACACTTCATCGACGACGCCAACGCAGCGACGAACCGCGTCCGAAATCGACGTTCAGCCGATTGCCAGCCGGAGTGTTGGAAGCCAATCGACCAGCGATGCGACTCCCAATCTGCGTGTGCTGCGAATCGATGCTACGGGGGCTGATTCTCAACAGCGCCAGGATGCAAGGGTCGGTTCTACCGAACCGTTGGCCACAGCACCGTTGGCCACAGCACCGTTGGCGTTCAAAGGTTCGCACGCCAGTTCTGATGAACTCGAGATGGATCGGTTGCTTGCGGTCCGAAAGCAAAACGAGAGGCGATGGGATGATTTCATTCTGGGCGAGCACAATCGGTTCGCGTACACGGGGGCCCAAATGGTTCTCGAACGGCCTGGAAGCATCAATCCTCTCTTCATCCACGGCCCGCATGGCGTTGGCAAGTCGCATTTGGCCCAAGGCCTCGCGCAGCAGCTTCGACATCAGTACCGAATGCGCCGCGTTTTAGTCCTGACGGGTGAGCAGTTCACCATTGAGTACACCGAAAGCGCCCGCGGTGGTGGCTTCGCAAATTTTCGTCGCAAGTACCGCGATGTGGAAACGCTCGTGATCGACGATGTCCAATTCTGCTTGGGCAAGAACGGAACGTTGGTGGAACTACGAAACACCATCGACATGCTGATCCGAGATCGTCGACAAGTGATCTTAGTGGCTGACCGTGGCCTTCACGAAATGTCAGGCTTGGGCTCGGACCTCTACGCTCGGCTCTCTGGTGGTATGAGCTGCAGCATTGAGCCGATGGATGTCGAAACCCGCCAGCGGTTGCTCCAAAAGCTATGCCTTAAGCACTTCGTATCGATCAGCGACGAAGCATTGGAAGTGATCGCCAAGCAGTGCGGCGGTGACGCTCGTGTTCTTCATGGAATCGTTCACCGCTTGGTTGCTCAGCAACGGATCCAAGGCTCAACGCTCAACACCGATGATGCAATTCGATGCACCATGGACTTGGTCCGCGCCAGCCAACCGATCGTTCGACTCAATGATATTGAACGAGCCGTCTGCGACGCATTCGGACTCGATGATGAAATGCTCCGAACCAAAACGAAATGCCAAAGCGTCAGCCAACCGCGGATGCTGGCTATGTTCTTAGCCCGCAAGTACACGCGGACAGCGCTTTCGGAAATCGGCGAGTTCTTCGGCAACCGCCAACATTCGACTGTCATCTCCGCTCAAAAGAAAGTGGAGCAGTGGCTGACCAGCGACGATGCTATCCAGGTCGGTCGCAATCGCGTTACTGTTCGAGAGATTCTTCGCAGTCTCGAGTCGAACCTCCAAGTGGGCTAACCACGGCAACGAAGCTTTAACACCCATGCAAGTGCCAAAATCCCGGTCCGACATCGATGGATTGGGCTCCGACATCGATGGATTGGGCAGGGTATCGATCGCGATTCTCTTTTTGTCCGGATTGATCCATATCCCATGCTTCGCTTTGTCCGATCTGCCGTGGGAGCAACCTCAATCGTTCCGCAAACCGATCCTATTCGGCATATCGACCAGCGTCACCCTTTGGTCGCTCCTAACCCTCCTCGGTTCCTTCAAGCCGCATCGTACCGACCGATGGACAGGAAGGATTCTTTCGATCTCTTTAGTTTTTGAGGTCGCGCTCATTACGCTACAACCATGGCGAGGAGAAGCAAGCCATTTCAATCAGAAGGGCTTCCTCAATCAAGCGATCGAGGTTGGGATGCTGTTCTGGATTGTGATCGCGTCCTCTCTGATTTTCATCTGGACGCTCCGTAGCTTGAGCCGCGATGAACTCCCAATGCTCACCCCAGCAATGCGATTAGCCCTCCGCGCAGGGATGGTCTTTCTATCGATATCCTGCCTCTTAGGCTTCGCGATTTCTGGGATGGGGCAATGGCTCGCCGCCACCGGAAATCCTCCGGAATTATTTGCACCGCGAGGCGTGTTAAAATTTCCACACGGATCAACACTGCATGCCATTCAAACGCTCGCAGTGTTAGCATGGCTCTGCCAAATACTTCGGATCCCCAATTCGGTCCGGATTATATGGGCCGCAATTATCGCCCATGCCTTTTGGCTGGCGTATTCCTTGATTCAAACTTTCCGAGGGAGAGACCGTGCGGAGTTGGACGCGCTGGGAATTTCGCTCCTTGGGCTTACATTCGCAGCATCGGTGATGGTTGCACTTCCAATCCTGCAAACCGCACGATCAGCGATTGCCCAACGCAACCCTCGCGCCTGACGTTTGACCAACGACCTGCTAGCCCCCGACCTACTAGTCTCAACCTGCTAGCCCTCGATCAGCCCTGGCGATCGCTTGCCGCCCCAACCGCTTCGATCCTCCGCGATTCTGATTCGCGACCATTCCGGTGATTACGGAACCACCAATTCGACGATAGGGGATTTGGGCTGCTCTTCGCGAGCGCGATTGGCAGCAATTGCTTTTTGCTCCAATTCGTCGCCAACCCATTGGTACCGAACATCGCGTTGCCGAGGGATATAGCCCAGTTCCGAGATTGCATTTCGAATTTGGTCGAGCGTCAGAAAATGTACCGTCCCAGCTTCGGCGACGACGTTCTCTTCGAGCATCAACGAGCCCATGTCGTTCGCTCCATAGAGCAGCGCCAACTGGCCGATCTTCAATCCCTGGGTCACCCAACTGCTTTGAATGTTCGGCACATTATCGAGGAACAACCTTGAGACAGCTTGATTTTTCAAGTACTCGAACGAACCAGCGGGCGGTATGTGCGACATTTGGGTGTTATCCGGCTGGAATGTCCAGCAGATGAAAGCAGTAAAACCGTGCGTCTCATCTTGAAGTTGTCGGATGCGATCGAGATGTTCGACCCGTTCGGCCAGTGTTTCAGCGTGACCAAACATCATCGTGGCCGAACTGACGCCACCCATCTTATGCCAAACCCTCATCACGTTGAGCCAATCGTCCGTCATCACCTTGCCTCGCGTGATCGCAGACCGTACACGATCGACCAAGATCTCCGCGCCTCCACCTGGAATACTCCCCAGCCCAGCCTCCTTCAGTCGCTCCAACACCGTCTCGATAGGTAGCTTGTTCACTTTGGTAAAGTGATGCAATTCGGGTGGACTGAAGCCATGGATGTTGACCGAAGGAAAATTGCTGCGGATGTCTCGCAGCAATTCCTCGTACCACTCCAGCTTGAAGTTTGGATGCAGTCCACCTTGCATCAAGATCTGATTCCCACCCAACTCCACTGTCTCGCGGACTTTCGCGAGAAGCTCTTCGCGAGGCAAGACATATCCCTCGGGGCTCTTCGGAGCACGGTAGAACGCGCAAAAGTCGCAAACAGCGGTGCAGATATTGGTGTAATTGATGTTCCGGTCTACGTTGTATGTTCGGTAGGGCTCGGGATGAAGTCGCAGTGTCACTTCATTCGCGGCGCGACCTATCGCGGCCAAATCATTGCTTTCCAGCAGAATCAGTGCATCGTCGGTTGAGAGTCGCTCCCCTTGTACTGTTCTCTCGAGGATCGAACCGATGTTTGAGTTGGTAGGGGATATCATGGTTAATGGCAGCATCAAAAAGGCGAGGCGAGAGGTTCAGAAGCAGTCGATCGATTAGTGCAACACACCCTCAGGAACCAAACGTAAAGCTTGACATCGGCGGTGAAACTCCGCTAGCCCCGCAAGCTCTTCCGGCCCTAAACGGAACCTCAAAAACTGGGTCAAATAATCGCGGCACTCAATATCGGAAAGCCCGTACCGACCTGCATGCATGCGTACGATCTCATCGATATTCGCACAACCGGCATCGCGACTTTGCTCGAGCAGGGACGTCAATGCGGGGGTTGCGAACGAATTGTTACGAGCGACCCATCGCGCGAATACAAATGGCAATCCAGTCTCGCGATACCACTCTTCACCGAGGTCCCAATCGGAGCCAAAGTCCCCCCGGAACCGTTCGGGCTTCATCGCCCGGTCGCCGATCACAAGCACAGCGTCCGCGTCCACCGACTGTGGGGGTACTCCCATGGGCAGCGGCGTGGTTTCAGGAACAAACCCGAACCGGGAATGGAACAAGATTTTCGATAGGGCGATGCTTGTGCGGGAGCCTTCATCGACAGCGAGCGTGCGTACCTGACTGGGGTCCTTGCGAAAAAGGATCCTCACCGACCAAACCGGGCCGCGACAGGCAATCGCCGCGTCCGATACGCCCGTGTAACGGTCAAGGTTTTGAAAGTATTCGACGACTGGAATCAAACCCACATCGAGCGATTCGTTTTCTAGTTCGGTGGCGAGCCGGCTGGGTAGTTCCAATCTCAAGGAACCCGCGGGGGAGTTCTTTGAGCAGTCCGTGGCTGCATCGCCCCCTTTGGTGAGCCGGTCCAATAGCGAATAAATAAGGGGCTTGGTGTTCAAGTAGGCCACCGCGCCAATTCTCACGAAGTGCGAGGCTGAGACCTTCCCCGCATCGCCCCATTGAGCGTTTTCGGAACGTTTCAAGAGAACACCCCCGAAACTCGATCCGCCGTCAATACTGCTCCCGCTCTCCAACGCCCCAGCCACCACCGACGCGGTCTCAGGCAGATGGGACCCTTCGAATGCCATGGGCAACCCATCGACCGAATGCGCGGGAGTAAATTTTCGCAGGGCAAGGATGTCGTTCGCCATAGTAGGTTCCTCGCGGTGTTAACCGCGGAAAGAAACTGCCGGATAACTCGTAGGCTGGCGATCGGCTTGTCAGAAATACGCATTTTGGCGGCTAAGCCTTAGGTCCGCCACACGCATCCAGCCCAGGACCAGCCGACGCCAAATCCGACGAGCAGATGGGTAGAGCCGGGGCGGACTTTGCCCTCGCGACGCAAATCATCGATGAGGATAGGGAGAGTCGACGAGACGGTGTTTCCACGGTCATAGAGACGGATAGGGAGGCGATCGTCCTCCACTCCAACCGCCTTTTGCAGCAACTCAAGCATTTTGCGGGTCGCTTGGTGCATCAAAAGCAGGTCGATCTGAGACATATCAACCTTCGCTTTCTCCAACATGTTTCGGATCAGCTGCGGGATAGCGACCACGGTAAAATCCATCAAACTAGGCCCATCCATGTAGAGCCGACTCGCCCAACGTTTGCGCCGTCGCGGCATAATCGCATCTTCGGAGCACCGAGCTCCTCCGTGGCTAACAATCAGCGTGTCGGCACCTTTGCCGTCAGTACCGAACTCAAAACCGATCAACCGCGGCGAGTCGACTGCTTCGATCAACGTGGCGGCGGCGGCATCACTAAAAATTGGACGCAAAGAACGGTCGTCCTTTTCAATGTACTTGCTGTAGGTTTCCGCAGTCACTAACAAAACCCGCTTGGCCTGCCCGCTCGCGATCAGCCCCTCGGCGAGGGCCAACCCATACACGAACCCGGAACACCCCAAATTGAAATCCAAAGCACCGCAGTTGACTCGGAGTCCAAGCCGATCCTGCATCAAGCAAGCCGTTGTCGGGAGAGGATAGTCTGGAGTTTGTGTGCAGAAGAGCAAAAAGTCGATGGACTCAGGTGCCACCGAATGCTCGGCAAAGAGTTTTTGACAAGCGGCGACACCTAGATCGGCTGCCGTTTCGTTTGCGGCTGCTAAATAACGAGTTCGAATCCCAGTTTTCTCTACCAATTCTGGCACATGCCACTCCGGATGCTCGTCGTTCAGCTGATCGCTGGTCTCGACATGCGACGGGAAGTGAACTGCGATAGGGCCAATCTGCGCGTGCGGCACGGTTTAGAGGTATTGAAGAGCGGGAAAAGGATTGGTCGAAGGCCTACATCCCCCCCGACAGTTGTGCAGACGATCATACCGACAACGGGGTCCTACCGACAACGGGGTGGTTGCGAAAGTATCGCTTTCGGGATGTCCCGCTCCCGCCTCCCGTCCAAGATCCCTCTCAAAAGCCCTGCAAAACGACGAGACCTTCGGGTTCTCAAAGTTCTTGGTAGAATACGCGAACCAGAATTCCGCCGGCTGAAATATCTGACTCTGGAAGGTACCATCCGTGCGGAGCAGGATACCACACTCCATCGCCAACGACCTCTCTTGATGACATGAAGCAGATCATCGCGATCATTCGACCTTTCCTCGTCGAGGAGCTGCTTGACGCATTGCGGCTGGCTCCTGTCGAAGCGCTGCAACTGACGGAGGTCAAAGGATTCGGGCGTCAAAAAAGCTACTTGGATCGCTACTCATCAAGCGAGTATAGCCAGGCGTTTCTGCCCAAGGTGGAGATCAGTTTGTTTGTCGATGATCTTCGCGTGGAAGAGGTCTGCAAAACGATTGCAGACACTTGCAAAACCGGCCGGATGGGGGATGGTAAGCTGATGGTCATCGACGTACCTACCATGGTCCCGATCTTCGACAATGATGGAGCGTAGCAAACCCCTACTTTCGCGTGGTAGAGAGCCGTTCCTTGGTACTCACATTTTGGGCCTGAACGCGTTTGTTCGCTTCCAACTGGATTCGAGGATCCGCAGAGCTAGCTGGGGCAACCCCCGAGCCAATACGGGTTGGCGAAGTGCGAACAATCCGTTCTGAAGTGGTAGCTACGTTGGTTCCACTCGCTCCTGAACGGCGTTTGTGCGAGGCATTCGCGTCAGGCACAGGAGTCGGAGCCGCTTGAGCCTTGGGCTTGGCCGGAGTTGGGGTCGCATGCTGAATCGAGGAATGCGTCGCCTCACCCTCATGAATAATCTCACCTTCAGAAACTACCCCATGATTGCACGAGGCGCAGGTACTGGTCGAGTGCCCACCCACGCTATGCCCCGAGGAAACTACGCCCCCGCTCGAGCAGCCACACGAGGCACATCCTCCGTGAGAGCAGCCCGCTCCTAGCGAGCAACCAGTCCCCGATGAACAACCGGATGGTTCATAGCGATACCCCCACAGATCCCGCAATCGGGAGTACCACGGGCGACAGCTTCCGCATCCGCCAGTGTAGTCGCCGGCAAGTCCGCATGGATCGCAAGTTGGTGGTTCGCTGATATGCTCGCCCCAGTACACTTCTCCGCACCCAGAGGTGCAACGCGTCGATGCAGCCCATGAATGAATCTTTTGTTTCAAGTGCCCATGGCCATGAAAGAGCGGCTCGAGGCCAACCATTCCACACTCCCCTTCGCACACGCCGGGCTGAGTCGCAGAACACGGAGTGACTCGACAACCAGGAGCACCGCAATTCATTTGCACGCTGCAGCAACCGACTTGGCATACAATCGCTGCAACGAGACCAATGCTCCAACGTAGAGACGATTCCATTTTTCCCCCCCGAGAAACTGAAACTTCCATGAGCGAGCCAGCCTTAGACGCTGGAACTCGATAAATTAAGAGCGCCGATCCGCGGATCCCCATCGCTCCACCCGTTGAAATTCAACTCGAGCAATTGGATCCACAGCTTGATTCGGTACTGGCTCGTGGATGTTATCGACCGGCACAACCGATACAATCAGTAAATCTTGCCAGGTAAACCCTCGAAGAAATTGCTAGCGAAAACAAATGCCTTTGGAATTAATTCAGAAATCTCGGCTCGTTGCCATCATCCGCTTAGAGCGACTCGACCATGCCCAGGAATTGGTCAATGTGCTTCTCGATGCAGGTGTGCGATGCCTTGAGTTCACCTTGACTAACCCCGATGCTCCGCGATGGATACGCCGACTTCTCGACGAAGACAAGCGATTTGAAAACGGGGAGGCATGTATTGGAATCGGCTCGGTACGGAACGTCGACGAAGCGAAGATGGTCCTCGATGCAGGAGCGCAATTCGTCGTAACCCCGATCACATCGGTGAAGATAATCGAGGTATGCGTCCAACGCAAAGTGCCGATCGCATCAGGGGCATTTACTCCCACAGAAATCGCGACTGCCTGGGATGCAGGAGCTAATATCGTCAAGGTATTCCCGGCCAGGGTACTCGGCCCAGGTTATATCCGAGACGTTCTAGCACCTCTCCCCTACCTTCAGTTGATGCCGACTGGCGGGATCGATGCCTCGAATGCCAGCGACTATCTACGCGCGGGTGCAATCGCCGTTGGGATCGGTGGACAACTCTGCCCTGTCAACCTCGTGGAAAAGAAGGACTGGGATACGATCCTGCAATCGGCCAGAAGGATCGTGGAAGCGTGCGTCTAAGTACTCACCCCGCACGCTTGGCCCCCCCGAAGTAAACATCCTCATGGAACCTGCGAAAAAACGAACGAACGACGAATTGCGCCATCTCGACAAAACGGTCGTATGGCATGCATTTTCTCAGATGTCGGAATACGATGGGCTCATCATCGATTCCGCATCAGGTTGCTGGTTGACCGATATCGATGGGAATCGCTATCTCGATGGGACCAGCGCCCTCTGGTGCAACCTTTTTGGGCACCAAGTTCCCGAATTGGATGTTGCGATTCGAAATCAACTGACTCGTGTCGCTCATGTAACCAACTTAGGGATGAGCCATCCTACGACCATTCAATTGGCGCAGCGATTGGCGGCTTTAGCTCCCGGTGAACTGAACCATGTCTTCTTCAGTGGCGATGGAGCATCGGCCGTTGAGGTAGCGATGAAATTGGCCTTCCAATTCTGGCACCAATGCGGCCATCCCGCGCCACAGCGCACAAAATTTATTGCGTTAGGGGATGCTTACCACGGAGACACGATTGGCACCGTCAGCGTGAGCGGTGTGTCGAGATTCCAATCGCTGTTTTCACCCTTGCTATTCGATGTTCTACGTGGCCCATGCCCCGACTCCTTCCGACGCCCCACAGGCATGGATCCAGCTCAAGCCTCCCAGTGGTACTTGTCGGAGTACCGTAAACTGCTCGAGCAACATGCCGACGAAACCGTTGCAGTCATCGTGGAACCGATGATTCAAGGAGCCGCGGGATTTGTGACACAGCCGCCAGGTTTTCTACGTGGCCTGGCCGAGCTATGCCGTGAATTTGGCGTTCTTTGGATCGCTGATGAAATCGCTGTTGGGATGGGACGCACAGGACGCATGTTCGCGATCGAGCACGAAGGAATCCATAACGACCATTCACTCTTGCCTGATTTTCTTTGTCTGGGCAAAGGCCTCACAGGTGGCTACCTCGCCATGAGCGCGACGTTATGCAGCACACGGATATGGAATGCGTTTCTCGGTAGCCACGCTGAGATGAAAACGTTTTTCCACGGGCACACCTACGGTGGCAACCCCTTGGCTGCAGCTGCTGGAAACGCGGTATTGGACCTTTTCCAATCCCAATACTCCATGGCGAATTTGGCACCCAAGATTGCTTATTTCCAAAGTTGCCTAGCCCCATTGCGAGAACTTGAAATCGTCGGGGACGTGCGGCAACTGGGGATGATGGCCGCCGTCGACTTGGTGAAGAACCGCGAAACCAAAGAACCCTTCGGATGGAACGAACGGATCAGCGCTCAGGTTTGCAAAAGCTTGATCGGCAAAGGTGTTTGGCTGCGCCCCCTCGGAAACGTCCTTCCCATATTGCCGCCGCTGAGCATTAGCGATCACGACCTCGCTTTTCTCACGCGATCTATTTTCGAATCCATTTCCGAGGTGCAAGCAGAGTTGGGCAAGTCCGAGCGCTGAGCGTGAGCGCCGGGTGGAGGGGCGTTGAATTTGCTAGGAACGATGGTTGCGATCATGGCTAGCGTCGGGGGATAGCGGGGTCCAACGTCCTGTTGCCACTTGCTTACACGCGTGGCTCGGATTTGCTTCGCGAAGCGAAAACCAATCAGAGCCCTCAGCGTTAGCGCCGGGTGGAGGGACGTGCCGAAGTGATCGATTCATGGTTGCGATCATAACTAGCGTCGGGGGATATCGGTTTCAACGTCCAGTCGCCACTTGCTTACACGCGTGGCTCTGATTTGCGGATCGAGACACGTCGCGGCGACAATGCGGGGACAATCACTGACCGAAGAAGACTTGTTCAGCAGTACCCGAAAGGATCTGTTTCTTTTCAGTATTGTTTAAAAAGTCCGCTCGGTCGCGGATAAGTTCCAGCGAGGCTGCGTAGGTATGGGGCGCTTCGACTTGATATGGGCAGTCCGATGCCCACATCAATCGTTCTGCGCCGTATACATCCTTGAGCCTCCGAATCATCGGCAGCAGATCCGTATACGGTGCTTTTTTGGCACCCAACGCATAGAACGCGGACGTCTTCACATACACCTTGGGAAATTTCGCCAGTCGGCACAAAGCATTTAATTCATCTTCTTGTACGCTACCCCGCATTCCGATCCTGGAGAAGTGATCGATGACAACGGTGGTTTTTGGATATCGCTCGCAAAGCTTTTCGATACCCGGAATTGCATCTGGATCCGAGAGCATGCACATGGCTTGCCCCGTTTCAGCACCCTGCTCGAACATGGTGCTGATCCCCTTCGAGGATTGCCATTGCGCTACGTTGGCTCGGTTTGCATAAAGGCGATACCCACGAACTCCGCGTTTACGCAGATCGGTCATCGTCCCCTTCACATCTCTTTGATCATGGTCGATGACGGCAACACCCGAGAAAATCCCAGGATACCTTTCGATGCAATCGAGCATGTATGAATTGTCGAAACCGAAAAAATTCATCTGAATCAAAACAACACGCGTTACTTGGAGAGGGCGACCATGGCTAAATAACTCCTCAGGGGTGAACGACGGTGGCACAACATCTTTCTCGCTGAACTCCGATGCGAGAGGATACAGAGTCCCAAACTTGGGCCAAACGTGAACGTGGGCATCAATGATCGAGTCCGACCAGGGAACCGTCGTTGCTGGCTCGGCAACTGTGGGATTGGCAAAAAGATAGGCCGGGCGGGCGATAGCTGCAGTTGCAAGCGCCAGCCAATGCCGTCGGTTGATCGAAAGATAGCCATGATTTGTCTTCATTTGCCAAACTCCCTGATGAGTGCGTAGTAAAATCGCTCCGCGCGAAGGACCTGCTCGATATCCACGTATTCAATCGCCCCATGGGCTTGATCGATACTCCCCGGTCCAAACAGGATGCTATCGACACCGGCGAGCATTAGTTTGCTCGCATCACTTCCAAATGCAACTCCTGATGGCTCAGGATTCTCACCCAACTGCCCCAGAACTCGACCAGCCGTCTGCACGATGTCAGCCTTCGGTGATGTATCCAGCCCACGATCGATCAGCATGGGAGCTTCCATCTCAAAACGCGCCCCCGGTAGCCTAGATGCGACACGATCGATAAGACGTTGATAACTCGCGAGCACCTCCTCCACGTCTTCAAAAGGTAAAAGGCGACGATCAATCTCAATCGCACACCGATCCGGTACAAAGTTGACTTGTACGCCCCCTGCAATCATGCCAACGTTGGCTGTCGAAGCCCCTAAAAGTGGATGCTTGAGCCCATCCAACTGAGCGTGCTCCTCTTCGATAGCGACAAGCAACTTCGCCATCGGATGAATCGCATTGAAACCGAGATGGACTTTGGAACTGTGAGCGGAACGACCGTGGGAGACAATACGCCATCGCAGCACCCCTTTGCTGGCAATGACCAGCCTCATCTCAGTCGGTTCAGCAACGACTGCGGCGCTTGCGGTAAGCCCCTGGCAAAGTCGCAGTACGCCTTGGCATGAGTACTCCTCATCGACAACGGCTGCCACCCAGATCTCGGCAGGCGGGGGTGTCGGATCATGGAAGGCGCTCACCGCCGCACACATCATGGCAGCTAGCCCAGCTTTGGTATCGCAAGCACCTCGCCCATACATGCAACCATCGATTATTTTTGGATCGAATGGATCGATGGTCATCCCTTCTACAGAAACCGTGTCCATGTGGGCTTCGAGGACCAGTCGCTTCGACGGATCCAATCCAGGGATTCGAGCGATCACATTGTCGCGTCCTGGCAAGACGTTTTGTCGCCAACATTCTATCCCGAGCGATCGCCAAAATTGCTCAATGTGATCTGCGCACTTCGCCTCTCCGGGACCTCCGGGATAGAACGCATTCACGCTGTTGATTCGAACCAACTGATCGAGAAGTTCGACGGAGTTCATATCATGCAATTCGTCGCAGTAAAAGGGCTTCTGTATGCAGTCCTGGCCCAAAACCGATCACCACCGAGTATTCTCCGGGATCGGTTTCGGAAACGATTTTCTCCAGGATAAACAGTACGGTCGGGGAGGACATGTTTCCATAGTGGGCCAATACGTTTCGAGATGGCTCGATCTGCTTTTCAGAGAGGCCTAAGCATGCCGCTACGGAATCCAAAATGCGAGGTCCACCAGGATGAACCGCCCAGGTCTGAACCGAGTCGACATCCACATGATTCTCCGAAAGCCACCGAGTTAACGGCCCTCGCAGTCGCTCTTCGATGATCTTTGGAACTCGCGGCGAGAGAGTCATCTGAAAACCATGGTCGCCGATCTTCCAGCTCATCATGTCCCCGGTTTCTTCTAGTTTGCACGAAAAGCTCGAAACAATTTCCCAAGGTGCAGTAACACCGGACCCGCTGGTGGAGTCGGTAAAGGCTGAGTCGGCGGAATCGTTGGCTAGAATCACGCAGGCAGCCCCATCGGAGAACAGTGAGTTGGCTACGATTTGCTCACTATCGTCGCAGTACTGCTGATGGATGCTGCATAATTCCACGGCCCCTACCATCGCGATGGCATCAGGTTGTGACCGCACCACTGCCTCGGCCACTCGCAGCCCGTTGATCATCCCATGACACCCCATAAACCCAACATGGGTTCGTTGGGTATGCATAGGCAAACCGAGCCTATCGATCAAATGATGATCGATCCCGGGAGCACTGAATCCAGTACAAGAAACCGTGATGAGGTGAGTTATCGACGAAGCGTGCATGCGTGCCTGACTCAACGCCTCTTTAGCGGCGCGTTCCAGCAATGGACCTGCATGCAGGCTGTAGGCTTGCATGCGTTCCGCCGTTGTCGGACCGAAAGGTCGCTCGGTCGATGCGACTTGATAGAAACTCTGGCGATTGAATAAATCACCCTCACTCGGATCCAGCAGTACGCTCGAACGCCGCTGAACCCCGGATTTGCGGTACAACGCCGGGAGCAGTTTGTGCCAACGCTTCGTGATGTTCAATTGCTGAGCCAAGACCGCCGAATCGTCCTGTGCGACCGTCCCTTCGGGGATTGCCGTCGCCATGGCGAGAAATCTCGCTACGGCACCATATTGCGTCTCGCGCAACGTGTTTTCCTTGAATGGTACTGTCATTGCGTTGCCTTGCGAACAATCCAATTTCGAATTGGAGGAAACCAATCACAAACACGAAGCACCCATTGGGCGCGACGCGGCATGCGGGCCTGCTTGGCGACCCAACGACATACCGATTGCGAAAAACGACGTTGCTGAATAGCCCATTGATTCCATCGGACCGATGAATCCTCGTAAGAATTGCACCGAATCGCCGCGGCGATCAAGGGAACCACAGCAAACCCACTGGCCAACGCCCAGGACATTCCTTCCCCGGTGAAGGGTTCAATATACCCGATCGAGTCTCCCACCAAAAAAACACGCGGCACAGCCACAGGATTGGAGGCTCGCGTCAGGTGGGGCGTTGTCATCCATGACTTGGAGTGCCACACAGAATCGGGACGATATCCACAGTATTCGACGATCGAGTCGATCGTGGCTGGAATCGAGTTCTTTCCATGAACTGCCGCCGGATCCACCGCTGCCGCGATGTCGTAGTAGCCGCCGTCGGTTTTGCACAGACCTACATACCCATGCGGGGCCACAAGCATATGAAGCGATTTCCGGTCTTGAAAGATCGGACTATTCGTCAGGAAACTTTCCCGGCTCAATTCCGACTCGTGAACCAAGCACTGAACCCCAATGCGCGATTGCGAGGCGACGGAGGAACTCCAAGGCAATGCGCCACCAAGAGGCGATCGATTCAGCCCCGACGCAACGACCGCAACCTTGGCAACCAGCCGTTTCGACGACGAGCGTGGGCCCCCCGCGGCCGGTCGAACTTGCACTTCGACCCACTCATGCGCGTCGCTCGCGTGAGAACGGTCACCAAATTGCATATCACCTGTGAAGCAGATTTTGGGCGGCAAAGAATTGCCTGATTGCAAATCGCTTGATGGCAAATCGCTTGATGGCAATTGCAGCAGTCCCATAGTTTCGGGCAAAAAATGAACTCCCGACTCGATTGCTTTTTGCACCAAAATCGTATCGACGGTGGAACGGCGAACGCTCCACAAGCTCGGGATAGGCCAACAGTGTGGAGTTCGTCCAAACTGCACATGGAGTTGCCCGAGAGCGATGGCCCCTTGGCGCTGCAATTCCTCTGCCACACCGAGTCGCTTCAAATAATCAATCGCTCGCGGATTTAGGCAACCACCGCAAACTTTCTCGCGAGGAAATCGCTTGGCTTCGATCAACAGGACTCGCAGTCCTTCTCGAGCCGCTAAGATCGCCGTCGACGAACCAGCAATCCCTGCACCAACGACAATCAGATCCCAAGCCACCCGTTCCGCCTCTGCTGCTGAAATCGTTCCAGCAACCTCGCGGACCGCATTGAGAGCCTCATCCGCCGCGGACATCATTTCGGAATTAGTAGCCAGTTGAGTCGCCATTACGAACGACGCTCCCAACGCATCATGAATCGCTCAGGCCAATGTCGGCGAATCGCGGCATCGCGCATCCCAGCCTCCGCCGCCAACGCCTGAGCTTCTTGAGGAGTCAGCGCAGCTCGAACCGATTGCGGACCATCGAAATGAACAATACGAGAACGAGACAACAGATGGCATCCTAAATACGCTAGCCACCAACCCAGCGATGTTCGGCACAGATCATCGACGAGCACTGCGCGCCGCGCCAATCGCTTCATGGCATCCAACACCTTGACTGCCGACGTATCGTCAAAATGGTGCAGAAAGAGAGTGCAATAAACGATATCGAAAGGCCAACCGTCATCGCGGCCAATCGGATCCACGCGGTCGCCCTCAGACTGCATTTGAGACCGAGCCACTCCACTCGCTGACTGAATCTCAGTGCTGGAAAGACTAGAAACAGATTGAACCGCATCAAAAACATTCATCACTTCAAATCGAACGCCACACCCGCGACTCGTGTCGAATTTTTGCTGCTCTGTTTGCGCATGCGCAATCGCTGTGGAACTCATATCCCATCCGATAACCTCAGCGTTGATGCGACCTGATAACCGCTGCGCGACACCCATCGCGATCTCCCCATTCGCGCATCCTAAATCGAGAATGCGAATAGGCTTGTCAGTGTCCTTACGAGAATCGCTCGCAGCAACACTCAAAATCTCTCGTACCAGTTGATCGACCGTTCCTGAAAAAGCGTTGATACGTCGCAGCCCACGAAGCGCCTTTGCATGCTCCTGCGGGCACAGATTGGGATCATCCATCAATTCTGGGACGAGCACTCGCTGCTTCATCGATCACCGGCCCCCTCGCAAGCACTTGCTCGTCTTGAACTATTGCAAAAGCATCGCATCGTATTGCCAAAGCATCGCATCGAACCAACTAGAACGTCAACGCGACAACATCCCGCTCTCTCGTTCCACCTCGCTGCAGGATGCCTGCCTGCCCCCATGCGAGACTGGCAAAAAAGTGGCCGTGGATTGAAAAAACGTACAACGCGCTTCAATCGCTTGAAAACAAAAGGCGTTGAAACGGTGCTACTGTTGACTGTGCTGCCTTCGACTGTGCTGCCTTCGACTGTGCTGCCTTCGACTGTGCTGCCTTCGACTGTGCTGCTTACGACTGTGCTGCTTACGACTGTGTGACTTATGACACCGCGCAATGTGTTAAATAGGCACGGTAGGCAGTCCAAGGATATCTTTCTTGATAAGGTACAACGCCAGATGGTTATCGTTGCAATTGCTTGCCAGCAATTCCAAGCTAGAAACCAATTTGCCTTCTGGAGGAATAGATTTCGCCGTAACGCTGTTTCGGCTAGCAAACGTCGATTCCAACTTGGTATAGTTTTGTCGATATGCGGTGCATGCGAGGGAACCGATCTATGGATTGCGTTAACCATGCTGCGAATTGTACACGCTAGCTCAAGCACTAAGGAGGGTTTTCGCTGTGGCAATGGGAAGCTATTTAGAAGGAAATTTTCGCGCGTCGATGAGTATGCGTCCAAGCCCATGCGACAGCCTTTCTGGAAAGCCTGTGCAGGATAAGACTATGCAGGATAAGACTGTGCAGGATGAATACTGGTTCACACTGAGCACGATCGTTCCACGCTTACAAATTGGTTTGCTGATTGTCTGTGCTCTATTGATCTTCCAATCAGCATTCCTAGCCGCGCCCGCCGAAGCGCAACAAACTGCGTTACAGCAATCTGCGTCCCAGCAGACGCCCGCGGCAACCAAACCTGGGGATGTGAACTTAGAGTACAGCCGCGTATTCATCTTCGTGGATCGAACGACATCGTTGGGACATACCCACGGCGTTGAAGGCAAACTCAAATCGGGTCGATTGTCGATCAACGCGAAAGAGCCGGGCAGCTTGGTGTTTGATATGAAGTCATTCATCGCGGACACCGAAACCGCCCGTAAAGTTCTAAACGTCGAGAGCACTATCGATGAAGCCACTCGGCGAAAAGTCAACGAGAACATGCTGGGTCCTGAAATTCTCAACGTGAATCGCTATCCAGAAGCCAAATTCGAGAATATTAGGGTCACAGCGACCGGAAAAACATCCAATCGAAAACTTCCTGAGTACATCCTCGAGGGGGACTTCACATTGCATAAAACAACTCGACACCTGCAGATACGATGCGATCTCGAAGAGAAAGATGGATGGCACCACGTCCGTGGTTCATTCAAAATCCTTCAGACCGATTACGGCATTAAACCTTACACCAAGATGCTGGGGGCTGTCGGTATCAAAGACGAATTGATGATCCTAGGAGATATTTGGCTGGTGCCTGCACCATGATTGAGTTTCCAAACGTACAAAAAGGAGTGATTCGCAATCACTACGATATCACCACGCTCTTCTACAGACTCTTCTGGGGGCCTCACATCCATCATGGATATTGGGAATCGAATGAAACGTCGTCGCGTGCTCAGATCCAGTTGACAGAACGTTTAGCCCAAGCCGCAAAAATCCAATCTGGAAGCCGAATTTATGATATCGGTTGCGGTATGGGTGGTTCGAGTGTTTGGTTAGCAAAAAATCTTCAATGCCGCGTCACGGGGGTGACACTTAGTCCGGTGCAACGCGCGTACGCTGATCTCGCAGCCCGCGCAGGTTTGGTGCGACCTCGTCCCGAGTTTATCCGCGCGGATGCCGAGAAAGTTGAATTTCCTGCTGGCCAAGCCGACGTGGTTTGGAGCATTGAATGCACCGAACACTTGTTCGATAAACCCGCATTCTTTCGAAAAGCAGCCGGTTGGCTGAAACCTGGTGGTCGATTCGCTTTGTGTGCTTGGCTATCGGGAGAACTTCCGTTAAGCGAACCGCAAACCGAACAAACCATTGCGGTCTGCAAAGGAATGTTCTGCCCGTCACTCGGTGCGCAGTCCGACTATGTTCAATGGTTCGAAGACGCGGGACTCAAAGTCACACAAAATGGCATATGGACTCGCAACGTCGAGAAGACGTGGGAGATATGCTTGGACCGAGTCAACCGCTCTGGCGTTAGGCATTTGGCCAAGATCCTCGGAAGGAATCACACTTTATTTTTAGACCACTTCCAAGCGATCCTCGACGCATATAAGTCGGGAGCGATGGAGTATGGATACTTTGTGGCGGAGAAAAAGGATTGATGAATACGGCTTCTGCAAGGCTGATGCCCAACGCGATCGATATCGCGATCGACCATGTGCCACAATCGCCAACCTCGGGAAATCCTGCGAGTGCCCCAAGCGACGCTAACAGGAATGCCGAACACACATCCCCTGGGAAACCATTGACAACTACACCGTTCAGAACGACAACGGTGCCGATAGCTTCCTCGAGAACGCTGCAGCGAGCCGCTGGGATCACGTTCGGTATCGGAACACAAGTACTGTTCCTGGTGACCGTGGTCTACCTGTTTTTGTTCTTGCGCTACGGTGGCACATCGCTGCGTCAGGGATGGTGGTGGATGGACGCGCTGCTCGCAACGGGCTTCGCTATCCCTCATAGCGTTTTACTCGCGCCTCCAACTCAAAAGTGGTTGCGACAATGGGTTCCTGGCGGGATGCTCGGCTGCATTCACTGCTGCGTGACCTGCGTGACGCTCTTGATCATGTTCCATTACTGGGGAGGAAGTGAACGCGTTTTATGGAGAGCCACAGGAATCGCCGAACAAGTAATCTTGGGCTGTTTTTATTTGTCGTGGATCGCACTTCTTTACAGTTTGTACTGGACAGGATTTGGTTACCAAACGGGACTTACCCAATGGTGGTACTGGTTCACTGAGGCCAAGCCTCCTCGACGGCCCTTTGTGACAGGCGGGCCATTTCGATACATGCGACACCCGGTCTACATGAGCTTTCTGGGACTAATATGGTTCACGCCTGTTATGACATGGGACCACGCGATCCTCACGGGAGTCTGGACAGTCTATATCTACGCCGGCAGCTACTTCAAAGACAAACGGTTGCTCCGATTCATCGGGGAAGAATATTACGAATACGGAACTCGCATTTCAGGACTCCCCTGGATCGGCTTCGGCAGCTTGCGAAAGTTCCAACCACCCCCCGCACCTACGGTCTCGTAACGTCTCGTAACATAGAGTAGGCTTCGGACCAGAACTAGCTTCGTAACTGAACTAGCTTCGGAGCGGCTTCAGTTTGCAATCGGGGTCGGCTCGTCTTTGTGATAACGCAGTAAAATCGACCACAGGAAACCGCCAAAGAATTTTGCCGCGAATTGGCCGATGACAATCAACGGCATCAACGCTCCGAAGGCGATAGTAGGAAAGACAATACTGTCGACCAATGCGCTCGCAGCGTTGCTCCCGTTTACTTTTTGCATTTTGGTTCGATCCGATAACCAGTGATAAACCACCCCATCGGTCAACGCCGCTGCGGCAAATGCCAATGTCGAGGCAATTGCAATCTGCGCGGAATTGCGATTGATCAGGTAGGAAAGCACTGAGCCAGCGGCGATGAGCAATCCCATTTTCCACACCAAGCCCCGATTTTTCCACTCCTCATGGAGTTTATCGCGAGTCGTCAAATCGAGCCCAATGAATAGGAATGCATTGGCGATCGAAGCCGATGGCCCCAACAGGGTCGACGACAAATTGGCCAAAACAATCGCGATGAGATAAAGGAATATCGTTACCACTGTCCGTCCGCCGATCCAAGGTGCCGCTTCGGTAGAGCCGAATAAGCACTATCCATCAATCGGCTTGATCGATCAAGCCGAAAGGGACCGAACGCCTTGGCACCCCTTGAGATTTCTGGCTTGCTCCAGGATTGCGGCGAGATCCTAACTCGTAGCGATCAGGATCATCCACAGCAAAACAACGGCACCGACAACCGCCGTAGCAATTCGTAGCACACGGTTTTGTTTCAAATAGAAGACCAGTACAAATCCGCTGAACGCGACCAATGCCGAAACGATGGCAGAAATATCGATCACCCATGACCAAACAGGACCTGCTTGCCTCCCTTTGTGCAAATCATTCAGGATGGAAATAAGATCATTGCATGTCGTCGATAACGAATACTTCCCGGTGTCTCTCTGTGGATCCTGGCGGTCGCTGCATAACCGGGTACCTGAAAGGTAACTTCGCACTGATCATCAAATGTTAGAAACCGGTCATCCTTCCAGCAATCTTGTGCTCGGCTCGCAGGTACTCGACCACCGACAGTTTGTCGACTTGGTGCCCAAAGTCGACTTCGTCCCATCCTGCAGGAGACGGACGATCGATTTTTAACCAAGCAGGCTCCATCGATCGTTCGACCGTAGTTGTTTGCTCTCGAAAGAACCAATCCGGATGGTTGAGCGTTAAGCCTGTGGCACTAAAAAAGAAGATCGCGGCCAGGGCGGCCATCGACAGATAGATATGGAGCCATCGACTCCATTTCGCAATCCAACGGTGCGTCGATTTTGCCAAGAATATAGACCCTCTGTTGGATGCCAAAGCATTCGAAGCCACCTTGGATTCATCTCGTCCGCGCCCTTAGGAAAACGGGGATCTCCTCGATTTCAGAGGATCCGAAAACTCAGCCATCGATGCCGCGTCCCTTAGGGCATCCCAACTTGGCTGGAGCCCAAACGTTTAATCCGGCACCAATATTTTTCGGCAATTCTCCGGAGTTCAATCCTAGGACTGAGCCTCTGGCCGATCAGCCTGAGATGTTCCTTGATAGGAGACATGCTCTTTGAATTGAGAAAAGTTTTGCAGGGTTTCTTTCCGAGCCATCACAGATCTTGGCGATAGAGCTGCCAACATCCAATGGCTAGCATGACCAGGATGAAAACCCCATTGCTCCAAATAGGTTGCCACGGATCCCGCTGGACTTGAGGGATATCGAGGTCCGTTCGATCGATCGCGTTGACTTTGTTATCCGGGTTACGAAGAACGTATTGGATCGTTTCATTGATCGCAGCCGGCTTGGGGTTTACCAAATAAAACGGATTGATGATGTAGTCATAAATCCATTCCGGCGTGGTTTTCTTCGGGTAGAACGACAGCCCGGTAGGTTTCATCTCCGGACTAAACACATCGATCAGCTTGACGTTGTGACAAACCCAAAGCCTATTGGATGGATCAAAGTGAATGGTCGATATATCGCCTTGTCCGGAGATCGATGGTTTGCTCACCTTCATCCGCGACTCCGAGTTATCGGGAGAGAGAATCCAAAGATCGCCATCGGTCGAAAGCACCGCTACCCGACCATCGCTGGCCACCGCAGATCTCTTGATATTGGCTTTTCCGATTTCGGATAACTCTCGCACCAACTCCATCGTTTCTAGATTCACAACAAGGGGAACTTCCGCGTTGGGGCATATGATGGCGAGCGAATCGGAAACAGCTAGATCCACAACAGCTTCTGCGGGAATATCGAGTTGCATTTCCCGAACCTTTTCAAATTTCCCGTCATTGCGTTTCATTACGATAAGCTTGTCTCTGGAAACGAGAATCAAAGCATCGAGCGACCTGGAAAGTCCAACCGCGATAGGTTTCCGCAATCCCCAATCCGCCTCGGTCAATCGTTTGTAGGTTTCATTGGCCTGCGGAATCTTCAAATCAAACCCGAGAACAGAAATCTTCTGCTGGTCCGCTTTGGCGGCTCGCTCAGCATCAAACCAATAAACCCCATCGGTCGAAGCAACGAGGAAACCGTTTTTCCATGGGATCAATTCGAACGTATCTGCGGGAAGATCCGGAGCCGAATCGAGGCGGGAGTCGTCCCACAGTTTCTTGCCCGTGACTTCGGTGAGAGCACCAGCCTCGGGAGCCTTACCTAGTTCAGGAAGCCGCGCCAACTCAAGGCGAATCGTCTCGCCACCTCCCAACCCAAACGGGATAAATCGGGTTCGACCGAAGTAGAGCGACGATTCTTCAGCTTGCCAAACAGGCCCAATCACCCGCTGGCCGTCGACTTCACCAAACCCGGTTTGCCACACGCGATCCTTGTCGTTCCAAAATTGGACGCGACCCTGTTGGTTCGCAACGATAGGTATATCTCCAACCGCCAAGATACGCTGCACTGTCGGTGGACCTCTCAAGAACGTTTCCGAGAGACTGCGTACCGTGCCGATGGTGAAGCAAACGCCCCAGAACAACGCTGTAACAACCACACAGATGATCGGATTCTTCCAAATCAAACCGACGAGTGCGGAGACGCTGTAAAACACCATGAATGCAAAGATGAACAGCGGAATGCACCACAGAATTCCTTGGTTCCAAATCCCCAACTGAATCCCCGAGTAGAAATAAAGACCGACGATCAAGAAGGAAATATTGAGAGCGACGAATATGCACCCACCGAGGTACTTGCTCAAATACAGCAGGCTTCGTGACAACGGTTTGCTTAGCAATAAATGGAGTGACCCGGTCTGGAACATGTCGGGAATCATCGAACTGGTGATCACGATCGCGATCATCATCGCGATCTGCCCCAACCCCACCCACATGATGAACGGAAACAAGGAGGCTTCGATGAAGGGACGGATCTGCCGAAGTGTAAACGGAAGGGGATCGGTAAACTTCATCCCAGCGTACGTGATCCAAGTAGCTTGCCCGCTCGAAGATCTCAACGAACCGGGAAACGCAAGATCGAGCAGGCGGCGATTGAGTTTTTGCAACTCCTCAGGACTCTTGTTCTCCTTGTTGATCAACTCCTTCAGTTCCGATCTGCGCTCAGCAGTCGGCCACGCATCGCGATCGTACAAATCCGGTTTGTCCATGACCGTGTTGAGGGCCGTCACCAATCTCCCGACTGCGATGCGTCGCCCGGTTTTTTGGCGGTCTTGCAACGCGTTTTGGAACTCTTGATCGATAGCCGCGTAAACCAGTTTCTGGGAGCGGGTTCCTTTTCCCGAGGAAGCAGCAGCCAATTGATCGAGGACGGTTTTGGCGTTGGTGATCTCCCCCATCCGAACGCGATAACTTTCCCCCTCGGAAAGAGAAAGCGGAAAGAGCGCCACAAGGATCAACGTCCATGCGGCCAAGAGTATCCAAAGGACCCGAGACTGAATCGATTCAATCAGACTATCGTAAAGGATGGCGATGTAAGGCTTCATAGCTTTCCGTATCAGCGGATTGTTCCGTATTAGCGGCGAATCGATCTGTTTTATCGTGATGGAATGGGAACTCGAGGGTCGGCATCGCCGCTCGCAGTGTTGACCATATTCATGAACACCTGCTCTAAACTGGGACGAGCCCGCTCGAGTCGCAGGATGCTAACTTGATGGGCACGCAGGCAGTCGACCACTGCGTCCGCCCCCTGCTGATCGATCGATGCAATTCCAATCCGCGTTAAAGCCTCGGGCCCACCGCTTGTCAAAATTGGAGCGATGGCGTGGGGCACGGAGGTTGTCAGATTGGGAACCTTTGCGAGGATCCGTTCGATCGATTCCGTGTCTCCGATGACCTCAATCTTTAAACTGCTTTTGGAATCGTCGGTGTGTTGACGAACCAGTTCATCGATGGTGCCTATAGCGCGGAGTTGTCCCAAAGCCATAATCGCCACACGATCGCAGATCAGCTCAACTTCTTGGAGGATATGGCTGTTGAGAAAAACGGTCTTGCCGCGTTTCTTAAGCCGATCCAAAACATCGCGGATTTGCGAACGCCCCATCGGATCCAATCCATCGGTTGGCTCGTCGAGAATCAAAAGGTCTGGGTCGTGCAACATGGCTTGTGCAAGCCCCAAACGTTGCCGCATCCCCTTGGAGTATCTGCGAACTGCTTCGTGCTGCCGACCGCTGAGGCTGACGAGATCAAACAGTTCAGCCTCGCGTTTACGGATCTCCGAGTCGGTCATTTCGCTGAGACGGCCGTAGAAATACAGCGCGCTGCGGCCGGTATGGTGCCTCGGGAAAATTAGGTTCTCTGGCAAGTAACCGATTTTGCGTCGGGCACCCTTGCTTCCGGCGGGCAATTGCAGAACTTGTGCGGAACCTCGCGATGGATGAAGGATCCCTAGAAGGACTTTGATGAGTGTCGTTTTCCCGGCGCCGTTCGGACCGAGGAGTCCAAAGACTTCACCTTGGCCGACCTGAAGCGAAACTTCCTTAAGTGCTGGATGAACCCGGGGGAAGAAAAGTCCCTCCCGGTAAGTTTTCGAGAGATTCTGTACGTCGATTGCAAGTGGCGCTGCCAATGGGGGCCTCATGAATCCATGGATGGGCAGGGAGGAGTTCCAAGGGAAACCCGTCCCAGGGCTAAACGGCATTAGTCTAACGGAGTTGCGGCATTGTGGGCTCCCAACATTTCGATCCCCGGATGAGATTCTTGGGTTTCTAGCCAAGGAAAAGAATAGCTTCGGGGCAGGAAAGGCATTTTCAAAGTAGGCACCTACGAAAAATTCTTGTTAAAATCGGGGCTGCAGGAAAAACCGCGCTCCGGGCAAAACTAGCGTTGCACCGAGAATGTGGTACCCATTCCCACCGAATTTACACGCCTTGCCTCCCTCCGTTTGGTTCTCTAACCCCACAGATATTTCCTATGCGTCGATCGATGATTCTTTCATGTTGGATTCGTTCCCTTCGCAGTGCAGCACTTGTCTGCGCTGCGGCTTGCTCCACGGCATTGCTACCTGCGGATTGTTCGAACGCCGCCGATACCGTAATGCTGTTCAACGGCAAGGACTTCAGTGGCTGGCACGGTCGACCGACCGTGGACCCACGCAAATGGAGTACGACCCCGGATGCAGACAAGTCGAAATGGAACCAGGAAATTGCTGATCACTGGAAGGTGGAAGGGAACGAAATTGTTAACGACGGCCAAGGAGCTTACCTGACCACCAATAGCGAATACGGCGATTTTGATTTGTCACTCGATTACAAGATCGTCGCCGGTTGCGACTCAGGAATTTACCTCCGAGGTATCCCACAAGTGCAAATCTGGGATCCCGATGCTGAAAACAACCGCAAGAATGGCAATGAAAAGGGAAGCGGCGGCCTTTGGAACAACCCCGCCGGTTGGGCCGGTAAAGACCCACTCGTTCGAGCTGACAAAGCGATCGGCGAGTGGAATACCATGCGAATCCGCTTGGTGGGCGAACATTGCTGGGTATGGCTAAACGATAAAGAAGTCGTCGTCGACGCAAGACTGCATGATTACTTTGCTCCAGGGATGCCTCTGGTAGCTCGCGGACCAATCCAACTCCAAACCCACGGAGCCGAAATCCGGTTCCGGAACGTAGGCATCAAGGAACTTTCGGCCGACGAGGCGAATAAAGTGCTCAGCCAAGCCGAAGAAGCGAGTTTGGCCAAGGCTTCCAGCAAGTTCGAAACGCTGTTTAACGGAACCGATCTTTCAGGTTGGAAGGGCGCGTCCGGGAATTACACAGTCACCGAAGGAGCCATCCAATGCATGCAAGGCAAAGGTGGGGTGCTTTACTCGGAAAAGAGCTACGGCGATTTTGTATTCCGTGTCGATTTCCAACTCCCACCTGCCGGAAACAACGGACTCGCAATCCGTTACCCCAGCGTTGAGGAAATCGAAAAGCTGCCTAAGGACCTGCGCCACGGCGACGCCGCCTACGTCGGCATGACGGAATTGCAAATCCTGGACGATGGACACCCGAACTACGAAAAGATCGATCCTCGCCAAGCCCACGGCAGTGCTTACGGAATGGCCGCCGCAAAACGAGGTTACCTCCGTCCTGTCGGTCAGTGGAACCACGAAGTCGTCACCGTCACCGGACCGAAGATTCAAGTGGAACTGAATGGGACTCGGATTCTCGACACCGACTTGTCGACCATCAACGAGTACATGGCCAACACCCCGCACCCAGGCAAGGAGCGGACAAGCGGCCACATCGGTTTCGCGGGCCACTCAGATCCAGTGCGATTCCGCAATATCTCGATTCAGCCTTTAGGCAATTAATGAGCTGCGAGTAGCTCACTACGTTTTTGACCACGCTCGAGCACTCTCTCGATACCCATCGACAGTTCTCTCCTAGAACTCTCGGTGGGTATCCGATTGGATTCGATACCCACATCTCGGCTCCTACGCAGAGCCTACCCATAAACAAGGAAACTCTTTTGAAACGTTTGTTGTTCGTTGCGTCGTTTGGGGTCTCATTGCTCTGCACGCGAGTTTTCTCGCAAGACACCTCGGAAGCGATCCTCCGCATCCCTGAGGCCGAAGCGTCGTCTGAAAAAGAGATGAAGCCTTACTCGGAGAAAATCGAGCATTCCCAAGCGAAGATCGACATGATCCCGATCCCGGGTGGAACCTTTAAAATGGGCAGTCCCGACAGCGAGCCAAATCGACTCGCCGATGAGGGGCCTGTCCATGAGGTGACCGTCGGTCCGTTCTGGATGGCGAAAATGGAGATCACCTGGGACGCTTACGATGTCTGGATGTCCGACCTGGACGTTTTTTATCGAGAGGTCAACAAAGTCAAGGCAACGGTACGCGATGATTTGGCAGATGAGTTCCAAAAGAGCCAACCGACCAAACCCTATACCGACATGACCTTCGGAATGGGCAAACAAGGATACCCGGCGATTTGCATGACGCAGCATGCTGCTCGTACCTACTGCAAATGGCTATCTCGCAAAACCGGAAGGTACTATCGATTGCCTACCGAAGCCGAATGGGAATACGCGTGCCGCGCCGGGACCAACACCGCTTACTCCTTCGGCGATGATCCAGCGGAGTTGGAGAACTATGCGTGGTTCGCCGACAACGCGGGTGAAGGATACCACAAGGTTGGGCTCAAGAAGCCCAATCCTTGGGGATTGCACGACATGCATGGAAATGTCGCCGAATGGGTACTCGATCAACACATTCCAGACGGGTATCCCCTGGATCTTCGCAAGGTCAATCCGTTGCTCGTTCCGAAGACCCTATACCCCCGCGTCGTTCGCGGAGGTGGTTGGGACAAAGCCTCGGAATTGTGCCGCAGCGCATCCCGCGAAGGCTCTACCGAAGATTGGATCGCACAAGACCCACAATCGCCGGTCAGTATTTGGTACCTAACTGATGCACTTCACGTTGGTTTTCGCGTAGTACGCCCACTGAACGAACCAACCGAAGAAGAAAAAAACACGTTCTGGGAATACTCCGAACCCATTCAGAAAGAACGCCCTGTTCCTCTAGAACGCTAAACGTTATTCATTCTCCGGGTGAGGCCCATCCGACATCGTCGGGCCCTTACCCATTCCCAATCACATCCCCTTCGTCCGTACTACTAACCTAATCCCCACCACGTTTCTCTCACCGGAGCTTACAAACATGACATCCTCCCGCGGCCACAATACCTCAGATACCACTAGCTCTGCCAATCGCAGAGACTTCCTGAAGACCGGAACAAGCCTCGCAGCAGCAGCCGGCCTAACCTCAACTCTTTCTCGATCTGTACACGCTGCGGAAGACAACAAAATCCGAGTCGCCTTGATCGGATGCGGTGGCCGTGGAACCGGAGCGGCGGAAAACGCCCTCCAGGTCGACAACGGCGAGATCGAATTGGTCGCCATGGCCGATGTTTTTGAGAACCGCCTCAGCAGCAGTTACTCCAAACTGAAGGAAAATTTCCCGAAGAAAGTCGATGTTCCACCCGATCGACAATTCGTCAGTTTTGACGGGTACAAAAAAGCCATGGATGTCTTGCGTCCTGGTGACGTTGCGATCCTAACATCGCCCCCAGCGTTCCGCTGGGTCATGTTCAAGTACGCGATCGAAAAAGGCTTGAACGTATTCATGGAAAAGCCAGTCACGGTCGATGGACCGACGAGCAAGAAGATGTTCGAACTCGGCAAAAAGTCCGTCGAACGGAATCTCAAGGTCGGTGTTGGACTCATGTGCCGACACTGCGTGGTTCGCCAAGAACTACTCGACCGAATCCGCAATGGTGAAATCGGCGATCTCCTCATGCTTCGCGCGTACCGCATGGCTGGACCGACTGGTTCTGCTGCTGCGACCAAGAAGCCTGAGGACATGAATGAACTTCTCTATCAAATCGGACGCTTCCACGGATTCCTCTGGGCCAGCGGTGGCGCGGTCAGCGACTTCTTGATTCACAACATCGATGAATGCTGCTGGATGAAGGAAGATTGGCCTGTAAAGGCTCAAGCCTCCGGAGGAAGGCACTACCGAAATGATTGCGTCGACCAAAACTTCGATACCTACTCGATCGAGTACACCTTCGGAGATGGGACCAAAATGTTCGTCAATGGCCGTACGATTCCTGGATGCCGAAATGAGTTCGCCAGCTACGCTCACGGCACCAAGGGAAGTGCGATCATTTCTGCATCCGGACACTCTCCGGCCAAGTGCCGCATTTTCTCTGGACAGAACATGACCAAGGCAAATGTTCTTTGGGAAGGTCCCAAGTCGGAACCGAACCCATACCAACTCGAATGGAACGATCTGATCAACGCGATCCGAAAGGATCTGCCTTACAACGAAGTCGAACGCGGCGTGAAGGCCAGCGTCGTCACCAGCATGGGACGTATGGCAGCCCACACCGGTGTAGAAATCACCTACGACGACATGCTCAATTGCGAGCATGAGTTCGCTCCTGATCTCGAGAACATGACCTACCAAAGCCCGGCTCCAGTCCGCGCGAACGCAGACGGTATCTACCCGGTTCCACAACCTGGTATCATCACCAACCGAGAATACGGGGATGCTTAACTCCACTCGATTCCATGAGGTTTTTCATCCCGACTGAAAACCTCGTGGCAGAAATGCATTCAAAGGGGATCTGTTCATGCAGATCCCCTTTTTTCATGGCTTGCTCGAAAAGACTCGGGAATCGAGCGAAGAAGGGAATAATCAAACCAAAAGAGCGCAAGAGAAGAAAGCGATCGATCCTAGCACTCGATCGATCCTAGTAGTCGATCGATTCCGCATCCGAGTCATCCGAACGACTCTTGATATCCTTCATGATCGCGGTCATGACCTCAACAAAGTTCTTGATGGCAGTTCGATAGTCTTTCGTCGCCATCGCCTGATTTCCTGCTTCGATCTTCGTGCGAATCAAAGCCTCGTCCGACAGTGGACCGCGCTGTTCTAGCCAATCCTTGAGCTCGTTGATGACTCCTAGCAATTGTTTACAAAAATCCGCAGAGGGTTTGCATTGAAATTTGCGATAGGGTCCTTTGCCCAAGTGGTCGGTTCGCGACCGACTGCTCGAATCGAGTTGCGTTTTAACCCACCCTGATACGCCCGCCACCACGGCGATGAAGGCGCTGATAGCCGCCAGCGGAAACTGCCGGAGCATCGCCAAGATAACACCGGCCAATCCGCAGATTGCAGCAACCACGGCGAACGATACTGGATAACTGACGATCGGCTGATTTGCGGCCGCAGCGGCGGCTCCTTTGTTGACGATCGCATCTCCAACAATTTCAGCGACAACGACTGTAATGTTGTCTGGACCACCTCGTAAATTCGCCAAGTCGATCATGGATTGCACGGCCGTTTGCAGATCCAGAGTTCCCAAAAGTACCCCGATCTCTTCGTCGGTTAATTGTCCGCTAAGCCCATCGCTGCAAAGCAGGAAACGATCTCCTCGTTGCAGCGGAAATGGCCCTTCTAAGTCGATCGAAACTGACGAGCTCGGACCGAGAGACCGAGTGATCACATTCTTCGGTATAGCATTGTTGCGAAGAGCCTCCTCGCTGACCTCACCCGACGCTCGCATCTCCCAAACCAAGGAATGATCAAAGGTGAGCTGCTCGATCGTGCTTCCTCGCAGTCGATACACTCGGCTATCGCCGACATGAGCGATCACCGCCCCTTCCGGAAGGATCGCTAAGGCGCACGTCGTGGTTCCCATGTTGCGGAACTCCGGGTTCGCTTGCCCCTTGCGATAGATCTCGCTGTTGGCCTCTTCGAGAGAACGATAGAGCGCCACCGGCGCATCCCCTCGATTTAACTTCGCGTAATGATGCGGGATCAAGTCAACACTAAGACGGCTGGCCAGTTCCCCTGCCGCATGTGCTCCCATTCCATCTGCCACAATCAGCAAATGCCCCGATCGCTCCCATTGCTCTCGATTCTCCGCAAGTACGATCGCGAAATTATCTTGGTTCGCACTGCGACGCATTCCCACATCGGTTCCAGCCGCAGTTGCAAACGAACTACTCCAGACTCTTTCGTTCTCGGTTGGTTCGGGGGTGGGGTTCGAGGTGGAGGAAGGCAACTGAGAATCAACCGTTAAGTATTAAATCGGAGTATTTCATCGGAATCGGAAGTGAACAGAATACTCCATGGGAGGTCGCCCCGCAAAGTAGTTGCCACTGGGCCGCAGTTTCTCAAGCCCTTTTTTTGCGGTCACCGCCCCGACCGGGTTAGCCAATCTTCCCGGTGCTAACCTCGAGGAGGCGGAACCATGCTGGGTCGGGCGGCCCCCGTTCCAGGTAGACGTCTTCGAATGGGACCGAAAACATGCTGGGCTGAATAAGCCATTTCGGAGATTATTTCGTCAATTCTGTTGCGAAAAACAGCAAACGCCCCCAAAGAAGGGATGGCGATCAGTAACCCTGCAACGGTTGTAACAAGTGCGGAATAAATACCGGACGCCAACTGCCCCGCACCTGCGGTGCCTTGCGAAAGCGCCACCTCTCGAAACGCGATGATCATCCCGGCAACGGTTCCAAGCAGCCCGAGCATCGGTGCCAAATTTCCGATGACCGAGAGGTACTCGAGTTTGCGATAAAGCCGTGCGGCTTGCTCCCCCAGCGAATCCTCCAACGCTTTCTCGACCGCGGGCCATCCGAACTCGATTTCCGCTATTCCGCTAATCAGAACGAACGAGAGTGGACACGGTCGTTCGCGGCAGGCTTGGTCCGCATCCTTCAGTTTGCCTTGGGCCAACAATTGCCGAACGTTTTCGCTTAAATCTGCCGGAAGAAGATCCTTCCGTTTCAGGCTCAGCATTTGATCCACGATCAAGTACATCGCGACGATCGACATCAGGATCAACGCCAGCATGATCCCGATGCCGAGAATCCCGCCGCTGAAGATGATCTCGAACAAGGTATCATCGGCGGCCCCGAGGTCCTTCGGCGGAGAAGCCGCAGGAACAGCACTTGGCACTGCGGTACCGGATTGAGCCACAGCGGGCTGAGCCGCCCCGGGTTGAGCCACAGCGGGCTGAGCCACACCGGCATTGGGACCATTAGCAGTGGGAGGCTGAAATGCAGAGGTCACCGTGCCGATCAAAACCAACATTCCAAGCGACAAACAACCCGTGCCGAGGGTGTTTAAAACGCCGAAGATAATGCCGAGTCGCGTCCTATACGATGAGATACCGATGCGTAAGCCGTTGAGCAAGACCATCACTTGCGACCTCGATTGCGATTGGTGTCTGGAACGCGATTACTATCCGAAGCTGGGTAAAGGCGGCTGATCCGATCCGCTTGTGGATTGTCGCCAATCGCTTTGCTGATATCGATCGCATTCGCGACCGCCTTCTGCTTCAGATGGTATCGATCGCCAAACAATGTCGCAATGCGTAGAAACTCTCCGATCGCCAACTCGTGCTGACCTGCCTGCTCAAGTCTAGTGCCCAACAGCATCGTAGGACCGGCTTGCGCGGCCAAAGGCAAAGAATCTCTCAACTTCAGCCATTGGGGTAAGGAATAGTCCATGATCTCGCTGGGAGGTACCGTCCTCCACAATTGCGATTTCGCATAACCCGCGATAACTTCCGAGTCCGACTTGCTCAATGCCTGAAGGATCTCGACCCCCTTGCTGCGTTGCTCCCCACCGAGCAACCAACTTGCGCCGAGCAACTGCATGGCCGGGGCTTCGTTTTCGATCCACCCCTTCGCTTCCTCAGCGATACCCACGGAAGCAGTGATCGCTTCGTCCGACCATGGCAGAGGTATTGCCGACAGAAGTAGGTTCGGTGGATCGTCCTTGATCAGGAAACCGAAAATTCGACCGGCAACCGTCCACTTCTTCAGCGACACAGCCGACTGAACCATTTCGGCCACCAGCAAACGCTGTTGCCAACGCGGGATATTGGTCAACTTCAGTGCATTTTGCCCCTGGGTCAGGACCTCCTCGAAACGCTGTTGCGCAAAGAGATCATGGACCGCCGCAAACTCAGCTGCTTTCCACGACGGCTCAATCCCGATAACGCCATCACCGGGGTAGTTCGTAACCCCATTCCCATCACTCCGAACAACACCCAGTTTCTTCTGATCCCACTCGACCACAACCCCGCGAATCTCGATAATTCGGCGCGAGTCCCAGCGGTCCAGTCCAGTGCCCCCCAGCTCCGTCCAACGGACAACGGATGGTCCTCCCAATTTCTCAATCGCCTGCCGGTATGTCTCCGTCTCCTGCGCTGGTTCCTCTTGCGCGCAGCTCGGCCGGCCCCCATCGAGCACCATCCAAAGCATCCAGAGAAGTGCCGTTAGACGAACGCCCTTTTTCAATATGAGCTTCCCGGCGGTCGAGCCAAGGGAAACCGAACCAAATGTCCCTGCAGCCCACGCCTCTCGGCAGTGTTCCCATCGAAAAAAGATCGCTTCCAACGAGCGGAATAGCTGATTCCGACACGGCTGAGGTTTACGAACCCTCGGGCCTGGGCAACAATGCAAAGTACGTTCGTGAACTCGTTCGTCGTGTTCGCCCACTGGGATGTTTGGCCCATCGATGCGACACCAACCATTCCTGGCCCGATTTTTTCGGCTGAATCCATGCTTCAACTGATCACCTATCCCCATCCAACATTGCGATATCCATCGAAGCCCTTGGTGCGTGTCGACGCGCAACTCAAGGAACTCGTTGGGGAAATGTTCGACATCATGTACCAACACCGAGGTGTGGGACTCGCAGCCAACCAGGTGAATTTACCGATCCGCGTCTTCATCGCCAATCCGAGCGGAGAAAAAGAAACCGGTCCCGAGCTGGTTTTTATCAACCCCGTCATCAAACGAGCCACCGGTTCCTCAGAGTCAGAGGAGGGGTGCCTGTCACTGCCTGGACTCAATGGGATGGTGAAAAGGAACAAGACGATCCATATCAACGCCTACGGGATTGATGGCAAAGAGATCGATATGCAGGTCGACGGTTTTTTGGCCCGGATCATCCAGCACGAAGCAGACCATCTCGATGGAGTTCTGTTCATCGATCGGCTTTCGGAGGAAAACAAACGCCAAGTTGAAGAAGACCTCTATGGGTTTGAAGCCACATTCGACATGAAACGCAAAGCTGGCTTGATCGGTTCCGACGAAAAAATCGCCGAAGAACGCAAACGCTGGGAAACCAAATACTGCTAGACGACGCTCCCTTCACATAAACACGTCTGCCTTGGTGACTCGGTCCCAATGCCAATATTGTTTGAAAGCCTGCGTTGATTACTCTCCTAATACTCTCCTAAAGACTTAAAACAAAAATCTCCCTCTCGACAGAAGTCATCGAGAAGGAGATTTCTTTTTTGTAGAGTTTTAGACCGCGAAGTCGAACCGGGGGGTCCTAGTTCTTGACTTCGAACTCGGCGTCAATCGCATCATCGTCCCCCGAAGCCTTGGCGGTCTCTCCACCAGGAACATCTTGAGCCGGTTGACTTGCGAAGTTCGACCGGAACGCCTGGGCTGCTTGCTCGAGCTCGCTCGTAGCAGCTTTGATCGTGTCGGTGTTGTTGGAACTGATTGCCTCGCGAACCTTTTTCATTGCAGACTCAAGCGGCTCTCGGTCGGAGGCGCTCAATTTATCGCCTTGGTCCTTGATCGCTTTTTCAAGTCCATGAATGGTGTTCTCAGCACGGTTCTTAGCCTCAGCCAACTCGACCTCTTTGCGGTCTTCGTCCGCATGAAGCTCCGCATCGCGACGCATTCGCTCGATTTCGTCCTTGCTCAAACCGCTCGACTGCTCGATCTTGACGCTGGCTTGTTTGCCCGACTTCAAGTCTTTGGCGGAGACGTTCAAGATACCATTCTGGTCGATGTCGAATTTGACTTCGATCTGAGGTACCCCGCGAGGAGCTGCATCGATTCCTTCCAGGTTGAATTGGCCGAGCAAGCGATTGTGTTGCGCGACTTTGCGTTCACCTTGGAATACGCTCACGGTAACCGCTGTCTGCCCATCGGCGGCCGTTGAGAAGACTTGCTTCTTTTCAACCGGGATGGTGGTGTTGCGTTCGATGAGAGCTGTCAGGATCCCCCCTTCGGTCTCGATCCCGAGCGTCAACGGCGTGACATCGAGCAACAAGACGTCTTTACGTTCTCCCGAAAGAACACTTCCTTGGATCGCGGCGCCAACCGCAACCACTTCGTCCGGATTCACCCCTTGATGAGGTTCCTTGCCGAAGATGTCCTTGACGATTTGACGAACCTTGGGAACACGGGTGGAACCACCGACCAAAACGACCTCGTCGATCTCCGATGGGCTCAACTTGGCATCTTTCAACGCCTGGAGAACCGGTTGACGGCATCGCTCGATCAAGGAATCGATCAATCCCTCAAACGTGCTCCGTGTAACGGTCATCTGCAAGTGCTTTGGACCAGTAGCATCCGCAGTGATGAACGGAAGATTGATGTCGGTTTGTGGAAGCGAACTGAGTTCCTTCTTGGCCTTTTCACAAGCTTCCTGGAGCCGCTGGAGCGACATGGGATCCTTGCGAAGATCGATACCGTTATCCTTCTGAAACTGATTCGCAACGTGATTCACGAGCGCTTGGTCGAAATCGTCACCACCGAGGTGTGTGTCACCGCTGGTGCTGATCACCTCAAAAACCTTGCTGCTGGAATCTTCATCGCCGCTCAATGCGACTTCGAGCACCGACACGTCAAACGTACCACCACCAAGGTCGAACACGACGATCTTTTGATCCTTCTTCTTATCCAAACCGTAGGCCAACGCGGCTGCGGTCGGCTCGTTGATGATCCGAGCTACTTCGAGGCCCGCAATTTGGCCAGCGTCCTTGGTTGCTTGGCGTTGGGCATCGTTGAAATACGCTGGAACTGTGATCACGGCCTTGGAAACACGGTGCCCGAGATACGCTTCGGCTGCTTCCTTCAACTTGCGAAGCACCTTGGCCGAAATCTCTTGAGGAGTGAATTGCTGATCACCGATCTGTACCTTGACGTACTCATTCGCCCCACCCACAACTTGGTAGGGGACGATCTTTTCTTCGGATTCGACTTCCGAATGGCGACGTCCCATGAAACGCTTGACCGAGTACACCGTGCGACGCGGATTGGTCACCGCTTGACGACGGGCTGGTTCGCCCACAATGGTTTCACTTTTGTCGGTAAACGCGACCACGCTCGGGGTCAGTCGGTTCCCTTCCGCATTCGGAATCACCTTGACTTCCGAGCCTTCCATCACCGCAACTACCGAGTTGGTAGTTCCAAGGTCGATACCGATGATTTTTTCGCCTGCTGCCATAATTGGTTTCTCCCGTTACGATGATTGGATCGATAGTCGAGGTTTCGGGTGGCTTTCCTGCCAGCCTCTCGATTCATGGATCCCATTGAAAGCAATCCTTGTGCCAATCCCGATTTCGCGCCGTTTTTTTGCCGCAACCTTCATCCTAGCATAGACTTACGGGTATTATTGAAGAGCCCGAAGGCGTCCGGTCGAGAGCGCAACGGTCGATTTCACGCCAATTTGACAGAACCATCCTTCGTTCCAACATTCCATGAGCCGGCACAATCCTAACAACCCTCGAAGCCTTCCACCCGCCATTACGGACCTCATCGCCGAGGTCGACCGCGAACTCGTGCAGCTCGCCAAGAAACGCTGCGACTTGCTCAAAACGTACCAGCAGCAGGCCCAAGGGGATTTCCCAAGCCTTCGGGATGCGTGCCTTCAAGCCGAAGCCAACCTCGCCTGCCCAAATAATAACGCGGCGGAAATCGAAGGCATGGATGGGACGTCGGGCTTCGCCACATCGCTCATCCGGTACATTGCAGGCGCTACCTATGCGGAAGCCATCCGACCCACCCGGATCGCATTTTTAGGGCCGGTGCAATCGTATAGCTACCTGGCCGCCTGCAAAGTGTTTGGTCCGGCATCGGGCATGGTGGGTGTTTCTTCGATTCCTGCGGTTTTCGAGGAGGTGGCACGCGATCAAGCTCGATATGGTGTCGTTCCGATTGAGAACTCGACCGATGGCCGGATCGTCGACACCCTCAACATGTTCATTCGCACGCCCGTGCAGATTTGCGGTGAGATCCCACTACCGATCCATCACAATCTGCTGGCCCGGTGCGATCGCTCGCAGATTAAACGGGTCTACAGCAAGCCTCAAGCGCTCTCGCAATGCCGAGGATGGCTCGCCGAACATCTACCAGGTGCCCGTTGGGTAGAAGTAGCCAGCACCACTGCTGCAGCCGAAATCGCTGCGCAAGAAGAAGGTGCCGCTGCGGTGGCCAGCGTCGAAGCTGGCATCGAACATGGCTTGGACATCATCGCCCGATCCATCGAAGACAACCCAAACAACGTGACTCGATTTGTCATTATCGGCAAGGAACGGCCAGCTCCTACCGGCAACGACAAAACGTCGATCATGTTCCAAGTTCCCCACAAACCTGGAGCCCTCGCTGACGTGATGGTGCTCTTCAAAAACAATGGGCTGAACCTGACATGGATCGAGTCCTTTCCGGTCCCAGGGATCGCCAATGAGTATTTCTTTTTCGTCGAACTCGAAGGGCACCGCGATCAACCCAACGTGGGAGATGCGATCGAAAAACTTCGGGGAGAAGCGATTCGCTTGGAACTGCTCGGCTCCTACCCTCGATCGTAAGGCAACCTGTACATGCACTTCACGGTAGAGGCCCAAAACCGCGTCCAGGATTGGATTGCGCCTGGTGATATCACCATCGACGCAACTGCGGGCAATGGTTTCGACACCCTTTTTTTGGCCAAGGCCGTTGGACCGGATGGCTTGGTTTACGCGATCGACATTCAATCCGCGGCTATCGAACGCGTGAAGGTGAAATTAACCGATGCCAAGCTTTTGGAGCGAGTCACGTTGCGAGTCGGCGATCATGCCGATCTCGAATCGTTCGTCCCACCTGAGCATCGCAACCGAGTGGCATGCGCGATGTTCAATCTTGGATATCTCCCCCTATCCGATAAATCGATCGTCACTCGGGTTGAATCATCCCTTCCTGCAATCCGAACCGCGTCGACCATGCTACGACCGGGTGGAGTTCTCACGGTCCTCGCATATGTCGGACATGATGGCGGCAGGGCAGAAGCGGACGCCGTCACCGATTGGGCAGCAGGTCAAACGGACCACTTCGAAATCGAGAGATGGAACGATTCCACAAACCCGAATAGCCCGATCCTTTGGTGGATGCAACGGCGCCCACTGTCACTCGATGCAATATAGGGCTTCGTACGTCCTTAAATAGATCTTCCCTCGGATACCGATGGGGCTGGCAACAGCAAAGCCATCGATCGAATTCTCGCTAAGCAATTTTGGCTGACTCGATTCGAGATCCCCAAGCACAAAGGTCGTAGCGTCCTCGCGAGTGCAGTAGAGTTTGCCGCCGGCGATCAAGGGGGAACTGCTGTAGGATTTGTTGCTCTTGGGTAGGTTTTCTTTCCACACGGTTTCGCCACTCTTCGGGTCAAGGCAGGTCACCACCCCTTTGTCGCTCAGCAGGTATAACTTCCCTTTCCAAACCGCTGGCGTCGGAACATCTGATCCAAACCCCATCCGCCAAGCCACACGCTTGTCTTCAGCCAGCGCCTTTTGGGCTTTCACCGCAGTCAACGTAGAACCGCGCGAGTAGGGGCACAGGATCAAGTCTCCACTGACGACTGGGGATGAGATCGAACGAAAGTATCCGTCGTTGTCCGGATTGAAGCCACCGACTTTCCATAAAAGTGTTCCGTCAACTGCGCTATGGGCTGTAACGTGATCAGCACCGAGAGTTACGATCGCTTCCTGACCATCGATCTCCGTGACGGTTGGGGTCGTGTAGGACTGGTTAGCCTCCTCGCGCACATCCAACCAACGATCCGCTTTCCAAAGTTCTTTGCCCGTTTTCTTATCGAATGCTACGAGAAAGCTCGGACCGGTTTGCATCACGGTGACCACCACGGCATTGCGAGTCACGATCGGCGAGGTGCCCAAATCCCACCACAATGAGTCTTCTCCGTAGGTGGTTTGAATATTCTTGCTCCAGACCACCTTTCCATCTTTGTCCAAGCAGCCAAAATCGCCACTCTTAAAGTAAGCGAAAATCAACTCTCCGTCGGTGACTGGCGAGGAATTAGCACTGCTGGCTTTCGCATGCTTGGCCCCTTTCTCTTTCCCGAGCGGCGTCTTCCATCGAAGCTTCCCCGACTCCTCCACCGCGAAGACTACATTTTCCTCGTTGATCCCCATCGTCAACACCAACAGCCCACCAACCTCGATCGGTGTCGAGGCACCGCGACCAGGGAGTGCGAGTTTCCAACGGACATTTTCGCTGTCTGTCCATCGAATCGGGTAGGACTTCGCGGCTGACGCAGCCTCAATCGCTGTACCATTTCCATTGGGTCCCCTCCATGTCGGCCAGTCCGATTGCGCGTGCGCCATGGGGATAAACCAAATGGCGATGCACAATTGCAACCACAGGCTCGCGAACCCTAATCCCAGAAACCTATTTCTAGAGTACCCAGAGACACCCGAGTGGCAGCACATCATCGTGGAGTGCATGGAGGTGTGGCCTAAAACAGTTCGGAAAGAGACAGTCATCATGGGATTGGTTGGTAAGAGGCGGGAGGAAATTGGGGCAGAAGGGTAGGTCGAACGATAATGGTGGGTAGCCGTGTGGTAACCTTGCGGGTTTTGACAGTTAAACACGAGCATTGAAAGGACGCATGGGTTTGCTCTTCTTCGCATAATCGAATACAAAAGGGATCATAATCACGCTCCCAAGGACCGACCATTCTATAAAAGATCTCGAGGACGGTGGCTCTCCAACAATTTAGTGTCTCCTAAGAAAATTGGCGGTCCGGAAGCAGGTTTGGTGTCTCGAGAGCATATGGGCAAATGGGCATGAAGGCTAGTTATTGCATTGGGATCGATTTAGGAACGACGAACTCGGTATTGGCATTCGCTCCTATGGAGGACGCGGAAGCCATGATTGCAGTCCTTCCGATTCCGCAGTTAGTAGCGCCCGGTTCCGTCGAGAACCGTCTTAGCTTGCCATCGTTTCTGTTCATCCCTCCCGCCATGGATCCATCGCTGGAAGTTCCTGGAATCGGAACCGGTGCTTGGGTGATCGGCGAATACGCACGTCGCATCTCCGCCGAGCAACCTGAACGCGTGGTTGCGGCTGCAAAAAGTTGGCTGTGCAACACTCAAGTCGACCGGCAATCTCCGATCCTGCCGTGGCAATCGGACGCACCGATCGAACTAGTTTCGCCCGTCACCGCGAGTGCCGCATTCCTTAGCTACTTGATTGCTGCGTGGACAAAACGATTTCCTGACGCCCCTTTTGCACAGCAAAAGGTCGTTCTTACCGTACCGGCCTCCTTCGACGAAGCGGCCCGTGAGTTGACTCGACACGCCGCATTATCGGTCGGTTTCCCCGACGATTTCGTGTTTCTCGAGGAACCGCAAGCCGCCCTGTACAACTGGGTTCACGCGCGCGGCGACCTTTGGCGCAAAGAACTTCAGCGAGGAGATCTACTCCTGGTGTGCGACGTCGGGGGAGGAACCACCGACTTGACGTTGGTCCGTGTCGACGAAGATCATGGTGGGTTATCTCTCAACCGTCTGGCCGTCGGCAATCATTTGCTCGTCGGTGGCGACAACATGGATTTGGCCCTAGCGCATGTCGCTAGCGAATTGTTCAAGCAAAAGGGGGCAAAACTGAACGCTTGGCAGTCTCTGTCCCTTTGGCATTCCTGCCGAACCGCTAAAGAAAAACTACTGGGTCGTTCTGCTCCGGAGTCCTATCCACTGACGTTGCTCGGTCGGGGTAGCAAACTCATCGGTGGAACCATCTCAACACAACTCGATCGCGAGACTGTCGAGGCGACGCTGGTCGATGGTTTTTTCCCGATCGTGCCGACAGATTCTCGCCCGATCGACGACGCGGAAAGTGGATTCCAAGAGATAGGGCTTCCCTTCGCATCCGATTCGGCGATCACCCGTCACATCGCGGGCTTCCTTCAAGACCACGCGGGAGATGTCGCCGGTGAATCCGGGAGGGGCCGACTGACTCATTTGCTGTTCAACGGTGGCGTTTTCAATGCGGACGCGTTCCGTAAGCGAATGACGGAAACACTGGCAGCCTGGAACGATGATCAGACCCCGCCGACGATCCTTGGGGGGATTGAGGATCTCGACCAAGCGGTCGCGTGTGGGGCTTGCTACTACGCATGGGCCATCGAGCACGGCGGGATTCGAATCCGAGGGGGCACCGCGCGAAGCTATTATGTCGGCATTGAGAGTTCCGGTCCGGCCGTACCGGGAATGCCCCGTCCGCTTCACGCGCTGTGTGTTGTCTCCCAAGGCATGGAAGAGGGTACCGAGGTCTCCGTACCAGGACGCCCCATCGGTATTAAAGTTGGTCAAAAAGCCAGGTTTCGATTCTTTTCGAGCACAACTCGACGCGAAGACAAACCCGGGTCATTGCTTCGAGGATGGGACGAAGGGGAATTGGTCGAGACATCTCCGATGGAATTAGAACTTCCTAAGGAAGGTAGTGAATCGATTGTCCCAGTAAATTTTCTGAGTCGCATCACCGAACTTGGCGTATTCGAGTTATCATGCCAAAGCACTCGCAATGAAAATCGTTGGAAGTTAGCTATGAACGTTCGCGAGTAGCTCACTTCCTGCCATTCGTTTCATCACGAATCTTTAGACTCAGGAATTATGCTGACTCGCTTTACTCGCTTCGGGTTGCCTAAGAGCAACCTCCCATCTCCTTCCCATGCCTCGAATTTGGTAGCTTCGTTCGCTTTAGCGCTGACCATGGTCAGTCTAATGAGTACTGGCAACATCTTTGCTCAGCCCGCTGCGCAAGAACCCAAGCTTGCTCCGCAACCAGACACGTCGATGACCATCGAATATCCAAAATCGAAAGCGGTCGAACAATCTGATGATTACCATGGCACCAAGATCGACGACCCGTTCCGATGGCTAGAGGACGTAGACTCGGAGGATACCAAGCAATGGGTGATCGATCAGAACCGAGTCACGTTTGATTACCTTCACAAAATCCCAGCGAGGAACAGGATCAAGGAACGGCTGACGAAGCTTTGGAACTTCGAACGGTATGGATTGCCTCGCCAGTATGGCAAGCTCTACTTCTACACCTACAACAACGGTCTACAAAACCAAAACGTGCTCTACGTTTCGGACTCCATCGATGAAACCGGAGAAAGCAATCGCCGAGAACTTCTCGATCCAAACCGATTGAGCGAATCCGGAACAGTCGCTTTGAGCGGTTATATCCCGAGCGATGACGGAAAATTCCTCGCCTATGGGATCGCAACCGCTGGCAGCGATTGGAATACATGGCTCGTGCGCGATGTTGCCACGGGCAAGGACCTCCCTGACAAAATTGAATGGGTCAAGTTCAGCAGCGTCTCCTGGACCGCGGATGGAAAAGGGTTTTTCTATGCTCGATACGATGAGCCGAAAGGAAACGAGTTCACGGGCGTGAACTACTATCAAAAGCTTTATTATCACGAACTAGGAACCCCGCAGTCTTCCGACCGCTTGGTCTACAACCGGGAAGATGAGAAGGAATGGGGGTTCGGCGGTACGGTCACCGACGACGGTAAATACCTAATCATCGCGGTGTGGCGTGGGACGGAAAAGAAGAACCAAATCTTCTACGCACCGTTGGCCGATGGAAGGATCCCTGATCGAACACAAGTCATCGAATTGCTCTCAGGTTTTACAGCCGATTATCAATTCCTTGGAAACGATGGCCCTGTATTCTATTTTGAAACCGATGATGGAGCCGCACGACGGCGTATCATCGCTGTGAATACAGAAAAACCGGGTCGCGATACATGGCGAGAAATCGTTCCTGAATCGGTAGAGTCGATCGAAAACGCAACCCTTTTAGGAGAACGGTTTTTGATCACCTACCTTAAGGATGCTACCAGTGTCGTACGCCAGTACAGTACCGATGGCAAGCGCCTCGACGATATCCCGGTACCGCCCCTGGGAACCGTCGCCGGTTTTGAGGGAAAACGATCCTCCGAAGAGACGTTCTTTACGTTTACCAACTACATAACCCCGCTAAGCGTCCTGCGCCTTACTCTCAAGGACAACAGCACCAGGGTCTGGAAAGCTCCGACAGTCGACTTCGATCCTGATGACTATGTGACGGAACGCGTTTTCTATCGCAGCAGCGATGGGACCCGAATCCCGATGATCCTGTCCTACAAAAAAGGATTAGCGAGGGACGGAAACCAACCTACCATCCTGTATGGATACGGTGGCTTCAACATTTCGATTACCCCCAACTTTTCTCCGGCCAATCTTGGATGGATGGAAATGGGGGGAATATACGCAGTCGCGAACTTGAGGGGTGGCGGAGAGTTTGGTCGCGAATGGCACGAAGCCGGGATGCTCAAGCGGAAACAAAACGTGTTCAATGACTTCATCGCAGCAGCGGAGTTCCTGATCGATGCAAAGTATACGCAGCCATCGAAGCTCGCAATCTCTGGCCGGAGCAATGGCGGACTACTCGTCGGCGCCGCAATGACTCAGCGTCCGAACCTATTTGCGGTAGCCCTCCCAGCAGTGGGCGTGATGGACATGCTTCGGTTTCATAAGTTCACCATCGGTTGGGCTTGGGTCAGCGAATTCGGCTCCAGCGAGGACCCAACTCAGTTCGAAAACTTGCTTCGGTATTCGCCCCTTCATCGATTGAAACCTGGCACCAAGTACCCGGCAACGTTAGTCACCACCGCCGACCATGACGATCGGGTCGTTCCCGGCCACTCCTTCAAATTCGCAGCTCGTCTGCAAAGCTGCCAAAGCGGTACCAACCCCACGTTAATCCGCGTCGAAACGAGCGCTGGCCATGGAGCTGGAACCCCAGTCTCAAAGTTGATCGAAACAGCAGCTGATACACTGGGCTTCGTTTGGCACAACTTCGGACTGGAGTAGGAACTTGCACCCGTCGCAGATCCTCTACGAAGACAACCATCTGTTGATTGTGAACAAACCTGCCGAATGGATTGTTCAAGGTGCCAGCACGGACCAGCGCAGCTTGCTAGAGTCGTCGCGGATGTACATCAAGCAAAAATACGACAAGCCGGGTAACGTTTATCTCGGTGTTGTGAGCCGTCTCGACGGTCCAGTCACTGGAGCAGTTCCCTTTGCGAGAACCAGCAAAGCTGCTGCGAGACTTAGCGAGCAGTTTCGAGAGCACACGCCCACAAAAATTTACTGGGCCATCGTCGAAGGCACCCCCAGCCCAATCACGGGTACACTCGAGCACTATTTGAGCCGGCACCCAGAAGAAAATGTCACTCGCGTTTCCACACAGAAGGATCGCCACGCCTCCCATGCGATCCTGGAGTACAGAACCTTGGCCGTGCACCAAGGATTCTCACTGCTCGAGGTGCGACTAATCACGGGTCGCAAGCATCAGATACGATGCCAACTCGCAGCGATTGGCTGCCCAATTGCAGGTGACCAACTCTACGGTTCAGGGACACCTTTCCCCCAAGGCATTGGACTTCACTGCCACCAACTGATCGTCGAACACCCCACGCTCAAAACGCCTGTTGCTGTGATCGCCGATACGCCCATCTACTGGCCGGGGTGGGCAAAGCCTAAGCCGAATAATGCGACTGCCAACTTTGAGTTGCAGCCTCCATGATTTTTTCTTGAGTTGCATCGGCGATAGGAAATTCGGCGGTCTTTCTGCCTTCGCTTAACACCATGATTCGATCGCTGAGTGTCAGCAACTCAGGAAGCTCGCTGCTGGTAACGATTACGCCGAGCCCTTCGCTACACAGGCTCCGAATCACCCGATAGAGCTCTGCTTTCGCACCGACATCGACCCCCCGCGTCGGGTCGTCGAGCAACAGCACTTTGGGATGAGTTAGTAGCCACCTGCCCACAATGCACTTTTGCTGATTGCCGCCGCTCAGACTCCCGATGAGAGGAGTGAGTCCGGCAGTCTTGATCCGCAGTTTGCTCACCATCGACTCACTTAATTCGCGTTCGCGACGCTGGTTTAGCATCGGTCCGCGGACAGCAGCCTTTAACGAGCACATCGAGATATTGCGGCCAACATTCATCGTAGTGAAGATGCCAAGCCGCTTTCGATCCTCTGTGACCAACGCCAAACCAGCCTTCTTTGCTTCCGATGGATGCCTTGGCATGATCGGCTGACCATCGAGAAGAATCTCGCCGGTTGGAGCTAAGACGGATGCGCCGAACAAGCATTCCAAAAGCTCGGTGCGACCCGCTCCCATCAGTCCCGCGATCCCGAGGACTTCGCCTCGGTGGAGTTCCAAAGAAACATCCTTGAGACGGTACCCTCGCGCATGCCCAGGCCAAGCTAGAGACAGATTCTTCACCTCCAAGATCTTTTGCCCGCGGGCATTCCTGGGTCCCAAGTCCAATGACTCGATATCGCGGCCCACCATCAACTTGGTAATCTCCGCCGCATTCGTCTCCTTGGTGTTTCTAGTCCCAATGAATTGTCCGTCGCGAAGCACTGTGATGCGATCAGAAAGATTAAACACCTCATCCATTTTGTGCGAGATGTACAGAATCGTTGTTCCCTGTTGGCGAAGCTTCGCGATGACCCGGTAAAGGCGTTCTACTTCTGCTTCGGTCAGCGCGCTGGTTGGCTCGTCCATAACCAGGATCCGGCTATTCAAGCTTAGAGCCTTGGCGATTTCGATCAATTGCTGATCCCCCACACGCAACGAACCAGCGAGCTTGTAGGTTGGTATGTCGCAATCGAGAGAGCGAAGCAACTCGGTGGCCGCTTTTTCCATCGCTCGATCATTTCGAAACAGATAGCCACTGCGATACTCGCGGCCTAAAAAAATATTCGCAGCGATGGAGAGTTGCTCCACCAGGTTCAGCTCTTGATGAATAATGCTGATCCCGACCGATTCGGCATCGCGCGTGCCGGTGAAGTGGACCGTTTTTCCATCGACGGCGAGCTCACCATCGTAGGACGTAATTACCCCCGAGAGAATCTTCATCAGGGTACTTTTGCCGGCCCCATTCTCGCCGCAAATTGCATGCAGTTCCCCGGGCATCACATCAAACGAAACCTCGTTCAAGGCTCGTGTGCCACCAAAATGCTTACTGATGTTCTGAATGGAGATAATCGGTTGGGTCATGACTGACCACTCACCTTGGTTCGAGACTCCAGCACCGCTCGTACGACCAACGCACCAATCACCACCAACCCGAAGACGACGGCTTGATAAGGTGCATACCAATCTCGCTTGCCGAAGAACAACAAAAAGGACAACCCGGATAGAATTCCAAGCGTCGGGATAACACTCCAACCAATCTCGTTGGAGAAGTACTTTTTACCAACCAGCTTACCTCCACCACGCTGGCTGAAGGTCACTGCGACGACAACCACAATTCCGACGATCATCCCCTCGAACACGTCAGCCCCAGCCCCAACGATTTTTTGGACGGCATCAATAATCGTGCGGAGAAACAAGCAGCCCAGGATCGTACCAGGAATGGTCCCGATACCACCTTGAAGGGAACATCCACCGATAACGGACGCCGCAATGGCATTGAGTTCATAGCCGCGAGCCATAATATCCGGCTTAGCCGAACCATTATCGGCAAAGGAGATTATCCCAACGATCGATGCGGAGACTGCTCCCAGAACGTAAGCCAACCACTTCAAGCGATCGGTGCGAATACCGCTTAGCTTAGCCGCTTGCTCATTCCCACCCATCGCCTGCAAGTGCCTGCCGATTACAGTCCGACTCATCAAGAACCAAAGGAGTATCGCAAACACCACAAAAACAATGGTGATCGTCGTTACATCCTTAAGTGCATCCCTCAAGTTTGCGTCCGGGAAGTCAATTTGCGATTTGCCCCCGGTGAGGGTTGGAGTCAAACCTCGACTAAAACTCCGCAGTCCGACCAATGTTGCGAGCGTTGCCACAAATGGAGGCAATCCCACGCTGGTTATCAACCAAGCATGAAGCGTTCCGACCATAGCACCCACAAGGAGAGTACCAGCAATCCCAAGGATCACGGCGTTCGTGGACACATGACCAGCCTTGAATCCTTCCGGGTCAAGCACGATCATCAAGGAACCGAAAACCGTCGCGCTCATCGCAATCACGGAACCGCTCGAAAGGTCAATGCCCCCCGAAATGATGATGATGGCACTGCCCAATGCAAAAAAACCGAGCAATACGGTTTGGCGCAAAATTAACTGCGCGGAATCCGCGGATGCATTCCAATACGTATGTTGCGTGTCCAACGCCATCGTGGCTATCACAACCAACAGCCACGACAGAATCAGTTTAAACTCAACGCTGGACCACAACCGTCCAAAAAAGCTCGGGGAATCGTTGCTCATGAACTCGTGAGATCGTATTGCTTAAGCCAGGATTGGAAGGCGGGAAGATCCAAAAACTCGACGCTCGGCCCAAAGGATTCAAACATCTCTGGTTTGAGCGGAGAGCCTGGTGGAACAACGACCTTCAACCCTGTATCGAGAATATCACCACCAGGCTGTCCCATGTTTGGAAACATCTTCTTCAGCGTTTCCTGATCACCTTGCGCTTTGGCAAACGCATATCGAACCGAATCGTACCCCATGGCAAATGGGTTTTGAACCACCATGGCATCGATCATCCCTTCACCCATTTGCTGGATCGCGATTGCTTCAGCATCAAAAGTCACAATCGTGAACTTGTCACGTACCTTTTTCTCTTTGACGACGTCAACAATCGCAGGAGCGTTGTAGGACCAAATGCCCACCAATAGCGAAAGATCGGGATATTTGGCGATCACGTCTCGAACGTTGTCTCGCGCGCGGTTGCGATCGGCATCATCGAGCTTACGATCCTTTTGTGCATAAGAGTCGCCGACGGCTGAGGTGAATCCATCCATACGCTCGATCGCGTTCTGCTGGCTATCGACACCAACAAATTGCACGTAGGGCGCCCCGTCCGGCTTGAGCATCTTCGCTGCGGTTCCGAGTACTTTTCCACCCGCGATATTGTTCGTTCCGACGTAGAACTCGCGGTTCTCGATAAATTTCTTATCCAGATCGCTGTCGAAACATCCGATCGTGACCCCTTTCGCTTTGAGCTTTTTCAACTCGTCTGCAATAGCAGGATTGGTCGACGAGATCGGAGAGATAATCACAGCGGCAATGTCGCTTTGAGTTCCATACTGTCGGAGTTTTTCGATCTGGCCCGTTTCGGTTCCATCGTTGGAATCCATGCTTGCGGTGAACCCGACATCGGTCAACTTGAGATCATCCTGAGCCTTTTTGATCCCTGCGCGAGCGGCATCCCAGAAGGGCGAATCGGTGTTGTTGAGGAGAATAATCCGTTTCGTCCCACCCTTGCTGGTCACACCTCCAGTTCCCGACGACGCCACACCCGCGTTTGGCTTGCCCGAATTCGTTGCGGACGAATTTTTGCTCTCACCACCGGTACAGCCTGAGAGCATCAACACCACGGAAGAAAGACCCGCGAGCATAACACAACGGTTGAAGCATCGCAGATTCGAGAGGATCGAAGGTGCTCGGCCTTGAAGCCGACGGGGAAACGCTCTAGTGAGCGAACTGGTAAAAGGCATCATTTTGAACATTCCTGCCAGCTAAAGGGTTAGATTTTCTCTGCACCCATAGTGTAGCCATAAAAAAACCGCTCGAAAGCGGTGGCGACTGATAGTTCTAGAATCCAAGGATCGTCCTCGAAACCCCCGAAGACCCACCCGAAGAAAAAGCTTACCGATAAGGAAAGGCTTACCTGTAGCAGCCCCATTTATCGGAAAAACTAATCGGGAGCGTTCTTTCCGGGGTGATGCCGTCAAAACGTGCGTCCATCCCCCCAAGATCTATGAGATAGAAGATCTAAGATCGCAGCAAACCGTGAGCGACGAGAAATTTGCCGTCGGTATCCCAATGCAACGGTCGCCGGCGGTTGTCTGAACGTTCATCGGTACTGCTGAAGTTCCATCACTGCTGCAACCCACCAGCGGCTAGTGCCAAAGCTGCCCACGGATGCACTTGGCTCCAACAGTTTTCAACCGTTGCACAAAGTCACTCTGTTAGCGAAACGGCGTCTTGCCGCGGGTGTCCCTAAACCTCCCCAGCGACGAGTCTATCGACCGCCAACTTTGGAACCCGCGTAGAACCGGGATGGTTGGTAACGGGGAACTGCCATCGGCGTTGGACGCATGTCAAACCCTACGGCCATTTTTGTGAAGTATTCGATTTGCTCTTTGCGGGTGCCTTGGTTCAACTCAGGAATCTTGCGTTGATCCACCAAATCTGTGAGCAATCTAGGCTGTACGGCAGGTCCAAAATTCACCCCGAAATCATTCGTATTCTTGACGACCGACGTTGGGCCGAATCGCTCGACAATCTCGCGTATGCCTGGAGTGTACACGAACTGATTCTTCGCATCCGCAGCCCCGAGTGTGTCGAAACTACCTACGGTGACGATGCTTTGGTTGCGATCATGGAATTGATACGCCTCATAACCTGCAGCACGCAGTGCCTTAACGCAGATGTATGCTCGCTCGGCAGCCTTTTCCAATTCCGTCAGTTCATCGCCATTCTTTTTCTTGTCAGCATCTCCTCCGCGTCCCCAAGAGACAAACTTGTCGTCCCCCTTAAAGGTCGCCACACGCACCGTGTACTTGCCTTTATTCTCGAGAAGCGAAAATTCGTTGTAGCCTGGATCACGATTCAGATCATAAACGAACTTTTCCATTTCAGGAGCTTGAAAGAAGTCAGCCGGTAGCAATGGATTTCTAGTGACGAACGCAGTTTCAAGAGGTCCCGGCGTCTTGTCTTTGGTCAAGGTGCGCAATTTGCTCTTGAACGTCTTGATGGTTTCATCCTCGTTCTTGAGTTCGCCCGACTTCGAAGTCGCTAGCGACTTTGGCTTGATGGTTTTTACATTCTCGAGCGTCGGTTTGAGCGCTGGACTTTCAGTGCTGTCGAACTCACCTACCAATACCGCATACCCCTCTTTGACTTGAGCATTGCGATACTTCATGACCTTCTGACGACCATCTTCGCGGATCCCAGACCCGAGAACCGGTTCGCTATAGTCGAATTTCTTAGGCATGATGAAGGCGGGTAAACCGTGGTCGTTTTGGAGATCCAATGCCAGTGCTTCCGCTTTTTCCTTAGCTGACTCACCTTCGAATGCCATCGCGAAAATCAACCAAGGCCCATTCTCCGCCTTGAGCTCACTCGCCTTGTTCAGCGTTTCCTTGCCGCTAGGTCGCTTGAAAATATTCGATAACGGCGGGTCCGCTTGGATCGTCGACTCGCCGGATACGAAGAGCACTCCAGCCATGAAAAATGTCGAAGCTTTGACTAAACGACTTCGATCCAAACCGCCGAAGTAAGAGTTGAAGTTTTTCATTGGTGGCATCCCTGCTCGTTCTGACTCTGCAATTCGCGTCTGCCAAACATCCCGTAAAGCAGATCCGCGTGGTAGTCCCGCATAATAGTCACACGGTGCCCTCATCCCGATACGTATCGGTTTCTAAGAGCACCCAGTGTTCACGCATCAGGAATTAGCAAGTTTCGCAATTCCAAGCTAGGGCGATTTGTCCAATTTACCCGCCGCTTTTCGAAAAGCTTCGAATTGTTCACGGATCGACTCAGGGGGACGAAGCCGACCACCGCTCTCCTGCATACCTCGCAAACTGTCGTCCTTGTCCTTCAAACGATTTACCTTCTGATCAGGACTACGAAGCCCTAATGCTCGCAAAGCTGCGTCAAGCTCTTCCTTCTTTTCAGGGGTTTTTCGAGCCTGTTCTTTCGCCGCCCGCCACCTATCCGAGAACTTCCGCAAATCCTCTGGACTCCAATTGAGCTTCTTCAGCAACTCGGGATCAGGTTGGTCTCGCTGCCGATCTAAGTAGTCAAGCACCATATCCGTCGTCTTGTCCGCGTATTCAAGGTTGGCCTTCTCGGCTCCAAATTCTTTAGCAACGCTGGGGCTCCCAGGACCAGTGTCTCCCGTGTTGCTATCGGGAGTTTTACCGCTTCGATTCACACCAGAACCAGCCTTACTTGGCTTCGAACCATCTTTCGGTGGACCGTCCTGCATTCCCGCTTCGCCACCATCCCCCGAACCCGGTTGTGCATCTTTACCACCCTTTGGACTTTCATCTGGGTTGCGGTTCGCCTGAGGTGACTTCTGCTCTGTTGGCGAAGGCTTTCCGCCAGCCTTATCACCGCCAGTCTTATCACCGCCAGTCTTATCACCGCCAGTCTTGTCACCGCCAGTCTTGTCACCGCCAGCCTTGTCACCACCGGCCTTGTCACCACCGGTCTTGTCACCACCGGTCTTGTCACCGCCAGTCTTGTCACCACCAGTCTTGTCACCACCAGTCTTGTCACCACCAGCCTTGTCACCGCCGGCCTTGTCACCACCGGCCTTGTCACCACCGGCCTTGTCACCACCGGCCTTGTCACCACCGGCCTTGTCACCGCCGGTCTTGTCACCGCCAGTCTTGTCACCGCCAGTCTTGTCACCGCCAGTCTTATCACCGCCAGTCTTATCACCGCCAGTCTTGTCACCTCCACTCCTCTCACCGCCAGAATTTTCACCGCCCGTCTTGTCTCCGCCAGCCGTATCACCGCCAGTCTTGGCACCGCCAGTCTTTTCACCGCCAGTCTTGTCACCGCCAGTCTTGTCACCACCGGTCTTGTCACCACCAGTCTTGTCGCCGCCAGTCTTGTCACCACCGGTCTTATCACCGCCAGCCTTATCACCGCCAGTCTTGTCACCACCGGTCTTGTCACCGCCGGTC
>JBKCUW010000012.1:0-96272 GCA_046318275.1 Pirellula sp. | reverse complement strand
CCTGTTTACTGTTTTCGCAAAGCAATGCCGTAAGAAAATACCGCGCTGAACAGGCGGCGACATTGATGCATCCAATGAATAGATAACGACGGTCGCCGCCGCACCGACATTTACGTAGATCGGAGTTGCACGCTTCAAGACGCATGCTTGGCCCAAAGACTAACCCACCATCAGTCAACGACAGTTCACCAGAGCGATGAGGGACATAAAATGTTTGCACCGAAGCCTGTGGCTCCGCTACAATGAGGTTCATGGACGCCTTGTCGATTCGGTGCAAATTATCGCTCTCAGCAGATCGCGTGCAGGCTTGCGCGGGAGATTCGCACGCATCGAGTGGCATCGACATTGCATGCCCCACGACCCAAAACGTCCTTGCCATCGCTTCGCCCCATGAATTGCATGGGGATTCTTTGCTGTCATCGTCGACTGGCACTAGTTCTTTCTGTTGCAACCATCAATACTCAATCACCGCGATCACCACCTCCGCCGGTGCCATCTCGGAGCGTTACGCTTACACGGCCTACGGCCAACCGACGATCCTCAACGCATCTGGCACCGTGATCAGTGCGACAACGCTTTCCAATCGCTACACGTATACTGGCCGCGAATGGGACGCAACGCTGGGGCTGTATCACTTTAGAGAGCGATGGATGAGCCCAATTGCCGGGAGGTTTTTGAGTAGGGATCCAATCGGTTATTTTGATAGGGTTGGACTTTACGAATGCGGTCTTCGCCTGAACGCGTTAGATCCTCGCGGTTTGTCGGTCGAACGTAAACTTTCATGCGAGGAGTTCTTATTAAACGTCGAATTTCTCGATATTACTGGGTGGCCAAGTGATGCAAAGAAGCAATTTCAGGGCGGAGCACAGGTTTTCTGTGGTGCATGTACGCCATATCAAAATTACAGTTGGAATGTAAATGGTCGCTGCACAATTTGCCTCGGCAATGCCACAAAATATTATTCGCAAGAATGGGAAGCTGCGCTTATTCATGAACTTACGCACTGTGAGCAGAGTAAGTGCTTTGGCAAAGGTGCTCCAAGTGTAGTTTTGCCCCTCCCCCTACCACCACCCAGATTCGGTGCCCCCTCCGATAAAGCATGTTTTGATTGTCGTTCGTTAGAGGGTAAAGCATGGCAAGCTCAATGCGGTCACTTATTTCCAGACGATGCGGCTAAGCGCAATCAGTGTATCGAGGCCGGAAAATGCTACAGTTGCAAGTTTGCATGTAGCCAAACTCAAGGCATTGTTAAAAAATGCAAGAATGTAGCGTTCCCTAACTTTACTCCGAAAGAGATCCCACTGACTTCAACACCACTGACTCCACCAATTGTGCCTATTGATCCGCCGGACTACTCAAAATTGCCCTTATGGAATTTCCCTGATCCAAAGCTTTAACCTAGCGGAAAATAGCCATGATTGGAGCTACCATATGTTTCAATATTCAATTCGATCGCTTCTTGTTTCTGTAATCGTATTCGGGTGTTTTCTTATTCTAGTGATGCTGATCGCACGTGCAAGATATGCAGAATTCACCCTTACGCATGTAGGCGGCAATTCAATTTTCGTTGATGATCTCGAGTCAATTGAAAGCGGAGATGTTGTCGACCGTTTGTTAGGATTGGCCGGAAGAACTAGATTTGTATCGATCCAGGGAAACGCACCGCACGCCATGAGGCAACTGGAAGTACTGCCTCTGTTAAGCCGATTGCAAATTGTCCGGCTTGAGAATTTTCAGTCAACCGAAGGCGTTGAGTTCAATGGGAAAATCGGAGAGGTGCAGGAACTTGCATTTTCTTCATGTTCGAGTCATTTTGTGGTTGAGGTCTTGGCTAACTCATCTGGAACACGGAATTTAGTAGTAAACGGATGCGGGGGACTAACCGCACAGGATCTTTCGAGAGCATCGAATTTTCGAAATCTAGCACAAATTTATTTAACTGATTGTTCCTCTCTTATAGTGAGTGATCTGCTACATGAGCTCGCTGCTTGCAAAAACATGCAATGCATCGAAGTTGCTGGTTGCGCCGGAGACATTAAAGAAACGATTGCAATGCTAAGCAGTTTCAAACGACTAGAGTTTGTGTCGATCGTCGGGGAGGGCGATTTTTTCGATGTTAGAAGTCTTCAGGGATTGGAGGTCGCGAAAACGCTCAAGCTTTCAAACGTGGATGTTGATCAAACTGAGCTTCAAAAGGTTCGAAGACGATTGTCGTATGAACTGATATGTATTGACACGAGTCACAATCTTCTGTAATCGGACGCTTTGCTCGGTGGTAAGCCCTCCATCGCAATGCCCAGCGCCGGCTGCGGCCCTTGGTGGTGACCAACGACCTGGTTGCGTGAGCGTCCACCCAAAGAATGACACCACCTCCGACAACGACAGACCGCCAGAGCGGTGAGGGACCGTGGGCCTGGCCGGAGGTGTCGGTCCGGCTTGTTGAGAACAGCCAGTGAGTGCGTCAGGCGTCAGAGGGACGCGATGCAGCGGGGGGCGGCGCGGGGTTGCACGCGATTTTGCTGTTTCGCGATTTTCTCAATCTTTTCCCTTAGATGATTTTGCTCGGCGCAAGTCCGAGAATCGTGCTTTGAACAAGTAGCTGCGCCGAAGTGGGGATGTTTCTGAGCGATCGAAGCATGCGTTTTTGGGTTTCGAATGCGATTTTTTCGCACTGGGCGCGGACCTTCGCCGGGCGCGGACTGGAAGTCCGCGATACGTTGGGGTTGATCGGTGATGTTCGAGGTGTTCATGGCGTGCTTCATATGTCCGGGAGCGGCAGCGATGCGGTGCGGAGGATCGATTGCGAACATGCGGCTGCGAGACGCTCATCGTCACCGAGAGTAACGCCGATCTGATACTCGCAGTGCGAGTGCTCGAAGCTCTGTCGCAAGCTCCAATCCCAGAAGCTGGCCTTCGGAGAATGGATCCGAGCCAGGAACATCCGCCAATCGAACGCGTTCACCTAAAGACTAACGCTCCATCAGTCAACGACAGTCCGCTAGAGCGGTGAGGGACCATGGGCCTGGCCGGAGGAGGGTCGGTTGACAGCGAGTGCACCGCTGAGTTAGCTGTTCTGGCTCACAGGCAGTCGAGCACCGTCCTGTCGGCACGAGCACGAAAAACCGCAAGATTCAAACCATGGGCTAAAATCGCCGGTCGGCAACGTTTGACATGGTGACTTTTTTGTCGGCCACTCGGTGATGCTCGCCGATGAGCGGATTTGTTGAAGGGTGCTCGGAGCACAAGGCGGGACCGAGGTGTTGCTAGGATTTGGCGTTGGAGGCAGCTCGGTTAGAGACAGGAGGATCCACATAGCTTGTATGGGGCATCTTTTGAACGCTTTTCCTATCGCAGTCCGTCCAGTTGCAGATGGGGGGCGTGTGTGTAATCGGTGGGTCGGTATGCGATTTCTAATTCCGGAGTCGCAATTTTGCGATTCCCCTCTCGAAGGGATACCAGCAGGCGATCGAGGGTACCGGCAGTGAGCATGTTGCGTTCGACGGGATAAGCTGGTTTGCCGGTATGGATCATCGTTTCAATCCCTTTGAGCAAATAGGCAAAGTGTGGATAGTACGGTTTTTCGCGTTCCTCGACGCGTGTCGCGAAGCTGGCTTCGCCTCTCGGTTTCATTGCTACCGCGATGCCTTGGGCGAGTCCTGGTAGCATCAGTACAGGAACCATCAAACCGTCTTTGTACTCGATCAAGAAAACTGCGCCGTCCGCGGGTGGAGATTGGAGGACTGCCGCGCGATTTGTATTCGTGACGGCCAATCCTTGGTCCATGAGGTTTCCATCGATGATGCCTTCGGCCAACAAGCGTCCGAGCTGCGTCGTCGGGACCGCTTGAACGGACCGAACACCGGTCTCGGCTCCAGCGCGGCGTTCCAGGATGGATTGCAGAAACTCGAGAGTATGGATGCCATAGATATCGAGCCCCGAGTAACCGATTCCAACGCACGCCTCTACCTTTGCTCCCATGTTGAGGTTGGCATCGGGACTGCGAAAACTAACCGGCAGCGAGGACCCAGCCATCCATGGAACTTGCAGCTCTTTCGCTCGAGCGTACATCCACTGAGCATCCTTCCACTCTGGTCCTGGGTGCTTGTCATTGAACACAGGAACGACACGCTTGCAGCTAGCAAAGGTATCGGTGATCTCCTCGAAAAAACGTTTGCGGGGATAGAGATGCTGGCCGAATTCGTTCCAGGGGTAGTCGCCATGCTCGCCGATACTCAGCACACCATCGACAACGACATCATTTCCACCGAGCGTGATCGCTTCCCGAATCGTTTTGCACATGCGGAAGCCATGCTTTTCCGCGAGCTTTACCGAAAGATCTTCCGCAGGAAACTGGTCGACGTAGAGCGAAACCAATTCCAACGCAGGGCCTGGACCTCCGTCCTGTTGCCATCCTTCAAGGATTTTTCCGACGAGGACATCCGCGTGCGACATTTTTCGATAGACCGTCACCACGGCTGCGACTTTCTTCTTTGGGATCGATTCATCGCTCGCAAAGCATGTGTTTTCGAGCGGATGATTGCTGCAGAGGTGAGTTCCTCCATGCATCGCAGTCATCGCGATCGCACCGGAAGTTAAACCGATCCAATCCCGGCGTGAGATCGGGGTGTGGGACTTGGATTGTTTGGATGCTGATGGCTCAATCATGAATGGTCCCTTAAAACTATAAAATACCAAAGGTTTTAAATGCTTCCCTCGAACTCATGCCGGCACGGATAGCATCGCGGACTTGATTCTCTCCGAGTACTTTTGCGAACGCCAATTTCAAAACGTCCTCTTCAACACGTTGGGGAACAACGACCACTCCATCCGCATCGGCGACGACGAGATCTCCTGGTTCGAACCGAACACCATCGATCTCAACAGGGATGTCTGCATCGATGACTCGCTGTCGGTTCAAGCTATCGTACACGCATCGGCTTTTGGCAAACACAGGGAAATGCATCGTTGCGATTTTGTCCACATCTCGAATAGCACCATCGACGATCGCACCGACGCAACCTCGATTTTTTGCCGCGGTCGTTAAGAGTTCTCCCCAGATTCCCGATCGAATCGAGCCACCCGCTGCTGCAACAAAGACATCGTCGGGATTGCATTCATCGACTGCTTTCAGTTCCAGTGCATACGGTTCAGGATCCAGATGGGCCATGTCGGCCCAAAGCGTGGTTTTGCAGCGTCCCGCTAGAATCCCTGCCGAATCCGGCAATCGGGTTTGCAATGGGAGTAAAACTCTCGGCGATTGATGGTGCATTCCGATTTGGTCCAACGCATCGCAGATCACTGCTGCATACAAGTGCGATCGAATCGCATTCAGGTCGTGATTCATAAATCCTACTGCTTTCCGCAAGCCTACCGTTCACGATCTATGAGATCGTATCGGCAATCGCCATGAAACCTTTTGAGGTGGAGGGCTGGATTTTAGCATGCTCCCGAGTTGTGATAGAATTGCTACCACGTAAAATCGAGGATGTCATCGAAAGTTGATCGCTTCAACATGCCAACGAGCAACCATGCGAATCGGGATCCTGGCCTTCCTTCACGAATCGAACACCTTCATCGCGTCGCCGACAACATGGCGAAATTTCGAGGAAGACACGGTGGCCATCGGGGATGAAATTCTCAAACGATTTGCCGGGAGTCACCATGAATTGGGTGGGTTTTTGGCGGGATTGGATCGGGCCGTGGTGGATGTGCCTGTTGAGGTTGTGCCGATCCTTGCAGTGCGAGGGATGCCATCGGGGGCGATTTCCGAGGAAGCGTTTGAGGACTTACTAAACCGGACTCGGTCCGCGTTACAGCATGCGATGCCGTTGGATGGGCTTCTGGTGGCTGCTCATGGGGCTGCGGTTTCCGAGAAGCATCGCGATGCGGATGGTTGCTGGTTGGCGCAGATTCGAGAACTGGTTGGGGAGAAACTGCCAATCGTTGTCACCCTCGATGCGCACGCGAACCTTTCACCGGCTATGGTCGAGGCATGCACAGCGATCATCGCATACCGAACGAACCCCCATTTGGATCAGCGCGCACGGGGTGAAGAAGCCGCTGGGATCTTGATCGATTGTTTGTTGGGGAAAACGAAGCCGACAATGGCTGCAGCGTTCCCGCCGCTGGTCATCAACATCGAGAGACAAAGTACCGACGAACCTCACCTGCAGGAAATTTATACCGTTGCAGACCGACAAAAAGATTCTCCCCATGTGCTCAGCAATAGCCTACTGCTCGGGTTTCCCTACGCGGATGTGAAGGAGATGGGTGCGGCGACGGTAGTGATAACCGACGGTGATCTGCAGTTGGCACAACAACTGGCGGATGAACTCGCGAATGCACTCTGGCGAAATCGTCATGCGATGGAAGGTAAGTTGATCGACGTGAAATCAGCGTTGGATTTGGTCGAAGCAACGGTCGGGGTGCGCTTTGGCCTGCTCGATATGGGCGACAACGTGGGTGGTGGTTCCGCAGCGGACGGAACGGTTTTAGCGAGAGCCTTGTGCGAGCGCAATCTAGGACCCGCGTTCGTTTGCATCGCAGATGCGGAATCAGTAGTTCAAGCGATCAACGCCGGTGTTGGGGCAACCGCGGAACTATCGATCGGTGGGCATACCGATCATGCGCACGGTGATCCACTTCGCTTGCGAGTCGAGATTGTTTCGATCCATTCAGGACGTTTTTCAGAGTCCAAGCCACGACATGGTGGGATCGTAGAATTTGATCAAGGGGCCACCGTCGTCGTAAGAGCGTGCGAGCATCCGATGACACTATTGCTAACCAGCAAACGGATGGTTCCATTTAGCCTGCAGCAGTTGTTGTCGTGCGGACTCGATCCAAAGTCGTTCCGAGTGTTGGTTGCCAAAGGAGTTCACGCACCTCTCGCAGCTTATCGCGAGGTTTGCGATCGCTTCGTGCGGGTAAATACCCCTGGCTCAACCTGTGCAGATTTGGGCCAGATGGATTATCATTACCGACGACACCCTTTGTTCCCGTTCGAATCGTTTCCGTCCGATAGCGACTGATCTCGAACTCCATTACCTCGTACCAAACCCAAAAACCTACAAATCGATGATGATAACAACGAGTGCTTCCTGGCCTTTGGTTCAAACGTGGTTCTCTTCGCTGTCGAAAATGAGCAATCGATATCTGTTCGGTTCTCGCACAACGATGCTGGCGATTCTGGCATTGCTTCCATCGGTTGGTGCAGCCCAGGACGCGATTCGCCATTCGTATTTAGTCCTAGGAGCGAAGACTGCAATCATTGGAGAAGATGGAGTCGCTGCGTGGGAATACTCCGGTGGATCTCGCGATGGATTCGTTCTACCGAACGGAAACGTGCTGTTGGCATATTCCGATCGGGTCGAGGAAGTCACTCGGGAGAAGAAGGTGGTTTTTCTTTACAAGCTAGATGCTGCGAATCGTGAAATTGGCACCGCTCAGCGGTTGTACAACGGGAATACATTGATCACGGAGTTGGGGGCGAAGCCGCGATTGCTCGAGGTGGACAGTGCTGCCAAGATTCAGGTTGAGGTTCCACTGCAACCGGAAACAGACAATGCGCACATGCAAACACGCATGGCGAGGCAGCTTCGCAACGGCAACTACTTAGTACCACACTTGCTCGCCTTTTCCGTGAAAGAGTATGCACCCGACGGGAAGGTGTTGCGGACCATGAAAACGGACCTCGCGTCGATCGGTGGACGGCCGGCTGAGAATTGGCCATTCACGGCGATCCGATTGGACAATGGAAACACGTTGGTTTCGCTGACACACGGGAACAAGGCTGTCGAATTCAATCCAGTCGGAGACATTGTTTGGCAGATCACCAACGAAGATGTCGGCGGACTTTTCAAGGATCCCTGTGGCTCGCAGCGGCTGGCAAATGGGAACACGGTCGTAGGTTCGCATGCGGCCAATACTGGGGTATCGATGGTCGAAGTCACACCAGAAAAGAAAATCGTGTGGACCAGCGACCATCCGCTGGCAGCGGGAGTTCATCACTTCCAGATTCTGACTACCAACGGTAAAGCGGAACCGGGGATGCCGTTGAAGTAAGCGTTTGGTGGCGGATAGAGCCGCGTAGGGGAACGGGGGCTTGGAATTGCCAGGGCTATGCAACCGCGCTGGCAATGGTTCGGATTACATCCAGAGTTCGAGCCACTTCGTCTTGGGTGTTGTAGTGCATGCAGCCGAGTCGCACCATTCCCTCCGGCTCCGTCTTGAGAGCTTCGGTGAGGGGCAGAGCGTAGTAATTCCCGTGCCAGCCGCAGATTCCTTGTTCGCCCAAGGTTGCTGCAGCGTCAGCCGAGCTGATACCAGCGATTTGGAAGGCTACGGTTGGAGCTCGCAGTTGCAAGCGATCTGCATCGGTAATCCCGAATAACTTAATACCAGGGATGCGTTGTAGTCCTTCGATGAGTTGGGTGATCAAATGGGTTTCAACAGTCACGATATCGTTGAATGCTAAATCGAGTTTCTCGCGACGCGAGGTGCCTGTACCAGCGAGAGATGCGATGTAATCGATGGCGGCGGTCACACCAGCGATGCATGCATGATTTTGCGTACCCGTCATCCATCGGCCTGGAATCGAATCAGGAGAAGGGCGTAGTTTGTAGGGTTTGAGTTCCTGCATGCGTTCGGGGCGACCGTAAAGGATCCCGATATGGGGGCCAAAAAATTTGTAAGCGGAGCAGACCATGAAGTCGCAGTCCCAGCGATTGACATCGATGCGACGATGCGGCGCAAAGTGAACCGCATCGACGAATAGCTCTGCACCCACTGCATGCACCATTTTTGCGATGGTTGGGATATCGGTGAGCGAGCCGACGGCGTTGGAAGCTGCGGTGACAGCAACGAGACGAGTTTTGGGTCCTAATTGGTCGGCGAGCGATTTCATGCAGAGAGTCGCATCGATAGGATCGATATCGATCCGTCGAATCGTGGCTCCAGCATCCGCGGCCGCGAGGATCCAGGGAGTGAAGTTTGCATCGTGATCCAGTTGGGAAACAACGACTTCGTCTCCTGGTTTCCACGTCTTGGCGAGAGCTCGCGAAAACTGAAGCGTCATGGTGGTCATGTTCGGCCCGAAGGCGATCGAACGAGGATCGTCAGCGCCGAGCAAATCGGCTGCGGCTCGATGGGCTTCATCCATGATCGCATCGACTTCGTGGCTGGTGATGAATTTCCCTGAGCGATTAGCCGAGTGATGGATGAGGACATCGGAGACGCGATCAGCGACCGACTGGGGGACTTGGGTACCAGCTGGTCCATCCAAGTAAACGATGGTTTTGCCGTTTTGGAGTCGTGCGAGGGATGGGAACTGCGAGCGAACGCTATCTACAGAAAACATAGCAAGAGTCCTAGCCGATGTTGGGAGGCCGCTGAATGGTTCGTGGGTTATTCCGGGCCGACGCTAATGAGAACGCGTTGACGATCTTTCAACTTGATAAATGCCTGTTGGACTTGGTCCAAGGAGACTTGTCGGTAGTGTTCTGCCGCATCGCGAACGCCTTCGTATTTTCGTCGGATCGTCCAAGCGTTTCCGACGGAGAAGAGACGGTTGCTGGGCCGTTCTGAGGCGAGGATCATTCCGGCGCAAATCTTGTTCTTCGCCAGATCCAATTCTCGTTCGGTGATAGGTGATTCGATCGCTGAGGCCAAGATCGCTTCGATGCGTGCCCAGTTTTCGGTCTGTTGGTCGGGTGCGCAGGCCAAATAAATGCCGAACACGCCGCAGTCTTGGAATTCCTGAGTGTAAGCCACTGCGGTGTCAGCCAATCCGGTATCGACCAAATCCCAGAAGAGGCGGCTGCCAGTATCATCGCCGAGGATCGAACCGAGGACTCGCGTCACATAGCGATCGGGGTCGAGGTAGCCAGGCCCTGGCGAGAACTCGAGCGTGTATTGCTGAGTGGCGGGAGGATGGACCATCCCAATCGTCTGCGATTGGACTTTCGGAGGTCCTAATTTGCGGGAGATGTTGGATGCCTTCCACGATTTGGTGCGACTTGCCGTTTCCTTGACGAGCGCATCAAAGTCGACGGCACCCGTGGCCACGAGGCAGAGGTTGTTTGGCGCGTAGCGTGCTTCGTGGTAGGTTCGCATTGCTTCGGAGGTGAGAGCGGTCACTGTGTCACGCGTCCCGAGAACCCGTGTTGCAAGTGGATGGGAGCCAAAATAGGCTTCCATGGCCCGCTCCATCGCCCCGTACGGAGGTTGGTCGTCGTACATCGCGATTTCCTCCAGGATGACTTGTTTCTCCGTTTGGAAATCTTCATCGCGAAGCGATGGTCTCATCATGTCGGTGAGCAGATCCAAGGCTGCGCACTGATTTTCAGGCAGGACGCTCATGTAGTACACCGTTTGCTCTTCGCTGGTGTACGCGTTGGATTGCGATCCGAGGTCGTCCAGTTCTCGGTTGACATCGACCGATGTTCGACGCGCGGTGCCTTTGAACATCATGTGTTCGAGAAAGTGACTGACGCCGGCGATATCGTGGGTTTCATCGCGAGAGCCCGTCTTCACGAAGTATCCGATGGACATGCTGAAGGCATCTGGGTTGATCTCTGCGACCACCTCGAGCCCATTGTCCAAGACTTCAGTTCGAAACTGCATCAGCAAACTCCAGTGGCTCGGGACCAATCGTAACCAGCGTCCATCCTTGGGGTGGAAACTTCAGAAAATGCTCAACCAAGTTTTCGCAGGTCAGCGATTCGATCTCGCTGAGGACTTCTTGTCGAGGAGGTACGCGTCCCAAATAGACCCAGTCGTAGGCTATTTGGGAGCTTCGCGAAGTGCTGCTTTCCTGTTCCATCACCAACGAGGTTCGAACACGCGACTTGAGCCGAGACAACTCATCCGGATCGATTCCATTGCGGATATCTCGGATCGTTTCGACGGTGACGTTGAGGGTTTCTTGAGCTCTCGCGGAGGTTGTGCCTGCGTAGCACAGCACGCTACCGCAATTTTTCAGCGAATGCGAGGAGGCAGAGACTGCGTAGACGAGTCCTCGTTTTTCGCGGACTTCCGTGAACAGTCTAGAACTCATCCCGTCGCTCAGCACACCGACGATACCGCGGCCGCGGTAATATTCGGGATGGTTGTAGGGGACCGAGTCGTAAGCCAACGCGATATGAGTTTGTTGGCTATCGTGTTGCAGGTGGGTTGATCCGCGATGCGAGATGACTGGGCTCGGCTCTGAGGCTGCGTGCCCACTCCATCCACCGAAGAGTTTTTCCGCTAGCTTAACAAACTGATCCCAATCAAAGTTTCCAGCGAGCGCCAGCACGGAACCTTGAGGGCGACAGTTCCTCGCATGGAAATCGACGCAGTCCTGGTGCGTGATCGCTTGCAATCCCGATTCCGTCCCGAGAGATGATCGGCCGAAGATTTCCCCAAAGCGGAGTTGCTTGAGTTCCTTAAAGCATTTCTGAGCCGGATCATCCTCGATCGAGGAGAGTTCGAGCAGCGCCGATTGGCGTGCTTCCTCGAGTTCTTCTTCTGGGAAGTGAGGTTCCAGGACCATCGCGGCGGCAACTTCGAGTGCCGGTTCTAGGACTCTCGCCATGGCCGCCATGCTCACCGTAGTGTGGAACGTAGAGACGGTGCTAGAGCGTTCGACGCCGAGGAAGTCGAGTTGTTCAACGATTTCTCGGCTACCCCATGGCCCGGCTCCCCGCTGAGATAACTCGAGCGAGAGGCCCGCGAGGCCGGCTCGCGGTGTTGTTTCGCGGCAGGTCCCCCCGGGAATCATCAAAGTAAAGGCAACCGACTCCAGCCAAGGCATCCGCTCGCCCAAGACGACCAATCCGTTCGCGAGCCGATGTTGATAAAACGATTGTTGCATTCAGCACTGTCCCTATCCAACCCTTGCAATCCCTACACCCGTCATGTCTGCCACACATGAGCCGACCCGATCGAGATGACATACCGGAGTTGCGAACTGACTTTGCGAAACTGGGAAACCAAGTTTCAAATAGGCAGTTTTTCTTATTCTCACGGGGAAGGAATTGTAGCAAAGAGATGGTCTAGGCGAATGGAAGGAACGGAGAAACGTCTCAGGAAAAGCATTTAATTCCTGAGGCTTTTTGCAGTTTTCAGGGGCCCGTCGACCCGGGCCATGGATTCGCTCTAAAGACGCTTTGTACCGATTTTCGCGATCGTGATTGGGTCGCTTGGTCGCTGCGAGGGGTATCGAATTACCCCTCGAGGACTAGCCTCGCCATCGGGGATTGCGAACACTTTTCATGAAAGGAGAAATCCCGAAAGCAAAACCGCTTTGGATTTCGCTTACGATGTTGCGTGGTATACTACCGAGGTGACTTGTCAGGTCGCTTTGATCGAGAAATTCCGAACAACTTCTCATCCGAGCCACCCGTTTTTTTCGATGACGAGTCAGGTCGCGTGTCGCACTCGCTGAAGGAAACATCAGTCGTGTCGACGCACCATCGAGCCACAGAAAAGGCAACGGGCCGACTGGCAGTAGGCCAACGCGGATCAACGTTTTCGGGTTCGAGAAATTGGATGAAAGCACGACCCCATGCGCAAAAAGTCGATTTGAGAAAGGTCGCAATGAGTTCTTCAAAAGGGCTGGACGAAATCCTGCGCGATTGGGGATTTGACCCGCACACTCTCTCGGTTCGCCTAGTCAAAAATGACGAAGGTCGGGACGTAATTCAGATGCGAGTCGATTTGGGAGTCCTGCAAATGGAAACTCAAGGTAGACCGGATGGGCAGTCGATCCAAGGCTTCGCGACGGTGCTCGATCAGATGCTCGAACTCGAAAAACAGAAGCCTGAGTTCTTGATGGATGAAGAGCAATGCTTTGAAGCCGATCGAGAGTTCGCGCAGTATTACCACCGAAGAATCTCCTGGCTGAGGCTCGAACATTACCATCGTGCCGTCGAGGATGCGGACCATACATTGTCTCTGATGGATGTCTGTAGAGATCATTCCCCAGACGAAGAATGGACCATGAGCCACGAGCAGTACCGTCCGTTCGTACTGTTCCATCGGACCCAAGCTGCAGCATTGGCTGCTCTTGATGAATCCGATGCAGAGAATGCGATCGCTCAGATCAATGCCGGACTTGAGCAGATGAAAGAGGTCTTCATCGAACACGAAGCCGAAGAAGAATTCGATGAGGACGAGATGGTCCAGCAACTCAGCAAGCTGAGAGACTCGCTTCGTGAGGAGTACGCACTCGGTCCAACCTTACAAGAGCGTTTAGCAGAGGCTGTGAAAACCGAGCAGTATGAATTGGCGGCTCGACTCCGCGACGAGCTGGCTCGTCAACAAGACCATTAGCAGCCGTTCGCCGGCAATGAAGTGCTTCAAAAGGTTTCTGGCATTGCGGTCTACAATTCTTGCATCCGCGATGTTTGAAGTCCCATTTGGAGGATAAATTAGTTCACCATGGAGGGCCGATTAGCCCATGGTGAACTACGTCGAATTGCACTGCAAATCCAACTTCTCGTTTCTCGAGGGGGCTTCTCACGCGCATGAGTTAGCTGCACGTGCTGTCGAACTAGGTTATCGCGGGCTGGCAGTCACCGATCGAGATACTCTCGCAGGAATCGTTCGGGCGCACACCGCTGCGAAGGACCTTGGTTTGCCCTTCTACGTCGGTTGCGAGCTCAATCCCATCGATGGGCCTCCCCTCGTGGTTTGGCCGAGGAATCGCAAAGGCTACGGTGATTTATGCCGTCTACTAAGCCTTGGGCGTTTGAGGGCTCAAAAGGGGTATTGCGAGATATCATGGCACGATATCGCAAACCACTCTTCCCATTGGCTGGCTGGGCTTATCCCTCGTGTTGATCCCAGAAGCTCGAACGGCGTCCCGAAACCGAAATCATCGCCGGTGATGTCCTGGGGGCATATTCCGCACGAGCAAGGGCTCGGTGATTCGGATCATCGCGCTACAACCATCGGATCGGATGACTCGTTCTGCAACGTTCAGCCGATAAGTTCGCCATTGAGCTCGCCTCCACGCATTGATGGCGACTATGCTCAGGCGGCAGGTATTGATGTTACGCCAATCCCCGAATCGTTGTGGTGTACCGCAGGGGTGGATTTCAATGCTCGCGAAGATACCCCATGGATTGCGTGGCTTTCGCAATTTCATGAGCTGATGGGGGATCGCGCGTATCTGATCAGCCATCTGCACGCGGGAGTAAACGATACTGCTAAACTGGAGCGGCTACAGCGAATTAGTGGTCTGTCAGGGGTGCCCTTGGTCGCGACCGGTGGTTGCCTTTACCACAATGTCGAGCGGATGCTGCTCCATGATTGCATCAGCGCGATTGGGAGTGGAACCACTATCGAGCAGGTGTCGCGTTTTCGACCTGCGAACGCTACGTATGCGATGAAGTCGCTTGACGGGATTCTTCACCAGTACCGCAATCATCTCGCAGCGATCGATGCAACAACCGAGATTGCAGCAAGGCTGGATTTCAGTTTGGATTGCTTGAAATACGAATACCCAACGGAATGGGCGCCCGATGGGATTTCGGCCGTGGAGTATCTCAAACAATTAGCATGGCAAGGGGCGAAGGAGCGTTATCCGAAAGGGGTTCCCGTCCGCGTAGTCGAGATGCTCAAGTACGAAATAAAGCTGATTGAGGATCTCCGATACGAAGCGTATTTTTTAACCGTTTGGGATTTAGTGCGATTCGCTAGATCTCGGAATATCCTTTGCCAAGGCCGCGGTTCGGCGGCCAATAGCGCGGTCTGCTACTGTTTAGGGGTGACCAGTGTGGACCCCAGCCAGTATGACCTTTTGTTCGAGCGATTCATCAGTCGTGAACGGAATGAAGCTCCCGATATCGATGTCGATTTTGAGCACCAGCGTCGTGAGGAAGTCATTCAGTATGTTTATGAAAAGTATGGGCGGCATCGGGCGGGAATGACCGCAGCGGTCACCACCTACCGAATACGCTCCGCGGTACGGGAGTCCGCCAAGGCGATCGGTTTGTCCCAGGATCACATCGATGGTCTGGCAAAAATCATCGACGGTCGCGGAGGTGTTGATGATTTAGGACTTCGGTGCGAACAAGTCGGCATCGATCCGGAATCGGATGTTGGGAAGCGATTTCTTTATTTGGTCCGGTCTATTCTTGGTTTTCCCAGGCATCTCTCACAACATACCGGGGGCATGGTGATGACCCAAGGTGCCTTGTGTGAACTTTGTCCGATTGAAAACGCATCGATGCCCGGCCGCACGATCATTCAGTGGGACAAGGATGATCTCGATGAGTTGGGGATACTCAAGGTCGATTGTCTCGCGTTGGGCATGCTCTCCGCGATCCATCGAAGTTTAGATTTGATTCACAAGCATTTCGAGAGGCCGCTCACGCTGGCGACGATTCCTCCCGCTGACGCGACCGTCTATGACATGATCTGCAGAGCCGATACGGTTGGCGTCTTTCAAATCGAGAGTCGGGCACAGATGAGCATGCTCCCCCGACTGAAGCCGAGGTGTTTTTACGATTTGGTGATCGAGGTTGCCATTGTGAGGCCTGGACCAATCCAGGGAAACATGGTGCATCCGTACTTGGCGGCGAGAGAATCGGGGATCCAGCCACCTTATCCTACCGAGGAGATCGCTGCGGTTCTTCGTAAGACGATGGGGGTGCCGATTTTTCAAGAGCAAGCCATGCGATTGGCCGTCGTGGCGGCTGGTTTTACTCCTGGCGAAGCGGATCAGTTGCGTCGCGCTATGGCGGCGTGGCGCCGCCCTGGTGTCATCGATCAATTCAAACGCAAGCTGATCGAGGGGATGCGAGTTCGAGGACTTGATGAAGAATTTGCTGAGCGCGTATTTATGCAGATTCGCGGCTTTGGAGAATACGGGTTCCCTGAATCCCACGCTGCTAGTTTTGCTTTGCTCGTCTACGCATCCTGTTGGATCAAACATCACTATCCGCAAGTGTTTTGCTGCGCGATGCTCAACAGCCAACCGCTTGGGTTTTACGCGCCTGCGCAATTGATCGCCGATGCGCAGCGGCATGGTGTCACTGTTTTACCTGTGGATGTCAATGCTAGTGATTTGGAGTGCACGCTAACCGAAGCCGATCGGCATTTGAGATTAGGACTGTGTATGGTCCGAGGAATGAATGCGGAAACGGCTGCCGCCATCGTCCAGCAGCGTCGTCGAGATGGCTTTTTTGCCGATCAATCCGATTTGGTACGGAGGTGTGCGTTGACTCAAGCGACCCTAGGAGTTCTCGCCGACTCAGGAGCACTTAATTGCTTGTCTGGAGACCGTCGCGCGGCGTATTGGCAAGCACTGGGGCAAGAAAAAAACGGCTCAACGCTTCCACTATTCGGAACTGCGAATGTGGATCACGACGATCCGCTGCCTAGTTTTCTCACACCCATGCATCCGTTCGAGGAGGTTGTCGCGGATTATGAAACGACCGGAGTATCACTTCGCGGTCATCCCATCCAGTTCTATCGAAGCATATTGCAAAAGCTTCGAGTGAAGACCGCTAGCGAGTTGCCAGAGTTGCGCCACCATCAATTCGTCCGTGTGGCTGGATTGATCTTGTTGAGACAACGACCGGGGACAGCGAAAGGGATAACCTTTGTGACCATGGAAGACGAAACGGGTAGTATCAATCTGGTGCTTCATCCGAGTACATGGGAATCGTACTACCTAGTCTGTAAGCAGTCGAACGCCTGGTTGGTACACGGTACGCTCGAGAATCGAAAGGGAATCATCCACGTTATTGCAAGCAAGATTGAGGATTTAACACAGACCATTGGCCCGATCGATCTTCGTTCTCGCGATTTTCGATAGCCATCATGTCAATGTTCTAATTTGTCGTTCGTTAGTGATTTCAAAGCCCCGATTCGAAAAGGCCAATCGCGATGTTACTCCCCAATTTCGGCGCATTGATCAATGTAGGGTTAGGATGTCTTGCACTGCTGTTCCCAAATTCGGTGGCTCGAGTACTCGGGATTGAAGCGAAAAGTCCACTTGGTGGCTCGGAGCTTCGAGCCACTTACGGCGGGTTCTTTATCGGTCTAGGAGTTGGTTGCTTGATCGCCCAATCGAGTGCGGTCTTCACTGTGGTTGGAGGCGCATGGTGCGCGGCTGGATGCATTCGAGTGATGATAATTGGGTTCGAACGCAGCTGGTCGTTAGAAAATGTCATCGGTGCAACGGTGGAGCTTACGATCGGAATTGCGATGTTGTCAGCAAGCTACCCTTTTGGTTATTAGTCGCATTGTGGTTGCTAGCCACCCGCTCAGCGAAAGCGGTGCAATCGCCATGCGTTGCCGACAACAAAGATGCTAGACAAGCTCATCGCAGCTGCCGCAAGCATCGGAGTAAGGCTCCAGCCAGTGATCGGAGTTAAGATTCCAGCTGCCACTGGTATCAAGATGATGTTGTAGGCGAACGCCCAGAAGAGATTTTGGTGAATATTGGCAAGCACCGCCTTGGCCAACCGGATAGCGGTTGGAACCAAGGTTAGGTTTCCAGAAATGAGCACGACGTCCGCGGCGCTGGCTGCGACCTCGGTTCCTGTACCGATAGCGATACCGACATTGGCGCTGGCAATAGCGGGTGCGTCGTTGATTCCGTCTCCGATAAAAGCGACTTGTTTTCCAGATGCCTGAAGGGTATTGATTCGGTCGCTTTTCTGGGAAGGCATGGTTTCCGCAAACCAATCCTTGATACCGAGATCGGACGCGACCTGTTGGACGGCTACCCGATGGTCGCCGGATACAATGGTTGGGACAATCCCAAGTCGCACAATCTTCTGGATTGCTTCCGCTGCTTCCGGTTTGATGGGATCGGAGACGAGCAACACTCCGAGGATGCGAGCGTCCATCGCGACCCAACTGCAGCTTTTACCTTGATTTTGGATCTCGTCGTTGAGGTGGTCCGACTCCGGCGAGTTCTTTTCGAGTTCCATCATCCATGAATAAGAGCCCAGGAATACTGTTCGCCCATCACTGAGCTTGGCTTCAACCCCACGGCCTGGAACTGCTTGGGATCCGACAACCACCCATTTGTCACGCTGTGGATGATTTTCGGAGCGCTCGATTGCGGCTGCGACAATTGCCTTCGAAATAGGGTGATCAGAAGACTGAGCGGCGAGTGAAGCCAGCGCGAGGATCTCTCCTTCTAAATCCTGATCGAGAATCTTAATGTCTGTCAATTCGGGATGCCCTTGGGTCAAGGTCCCGGTTTTATCAAAGAGTGCGATTTGTACCGAGCTAAGGTTTTGCAAGGATGTGCCGCTGCGAAAGAGAAGACCTAATTCTGCGCCGCGACCGCTACCAACCATCATGCTGATGGGGGTTGCCAATCCCATTGCGCATGGACAAGCGACAATGAGGACCGCTACGGAATGGACCAATGCGTTCTCAACACGATGTTCTGCGCTTCCTAGAAACCAGCCGATCGCAGTAATCATCGCGATAACTATCACTGCTGGAGCGAACCAGTTGACGACACGATCTACGGTGAGTTGGATCGGCGGCTTGCTCGATTGAGCTTCCATGACTAGGGAGGTAATTCGAGCGAGGACAGTTTCGTTGCCAATGGCGGTGACGCGTGCTACCAAGGTTCCGTTTCCATTAACCGTACCTCCGATCACTGGCATCGACTGGGATTTGGCAACAGGTATCGGCTCGCCGGTGATCATGCTCTCATCGACAAAGCTGGTACCTGATTCCACCGTGGCATCGATTGGGATCGATTCTCCTGGGCGGACTTGAATGATGTCGCCAAGTTGCAGTTGATGGACATCGATGTCCTCCAAGGCAGGAAAGGCTAGAGGGAGAGCTTTGAGCGAGGGGGCCGACGATAGGCGATGCGCGATACGGGGTTGAAGTCGAACGAGAGCCTGCAATGCGTTTCGAGTTTCCCTTTTGGAGCGTTCCTCAAGGTATTTGCCGAGCAAAACGAAAGCGATCACAACCGCAGACGATTCAAAATAGACATGGTTCGCTTCCTCCGAGAGCCAGTTGGGGAAAAATGTAACCAACGAGCTAAAGCCGTAGGCCGCAGTTGTTCCTGTAGCCACCAAGAAATTCATGTCCGGAGATCGTTGCTGAATGCTCGCGTATGCATGTTTGTAAAACTTTAGCCCTGGAATGAACTGGACCGGTGTTGCCAGAAACCAAAGGAGCAGGTTCCAGTGTTCCATGGGCATAACACCCATCATGAGAGTCATCAATGACGGGACTAGCATCGGAGCCATCGAGATCATGAAAATTGGCACCGCAAATCCCCATGCGATCCAAAGATGGATTTTCTCCGTTGTCGAGCTTGTTTTCGATCGATCGATTTTCGTGACGTCGTCGGCGTTCGAGATGATGTGAGCTTCGTAGCCAGAGTCTCGGATAGCTCGCGTTACTTCTTCGATCGATTTGTCCGAGTAATTATCCAGTTCCACATGAGCGCGTTCGGTGGCCAAGTTCACGTTCGCGCTTCGAACACCAGGCACTTTTCGTATGGCCCGTTCAACGCGGCCAACGCAGGCAGCGCACGTCATTCCATGAACGGACAGTTCGAGATTCGGGGGTGTCCCTGAAGAAAAGGATTTGCTCATGGCATCAGCAGGATTCGCCTAGGGATATAGGCTTGACAACATAGCCCTCTCCCTCGATGGCATGCACGATATCCTGTGCGGAAAATCGACCTGAGACGCTTGCGATTCCGCCAGCGAGATCGACGCTTACATCGGTGACACCTGGGACGGATCGCACGGCGTTTTCAACAGCCCGTTTGCAATGGTCGCACGTCATTCCTGAGACGGAAACGCGGTAGGCATTTTTCTGGATGGGCTGGCTAGGGTTGGTCATTGGTGAGATTCGAGGTTCCGTTTTTTGAAGGTGCTAGAGTCTCATCGAAAAAACGAAAGACATCGTCGAGGGCGGCTTGGACAATCACTAAATGTTCCACGTTCTCGAAGTCTTTGTATTGTACGTTAGCTTTGATCTCCTTGAGTTGTTTGGCCAGGAGCATTGCGCGAGGTCGTCCGAAATCGCGGTCTCCGGCGGCAACATAAAAGGGGATTTGCTCGAGAGCGATGCTGCGCTTTACCATACCCCCTCCACCTAGTGCTGCGACGGCGCGAATTTGTTGCGGATAGTTGGACACTTGTTGCATCGCTTGTGCTGCGCCCATCGAGTGCCCTACCAACATGACCCGGCTTCGGTCGATCGGTAAAAGTTTTTCCAATTCGTCGAGCATTTCCATGGTGTTTAAACCAAGTCCGTTGAGTGTCTGGCGCGGTGCGATCACGATCCACCCTCGTTCGCTTGCGAGATTGATGAGACGCCCTGCACCGTAGGTGTCGAAAAACATATTTTCGCTACCCCCGGCGCCGTGAAATGCAAAGAGTACCGGTGTCGGTTTATCCAAAGCGGAAGGTACTTGGAGCCGGATGACCTGCGACTTGTTACCGTTGCTTAATTGGCACCAGCGGGAAGTCCTAGGCTGGGATTGGATCCACTGGTCGAAGGGCACGGAATCGTCTGAGAGAGACTCAAAGTCCTCGATCCATTGTGTCCAGGGGATGTCCGTCTCGCACGCAGCGCCTTTGCATATTTGGAGAATCTCCTTGGCGAGCATACGCGCGGAGGATTGCTTGGAGTCCCCTTTTCCTCTGCGATTACTTTCATACCAAGCCGTTATCGCTTCGGATTTTTTATCGAGGCCTTGGCACAGAGTGAGATTCTCTGAAATGATTTCCGATTCCATGCCGTTCAGATTCAAGGTTGCTCGTATCGTGTAGTCGCCGTTGGGGAGCGAGGGGAGTGCCCATGTCGTCCATGCGTCGAGCGTCGGGTTTTCAAGGGTGGTGCTGGCAAGCGGACGATCCTGCGACAACCCATCTCGCGACAAACTATTCCGCGAGAACAAGTTGAGTTGCAGTGTTCCCTTGAGTGTTTCTGGCGAATCCGCTGCGGGATCGGAATTGGATTCCGATTGGTCCGATGGTGGCGTCTTTAGCCGATAAAGCTTCTGCACCCGAAACGTTACAGGGGAGATCGATGGATCGATGATTAGTGTTTCGATATCTACAAAGTGCTGGTTGGCTTCGAGCCACATCGGCTGTTGCTCGATGGGAAACGGTTCCACGATCGCGCGAGCTTGATCGAGCCGCTTTGCTGCCTCGGCGAGTTGCAGTCCGAAAAAACTTGAGACCGCTTGCTCGACGGGCTTTACGGAAGCTGTTCGCTGGTCTGGGTTTGCGGTCTGCCAAGCGGTCTCGAAACGGATGAGCCGACGGCCCAACTGGTAGCGTTGATCCGCTAACTGACCGAGGGCGGGCGAAGTCGCGATCAGCAGTAGGAGGCAGCCGCAAATCGCGTTCGAAAGCATCTGGAAGGCCTGGTTTTCATGCGTTAAGTGGGATTTGGCTGCCATTTTCGGGAACGTTCGGAATTTGAAAAATAGGAAAAATCGGGGGAGATCGCTTCTCAGGGCGATTCCAAATTCGGTACATTTAGAGGCACACACACAGAGCCATTATTGTTGCGGGAAGGATCGCGCGAGTAAGGGTTTCCTCATCTTACGGTTTTTCACCGCGAATCAAGATACGGGTATGTGTCATTATGGCTAACCCTAAACGAAGATTAGAGCTCAGGCAGCGGGCTGTCCATGGTGCGGTTCGCAATCGCCGTTTGCAGTTCGACCGTCTTGAAGATCGACGGCTCATGGCCGGCTTGGAGGTGTTCGTCTTTGACGACTGGAACTCCGCCCGCCAATCGGCATCCAGCACATCAGCTCTACCTGACAAGGTTGTTTACGTCGATTTCAATTCCGACGGGGTGCAACAAGCCAACGAACCACTCGGCGTTACCGACGCGAATGGGGTGGCTCGCTTTAGTGGTTTGAAGCCAGGTAACTATTCGGTCCGTTTGCTGGGTGAGTCGAGAACCTTGGTTCAGACAACGGCAACGCTGCCAGCACCCGGTGGAACATGGTTGTCCAATCTGGGACTACAGCAATCATTGCGTTGGGAATCCGATGATGTTGCTTGGTTTACTACCGGAAACGCCATCCAGCGATTGAATGTTGAAACAGGATCCGTCCAACAAAGAATCCCCTTCGATGGCGCTATTAAAGCTGCCGCGATGATCGATTTGAACAATGGGATCGCGATTGTCGAGCAAAATCTTTCGCAGAGACTGGTTGCTTTTGATTTGAGCACGGGAAGTCTTGAGGATCTCCCGGTGTCGGTTGAGAGACCCAGTCAGATCTTTAGTGTTGATGGCTACGTTTATGTTCGTGGCAAGTCTGCCAATGGCGAGGGATTGTTTTCTGTCGCCAACGGGGCTGAGATGGGTGCAGGGGAGGCGTGGTCGATAGGTTCCAGCCCGGTTGTCGATGGACTAACGCCGGGCTCCATCGTTCACACGAGCGGAGGACAATCCCTCGTTGTGCAAGAACCGACGGTCGACGGTGGCCAGCGTATCTCGTCCTACCGAGTCGTGGGCGGCGTTTTCGAACTTACCGCAGAGCGTGCTTTTGCAGGCCCAGAAGGAGCGAGTATCCGGTTCTCCAGCAGCTCTCCAGCCGGTGAGAAGATTGTTTTAACTTCGGCGAATGGTGTGATGGTTTTGGACAACAGTCCAGGGTTGCCCACCTTAGCAAACCTTGTGGATGCCGCGGGGCCTTCCGTCTTCGATTCGAGTCGAGGCGTCTTGATAACCTCCTCACGATCGAATCCTTCGCGGATTCTCGGCTGGTCGACGCAGACGTGGGTCAAGCAATTTGATGTCTTGTTCTCGGATGCGGGATCTCGCATGGCCGTGGACAAGACCTCTTGGGCGATGGGCTACCTGAACGATACGTTGGTAGGGATTCGCGACGGCAGTTTGTACCGTCATTCGTTGGCGTTGCCCGGAGCCAGCGCCGCAGCAATTAGCGAAGGAGTAATTCATCAGGTAGCCATCGGTGTGCGAAGCCGCGGTTACAACGCTAAGCCGACGCTTCAGGCATTGCCCAGCATCAGTACTCAGGAAGATTCTCCGATCGCAATTGCCCGGAACTGGTTTGACCAATCGGCCAAGGATAGGGATGGGGAATCGATTTTTTACGTGATTCGCGAATCCAACGGTTCGATTGGGACGTGGCAGTGGGCCGCCGCATCCGGTGGTGTTTTCTCTCCAAGTCCAAATGCCAATGGCATCGATTCGGTGGTCGTGCAAGCCTACGACGGACGAGATTGGTCTCTTCCGCAAACGCTGACGGTGCAGGTCCAACCGGTCAATGATCCCCCCGAAGGGATCGATACCCCGAACAGCTTGTTTGTCGATGAAGGAAAATCAGGAGTATCACTCGGCGCGGTACGGGTGATCGATAAAGACTCCGACAGCCAATACCGATACACGGTTTCTGATGGAAGGTTTTTGATCGACCGAGGGGTTTTGGTGCTCGCTCCAGGCGCTTCACTCGATTACGAATCCGAGCAAGCTGTGGTACTAGTTATTTCGGCCACAGAGGTTGCTCTGGCCGATTCGATCAAGAAGACAGTAACCGTCCAAGTGAGAGACCAAAACGATCCTCCCACCGGGATGCTTTTGACCGGGAGTGGACAAGTCCCTGAAAAGAAACCTGGCTACGTTGTTGGAAATATATCGGTCATCGATCCCGACATGAACGAGGTCTATGACGTGACCGTTTCGGATCCGCGATTCGAAGTGGTTGGTAGCGTGGTACGACTGAAGCCCGGTACGAGTGTGACTTATTCGGAACCAGGGTGGATCGATCTTACGTTTACCGCGACATCGAGGAATTATGGCACCAGTTTGCAACGTGCCGACCGATTGCGAGTGATTCCGGATGCAACCCCTTATCACAACGACATCAATCCCATGGATGTCGATGGCGATGGCAAGGTGACCCCGCTGGATCCGCTGACGATCATCAACTACATCAACACCAATGGCCCTGGTGTAGTGAAGCCTCGTGGTGAAGGTGAAAGCTATGGAGATTTGGACGTCGATGGCGACGGCAAGGTTTCTCCGCTGGATATCCTCATTATTATCAATGCGATGAATCGACCGGTGCTCGATGGATCAGGCGAAGGTTCCGGTTCGCAGGGCGGTTTGGTTCCTGAAGGTGAGTCTAGCAAGGGAGTCCCACCGCCCCTTGCCGATGCGTTGGCTCTTCCTGGTTCCGTTCCGGTTTCCTTCGAAGTCGATGGTCAAATCGAACCACTGAAACGAACGAGACGCCGCTAATCAATCAGGACGGATGTGCTGAGAGGGGGGCTGGCAACCATCGTGGAACGCGAGTCCTTCCTAAAATGCGTGACGGTGTTGTCGATGCATCCATAGGCCGAGGCCAGGATTTCGGATGAAGTAGAACTCTTCGCCTTCGCGGCTTTCGTGCCAGCCATCGTTGATGTCAGCCACGGAATATTCTTTCATGGCCCGGCTCCATTCTCCATATTCATAGCCGACGCTTCGGATTTCTTCCCGAGTTAAGGTTCCGGGGCAGTACTCCACGGTGAAGCGGTTCTCTGTCGAGCCATGGATCAAGTGTGATGCGGTGGAGAGGTTGTTGCCTAGATCTTCATTGCGAGTGACACATTCTAGGATCTCTTCACTGGTACGGTATCCATACTTACGGATGAGTTGGTCGACTTCGGGTTGCTCGCCGAATTTCGCAACGCCAGGTGCTACCACGACGAGTTTTCCGCCATCTCCGATGGCCATTCGCGTGCGATAAATGGCTTTGTTCCCTACCCAAGTCTTTTTGTACTTATCCGGATCCATCCAGACGACAATTTTCTTTGGAGCTCGATCAAGTCGGAAACAGTTGACTTGAGCCGACAACTCCCCGGCTCGGAAAAAGACGGAATGATCATCACCGATGAAAAGTCCACGAACCACTGGGCCGCGATCGACGGTAGATTCGACGACGGTGAGAACGTAGAGAATACGATACGGAGTCAGGAATAGCTCAGCGCCTCGATTCAGGATCCGGCGAAGGGGATTGTCGCAGCGGCCCATGATACGCTCGCAACCGTACAGTGCGCTCAGGAAGTGGCTATCGTCGATCCCTGCGACACCACCCGTGCCTACAAAAATGTTCTTCGTATAGTTTGCCATCCCGATCACTTCGTGCGGAACGACTTGGCCAATCGACAGGATCAAATCGTGGCCCCCTTGGGTGATAATTCGGTTGACTTGGGCAGGCCAAGGTTTCTTATAAATCCCCTCGGTCGCATACTCGACGAATTCGGAGTCGACGTATCCGAGCGTCTCCACATCCGATTTGTAACGATGAACGCGAATCAATGACCGGGGTAGGTCTCCGAACATCTTCTGTAGTTCTTCCTCGTTCATCGCTTCATGCGTACCCAATGCGGGCATGACATCGGTAAGCTTATGACCGAGCAATTGATGGGCGGCCCTCGTGATCGGCCCCGCTTGTGAGTCCAAGCGAGTGTGGTCAGGGGGAATCGCTAGTACTCTGTTCACATGCCCGATTTCGTGCAAGCACGAATCGATTGCGTTTAAGAAGTCCTGTTCACCCAGTTCGTGCTCAGGGCTGCCGACAGAATAGTAAATGGTCATGCTGGTTTTTCGCTGCCTGGAGTAAATGACAAAAGACGTTCTGTTGAGAACGTCTTTCTGTCCGCATGTTCGCGGGAAGTTTTACCAGTTTAGCGAAAAAATATCCGCAGGCAGAGGGGCGACTATTTTGCTTGGGATGCCAGATAGGCCAAAAGGGGCTTCTCTGGAATCGGGAGATTCATGATTGGAGCAAAGTCTTCCATCGACTCGTCAACGCGTCCGAGGAGTTCGATCAAATTGATTTGCTGCTTGGTATCGATGCGTGCAAAGCCCTTGATAAAGTCGACTTCTTCTGCCCATTCCTTGTCTTTGCAGGCAGGTAGAAGGGCGGCGATCGCTACGCAGGCCGCAGCGACTTGCGGATTGCTTCCGCTGAGCAATTCATTCAAAGATGGATGTCGCTCGACGAGGATCGCAAAGTCCTCGGGCAAGTGCCAGGACCGACACAGCTGCGCTGCGGCTTGGGCATGGTCCCATCCGAACACCTCTCGCTCAAGACAGGACAGGCGAAGCTTTTCGCTCACGCGACGATTCATCAAATGCTCGTATTCGGCAGGCAGTGCTTTCAACAGGAATGGAATCGCCATATCCTGGAGCAATGCTGCAGCAAAAAGTTCTTCTGCGTTTACCAGCATCAGTTCTCGGCCAACAGCACGGGCGAACAAAGCTCGTCTCAACGAGTCTTGCCACAAACCTCGCAGGTCGAAGGGACCGATCTTGGGATTGGGGACGATCGAGAAAACCGCACTCCACAGAGCGAAGTTCTTGATGGTTCTCACACCGACCAGCGTCAACGCTTGCTGAACCGATGAGATTTCACGGGAGAATCCGAAGTAAGAGGAGTTTACGAACCGTAGAACTTGACCCATCAGACCTACGTCGGCCTCGATTGGCTTTGCGTAATCGGCTGGCCCCTTCGATGGGTCTTGGGACAGTTCCAACAGCTTCATCGCACTAGTTGGCAATGCTGGAATTTGGGTATTGGCGAGTACTTCAGCGAGGCTGGGACCAGTGGACTTGAGGGTCGTCATAACGTGTATTTCCGTGGATTCAAACAAGGTTGTCTTTAATGCCGGAGCATCAATGCACGCCATAACAGTAGGTTGCAATTAGGAGCATGCAAATCGCCGGGGAAAAAAACGAAAAATGCACGCGTGGGGCAACGAAAATCGCCGGTCCGATTATTCCGATTCTGCCGATCAAAATCGCTCGAAAAAAATGAGCTTTGAATAAAGTCGTCGATAAGGGCGCAGATTGGCAACTTGCCGAAACGGCGTGGTACTTCTCTATAGGCTCGTGTTGCTCTACCGACTCGTTTCGCGCTCCGCGAGTCGACCTCCTCCCCCGAAATCGGGGGCAAGATTCCAGAATAGAAATTTCACCGGGTGTCCCGTCATGGAATTGGTCCAAGTCAAAAACTTACGCAAAGTTTACGCTGACCATTCCCGAGACCCGTATGTCGCTGTTGCCGATTTAAGTTTCTGCGCCCGTGCAGGGGAAGTGTTTGGCTTGCTAGGTCCCAACGGTGCAGGCAAGACGACAGCCCTCCGAATATTGGCAACTGTCTTGCAGCCAACGTCAGGTGCCGCCTTTGTTTCGAGTTTTGATGTTACCACGCAGGCCGAAATGGTTCGGTACTCCATCGGTTTTGTATCCAACAATACCGCGATCTATGAACGGATGACACCCTGGGAGTTTGTAGAGTATTTCGGACGACTCTACGGGGTCCGCAGCGAAGTCCTCAAAGAGCGGATGGAGACCGTTTTCCAACGCTTGAACATGAACGATTTTAGAGATGTTCCCGGTGGACGATTGTCGACCGGAATGAGGCAGAAGGTCTCCATCGCACGCGCCCTCATCCACGATCCACCAGTTTTGATTTTTGATGAGCCGACACTGGGGCTCGATGTGCTCGTGACTCGATCGCTTCAAAACATCATCCTTGAACTCCGTGACCAAGGAAAATGCATTCTCTTTTCGACGCATATTATGCGTGAGGTCGAACGACTCTGCGATCGAGTAGCCATCATGCATCGGGGGCATGTGCTCGACTTCGGGAGTCTAGCAGAACTCTCTGAGCGACACGGCACCAGTGATTTTGAAGAGTTGTTTTATCGGTTGATCGTGCAAGCGGAAAGAGAATTGGTGAAAGACCGCTCTCTTCCTCCTTTGGAAGGGCTTGAAGACGCCCTGCTACAGACTCAAGGGAGGCTTTCATGAATTGGAGTCATGTTCGACTAATATTTATTCGTGAGTTGAAAGATCAGCTGCGCGATCGGCGCACGATGTTTACCATTTGCGTTTTACCGCTGCTTCTGTACCCGTTCATGGGTTTAATGATGCTGCAGTTAGCGCAAGTGAAGCGGCAACCGCAATTGTCGATTGCAGTCGTTGGAGACTCCCAGTGGTTGCAGATTTCGGGCGCTGCAAAGGATCTTTTAGGCTTGGAGAACGGTGGTTCTATCACCAATACTGACGGCGTACGATGGTCGAAACCTAAAGATCAGTGGGGTATTGGTGATGAAGTTCATACGGTTCTACGGAGCGAACAGAACCACGCTGGAGGAAGCGATGGAGAGCCATCGGCTGCCAAAGATAGAAACGGTACCCGCATCGTTTCGAAAATCGATCGAGGCAAGATTGAAAGTTGGTTGAAGAAAGCCCAAGCGGACGTAATTCTTTTTGTTTCAGATGAAGTTACCGATAGTTCGGTGGATCGAGTTCGAGCGGATTCGAACGATAAAATTAATTCGGCAGAAGCCCCATCGGTACCTTCTGCGGCAGAGCCAATCGTTTTAGTGCTCAGCAACCAGAGCGTTGAAAAGTCTCGGTTGGCGATTTTGAAATTGCAGGAGTATATCGGCCGTTGGCAAGACGGTTGGGTACGGAATCGACTTCATGCCGTGCGAGTCGATGAGCAGGTTTGGAACGCGCCGAAGATCGAACATGTCGACATCGCTTCCACCGAGCAAAAACAAGCGTTGGTTTGGTCGAAAATCCTGCCATTCATACTGCTCGTTTGGGCGCTGACCGGTGCCTTTTACCCCGCGATTGATCTTTGTGCAGGCGAAAAAGAACGCGGGACTCTCGAGACATTGCTCAGTAGTCCCGCGACCAGACGGGAGATCGTGTGGGGCAAACTCCTCACCGTAATGTGTTTCAGCATTTCGACGGCATTGTTGAATTTGACGAGCATGTTCGTCACGACTACGTTCGTTTTCAAACAGTTTGCTGAAGCGGCACCGGCGTCGACGTTGGGGGCACTGGGGCCGATTTCGCCGAGCCTAATTATATGGTTGGTGATTCTGGTATTGCCAATGTCAGCGATGTTTAGCGCATTAGCATTGGCTGTCGCCAGTTTGGCTCGAAGCAGCAAAGAGGGGCAGTACTACCTGATGCCATTGATGCTGGTCGGATTTCCACTGGTAATTTTGCCGATGATGCCAGGAATGGTTTTGTCGACAGGGACTAGTATCGTTCCCGTGACGGGTCCGATTCTTGTTTCCAGAGCATTCATGGATGGGGAATATTCGAATGCAATTGCCTATCTACCATCGGTGATTTGTGTTACCGGTTTGTGCTGTTTGCTCGCAATACGTTGGGCTGTAAAGCAATTCGAAAATGAATCCGTCCTCTTTTCGGATACCGAAAAATTAACCATGAAAGGCTGGTTGAAACGGCTTTGGTTGCAGCGTGCAGAATACCCGAGCGCTGCCGAGTCCGTTCTATGCGGTCTGTCGATCTTGGTGGCGTTGTTTTTTGGTCGGCTAGCGATGGGAAGCAATGAGCTGTCATGGATGCCGATTGCGAAATCAACGATTGTGATCCAAGTCGGATTGATGCTGGGCCCTGCGTTGATCATGGCGATCATGTTGACGCGGTCTCTCAAGTCTTCATTGCGACTGAATTTGCCGCAACCCGAAGACGTATTGTATTGTGCAATGCTCGCCGTCTGCTTGCATCCCACCTACGTTTGGTTCGCGGGTGTCGTTAGCCGAGAGTATCCGCTAGGCGAAGAAACGACCCAAGCACTGCAGCAGTTCGATTCCATTTTAAGTTCTGTTCCCCTCTGGAGCGTCTTGCTAATTCTGGCGGCTCTGCCAGCTCTATGCGAAGAATTGGTGTTCCGAGGATTTGTTTTCTCCGGGTTGCTCGAAAGCAAAGGTGTTCTGAGAGCCGTGATCGGATCCGCGGTGTTGTTTGGGCTTTCCCACGGTATCCTTCAACAATCGATTTGCGCAACGGTGACTGGATTGTTGCTCGGGTGGCTTGCGTTTAGGACTGGCGGAATGATCTGCACCTTTGTATTTCACGTGATCCATAATGGGCTTTCGATGTCCATCGCAGTGTTTTCCGCCTCGCGAATGCCAGTTCCGTCATTGCTCGATGGATTGGTAGATACACAGCATGGGGCATGGGCATACTCAACTTACTGGAGCCAAGTAAGCATCGCATTGGCGATTGCGATTTTGTTCTGGATTTCGATTCGCCCAAGAAAATCCTTATCAGAACAGGTAGCCTTGGTCGCAGATGGATGCCCTGCATCGTTGCAAGGATCCACCGTTTCCTAACGGCATGGGAAGAGGTGCGATGGGAGGATATGCCTTGATGGCCTGTGGCATACTGGACTAATCAATCGTCGCTGACGATCCGTCAGATAGAATCGATGGGGGCGACGATTTCAAGCAACTCAATGGCTGGTTCCTTGTTGCAGTAGATCATCGCCGTGCGTCCAAAAGTGGTCGTCCCCCCAGCGATAGAAAAAAGATCTGCCAGAGCCGAACCGCAGGTTACCCGGACCAAATCGAATAGTTCGATTTCCCGGTGTACTTGATGCTCGATCAATACTCTCCCCAAGGGTTTTTTCTCTTCGAGAATCTCGGTCCGCGGTGCTTCGGAGATAGTGGCTAGATTTAGCCGGACGATCCCATACTGAACGACGCGATTCGTTTTTTGCAACGTGAGCAGGATCTCCCGACAGTAGTGCGTCGCGTTCCTCGAGGATCGAAGAACCTGGACGTTGACTGAGTCCCGGTAGTATGCCTCCACCGTTACCGTCATATGATGACTGTGGTTCAACAGATGGTTGTAGGCGGCAGGAGTTGCCGACGCGCTGACATTCTGAAAGACTCCAAGTTCGCTGGGATCGGAGTAGTAAACGGCGATCAAGGAATCAAGGGATACCCGCGAAAGACGATCTGCCGAAGTTTGGCTAGCAGTATCGGCGCGGGATGGATTCCCCTTCGGGTCAGTCATCGATGGCTGTTCCTTCGAACAGAGTCAGGATCGCGCCGGTGGAAGTCGCGGGATTGATAGTCATAACAACCCCAACATTATAGGCAGAAGTCCCCCCCAGCGAGAGGGCTGTTTGACAGCTGTTAACAAATCGTTTAGGTGAGGGGGATTCTCAATCCATCGTAAGCCAGCCCAACGTGCTCCGGAAGTTCCCGTGAAAACGTCGCGTAATCCAGTTCGTGGGAGAGGTGGGTCAAGTAGGCTCGCTTGGGTTGTAACACATCGATGACTTCTAGCGCTTCTGGCACCGAAAAATGGGTTGGGTGGGATCGCATTCGAAGAGCGTCGAGCACGAGGCAGTCCAACCCTTGCAGCATCTCCATGCTGGATGCCTCAATCCGATTGGTGTCCGTGCAGTAGGCGACATTCCCGATTCTGTATCCAAAAACCGTGCAGTGCGGACCATGGACCATAGGGATGGGGGTGAGCGTGGCTCCCAGGATGTTTAGAGGGGATGCATCGATGGTGCGGATCTGCAGTTGCGGGGCAGCGCCGGGATGGGTGTGCTCGCGGTCGAGGAATGCATAATCAAAAACCTTACGGATTCGAGCTTCGACAGTCGGTGTCGCAAAGAGTGGAATCGGATGCCCTAAAATGAATGGGAACAACCGCACATCGTCGAGTCCGTGAAGGTGGTCTGCATGTTCGTGGGTGTATAGGACCGAGTGGACTAAGCCAATTCCCTCACGAAGCAATTGATTCCGCAAATCGGGTGGGGTGTCGATCAATAGATTGCCTTCGGGTAAGCCTAAGATCGCACTTGAGCGGGTCCGCTGGTTTCGAGGATGCCCACCGGTACACACGGCGCATGAGCAACCGATGCAAGGGACCCCGACACTGGTCCCAGTTCCCATGAGAATCATTTCTCCACGGATGTCGATCGATTGGTGCATCCCCGCTGTCAAACTAGTGCTCCTTGACTGGTCAATCTCAAGACACGCTCGAGTTGAATGCTATCAGACATACCATTCGACGTATGCTCGCGACCGACTATCGAGCGTACGAACGTCTTCCACGCGAAATCGACCACCACTCGCATCGACAAAATGTACGGTCCAAGCGCTGACGCGGCGAACATCCTCCTCGGAGTTCAGAACAAATTTCGTACGCCCGAAATTGGTCTCAACTTCCCATTCGCACGGTTCTTGAGTTCCTGACACCCAAAGAACACGGAGAATTTGCGGAACGAACTCCCGGAATGCAAGCTCCTGTTCGATCAATTCCCGATCCTCTTGGCCGATGGATTCCAAGTCGCGCAGGCAGACCAATTCGTCACCATCGCTCGCCAGTATCGAGATCCACTCCTTGGGAGTTGATACAGGAAAGAGTGGTACCACGGTGCAACCCGTATAGGAACGCCCGCTCCCATCGGTCAGTACAAGGTGCTTCCAAGCATCCCTGGACAACTGGAATTTCCAAGTTCCCTCCTTGGATCTTATTGCATCGGTGCGAGCGCGTTCTGCGAGAACACCGATCGTGGTCCCAGAGTTCGTGCGCTCAGAAGGATTTGCTGTCATAAAGTTTAACAGAGTATCATGGACTCTTCGAAAGTTCGCGACGCTAGAGGAGCCAGCATTCTAATAAGGAATCCACAGATTGTGGACGTATGGATCAGGGCAAACAGACCCAAAATCCGTCTTGACCCATATTTTGTCACCTTCGTACACTCTCCGCATTGCTTAAGTTGCCGCCTTGAACAGGCCACTCTCAGGATGGGTGTGGCTAGGCGAAAAACTGTTCCGGGGTCCGCACCCCGACCCACCGTCGCATCATTCATGAGGAATACCATGCGAAAGACCCAAGAAATCCAAAGACACTACTTCCGTTTATTGCTGCGTCGATCTCTATGGATGGGGTTGGCAATCGGGGTTGTTTCGACGTCTGGTTCTTTTTTGAATGCCCAAGACCGTTCTGGTACGAAAGGGGCCCAACCAAAGGTCCAAGCGCAAACAGCCTCAGCGTCGAAGGGCCTTAAAGATGCCGACGTCGGCCCAGCGGTCGTTGCATTGGTAAACGGTCAGCAGATCAGTTTGCAGGATCTAGCGCAGCAATGCGTGCTGCGTCACGGCGAAACCATTCTGGAAAATATCGTCAACAAGTACATGATTCTCCAAGCTTGCCAGCAGAGAAAGATTGAGATTACCCCGAAAGATGTCGACGACGAGATCGCGCGTGTAGCAGCGAAATTCAATCTCAACGTCCCGATGTATTTGAAGTTGTTGCAGGACGAACGAAACATTACTCCTGAGCAATACGCATCCGACATTATTTGGCAAATTCTAGCGCTTCGGCGTTTAGGAAAAGACTTGATCCAAGTCTCCCCGCAAGACATCGATCGCGCTTTTCAGAGCGAGTTTGGGCCAAAGGTCCAGGTGCGAATGATCGCTTGCCGCGAACTCGAGAAACTGCAGAAGTTGCATGAGCAAGCAGTAGCGAATCCCGATGAGTTCAAGAAATTGGCGCTGCAAAGCGAAGATCCACAGAGCGCGAGCGTCGAAGGTCTCTTGGAGCCGATCCGACGCCACTCAGGTGATGATCAATTCGAGGAAATTGCGTTTTCGTTGCAACCCGGTCAGGTATCCAAAGTTTTCAAGGCGGGGGATGGCTATGTCACGCTGCAATGCGTCCGACACTATCCACCTGCAAATCCTCCTGCAGCGCAGATGGTCGAGATTCAGTCGCGAATTCGCACCGAACTCGAAGAACAGAAGCTTCGAGACTCCGCCGAGAAAATCTATACGGAACTTCGGAGCAAAGCTCAGATCACGATGGTTTTGGGCAAGCCTGAACTGCAATCACAATACCCGGGTGTCGCCGCCATCATCAATGGCCAAAGCGTTACTATGGAACTGCTTGAGAAAGAGTGCGTCAAACGATTTGGATCGCAAATCCTCGAAGGCGAAATCAACCGCAAACTGGTCGAGGAGTCGTTGACGAAAGCTAACTTGCAGATCACCCAAGCGGAAATCGACATGGAAATCCGCAACACTGCTGAGTTCTATGGTTATCTGAATGCTGATGGAACCCCGGACATCAACCGCTGGATTGCGGATGTGCTCAGTGAGGAAGGAAAGACTGTGGATTTGTACGTTCGCGATGCGGTTTGGCCAACGGTTGCGTTGAAGAAGCTCGTTGCAGACAAATTGCAGGTAACTGACGAAGATCTACAAAAGGGCTTCGAAGCGAATTTTGGTCAACGGGCTGAAGTCCTCGCAATTGTTATGAGCAATCAACGTACGGCTCAAGAGGTTTGGGAAATGGCTCGCAATCGTCCGACCGAGCAATTCTTCGGTGAACTGGCTTATCAGTTTTCGGTGGAACCAAGTTCCAAAGCGAATTACGGTAAGGTGCCCCCGTTGCGACGTCATGGTGGGCAGCCCAACCTTGAGAAAGCCGCTTTCTCGCTTAAGTCGGGAGAAATGTCTGGGATCATCGAAGTGGGTGGCCAGTACGTGATCCTTCGCTCGCAGGGTTATACCAATCCCGTGGTCCAAGACTTCAACGCCGTCAAAGACGAACTCGCCAAGGAATTGAAGGAAAAGAAAACTCGCGTTGAAATGGATAAGTACATGTCCAAACTGATCGCGGATGCTCAGATCACTAACTTCCTCAATCCGAAGAAGAGCCGTGTAGGTGCTATTGAGACCCAAGCATCCCTCGAAGAATTGAAGAAAGTTCAAGTTAAGCGATGAGCGACTTGAATGAGCAGCCGATCGCGAAGCGTCGATGGGTCCCGCGCCATCGGCGAATGGCGGTTGATATCTCGATCGCATCCAAGTCCGTACCGAGCTTTCCTTTGGTTCGGACGATGCAACTGGAGCGAGTTGACGCAGGTCGTCGCGCTTCCAAAAACCGCATCGGTTGGACGGCGATGTTCCTGCATGCCTATAGTCGCGTTTGTCACGAGGTCCCTGAGCTTCGCGATATTTATGTCTCCTGGCCTACCCCATATCTCTATCGACACCCCGAAGTCGTCGCATCGGTGACGATACACCGACGCGATGGAGAAGGAAATGAGAGGTTGATATGGGGGCGTATCCAGTCTCCGCATCAACTCGCTATCGATGCCGTTCAATCTAGTGTCGACCGATTCACTCACGGTTCGATCGATGAAGTGTTCGCCGACGGGTTGCGCATGGAGCGAAGGCCGGCAATATTGAGGCGTGCGACATGGTGGTTGTTGACTCGGTGTTGCGGGCGCAAGCGAGCAAAACATGTCGGGACGTTCAGTATCTCCAGCCTAGGGCAACTCGGAGCCCTCAACGGATATCACCCTTTGGTCACCACGAGCAGTCTTGCAATCGGGCCATTGGAACGGGATGGGAAATGCGATGTCGCCTTGATCTGCGATCACCGCGTGATCGATGGGGTTCTCGCTGCACGGGCACTGCAAAGGCTCGAACGTCTTCTTTTGGAATCCGCTGACGGGCTACAGATTCCGCAGCCCTTTTCTACTGCTGCGTGAAAGCGTTGGGCTTTACGATCGGAAGCGTTTCTACCAATTCGATTCGGGAATCGGATATACTGGCTCGTTCGACGGTGACCGCACGCGATCCATTGCCCGAGGATTTTTCAGTGAGGTTGCTGTTCTCGCCTGCTCGCTCCATTCTCTCCCCAACTTGTTTCCATACGACATCATTCGAGGACTCCTGCCATGAGCCAACCTACTGTGAGCCAATCTACTGTTAGCCATTCTGCTGATTCTCGATCACACACGATCCATCGTCGGTCCTTTATCGGTCGAACCTCTGCATTGGCCGTAGGTGCCTTTGCCATGCCTTCGATAGTACGTGCGAGCGTGCTCGCCCAAGAGCTCAACGTGGCCGTGGTCGGCGTCAATGGGATGGGGTGGTCGGATCTATCGAGTGTCGGCTCGCACAAAAAGGTGAAGTTCGTTGGGTTCTGCGACATCGATTCGAATCGGTTTGATCAAGCGGACAAAGGGTTCCCAGGTGTTCCGCACTTTGCAGATTATCGAGAGATGCTGAGTAAACTCGGGAGCAGTGTCGACGCGGTTATTGTTTCAACACCGGATCACATGCATGCTCCTGCTGCCATGATGGCGATGGAAATGGGCAAGCACGTGTACTGCCAAAAGCCTCTAACCCATACCGTTTGGGAAGCGAGGCAGATGCGGCTACTCGCCGAACGCAAGAATTTGACGACGCAAATGGGGAACCAAATCCATTCCGCAAAGGAGTATCGACTTGGCGTCCGTTTGATCCACGACGGAGCGATTGGCAAGATCAAAGAGGTTCATTCCTGGGTGGGTGTCCAAGGCCGACAATATTGCAATCGAACGGATCGGCCAGCTTCTGCCGATGTACCCGCAAACGTGAATTGGGATCTATGGCTAGGTGCTGCACAAGAGCGTCCGTTCGCTCCTGATGTTTATCACCCTTTCAAATGGCGAGATTGGCAAGATTTTGGATCAGGGGCTCTTGGAGATTTTGGCTGCCATATCCTCGATCCTGTCTTCGGCGCGGTAAAGCTGACCGCGCCTACCAGCATCATCGCCCAAAACGATGGAACCACGACGGAGGTCTGGCCTGGGCCTGAGACGATTACGTATACTTTTCCTGGAACGGCATACACCGCTGGCAATGAGCTTCGCGTGATTTGGCGCGATGGCGGACTCAAGCCACCTCGTGAACTGGCCCAACTCCCCGAAGGTGTGGAATTACCTGGCGCAGGATCCTTGTTTATCGGTGAAGGTGGCACCATGGTGCTTCCGCACGTTGGAATGCCAGCCCTCTATCCGAAAGATAAATTTGCGACTCGAACTCAACCCGAGATCCAGGGGACAAACCATTGGCATGATTGGGTCGACGCCGTGATCGGAGGCAAGAAGACAACGGATGGGTTTGAAGTTGCTGGTCCGCTTACCGAAACCGTGCAACTTGGGAATATTGCTGCTCGAATGCCGGGTAAGCTTCTGCAGTGGAATGCAAAGGAATTGAAGTTCTCGAATGAGCCTAGCGCCAATCCGATGCTCACCAAGACCTATCGCAAAGGATTTGAAGTCAAGGCGGTTAGCTGAGTCTGACGTCTTTAACGTCCGTATTTAGATTGTTACTTTCTCAAACCTAAACGCCATCCGTGGCAATCAATGAATCAATAATGACACCTCAACAAAAAGCGGAATCGCTAGGGATCCAATTCACCAAGCAGCAGCCCGGATATTTGGCCATGGTGGTGCGAACGGGGAATATTCTGATGACCTCGGGGCACGTAAGTGACATGAAAGGAAAGCTTGGTGCGGGACTCACGGTCGATCAAGGCAAACAAGCTGCAAAAGAATGCGCTGAGAAGATTCTAAATTCGATTTGGAATTTCCATGGGACGTTGGATGGACTGCGTGTCCTCAAACTCCTCGGTTGCGTTAACTCGACCCTGGAGTTTCATGAGCAGCATTTGGTCGTGAATGGATGCAGCGATTTGCTCCATGAGATCTACGGAAAGACAACCAACGGGTTTCATGCCCGCAGCGCACTTGGCTTCGCGCAGATACCCACGGGCTCCGCGGTCGAAGTCGAAGCGATCTTCGAGATCCTGTAGGCTTGAACCTTGTTCCGATCGCGACGAAGCAACGACTCAAAAAGCAACGATTAACGTCGACGTTTTTTCTTGCCCTTGGGCTTTCCCTTGGACTTGAACTTTCCGTCGTCTGCTTTTTTGCGACCCTTCCATGCGATGGGCTCAGCATGGTGAGTCACTTTTTCCAATCGGAATAGCAACTGACGCCTGGCTAGATTTACGCTTTCGATGCGGACGATTAGCTCGTCCCCTAAGCGGAAGCGATTCCCTGTGCGGTAGCCTTCAAGCGTATGAGTATCTCGATCGAATCGATATCTATCTTGCGGTAATCGCTCGGTGGGGATCAATCCGTCGACAGGGATTTCAACGCCGCGGACGGTCAAGCCATTTGCACGGACTCCAGAGACGATACCTGTAAGCATTTCGCCGACTTTCTTCTCGAGGAAATGTAGCAGTTTGACCCGAACCAATTCGCGTTCCGCATTTTCTGCGGTTTGCTCGGTGTTGCTACACTGCTGTCCGATTGTCTCTAAAACTTCGCTGTTCTCTTTCGCATTTTTTCCTTCGATCAATTTTTCAACGATACGATGAACGACAAGGTCTGGATAGCGTCGGATAGGGCTAGTGAAGTGGCAGTAGTGAGACATGTTGAGCGCGTAATGCCGCTCGAATGCGCACTGGTAAACGGCCTTGGACATGCTTTTTAGAATCGCATAGTTGACCGCATATTCGGTGGTCTTACCCTTGACTGAATCGACAACACGCTGGATTTCAAAACGATCTTGCATGTCCTCGGCCGGGATGCCGAGGGCGCGAACGAACTCTGTAAGCCGCCGAATCTTCATGCGATCAGGAGGTGCGTGAGCTCGTCGTAAGAATGGCAGTTGGAGTGAGTCGAGCCAACTTGCGACCGCTTGGTTTGCGGCTAGCATGAACTCCTCGATGATCTGATGGCTCTCCGTGTATTCAACCACATGAGCTCCTTTGACCTTGCCGATACGGTCCAGATCGATTTTGACTTCGGGCAAGGTGAGTTCGACTGAACCATTCCGCTTTCGGATGGCTCTGAGGAGCATTGCCAAGGCATGCATGTCGGCGACCAATTGGAAAATCGATGGAGCTAGCCGTTCTCTCCATGGTTCGCGATCTTCTAAGTATTGGTCAATTTGTTCATAGTTGAATCGATGTGCATTCTGAATGACACTATTGAAAACTGTCGCGTGGACCAAGACACCATCGGGCGTGTATTCCATGAAGACTGTTTTTGCCAATCGCTTACGATCTGGTTGAAGTGAGGCCAGGTGGTTGCTGATCGTCTCCGGCAGCATCGGGATCACGCGATCAGGCAAGTAAACGCTGTTGCCTCTCGATCTGGCCTCTTCATCGAGTGGACTGCCTTCAGGAACAAAGAACGAGACATCCGCGATGTGGACTTGGAGTTCCCAATTCCCTTTTTCATTTCTACAGAGGGAAATCGCGTCGTCGAAATCGCGAGCATCAACAGGGTCAATCGTCAATGTCGGGACGGCGGTGAGGTCTTTTCTACCCTCGGGAATCGTGTTTTCATCGAAACGATCCGCATGGGTTCGGGCATCTTCCAAGACGGACTCCGGGAATTCCTCCGGGAGTCCGAATTGATAGATGACAGCCATCGTATCCACAGCGGGATTCTTGATACTGCCTAGAACCTTCAGGATAACGGCTTCACCGGGTTGGAACTCATCAGGAAAGTGCACCAGTTCGACGATGACTTTGTCGTTGGTTTCAAGTGGCAGTCCCCGGACATCCCCGACACTGACTGGATGTTCCAATTTGGCTCCGTCGAGCCAGACGAAGGATTTACCATTTTCGATTTGAAACGTGCCTGTAAACTGCCTCCGCTTCCTCGATACGATTTCCGTTACCTCACCCTCGAGTCGGCCTTGCCGATCAGGTCGTTTCAACTGGACCCGGACGGTATCGCCATCCATGGTGTTCTTCTTAGCCCATTCAGGGATAAAGATATCCGGGAGTACGACTCCAGTCCCGCGAGGGATCTCGACAAACCCAAAACTTCCAGAAGGGGATGACCTGAAGATGCCAACGACTTCTTTGGGAAATTGAGTTAGCGACGAAGGCTTGTTTTTCTCGACGCGATCTCCAACTTCTGGCTCTTCATTAGGACTTGGTTCCCTAGCGGCGATGTGCGAGGGACTGTCAGTTGGCGTATCAGCAGTTTCTGAAGCGAGTTCAGAGGATGTGCTGCCACCGCTCGCGGAGAAGCGTTCTCTTTTCTGCTTCTGCTTCTTTGTCGGCTGCGCAGCAGCGGCCCCAGGTTTATTGATGATGTGGTTAGCACCGAACAGCAAACGGCCTTCTTGTACCAGTTTTCGAATCGCACGGCGTAGTTCCCGGTAGTCCTCGTCGGGCAATTTTAATTGCTTGAGGATCATACGTGGTTTGCAGGGACGATATTCCGCAGCGTAGACGAGGGTAAGAATCCGATCGGTAAGGGGTGGTGTATTCATACCTAATAGGATACTCCATCGGTTAAGAAATCGTGAATCGCTCGGGCTCAATCGGGAAAAGAATCCTAGACAGTCGACGGGTTGTTCGCCTGCTTTATCGTTCGAATCGCTTCGCAGTTGGCGGCATCCGGTGAAATTACGCGAGATATTCACCTGGGATTCAACAAAAAAACGCCGTTCGATGGGTGGAATTTATTACAACCTCATCAGTCGCAGGCGGTGTTCATCCAAAGATATTGATTTCCTGTTCCGCGGATTTTGATACCGTATTTGATAATTCATCCGATCTTTGATTTCCACGCTAACTCATCATGGACCAAAAGCGAATTCACCGTCGATCGTTTCAAGCCGGTTCCATCAGCGCCGCTTTGCTCGCTAATCCATTGGCCCGCGCGGTGCATGCCAATTGGGTAGATGCACCGAGACAGCTTTACGGAATTATGGCGGGAGAAGTTACATCGAATTCCGCCGTCCTATGGGGGCGTTCTGATTGTGAATCCCAAATGGAAGTGGAATGGGATATCACCGAGTCGTTCTCCAACCCCAGACGTGTTGTTTTTCCTCCTGTCAATTCCCTGAGTGATTTCACGTGCCATGGGCTACTTCAAGGATTACCGAACGGGGCTGAGATTCACTATCGAGTTGCATTCCGTGGCATCGATGGAGGTAGAAACGGACTCAGTGATTCGATTGCAGGGCGTTTGACGCTCGCCTCGGAAACGGAGGAAGATGTCTTTTTTGCTTGGTCCGGAGATACTGCGGGGCAAGGATTCGGTATCAATTTGGAGTGGGGAGGTATGAGGATCTATTCCGCGATCGAGCGGATTGCACCTCAATTTTTTATCCACTCTGGAGACATGATTTATGCGGACAACCCGATTGTCGCGGAGATGAAGCTGGCGGATGGAACGATTTGGAAAAACGTTGTGACCTCCGCAAAGTCGCATGCGGCATCGACGCTCGACGATTTTCGAGGAAACTATCAATACAACCTGATGGACCAACCGATGCAGTCGTTCCACCGCAAAGTTCCACTCTACGTCGCCTGGGATGACCATGAGACCACGAACAATTGGTATCCACAGCAAATGCTTCGGAATCGCCGCGATGCCGCCGCATACGATGCGTTCGAGTATGGTTCGCAGTTGGCGAATCGAGCCAAACAAGCGTTCTTTGAATACACGCCTATCCTGCCGTCTGCTTCCGGGGAACAAAGGATTTATCGCCAGGTATCGAGAGGTCCATCGCTTGATCTTTTCTTTTTGGATATGAGAACATACCGAGGGCCGAACTCGTCCAATAACCAGTCTGATTTGCGGGCTGATTCCGCAATCCTCGGCGCTGAGCAGTTGGCTTGGTTGAAACGTTCGTTGGCCGCGAGTCGCGCAACATGGAAGGTTATTTGTAGCGACATGCCTCTGGGGATTATCGTTGGAGACAGCATGGAGGGAGAGGCGTATTACGAAGCTGTCTCCAATCGCGATCCGGGGATACCATCAGGCCGCGAACTGGAGATTCAGGATTTGCTCTCGTGGATGAAGGATTCGGAGGTTCGGAACACGGTTTGGATTACAGCGGACATTCATTACGCGGCGGCGCATTACTACAATCCACAGCGAGCCGCTCGCCCCAACAGCTTCCTTCCGTTTTGGGAGTTTGTCGCAGGGCCGCTTCATGCTGGAACCTTTGGGCCCAACGAACTCGATGGGACGTTTGGCCCTGAACTTAAGTTCCAATGGGCACCTCCACCTGGAACAAAACTACCGCTTGCTCCATCGGCCGGGATGCAATCCTTTGGCACGATTAGGATCGATGGAAAAACAAAAACGATGACCGTTGAGTTTCGAGGGCTCGACGGAAGTGTTCTTCCCGATGGAGTCATCGAGTTAGAACCCCAGTGATTACGCGATAATCTACCCAAAGATCGCGTTTATCTTGAACTCGTACACTCCTTGAGGAGGTGGAGCAAGCTGCTCCATCGCTTGCCACTGCCGCTCGAAAGGGAGATGGCGCACGATCTGGCGTTGGTGAAACCTTCGTCGCATTCCGAGTTCGACATAGCCTGACCTACATCCTTCGTTGCTGACTTCGCAAGATCGGGGATTTCGAAACCGCGATCACCACCCATGCCACAGCATTTTCCTTCATGTGGCGCGATGACTTGTTCCGCGCAGGCAGAGGCGACTTTCGCCATCGGATCCCCCCAGCCGAATTTCTGGTTCGAGCAAACGGAGTGGATCGCGATAACCTTTTTTCGCCTGGAAATGGTTAACGCGGGGAGTAACTGAGCCGCAAACTCTGAAGAATCGAGGATAGTCATCCTCCGCAAGTGCTCTTTTCGGACTTGATCGAGATCCGGCAAGCTTTGCTTGAGGAATGCGGTGCATGATCCAAGATCGACGATGATAGGTCTGCGACCTTGTTCGCTCCATCGCCACATGGCATCGATCAGTTCGGATTGCTTTGCGATCGCCGCGTCTAGGAAACCTTTGGATGAAAACGCTTGGCCGCAGCATAATCCGGTAGCTTCTTTCGGAATATGAACAGAAACGCCGGCTCGGTCTGCAACCTCGAGAAGGGCCGCGGCCGTGCCGTGCATCATGCGCGACATGCACGCTGGCCAATAGATATAGTCACACGTTTCTAGGGGGGCGACCAACGAACGGTCTACGGAGTCCACATCTTGATTTAGCGAGGCATGCCATTGTGGAAATCCTGGAGCGATCATTGCAATTCCCCTGGTTATTCCACGCATGGTTTTTGACCCGACCACGGATGCGGTAGTACGTCCGAGAACCAATGCGACGGACACCATCCGTTCCGCTGTTCCAAAACGTTTTGCTAGCCGTGATGCGATCTTAGTTGCCGTCTTGCCAACAGATTCTCGGCGGAGTTGTTTGATAAGATCTCCCGTGTTGATAGCTACGGGGCAATCGAGGGCGCACAGTCCATCGGTAGCGCACGACTGCTTGCCCGCAAACTCGTAATCGCGATCGAGCTGTTTGGCCAGTTCTTTTTCACCCTTTGCGAGCAACCGCTGACGCGCGCGTCGCAACACAATCCGCTGACGTGGTGACAACGTGAAATCTCGGCTGGGGCAGCGAGGTTCGCAGGCACCGCATTCGACACATTTGTCGACGACATCCTCGACGATCGGTAAATCCTTGAGATTCTCCAAGTGCAGCTTTGGCTTGGATGTCAAAATGACATCGGGGTTGAGGAGGCCATCTGGATCGACAGCGCGTTTCAAGCGATACATCAATGCTACGGCATCGGAGCCCCATTCGGTTTCAACGAAGGGAGCCATATTCCTCCCTGTTCCATGCTCCGATTTCAGCGCACCATCGAAGCGGTGGACAACGAGCTCGACCATGTCATCGATCAGCCGGGCATATTTATCTGTATCCTTTTGGCTGGCCATCGGTTGAGAGATCACAAAGTGGAGATTGCCATCCTTTGCGTGTCCAAAAATAATTCCGTTAGCATATTCGTGCTTTCGGAACATGGTTTGAAGTTCTAGGATTGCATCGGCCAGTTTGGGAAGTGGAAAGTTGATGTCTTCGAGGATAGCCGCCTCACCACGGGCTCGCATGGCGGCAACGGCGGGATACATCCCTTTTCGCAACTTCCACAAGTTGCCTTGTTCCTTTTTGTTCTGCGTAAACTCGATGGGACGCAGAGGTCGCAACTTGGGCTGGCAAACCGTTCGAAATGCTTCGAGCTTGTTGAGCAACGCATCCTTGTCGGGGGCTTGGAACTCGAATAGCAAACCCATCATCCGTTCGTGCTCGGCGAGTTGTTGGGGGAGATCCGCGGGGGCTCCTTCGAGATTTCGAATCGACTCGAGGCTAGCACGATCCATGAACTCGACCGCATCGGCTTGGACATCGATCAAGTCTGGAATCATGTCGCAGGCCGAGTGTGCATCCGCAAAGAAACCGAGCGCCGTCGCTTTTTCAGGAAAATCAGGAAGCGTCCTGAGGACTGCTTGGCTGATGAACGCCAAAGTGCCCTCGGCACCAATCAGGACATGGGCCAGTATTTGAAGGGGATCGTCATAGTCGACAAATGCGTTGAGCGAGTACCCAACGGTATTTTTTTGGAGGTACTTGCGTCTAATTTTGTCGAGTAGTTTTTGATTGCTGAGGATGGATTGACGGATCTCCAGCAGTTCCGAGTATAGGTTTGGTTGTTGTGTTTTGAACCGGTCGCTTTCGTTGGGTTGCGACGTGTCCCAAATTGTTCCGTCTGGCAGGATGAATCGAATCGATTCGAGCGTGTGATACGCGTTGTTGTTGACGCCACAACACATGCCGCTCGAGTTGTTCGATAGCATGCCTCCCATCATCGCCGAATTAATACTTGAGGGGTCCGGGCCGATCTTCTTACCGTACGTCCGGAGGTTTGCGTTGACCAATCCGCCAATTGCGCCCGGTTGTACGCGAACTCGCGTTCCTCCATCGAGGGCCTCAATGCCTCTCCAATGCCGTCCAATGTCGATCAACCATCCATCGGTTACGGACTGGCCTGACAAACTCGTTCCACCTGCACGAAAACAAACCGGAATCCGTTTTGCCTTTGAGGCGGCGAGAATGGCCTGGACTTCCGACTCCTGCCGAGGTTGCATCACGGCCTTCGGGACCAAAAGATAGGGTCCCGCGTCATTGGCAAAGGCATACCGCTGCCATGCCTCTTCGAGGATGTCTGCACAAGGACGATCAAAGTTCATGGGTGGGACTATTCTGAGCGAGTCAGAGCGTTGTAAGTGGGCGAGCTCAAGGTCAGGAGGACGGGGGGGAAACGCTTATAGCGATGGATCTATTAAAACCAGACGGGGCCGCACCTTCAAGCAGATGCAGCCCCGTTGCGTGGTAAGAGTTTAGGTATCTTTAGGTTCATCGTATTCTCGACCGCGACGAACCCGAGTGCTGACGCTTAACGATCGAAGATCTTCTTGAAAGCGTATACGGTGGCGGCTCGCCCGGCCCGTGCGATGGAGGTGGTCAGCGGAATCTCCTTCGGACAGACGGCAACGCAGTTCTGGGCGTTTCCGCATGCTTGGATTCCTCCGGTGGAAGTGAGTGTCTCCATCCGTTCTTTTTCCAGGCTCTTTGCAACGGGGTGAGAATTGAAGAGCATCGCTTGCGAAATGGCGTGTGCACCGATGAACTCGGATTCGTAGGCCGCCTCTTTACGCTTGGTGAAATCCTCATCGGATTCCCCGGGGTTGCGTTGCAATTCGACTTTGTTGAATTGCGGGCATGCTTCGAGGCAGCATCCGCAGCTCATGCACTGGCTTAGAGGGTAGTTCTGCTCTTGTGCTTCGCGGGAGATTCGAGGCCCAGCGCCCATGTCATAGTAACCGTCGACAGGCACCCACGCTTGGACGCGTTTCAATGAATGGAACAACCGCGATCGATCGATGACTAAATCTCGCACTACGGGGAACTTCGTCATCGGACGCAATTCGATCTCTTCGGAGTTATCTTCGAGCAATCGGTCGACAAGCGCGCTACAACTTTGTCGGACGCGACCGTTGATCACCATCGTGCAGGATCCGCATACTTCTTCGAGGCATCCGCAATCCCAGGCTACGGGAGTTACCGATTTGCCTTCGGACGTTTTTGCCTGGGCGGCGATCTTTTGCAGAACGCTAATCACGTTCATATCAGGCTCGTAATCGACTTGATGCCGTTCCCAGTAGGGAGGAAGCCCGGGACCGTCCTGGCGAAGAACGCGTACATTGATCTTCGATGGTCGTCGTTTTTGATCTGCTTCTGGACCCGATGCAATCATGGGATGCCTTTCGGAGAATATTGGAACCTTGGTTGTATTTTCGTGCTGCAGACATCGCTGAAAGGCGAGCCGGCGTGGACGTTGGGGCTATTGTTCTTCGGTTTAGTGGGAGCCAACGAGTTCTTTAGGTGCGGACGCCTTCTCACGGGCTTTCGCCTCAGCTCGTTCTTTCCACACCTGTTCGATCACTTCTGCTCCTACCAGGCCGTACAGACGTGGCCGTGGTGGTAAAAGTCGCGTATCGATATCCTCGAATTTCAAGTCGGGTTCATTTCCCTTCCACGTGCACACCGAGGATTTGAGGAACTTGCGAGTGTTCTCGTCGAATGCGTCGCACCACTGCTCGGCCTCTCGGCGGCGGGCGGCAGGTTCCGTCGAGGTCAGCGAGGGCATCGAGAAGTCTGGTTTGTAGTGGGCGCCACGACTTTCGTCTCGCAGCAACGCACCCTTCAAAATGCACTCTGCGACAGGGAACATGTCCTGAAGTGCTTTGGTGAAGATCACGTTCTGATTGGTCCAATTTCCGGTATCGGCCAACGAGCAACGCGACGCTCGCTCCGCCATTTGAGTGACCTTGGAATAAGCATCGGTCAACTGATCGTTGTAACGAACGACGGTAGCCGAGCGGGTCATGATGTCGCCAAGCTCTTGGTGGATCAAATACGGGTTTTCTCCACCACTGTTGTTCGAAAGTAATTTCTTGTGACGAGCTTCCTCAACGCCGACGGCTCGCTCGAAGATACTCTTGGGCAAGTCCGCTGATGCCTTGTTGGACTTGATCCAATTCACAATCCCCGGGCCGATAAAGAGGCCGCTGAAGATGCAGCTTAGTAGCGAATTTGCACCCAAGCGGTTCGCGCCGTGGTATTGGTAATCACACTCGCCGATCGCGTACAAGCCAGGAATGCTGGTGCATTGGTTCCGAGGTGAGCCTGGGACCAAGCCCCCTTCGCTGTTGGCTTCATAGTCAACCCAAAGACCACCCATGCTGTAGTGCACGGCTGGGAAAATCTTCATAGGCTCGTCGCGCGGATCAACTCCTTGGAACTTCTCGTAGATCTCTAGAATGCCACCGAGCTTACGATCGAGTTCGGCCCGGGAGATATGGGTCAAGTCGAGATACACGCACATTCGGTTAGGGTCGACCGAGAGCCCTTCGTTGACGCAAATGTTGAAGATTTCCCGTGTCGCGATGTCGCGAGGAACGAGATTACCGTATTTAGGAAATCGTTCTTCGAGGAAGTAGTATCGTTCCGACTCCGGAATACTCTTGGGAGGGCGAGTGTCATTGGGTTTGCGAGGCACCCAAACGCGACCACCCTCTCCGCGGGCCGATTCACTCATCAATCGCAGTTTGTCTGCACCCGGAATTGCAGTCGGGTGAACTTGGATGAACTCCCCGTTCCCATACTTCGCGCCAGCTTGGAAGCATCGGCTCGCCGCACTACCTGTGCAGAAGACCGACATTGTCGAGCGACCATAAATAAGCCCGCAGCCACCGGTGGCAATAACCACTGCATCCGCTGGAAACGATCGGATCTGCATCGATACCATGTCTTGAGCGACGGCGCCGACGCATCGCCCTGCGTCATCCAAGATGGGGCCGAGGAAATCCCAGAACTCGTACTTCTTGACCAATCCCGCTGCTTCATGCCGACGAACTTGTTCGTCGAGCGCGTAGAGAAGTTGCTGCCCGGTGGTTGCACCGGCAAACGCCGTACGCTTGTAAAGAGTTCCGCCAAACCGGCGACGATCGATAAAGCCTTCCGGAGTCCGATTGAAAGTTACCCCGAGGCGGTCCATCAAATCGATCACCTTCGGTGCCCAATATGCCATCTCCTTAACGGGGGGCTGATTCTGCAAAAAGTCACCACCGTAAATCGTATCGTCGAAGTGATTCCACTCGTTATCACCCTGTTGACGCGTCTGATCGTTGACGCTGTTAATACCCCCTTGCGCGCAAACACTGTGGGAGCGTTTGACAGGGGTCAAGCTCAACAAATCTACTGGAATCCCGAGCTCCGCCAACTTCATCGTCGCGGATAGACCAGCTAAACCTCCACCGACGACCAACACACGATTGCTAGCCATTTTGTTATTCACTTATTCCTGATGAAACGCGTTTAATTGGATTGGAGTGTGACAATCGAACCTTCATTTGCCCAACCATCGGTCAAGTTTCAGGTTCAGCTATCGGAAGTCAAAAGTTTTAGGAACGGAAATCGTTGGGTGAGACTTTGTGGGTATGAACGGCCGCGTTGGGTAACGGAACTTTCCCGGAGCAACGCCTAGAGTCCGGCTGCGTTGGCTTGCGGGATAATCGGCTCGGGGCCTTTGGGATGTTCTTTCGTATGACCGTCTGTCCGTTTGTGGTCGTCAGGCTGAATCATGCGGCCTTGGACGCGGACGTTGTACATTTGATCTTCAATCTCTTTTGCTGCAGCAGCATCGGTGCGAGTTACTGCGACAACCGACGACAGGCCCGCAAGGCTCAGCAGGACTCCGAACGCAGCGCAAGCATAGGAGGCTCGGCGCTGTGCGGCCGGAGTAATCCAAAGCCCCCAGGTGATCCCTGCAGTCCAGATGCCGTTCGCGAGGTGGAACGTACAGGCCAGAACCCCGATGACGTAAAAGATCGGCCATACAATCGATAGGCTCCCCATGGCCTGTGCAAGTGAGCTGGCTGCATTGTACGGGCGGAACTGGGCCATCCCGATCGGCTCGGCAACCGTCTTAAGCCACCAGTCCGCGTGGAACCAACCGTGGAGATGGAATACGTGCGTGAAGATAAATACGAAGGCGATGTAGCCTGTGATGCGTTGCCACGTGTATCGGCGGTTGCTCGCGTACCGGTATTTTCCCACGTTCGAATGCCCTGAGCGTGCAATCCAAATACCAGCAACCGCGTGGAAAATGATCGGTAGGAAAATGAAAACCCACTCCACCACCGGTAAAAATGGGATGCTGTGGATCGCAAAAACCGCATTTTGAAAGACTTCTGGACCACTGGAGAGGCTGGCGTTGGTCAGCAGGTGAACGCACATGTACGCACCCACTGGTATCAAGCCACTCAAGGAGTGGAGCCTACGAATCAAAAAGTCGTTGCGTTGAAAAAAGCTTCCGGTCGGTTCCGCGCGAGGTGTTTCAGTCATTCTCAGAGATTTCTAGATCGAACCATCATCAGGTTTTCCACACGGGTTTTCCTCGAGCGAGTGGGCGGTCCGCCTACCAGCCGGTGAAAAACACGAAAATCCTTCTACTCAAGTACTGTAGAGGATATCTCACTCTTAACTGTTTACCAAGTCTCGATTCCCCCTAGAACCCCCACATTTCACCTATCCGCTACAGTCCGAACGGTCCGCGGAGGAACATGGCGTTTGGAGGGGGCTCCAAGCGTCCCGCGAGAAGCGAATGCGGCATTTTTTCTGATTTCGTTGACACTGCCGAGTTGGCCGAACTATACTCGAGTTTCGGTGCTGTCGACGCGTATCGCTCGGCTCTCAATCCGCTTGTCAAATCACATCCCTGACCCACTGCATTCGGTTGACTCATGACACGACTCGGCCAGATTTTCACGTTGCTACTGTTGATCCTCAGCGTAGCTTTTTTCGTTGCTGCAGTAGCGGTTAATGCTGCTCACAAAGACCTCAAGTCGGAGGTTTCAGCCCTGGATAAACGGAAAAAGGAGTACGAAACGACGATCGAGGAGCTCAAAAAAGCCAGCGAAGTCAACAAAAACATGCTCGCACAAGAGCAGGTCGCACGTCGGGTCTCCTTGGCAGCACTGCAAACACAACTCGACACGGAGCGGGAAAAGAACCAGCAGGCCAACACCCAGCTGAACGACTTGAACTCGAAAAATACCCAAGCTACCCAAAGTCTGGCACAGACCCTTGCAGAGCTGAAACGAATCACCAGTGAGAACGATTTGCTCAAGCAGGAAATCGACAAGATCATCACCGACCGAAACGGCCAACGCCGCACGGTGATCCGACTGACCGACGAACTCAATGGATTGGCCAGCAAGAAGTCGGATCTCCAAGCAGAGATCGATTCACTTCGCGATCAATCGACCAAGTATCAAGCGATGGCAGAAGTTCGCGGCGCTGCGTTAGCCGCTGCGGGCGTCACCGATCCTGACGATGTTCCACCGAGCGATCTCAAGGGAGTTGTCTTGGCAGTTGGAACCGACCAAGTTGAAGTTTCCCTCGGTCGTGACGATGGTTTGCGAGAAGGACACATGCTCGACATCTACCGAAACGGTAGCTACCTCGGGCGAATCCAAATCCGAACCGTGGCCGATGACAAGTCGGTTGGAAAGATCATCCCTGCATTCCGCAAGGGATACATCCAAGCAGGCGATAAGGTGGCAGCGAAGGTCTACTAAGGCCAGGCACGACGTTCAGCAACCCGATCCAAGCTGAGTATTGGGTTGCTTAACCAATCGAATTATTGAGCAAGAATCAACCGTAACTCTTATTTTCGAACGCAACAGACATGACCAAGCAGCCCATCTCGATCTACACGATGATGATCATCCTGGCCAATATCTTCATGTTGCTGGCATGCATTTTTATGGCCATAGAATACTTCGGCCGATGGGATGGAACATCTTCCGCTCCTCCTCCCAGGAATGTTCAGTGGACCGCTCCCGCCGATCGTTGGGTTGCATAGCATCGGGAATCGCCGATCGCGGTACTCTCGATTTTTATCATAAAGTAGCGGACGTGAGCTGGCTCGTGTTCAGCGCATCGGTGCTCGCCCTGGATGAATGTTGTGGTTCTCTCAGTGCTGCATTTTCTCGACGCAACGTCCGATCGTAAGCCTTGGGCTGCACCTCATCGAGAGCTAAGACGAGCAGTATTAGGGCGAGTACGACTGCCGTCCATGGTGAACTGCGTGCAACGGAATTCGATCGCGCACGAGCTCATTTTTGTTGCTTGATTCGAATGTACCCCTGCTCGATCGCTAGTTCGTTGCTTGCAAGGCTATCCTCTTACGCGAGTATGGGGCGGATTACCTCGCCTGCGACGTCGGTCAGTCGGAAATTTCTGCCGTTGTACATGTATGTCAGGCGTTTATGATCCAGCCCTAGCAGGTGGAGGATGGTTGCATGGAGATCGTTTAGGTGAACTCGATTCACGGCCGCTTTGAAACCGATCTCATCGGATTCTCCGTAGCTCACGCCGCCGCGAACTCCGCCACCCGCCAACCAGGTTGTGAAGCAGTGGGGATTATGATCCCGGCCGGGCTTGTCACCGGTTTGAGCGATCGGCAACCGCCCGAACTCGCCACACCAGATAATGAGTGTCTCGTCAAGCAATCCTCGTTGCTGCAAATCGGAGAGCAACCCCGCTATCGGTTTATCGGTCTCGTCCGCAAACTGCTGATGGTTGCCTCGAATGTCAACGTGGCCATCCCAAGACCGTTCGTTTTCCATGCCTCCTGAATAGATTTGAACGAATCGAACTCCCTTCTCGATGAAGCGACGGGCCATCAAGCACTGGCGGGCAAAATGGTCGCATTTTGGATCGTTGATGCCATACAACTGCTGGATATGCTCCGGCTCTTTGGACAAATCGATCGTCTCTGGGGCTGTGCTTTGCATCCGATAAGCCAGTTCGAAGCTCTCGATGCGTGCAGCCAGGTCACCTTCGGCAGCATGGGAATCGAGATGGAACTGATTCAACTTCTTCAACAGATCCAGCTGTTGACGCTGTGAGGCCGGATTTAAATGCCCCGGGAGTTTCAGATTGTCGATGGCATCTCCTGTCGGCCGCAACTGGGTTCCTTGGTAGATTCCCGGTAGAAACCCTGCGCTCCAATTGGCGGCGTGCCCCTTGGGAAGACCGCGTCCTTTAGGATCGCTCATCACGACAAACGACGGTAAATCTCGGCTCTCACTTCCCAAGCCATAGGTTACCCACGACCCGACGCACGGGTAGCCCATCCGTGCGATGCCGGTATTCATGGCAAATAACGCGGGGGAGTGGTTGTTGGACTCGGTGTATCCTGAATGGATAAATGCCATTTTATCGACATGCTCGCCTAAATGCGGAAAGATCGACGAGACCATTTTTCCACATTCTCCCCGGGGACGAAACTCAAATGGTGATTTCATCAAGTTGCCGACGGAGTTTTTGAAGAATCCCGTTGTGTTCGAAAAGTTTGGATCGAACTCTTTGATCGACTTTCCGTTGGCCTTCTCAAGGTTGGGTTTGTAATCCCATGTGTCAACTTGGCTGGGACCACCGTTTACAAAGATCCAAATCACATGTTTGGCCTTGGCCGGGAAGTGGGATTCACGCGGTGCCAAGGGATCGAGGGAACGTTGTCCGAGTCCATCCGCCCTCGCTGTCCCCGGGCCAATTCCTTGGAGCCCGAGTTCCTCGTTGAGCAAATGCATTAGCGAAAGCATTCCAAAACCACAGCCGGTACGTTTCAACCACTCGCGTCGGCTTGCGAAATTCCAAGAAGGCTGCGAACTAGATGACATGGCTTGTTTCCTAATCGATGTAGATGAACTCATTCAAGCCGAAGATTGCTTGGCAAAAATCAGCAAGGGCTGCTTCGTAGGCGTTGCCCTCACCGAGTTGCAAACGAGAGTTTTTCGATGCTTCGATAAATTGAGCTGCTACTGTAGCTTCGCGTTCACTAGGCGAACGCCCGAGAGCCTGTCGGTAGGCGGCTTCGACACTTTTCGTCGTGTCCTGCGAAGTGATATTCCGTGCAAACGCTTCCGCGTATGAGCGACCGGGCTCGCTGTTCATGAACATTAAAGCCTGAGGAGCGATCGTCGTTGATTGACGCTGGCCGATACTCACTAAGTGCTCCGGCCAATCAAATAGCATCATGGTCGGGATCAATTGACTTCGCTTGATAAAAAAGTACACGCTTCGTCGCTTCATGTTCGGGTCGAGAGTACCTGGGCCGTACATCCGTCGATCCAATTGACCTGAAACGAAAAGCATTGAATCTCGAATTGCTTCGGCTTCCAAACGTCGTGGAGATCGATGCCAAAGATAACGATTCTCTGGATCGATAGCTTCCCGAGGATCGTGAAGTTCTTTGTTGCCTTGCATGTAGGTTTCGCTCGACATGATCCACTTATGGACTGGTTTTAACTTCCATCCCGATTCGATCAGTTGCATCGCCAGGAGGTCAAGGAGTTGCGGGTGAGTCGGGGGTTGTCCTGCGAATCCAAAATCGTTTGGTGTTGCGACGATACCGCGGCCAAAATGGTGTTGCCACAGCCGATTGACCATTACGCGAGCGACTAGTTCACCTGCTCCTGATTCAGGATTAGTAAGCCATTTGGCCAATGCCGCCCTGCGATAACTTGACTGAGTATTTCCATCGGTCGGTGGTTTGGCTGCGAGGTCGTTGGAATGGGATGCGTCGCGAGTGAACACCTTTGGAAAACCTGGTTCGACAACGCGCACTTTCTGCTCGACGTCTCCGCGCCGCAGAAGATGGGTTTCTGGGTAGAAATGGGGATAGCCACGGTCGTCGGCATGATGCGGCAGATGGGGCAAGCCTTCGCTGGTGACCAAAACTTTCGCTAGTTGCAACTTAGGCCCATCGCGTTCTAGGGCTGCTACCTGCTGCTTAAGGGTTTGCCAAGTTTTTGAGGTTGTCTGAAACCAAGCCCTTGCGAGTTTCCAATCGTCGGATTGGCGAGACGGCGTTTCTGTGCGGACCAACCTATGCAGGGCTGTCAGTACATCGGCGGGTGGGTCCTGAGAACCAACTTCCGGATTGGCTTGATCGCGATCGGTAACCGAAAAACGGACTCTTCCGATGGCATGCCGAGGATTTGGGTGGTTAAAATCGAGAACCACTCGAAGCTTGGATTCGGCACTTAGGGTGATCGGCTCTGCGAACTCGAATACGGCCGCTTGGCTCTTCCCGATTTGGCCATCGATAGCCCAACCGGATACCGGGTCGGAGTCGATGGATGCTGCCACGGAAAGGCTTGAATTATTCTGTTCGTGGGTTGCTCGAGCTGAACTTAGTGCGATCTTTTTCGAGGCACCCTGCGCATCTATCCATTCCACGGAGATATTGCCAAGCGCAAAATTCCCGTTGTCCGCTCTACCAGGACCTTGATGAGGCAAGCTGGGGTCGCTCAACGCTTCAACGCGAAGACTCTTCGCAGTGGTTTGGAAAGGGTTGCTGGTAAACGTCAATGTTTCTTGGTTGGGTTTGTTGCCCGATCCCAAAAACGAACCGTCGGATTGCGCTTGGTAAATCGATCCCGCTCGGGTCGCGATTTCTCCCGAGAGCGTCAACCATGACAGTGAGCTAGGATCCGCGATATCCTTTGACTTCAACCAAGCTGCGAACTCATCGTCGAGTACCCTCGATTCGTAATCGCTGAGCTTCTCCTTTGCCGATTGCAGCTCGCGATTGAAAGTTTCACGGATTTTTGCATTCTCTTCGGGGGTGAGATCGAAGGTCTTTTCGGATCGTATCGCGGAAGTAAATGCTGCAGCTACTCGGTAGTAATCCTCGGCTGCGATAGGATCGAATTTGTGGTCATGGCATCGAGCACAGCCGATGGAAAGGCCTAGAAACGCTACCCCCGTGGTTGCGGTCATGTCGTCGAGTTCGTTGTAACGAGTCGATTCAAATTCGGTTTCGGTCAACTGGGTTGGAAAAGCTCCGGCGCCTAGGAAACCTGTAGCCATCCACGCCAGTGGATTGCCTGGTTCGAGTTCATCACCTGCGATTTGCCACTCGATAAATTGCTGATAGGGAAGGTCCGAATTGAACGCTTGGATCAGAAAATCGCGATAGTGGTAAGCGGTTGGCCGATCGTAGTCTTGCTCGTAGCCAAAGGATTCGGCAAATCGGGCGACATCCATCCAGTGTCTCGCCCAGCGTTCTCCGTATTCTGGTCTCTCGAGTAAATGGCTGAGGAGTTCGTCCCAAGCTTGGCGGTTGATTGGGTTCGCAGAAGAAGTGCCCTCGCGCAATCTGGTCATCCAGGATTCAAGCTCGTCGATGCTGGGGGGGAGTCCCAGGAGATCAAACCAAGCCCGTCGGATAAGCGTTCGATGGTCGGCTAATGCAGAAAGCGTTAGCCCTTTTTCGGATAGTTCTTTTCGGATGAAATGATCCAATGGATGGCCGGATGTTGTGCGAACGATTTCTGCGAGCGAATCTCGCTGGATGGGTTGCAGGGACCAGAATTGTTTTCCGCCCTCAATGTCCAATGGTTTGGTTGTCGGAGTGGCAGCCTCAGTGCGTGGGTCCGGCGCTCCCCACTCAACCCATTTGGTGAAGTCATCCAGGACGGCGGCCGGAAGCTTACCAGCGGGCGGCATTTCGATGCCTTCATAACGCATCGCCGCCAGGAGCAAGCTCCCCGCGGTGTCGTCCGTTTGAACCGCTGGACCACTTTCTCCTCCCTTGATGAGCCCCTGTCGGTGATCTAGGTACAATCCCCCTTTGAGTTCCCCCCTGGCGGCCGCATCGGCAGAATGGCACTTGTAACAATGCTCGATCAGCACTGGTCGTATCTTTGCTTCAAAGAACGCGATCTGCTCCGCGGAGGGTGATTCCTGCGCCATGCAGGTTGCCGATAGCGCTATCACTATCGATCCAAGGATCAAAACGCGTTGGATGGACGGCCTGCACAACGGCCGCTCGAGGAGATGCAGCATAGCTATTTATGGGAGGGGGAGTGCTCCGTTGTTGACGGAGCTGAAGGTGGGATGCACACCCCCTCATTCTACACAGATTTTGAGTTGCGGTCGCAGTGCTTTTGCGACTCGCTCCCAAGTTCCCTGGCATTCCCTGCGACGAGGGTTTCGAGCAGCTTTCAGCGACGGCGGCTACCGCAGCGTGCCTACCATGCAGCCATGTTTACTTCGCGATTTTCAGGAGTGCCTCGTCGGTTCTTAGATACATCGCATCGTTGGCGAAGGCAGGGGTGGCAAAGGTCCGCCCAGTGACTTCGTTCTTTCCCGCCACCTCGAAGTTTTTCGATGGTTTAACCCAAGTCGCAACGCCTGTCTCACTCATGAACAAGATATGGTCGTTTACCAAAACTGGGGATGCTGAAAAGTTACCGCCGAGGCGTTCCATCCAATGCCGTTCTCCGGTCCGAGCATCGACGCAGGAGGCAACACCGTTATCCGAGACAAAGTAGAGTTCTTTTCCGATTAAAAGCGGTGTTGGCGTGCTCGGTGCGCCCCTTTGGGAACGCCAAACCACATTCTTCTCAGTCACATCACCATCGCCGCCGAGTTTGACCGCCATCAATTCGGGGTTGTCGTAATCGTGGTTGTAGATAACGAGGTCTTCGAAAATGGTAGGTTGAGGCACCACAGACCAACCTGGAGCCACGATCTTCCAAAGTTCCTTGCCATTGTCGAGATCGTAGGCTGCGAAGTGATCTGGTCCAGGAGCGAGAACTTGTTTCTTCCCATCGACATTGGCGACCAACGCGGTCACAAACGAGTGGCTTATTTTAGGCTGGATCGAGCGAGGTGTCTTCCATGCGATCCGGCCCGATTCAGCATCGACTGCAGCAACGAAGGGATTGGTGCTGCCGTCGCACACGATGACCAATTTGCCATCCTCGAGAACTGGAGATCCGCCGCTACCATGCATCGGTGGGTAGACGAGTTCCTTGCACAACCAATGTATCGTGCCATCTTCTGCGGAAAGTTTTGCGGTACCTAAAGTTCCAAAGTGAACATAAACGACCCCATCTCGCACAATCGGTGTGGGGCTAGCATGGCTATTCTTGGCATGGATTGAAGGAGTCTTGTCGACAGAGGTGACCTCGCGGTCCCAAAGTACTTTTCCTGAGTTCGCATCGAGCGACAAGGCGCGAAGGGACAATCCTTCGCCTTGAGGCACAGCGGTGGTCAGGTAAATCCTACCATCCACGATCACCGGCGAAGACCAACCGAGGCCAGGCAAGGGTGATTTCCAAACTATGTTTTCCGTATCAGACCATCGCATGGGTGGTTTGTGTTCATTGGCATGACCATCCGAGTTTGGGCCTCGGAATTGAGGCCAATTGCCGTGGATGCAAATGCACAGTGCGATCGCGAATTTGAGCATAGGAGGGGATCCTGTGGTGGGTACGGTAGCCTGGTTGCAGTCCTCCTGGTGTTGAGTGGAATAGCCGGGCACACGCAGGAAGATTGAGGACAGCCTATTGAGGGAACTGGCGCCTGTCAATCATCGAGTGAGATGGATAAGCTCAGGTAGTCGCTACCTTCCCAAGTTGACGGCGAAGTCTTTGGGAAGTGATCGGATATGGAGATCTCGTTGTGGGAAGGAAATCTCGATGTTTTCCTCGGCGAACCGCCGATGTATTTCGGTGAGGATGTCGTGCCGCGTCGGGAGACGCAGATCGAGGCTGGCCAAGAAAAGTCGTACCTTCAGTTGAAGGGTGCTATCGGCGAAAAGTTCGAAGAACGCGGTTGGCTCCGGTTCCTTCAACACGTTCGTGTGACTGCAGCAGATCTCTCGCAGGATTTTGCATGCCTTGGTGGTGTCTGTGCCGTAAGCGACGCCCACCTCGATGATCATCCGATTGGTAGAATCGGAAAGTGTCCAGTTGAGGAGCCGACCTGTGACAAGGTCTTTGTTCGGAATTACCAGTTCTTGTTGGTCGAAATTCATCACGGTGGTTGCTCGCATTCGAATCCGCGATACTGTTCCGGTGGTGTCTCCAACGGTGATCACGTCCCCAACGCGCACCGGTTGCTCGAACAGCAAGATCAAGCCTGAAACGAAATTTGCAAAGATTTCCTGCAGTCCGAATCCCAAACCGACACCGAGGGCTGCAACCAGCCATTGAATACTCGCCCAGCGTACACCGAGACTGTTGAAGGTCATCGCGATGCCGAGGGTCAAGATCGTGTATCGGGAAATCGACGTGATGGCATATCGGACTGCGTTTTCTAAAGGTAGGTGCTGTAAGAGGGCGATCTCCAAGAGTCCCGGCAAATTCTTTGCGGCAACCACTGTCATGATCGCCGCAGGAATTGCGAGCAACAGGTTTGCGAGTGTTACTGGGAGTTTCTCATCAGGCGTCGTGCCGGTGACGGTCCACAAGTGAATGGAATCGAGTACGCCGACTGCCGGCAGGACCGAAGACCAAATCCATGCGATCGCTGCGCAGGCGGCAAAGATCAAGGTGCTTGAGACCAATCGAATAGTTTGCGCATTGATGTGGGAGAGATCCGCCTCGTTTTCGATCGGGACAGGTGCAGTCGCCGTTGCTATCGGAGGTGCATCGGCATCCCTACGCCTCGCTTCCTCGAGTCGCTGTCTCGCTTGAGAGACGATCAATTGCCGTCGACTCAAAAGGAGCCATCGACAGATCAAACAATAGAAGAGTAGCAATCCGATCAGTGTCATGCAGCTGGTGTGGACGTGCATAGACAATCGAATCGCCGTGTAATGGTAACCCATCAAGCTCATCAGGATCAAAATGATCGGACTAAGCGATAATCCGAAATACCAGAGATAACTCAAGCGATCGATCCATCCCCCTGCATTGCGATGCAAATAATCGCGAAATACGCCACTCTTAGGATGGATGACTTGGAAAATGACCAAGCTGCACATGAACATCAATAAACAGAAAGCCACGCGTCCGAGCGTGTTCTCCCACTTGGGCTCCGAGTAATGCCAAAGGATACCCACCAGCGATACAGTGGGTACGGCGAGGTCGATAAACCAGCGAAGATGTTTTCGAAGGACGGAGGTCGAGTGGTGCGACCATTGGAAGTGGTTTTCGGCCAAGCCACCAGTTCGCGCGATTTGCCGAAGCATTTCCAAAGGCAGGAAATACCGTGCCCCCACGAGCAACCCCATTCCGACCGACTCGATAAACTTGTTGGTTCCCGCTTGGTTCATCAATCTCCACCCCAGGAGTAGGTGAACCAAAACCAACGGTGCGCTCAAAAGGACGCAAAGAAGTACAACCTTCGCGGTTGGCAGGAACGAGATCGTATTGGATTTGGCGGCCAAAATACCCAGGGCATGGATCTGTTTTCGCATCGGTTTGGTGTACAGCATCAAGGATGCTAGGGATGCGAGGACCAATCCATAGCCTACAAGATGTTTCCGAATGTCGCTGAGGAGCACCTGAGGGATCGCCGTCCAGAGTTTGAGATCCAGAAACTCTTTCGCCGATGTCCATGCGTTCTTTGCATCGTCGGCAGTGAACGGGTCGCTCGAACGAATCCATAGGATATGCTCGTCGATGAAGTCGTTGTACTTTCGAACTTGATCGATTAATTGCTGATTGAGGTCGGCAAGATTGAACAGTGTTTCGGAGAAATTGCTTGCGTCCAATCGATATTCATCTGAAATTTGGAGCTCTGCAGCCGTGAGAACGTTGCGCTGCTGCTCGACACTCAACGTCGGATACTCTTCGATCGTACTGGTGATATCGATGGTGGGTTGCGTGGGGTCATCAGAGGCGGTGTTTTTAGCCTTCCAGTCGTCGAGCGATAGTATCAACGACTCGATGTTCTGAAGCCTGGATTGGTAGTCCTCGAGAAGATGGTTTAAGTCGTCGATTTTGGGCAAGTCATCCCGTTGGCGGCGAAGCATTTCACCGACCAGACTTTTCAGACGTGAAACTGTCATCGTGCGGTCCAGCGTGTTCGCGGACGACTTGTCGCGCGACAGCCGGTCGGTCATGATCTTGTAGCGGTCTGCCCATTGCTTTTGCTCGGCCTTTGCCTCGTCGACGGTACTTTTGTAACGGGCATGGTCTTTGGCGAGCATCAGCCAATCATCGGTTTTTTTGACAATGGCTTTTGCTTGTGATTCCAATGGTGGGCGACTTTTGGCTAACAGCTGAAGGGCCAATCGATTCTGCTTTTCGATTTGGTTTTCGCGCCGTTTGCCAAGCTCTTCGCTGATTTCTTTGATTTTATATTGATAGAACTTTTCCTCGGCTTGAAACAATTCCTTTCGGAGAGGGAGGAGTTCGGATTCAGCATCAAATGTTCGCTGTTCGATCTCAAGTCGCCTCAGATGGCTATTGGCAGACGCCAATTTAGCCCGCGTAAGAAGATGGGTTGCTTCACGAACTCTAGGGTCTGTTCCCTCCGGAACAGGTGCGGTAAGTTCCTCAGCGAGTTTCGCGATAAGCGCTTTATCTTCGGTGATGTAGCGAGGCATTTCCTTTTTGCGAGCATCCCGAGACGCGATGGTTGTCTCGGTGTCGGTTCTGCCTTTTGTGGCCGACTGTAGCTTCGAAGATGTTTCTAACTGCAAGGCTTTTAATGTGTCGACACGTGACCAAGGAAGCGTGCCTTCCTCGAAAGGAGCCTTGAACGATGGCTGCTCCTTGCGGCGTTTCGCTTCGGTTGTCGCTGTAGGGGCGGATTCGATCGCAGCAGCAAAGTCACGGATCGCTTTTTCTTCTTCGATGCGTTTCTTGGTTTCGGCCAAAATCGCTTCATAGAGCATGGTCAACGATTGCTTGATCGTTGTCTCGAGATCATTCGCAGTCTGTATTTGTTGCAGCTGAGCTTGAATGGTCTCCGGAGAGATTGCAATCGCATCCGGGGTTGAACCGCCATTGGAAGCAGGAGTTTGCTGGGGAGCACTGACCGTTTGGGGCGGTGCGGTAGGTGCTTGAGTCGTCGGAATAGAAAGCGTTGCGTTTGGTTGGTTTTCTGGGGCGCCACTGGGCTTTGCGGCGGCCTCTTGGTCGATTCCATCGTCGGCATTCAAAGCGTTGCCGGGGACAGAGTCCTTGATCGTATCCTGCGGCGTGTTGGTCGCGTTGCCATTGGCAAGTTGTCGGCTCGCCATGATCGCGCGAACGGTGCCCCGATTCTCCTGCGATCGAGGATTCCCGGTCGCTTGCGGGGCCTCGGCCGCACGCGGGCTATCCTTTGCGCGAGGGGCGAGCTCCCGATTTCCTTGACGCGTTGTTCCCACTCCGTTTATCGCTGAAGGGAGCTGAACATTTCGGTTTTGATTACCGTTCGTTGTGCCCGGTTGCAGTGTGCCCGGTTGTAGCTGGCCCGGTTGTAGCTGGCCCGGTTGTGAAGCACCCGCTTGTGCTGAACCTGCAGCTTGCGGACTAACAATCGGTGGCAAATTACCAGGTTGCAGATGGTTAGGTAGTAAGTGGTTGGGGGATGGCGTGCTGGGTGGGGTTGAACTGGTTGGGGTTGAACTGGGTGGAGCCACGCTTTGCGGGGCGTTTGGTGATCCGGGGGGGAGCCCGGTGGATGGATTCAAGTGGATCTGGGCGCATAGATTGCCAGCAAAACCAATCCAAAGAAGAGGTAGCCATCCAATGTTTTTCGCATCCAAGCGAAACCTGCGATCCATCACCAACTCCGGGGGTCGTGTTCTCGAGATGAGACTCTGTATTCGGTGTGTAGTATTTGGTGTGTAGTGGATTTGCTCGATCTGATCAAGCCGCGAAATGGGCCGATCACGCCGCGAAATGGATTCATGCTTGTTCGCATGCAACTTGAATTAGCTAGCTTGTACTTCGTGGTGCTGTCGATCAGTGCGGGAATGCTATGGCATCTATCCGTGAAGCATTGCTACACTCCGCGCGGACACCCCGTCGTTTGTGGATTTGCTTTTTCATGTTTCGTACATGGAGGGGAATTACAAACGGGTCAACGATTCGAACTTTGTGGAGTGATGGATGTACAAATTCCTCTTATGCATGCGTTACCTGCGGACGCGATGGATTGCACTCGCCTCGATCGTTTCTGTGACCTTAGGGGTGGCGACCTTGATCGTCGTCAACAGCGTCATGGAGGGATTTGCCACGCAGATGCAGGAGCGGATGCACGGCATTCTCAGCGATATCGTCTTGGAAACTCGTTCGACGATGGGAATTGCACAGCCGGGTTGGTACGAAGAGCGAATCCGTGCACGGCTCGGTGACTCGGTTTCTGGGGTGACCACCGTGGTTACGCTGCCAGCGATGCTGACCTTCCAACATAATGGCAATAGCCACACCTCTCAGATCAACTTGATCGGGATCGACCAAAAAACCTACGCGAGCGTCAGTGATTTTAGCAAGTACCTACTGCATCCTGAGAACAAAGAGCGATTGGATTTCGTCTTAAAGCAGTCGGGTTATGATCCGACTCGCAAGCATCTTCAGCCTTCGGGATGGGAATACCGCCAGCCGTTGGCGAGGTATCGCAAGAGTTCGGTCGACCGACTTCTCGAGGAAGCCAAAACAGAAGAGAAGCGATATCAGGAACTTCAGGAGAAAATTCAGGAGCAGCAGGAGGGTGAAGGGGACGATACGGCAATCAATTCACTGATGGCTGGGCCTGGAATCAAGATTGCTGGTTCGAACGAGCCGATGAAGGTCTTTGATGCGGAGACGGAGCAGCGGACCGGAATTGTCCTAGGTATCGGTTTAGGGAGTTTGCGGCGACGCGACGCAGAGGGGCGAGTTGATGATTATTTCTTTTTGCGTCCCGGCGATGACGTGCAAGTAACCTTTCCCAATGCTGGAACTCCACCACGAGGGATCGACGAATCGTTTACCGTCGTCGATTTCTACGAGAGCAAAATGAGCGAGTACGATTCGACATTCGCTTTTGTTCCGATCGAAAAGCTGCAGCATTCTCGAGGAATGCTTGACCCCCGCACCGGCGTGGGTTCAGTGACGTCGATCCAGATCAAGCTCAAGCCCGGAACCGACTTGAATGCTGCTCGGGATGCGCTGCGTGACGAGTTTCCGCCCACGCATGAGTTCGTCGAGGTGAGGACGTGGAAAGATACCCAAGGCCCCTTGTTGGCGGCGGTGCAATTGGAAACGACCATTCTGAATATTCTGTTGTTCATGATCATAGCCGTCGCAGGGTTTGGCATTTTGGCGACCTTTTTCATGATCGTAGTTGAGAAGACGCGAGACATCGGCGTTCTCAAATCCCTTGGGGCCACTGGATCTGGAATCGCAACGATCTTCCTGGGATACGGAGTACTCCTCGGTACTGTAGGGGCTGGAATCGGGTTGGTCTGTGGCCTGATCTTTGTATGGAAGATCAATGACATCGCCAAAGTCATCGAATGGATTACAGGCCGAGAGGTGTTTGACCCAACGGTGTACTACTTTGAAACCATACCAACCATCATTCACCCATTCATGCTGGTTTGGGTCTCCATCGGAGCGGTGCTGATCGCCGTTCTCGCGAGTGTTCTACCCAGTATTCGAGCTGCACGCATGCACCCTGTCGAGGCGCTTCGCTATGAATAGCACCACATCCAACAATCCCACAACCGGTAGTTCTGCGACATTTCCTCCAGCACCGCATGTGTTGCATGCTGCTGCTCGAGTCACTCCATGGCGCGTCGTGCATCCCGACGAAGCTTTGGGGAGCGAGGTGCCGGATGCTTCGGATTCGGAAACGGCGGAGTCACCGTCAGGGCCGATTCGGGCAAGCGATTCCTCACGAGACCTGATCATCGCTTCGGGGCTAACGAAAGCCTATCGTCGCCACAAGACGGCAGTGCCTGTCCTGAAAGGTGTTGATTTCGCGGCGGAGCGGGGCAAGATTACGGCCATCATCGGTCAAAGTGGTTCGGGTAAGAGCACGCTGCTTCACCTCTTGGGTACTTTGGATCGTCCCGATTCGGGGGAAATCATTTTCGACGGCGCAAGGATCGACTCCCTTCCCACGCGTCAGCAGGATCGCTTCCGAAATCGGCAACTGGGGATGATCTTCCAGTTCTATCACTTGCTCCCCGAATTGACGTTGCTGGAAAACGTTTTGACACCGGCGATGATCAGTTATGGCGCATTGCAGTACTGGAGGAATGGTCGTGAAATCCGCGAACGCGCCAAGCACCTCATCGAATTGGTGGGGTTATCCCATCGGATGAAACATCGACCGCGTGAGCTATCTGGAGGTGAGATGCAGCGCACTGCCATTGCTAGGGCATTGGTCACCAATCCTTCCCTTTTGCTCGCCGATGAACCAACAGGGAACTTGGATCACGAAACTGGCGCCTCTATCTTGCAATTGCTGCGGCAACTCAATGAAGAGCACGGTCTAACGATTGTCATGGTGACCCACGACGAATCGATCGCCAACCAGTGCGATGCCTTGGTTCGCTTGAAGGGTGGCAAGGTTGAGCGGCTAGAGACCCAATATTGGGATCCGCTTCCTTCGTCGATCTGACGTTGTTGGCGATGGAGACTGTTGCAGCGTTTATCTTTTTGCGCGAAGGTGCGAACCATTCTTTAGGACGTGTTGTCTCCCATGGCAACACGTTTCTCGTCGGCTTTTTTGCCAGCGTGGTCTCTGAGACACCCTTCGATGGTCGTCCCTGCGCGACCAACTGACGTTGAAGAGTACATCCCGACCCGTCATTGGAGATTTAGGATGTGGAGAGTTCGTCCGCCACCGCGCTAAAAACGCATGCTATGGCGTAAGCATGTGAATGGCTCAGTCTTCGGAGTTCGACCATTGCATCGCCCAACATCTATTCGCATTTGCATTCGTGTTTCAGATCCGATTTTCCCTTGCTCTTGCTCGTACTCAATTAAACGGTACTCATATTCGAGAGGACGCAAGCACCGCCAATCGTTGACCACGAGCGACTAGACGTATATCGACTGGCGATCGACTACGTTGCTTCGACTTATCGAATCGCGAAATCACTTAGTGGTCAGGATCGCCACGTTCGTAATCAACGGTTGCGAGTGGTTCAATGGATTCCACTCAACATCGCCGAGGGTGATGGGAAGCAAAGCCTGAAAGAAATCGGTTTTTCGAGATCGCTCGAGGTTCTGCTTTGGAATGGAGTACAATCCACGAGTTATTCACTTCGCGCGAGGCGATCGATCCCGAGTTGAATCGGTTTGGCAAGACTAACTTGAATCGGATCGTGTCGATGTTGGCTCGATTGATCCAACGATCTGACTCGGTTTCGGAGGAATCGATCGATGGCGTGCTTTTGAATTCCGTTGCGTCAACTCCTCGCGCTCGGTCAATGCGGGCAATAGCTTTAAGTTGTACGCTAGGAGAGATGGTCATGCGGTTGAGACAATTTCGATCATGCTCCTGATGCGATTCGAAGATGCCTTTAAGTGCGATGCGTTAGCTAGTGAGTAACTCATTGATAACTCGGCCGTACACGTCGGTGAGTCGATGATCGCGACCACCATGTCGAAACGTCAGCCGCTGGTGGTCGATTCCCAGTTGGTGCAAAATGGTTGCGTGGATGTCGTGAATGTCGAGTGGATGCTCGACAACCGCGTTGCCAAATTCGTCGGTTTCGCCAAAAGCTATTCCTCCGCGGAAACCTCCGCCAGCCATAAAGATTGTGTAACCATTGACATGGTGGTCCCGACCACATCCTTCGTTGACCGCGGGAGTGTGTGGTGTTCGCCCCATTTCTCCCGCCCAAAGGACAATAGTCTCATCGAGCAATCCTCGCTGCTCTAGGTCCACGATCAATGCTGCGACCGATTGCTCGGTGATGCGGGCATTCTTCTCATGAAGAGACTTGAGCTGCCCATGCTGATCCCATGGGGAATTGTTGCCATCAAAACTTGGACAAGTGATTTCGACGAAACGAACTCCCGCTTCGACCAACCTTCTGGCCCGAAGTGCTTGTGTCGCGTACAGCCGTTGGTGTTCGTCTGTAGAGTCTAGCCCATACAGTTTGTGAATATGTTCCGGTTCCTTCGAAAGATCGCTTACATCTGGAATGGCACTCTGCATTCGGTATGCGGTCTCATAATTGGCAATTGCACCCTCGATCGCGTTTGCATCCGAAACGCTGTCAGCAAAGCTTTTGTCTTGTTCCTCGAGGAGCGTCAGCAATCGTCGCTGTGCATTTTGCGGAAGGGTTGGGATGATATGATTGACTGGCACGCCGGTGGGGCGGATCATCGTTGCTTGATGGGAGGCAGGTAGGTACGCACTTCCGAAGTTTTCTAAGCCACCATTTGGCACCCAATCATTATTGAGGACCACGTAACCTGGCAACTGCTGATTCTCGGAACCCAGTCCGTAATTCACCCAGGCGCCAAAACTGGGTGCTTGACCTAGGATTCTTCCTGTGTGAAGGAGCAGGTTTTGCTGTCCGTGCAGAGGCAACTCCCCAACCATGGATCGAACCACACATAATCGATCGGCGACCTCAGCGATGCGTGGGAATAAATCGCTGACCCAAAGGCCGCTTTGGCCCCGTTGACGAAATTCCCAAGGGCTCCCAAGCCACACTCGGTTGGCATCGGATTGAGATCGGATCGAAACCGCAGACTCACCGATTTTTTGTCCCTGATGCTTGGTAAGCATCGGCTTGGGGTCAAAGGTGTCGACGTGGCTTGGTCCACCATCCATGAAGCAAAAGATGACATTTTTCGCGCGGGGGGCGAAGTGCGGTTGGCGATCGGCATGGGCCATGCCGGCGAAGGCGAGCCATCCAAATCCAGCCGAGGAAGACTGGAGCCATGCTCGGCGCGCAATCCTCGGATGCGTGGTGCAAGGTCGTACCATTGGATCTCACCGGTAATAAAGGAACTCTTTGGTATTGAAAAAAGCATGGGCGATTCGCCCCCATGCTTCTCGGTCATTGAGCAAGGGTTGGTTGCCATCGGCGAAATCGTTTAAGGCGCCCAGCCAACGCAGCAACTCTTCCTTGGTTGCGGGTCGTCCTAACGCGGTTCGAAACATCGCAGCCATGCGAGTTTCTGGATCGTTGGATGCATCGTTGACCAACTGCTCCGCCCAAATTGAGGACATCGCGTTCACAAACTGGCTATTCATCAGGATTAGTGCCTGCGAAGGAACGTTGGTCACATCGCGTCTTCCGACGGGAATCTTTAAGTCAGGTAAGTTGAATCCTACTAAGAACTCGGGCGGTTGCATCACCGACATTTCCAAATAAATAGATCGACGTCCTCGGCCATCTACCGGACCGGAAAACAAACGCTTTTGAGAATCGATTGCGGAACGATGCGGACGAATCGGACGACCGTACAACGATCGATCCAGTCGTCCCGAAACTGCCAGTAGACTATCCCGTATCGCTTCTGCCTCGAGTCGCCGCGTCGGGTAATGGTGCAGCAATCGATCGCTCGGATCGATCTCTCTTCCTGCAGCGGGGCTATCACCGGATTGTCGGAACGTTTCGCTGAGGACCAGTTGGCGGATCAACTGCTTGGTGGACCACCCTTGGCGCAGGAACTCCAAGGTAAGCCAATCAAGCAACTCAGGGTGGGATGGTTGCCCGCCTAGTTTTCCAAAGTCGCTAGGCGTATCGACGATCCCTGTCCCAAAGATCCATTGCCAAACACGATTGACATAGACGCGAGCCGTTTGAGGATTTTCAGGGCTTGATAGATACTGCGCCAACTCCAATCGACCGCTTCCAGACGACTTGCCGACGCGATGCTGTCCCGTAAAAACCTCGAGAAAATCCCGAGGAACTGCGGGGCCTTCATGGTGAACATCGCCGCGCACATTCAGCCGATAGTCCAAGCCTCGTACAGTGCGTTCATCCATGCTGTTTGCCGTGCGGGGATACGCAATAGTTGCCTCAATTTCACGATAGTGTCGAACGAGACCCGCAATCTCAATGGAAGACTCTTGTGTGTTGCTCAAAACGCCTCGTTGAATCAACCAGTTCAAGAGACGAGTGTCACCTGGTAAGGAGGTGTTCGCAATCCATCGTTCGACCGTACCGCGATACCAATCGCGAATTTTTTCGCTGATGGCAGGTGAGTCACTCGGCACTTCGGGTCCGAAAAGTGTTGCGTAAACCTCCAGTTCGTCGAGAGGATGGCCTGGTTGATCGTGTGCGACGATACGCGTGATACTTAGCCAGCCTCCTTTGTCATAACCTTCATCTTCATTGGCCAGTACTACAGCCCCCATGCGAGCAACGCCAGTTCGAGGTGGAAAATTGGCATTTAGATCGGGGGTTGATATTTCCGAGAGCACTCGCGTGACACCATACCTAAGAGGAGAAGTGGTGAACGTTGTCCAGGGAGCACCTGCGATGGGATCGAAGAACGCGGGGCCTTCGTTCAAGAATGCGTTTTGGGGAATATGGCGATACCCAGCCCATGAACCGCCGCTCATTTTCGCGCTGATGAAGGGTTTGGGGAATCGTTCCGGTTCGGGCAGTCGAATTGCCCCTGAGAGTTTCGGGGATAAGGCATGGGTGTGAATCCCTTGCGGCAATAGTTCCGCGAGGATCCTATCACCATCCATCGCAATGCGCGGTGTACCTTCGCCAACCCAGCCTTTATCCATGCCAAGTCCGTCGGTGACCCATTCGTCCGGAAACCTGGGTAACGAGAAATCGGCTAATACAGTGAACGCTTGATTGTGAACGAGCCTTCGCTGTCGCTCGTAATTCCATTGCTGGTTGAGGCCAATCCATCTCTCGACCATTTGGGTTTCATTCGGTGTTTCCGGGAAACCCACGGAGCCAACTCCCAATCGAAAACGCCCGAGCGAGTGTTGCGTTCCGAGTTGGAACTCCAAGCGAACCTTCCATTGGTTACCCAAGGGCATGTTTACCGGTTCCGAAAAATAGAACGTGGCAGTGCGGTCGACGTTTCCCCCTAATCCAACACCCCAGCCTGTCGCGTCTGGGGTCAGTGCGGCTGTGACTGGGTACCCAGGTTGTTCGTAGTCGGCGTGCGCGGATCGAATGGCGATATCCTTCCACGATTCTTCCATGGAGCCTCTCGCTTGAATGCGCAGATGTGAGAGGACGAAGTTTCCGTGCAGCGTGCGGCCCGGGCCACCTTGGCCAAGCGATGGATCTGTTAAGGCATGCAATTGCAAATAGCTGATCGCCCCAGAATCTGTCGAAAAGGTGATCGTGTATGAATCGGTCTCTGGAATTTCGCCCCCGGATGCGACTACAGTTGTGCCATCCGTCTCGACGTTGAGAGATGTCTCTTTTTGTTCTGCGATCGCGTGTACGTTGTGAAGTGGGACGGCGGATGGCTCCTGGAAAACAACTGCTAGGGGGTATCCTAATGCATCGAAGGAAGTATCGTTCGACGAGTGTTTTGCGATCGCGAGCAGATCGATAGGTTTCTTTTCTAGGTCATGCTTCCAAACATCTCCTAGCTTCGCTCGGATTTCCTGCCGCAATTCTTGTAGTTGATCGACCGCTGCATCGTACTTGTTCGTCATATCGATACACCGGGTGGTCCAGCGCGGGGTCATGAAGACACCTGCGAGGGCGTAATAATCTCGCTGTGAAATTGCATCGAGTTTGTGATCGTGGCATCGAGCGCATGCGACCGTCATCGCCAGAAAAGTTTTGGAAAAGGCATCGATCTGGCTATCGACCATTTCTTGATGAATACCTGCAAATTCGATGCTGCTACCGTGGCGGCGTTCACCAAAGTGAAAAAACATGGGCCCGATCAGGCTCTCGTTGATCTTCTCGCTGCGATTCATTCGAGGTTCAGGCAGGAGATCTCCGGCGATCTGCTCACGGATCAGTTGGTCGTAACCGACATCGTCATTAAACGCTCGGATGAGGTAGTCTCGGTATTCCCAGGATCCTTTTGCGGCGATATCCCATTCGTATCCATACGTATCCGTATAGTGCATGATGTCCATCCAGTGCCGCGCAAATCGTTCACCAAAATGTGGGGACTCCAGAAGTCGATCGACCATGTCGGTGTATGCGACCTCAGGATCAACGTTCCATCGTTGCTGAAACAGAAGGATCTCTTCAGGCGAAGGGGGGAGCCCGGTGAGTACGAAACTTAGTCGCCGAAGCAAAACTTCGGCCGAAGCGCGGGGAGCGTGCGTTATCCCTGCCTCGATGGTTGCTGCGCGGATGAAACGATCGACAGGTTCTCGTCCCCACATCGGATCGTTGATTGATGGAATGGGGGACGCTTTGGGAGGTTGCAAACTCCACCAGCGGCTGCGTTCTTCCAAGTTGGCCTTCCACCTTTGGTCGGCAGCATCTGCGACAGAGGGCGGCAGATCGCGAGGGTCGTCGGCACCGTCACGAATCCAATGTTCGAAGTCTCGAATCACTTCTTCGGATAGCTTGCCCGCGGGTGGCATCTGGAGCGTTTCATAGCGAAGGGCCTCTAGTACCAAGCTTGTCTCGGGCACATTGGGGACAACACCAGCGCCGGAATCCCCACCTTTACGGATTCCATCGCGAAAGTCCAATTGCAATCCAGCTTGAATCGTCGTGGAACTCGCAGAGTGACATTCGTAGCAGTGCTTGACGAGCACGGGTCTGATTTTCGACTCGAAGAAATCGGTCTTAGCTCGTTCGTCATCGGCAATAGAGAGGTCGCTGAGCGCAAGCGTTGCGAGGAAGCAAAGCCAGCGCAGAAACCGTCGATTGCAGCGATCGGAAAACGGCAAGGTTATATCCTCTGGGCCTAGGGGCGCTCGCTCTGAAGTTATGTTTCTTTGGGAGGCAATTTCACGTGAGAATCGCCGACATTGTAATCGAGCGCAGCCTCAAGGTTAATTCGTCCTAAGGTTGCTTGGGGAAATGAGGAATGGTGTTCGCAATCAAGGCGAAATCGGCAATTGTTCGAGGATGAAACGGGCGGCGAACGGGTGATAGTTGGCGGGGCTTCGAATCAATCCACCGTTAAAATCGTTACATCCTATGCCTTTGCAAATCGGTAATTGATATTCGATCCATGGGGAGTGGGGCGATGGGTCGCACTCTGAAACGAAGACGTAATTTTCATCTAAGAAACTAACAGATGAGTGAAGGTGGTGGGTAGCGTCGATGTTTACTCCGCAAAAAACGGGTTCGAGACGAGCTAGTGCTCGGTTCCTCAAGGAAGACGACGGGACTTCCGCGATGGAGTACGCGGTCATGTTGAGCTTGATCGGCGCGACACTCGTGCCCGTGGTACAAACGCTTGGGCAGAAAGTGAGTGGCATCACTCAAGGTGTTGCCAATGCGTTAGCATCAGCACCCGAGGACGCCCCACTTCCCAACCCAGGTTTTTTTTACCCCACACCCGAAGATCCCTCGTTGCAGTGATATCGTGAGACCTGCGGAGATGCTATGGCACGCGTGAGGCGGTAGTGAGCCTACCTCCGAGGAGTGCGGTCGTTGCATGTGAAATAGCGGTAAGTGCATTAGTGTACGGAAGTCCTGAGCATTCTCGCTCGTGCAGTCTTCGGTAGGGCTGAATATAGTAAATGATAGATCGGGACATCCAGAGAAACGATTATGCGTGCGAATACTGCCATTTAATACATTCGACATATCCGATACCACCAGATATAGAAATTGATTTTTTGAGAGCCAGCAAGTTGGTAAAAAAACGCATGATGAATCGCTAACGTAGGGTTCGGGAAGATAAAACGCTGGAGGGAGAGTTGAGGGTGAGTGAATGGTAACTCTGCACCGCATAGTCCGAAGTCTCGGTTTTCGTCGATTTTATGCCAACGATGATGGCAATTCTGCGATGGAATACGCGGTCATGTTAGGCGTGATCGGAGCTACGCTTCTGCCCGTGGTGCAAACTGTCGGTGAGAAAGTAAGCGGTATTGGTAGCGGTCTCTCGGATGCACTGGCGTCGGATCCGAACGACTCGGCACTTCCTACTAACTCGCTTCCTCCTTCGACCGATGGGGCACCCTTACCAACGGAACCTGAGCCAGTACCGGAGGATGATCCGTTAAGACCGACTCCTGAACGCCCACCGATGGAGGAGCAAATTGCTCCATAGACGCATGAAGAACACACTCGTCCACCGCGCATGCAATTCGCTCCGGACGCCATGGGATAGTTGAAGCTGTCGGCGCGTGATACGCCGAGTTTTTCCTGCGATGTTGGAATTGCGACTCCAGGTGATACTAACGAGATTTCTATATGCGATCCCATCCGTGTTTAAATCCTACTCTCGTTTCCGCAGGAAGGCGGCAACTTCGCCAGTTCGCTCGCCAGCTTCTGTTTTCCGTTCTGATTTGTATTCCTCTCTGGTTGTTGAGCCCTTTAGAGAGACTTGACGTATTTTGGTCGGACACTCTCTTGGCTCGCCAAGCCGCCACGATGCCCGATAACATTGTGGTTATCAGTGTGACCCCAGAGGACGTGATCGCCCATGGAATGGAGCGTCTTAGCAGGAAATACCTCGCTGACACACTCACTCTACTTGCTGAGGCCAAGGTGGACCGTGTGCTGATGGATTTGAATTTGGCGCGTATGTCGACCGCCGATGAGGAAGCCGCGGTCTTAGAAGCCTTGAAACGATTCGGCCCTGCGCGCATTGGCTTTGCCTATCAAACCAATTCCGCATTGCGCCCTGGAGAGATGCTGTTGTCGGAAGCGAGTGTATTGAACATGACACTCAATCCAGACTATGACGGCCGAATACGTTCGATCGAGGCATCGAATCCTCGGAAAGGCATTAATCCGTGCGTGTGGTTAGCTTCGGGAGAAGCCAGTTGCAACTCTTCTGCGATTGATTTAAGGTACGATCCACGCACCATTCGACGGGTTTCACTTGCCGAGCTCCATGCTGGCAAAATACCGATGGAGCGATTGGAAAACTGTTGTGTGATCATCGCCCATAATCGCGAACTCTCCCGTACTCGCGCAACGTTACCGCTCTACGGACTCACCGACCGTGGGACCGTCCTAGCGATGGGGACGGCGTCGAGTCTTAATGGGTATTCGACGATTTCTCAGCAAAGGTTAAAACTGCTATCGATATTCTCAGCGGTGCTAACGTTAGTGAGCGTTTATGTAGGTTACAAAACGGCCAATATTACCAAGGTCTTCGTGGGCTTATTTCGACTGATCACGCTCGCCATGGTGGTTTGTTGGTGCGGAACCTACTTTGGTGGTGTTCCGACGAGACCCGCCTCGAACGTGATTAGCTGCTTAGCGGTCATAAGCGTATCGCTTGCGCATCGCTTGAAGGTTTTTGAGCTATTCAAAGGGTTGTTATCCGGTGTGCTTAGCCCCGAAGAGGTGTGGTTGTGGAGATCGTACAGCGACCGAAATTCACCCGCTATTCTTTTCGACGCCATGGGTTGCATCAAAAAGGCAAATCCGTGTGCGATAGCTGAGTTTCAACTAGACCCAACAACACTTCATCAACGCGTTTCCGAACTCGCGAAGAAGTGCATGCCCTCTCTCGGCGAAAGGTGCGAGAGACTGACCTTTGAAAAAGACGGAAAGAAGGTCTGGGATGTTGAGTGGCCGTCAAGTCACTTGCCTGTTGCAATATTCACGGATGTAACCGACCAGTTGGAGGAACTGGAAGGGTTGCAGTTCCAATTGACAACGGATCCGTTGACTGGAGCTCTCAATCGTAAGGGGTTTGAGTCGACCATTCAGAAGATTGATGCTCAGCAAACACGGAATTACACTGTGTTCTTCATGGACATGAACGGGTTCAAGGCGGTGAACGACCGCTATGGGCACGGTGCTGGTGACACGCTATTAAAAGTAACTGCTCAGCGATTCCGAGACGCGATGACGCCGGATGATTTCGTAGCGAGGTTTGGTGGGGACGAGTTTGCGATCCTCATTCCTCGCAGGCTAACCCACGACGAAGCCCTTTCCATCCGTGAAATTATTGAAACCACGTTGATCGACAAAATCGATGTGGGCGCTGCGTTGGTTCAGGTGGGAGTGGCTGCTGGTTTCGCCATTCCGTTGGATGAGCACGAATCTCGAGAATCGATTCTCGATCGCGCGGATCATGATATGTACGATCGCAAGATGTATCTCAAGAGCAACGGGCTGGCCGTGAGATCACGTCCTGAAGCAGAACCGGAACTCGCAACGATGGACCGATAGAGCACCTCTGGGTTGCCGAGAAAGTGGTGTTCTGAATTGCATGTATCTACGGAAAAGATCTATGTGGGATCATTGCGATGGATACCTCGGGATAAATGATGCAGGATGATTCCAGCTGCGACGCTCACGTTGAGCGAATCGGTTCCGAGGGACATGTCGATACGGACGCCATCGCTCGATGCTTCGATGATTTCGCGGGGCAACCCGTGGGCTTCGTTCCCGAGCAACACTAAGGTCGGCCCGGAACGGCGCGCCGAACCTAATTCAACGCTTGCAGGGCTCAAACACGCCGCAAAGGTTCGGACTTGATTCTGACGGAAACCCGCTAGGGTCTCTAGCGGCTGATCGCACTGATAGAAATGAAGTTTGAAGGCGTTCCCCATCGAGACTCGCAAGACGCGACGAGCGAACGGATCGACGCACTCGGGGCCCAGCAGGATGTCTTGAATGCCCAGCGCAGCGCAGGTTCGGAGGATCGAACCCATGTTTTCAGGGTCTTGGACGCCGATCAAAAAGACTCCGGTCCAATCGCTGGTGAGTTCTCGTATTTGCTGTGTTTGCCATGGTTTTGCCTTAGGTCGAAACCCGCAGGCCAAGTATCCTCGGTGGAAATGAAAGCCGATCAGCTGCGATATCGCGTCTGAGCCGATGACGAAGATACGAGCGCTTTCAGGGACCCAAGTCTTTGCTTCGTCGAGGAACTTTTCATCGACCAAAATCGATTCGACTTCCAACGGGCTCGCGATCAGCCTGGCCACCAATGGTTTGCTTTCCGCAATGAATCGGCCACTGAATCGGGTCAAATTGGTCGTGCGAAGATGCCGGTAGGGATCCAGACGAGGGTCATTGAAGTCTTCGATGCACTCGATGGTCATTTGGATTTCCGGACCGAGAGTCGCTCTGAGCCTACCGCCCAGGAGTTGTTCCCATACACGTAGGCGGAGACAACATATCTTCCTTTCGCGGAGGCAGGGATTTTTATGTCCACACTAAATGGGCCTTCGGAGACTGATTGCTCCTGGCTGACAACCAGCAAATCATTGGAGCGTTCGTACGTACGTTGCATCGCTTCGTGCTGTTCGGCAGTGCCGCGGTAAGAGCTTAGCGGAGCAACGCCCTCTGGCAGTCGATCGCGGACGAGGGATAGCTCTACACGAAGTGTTCCCGATAGTGGCGATGCACCAGTGACGTGGAGAATCGAGTCTGCAGTTGCGAGTTTGTCCATCTGCAGAGGGATTTTCTGCGGATAAGGGATCCTCAAAAGTGGATCTCCGAGCAAATTCATGAGACGCACATGCTCACGTCGTTCCTGAACGAGTTCATGATTTCCGGGGCTTAGCGCGCGAGCCATCTCTGTGACGATTTTCTCGTAACGCTTGCGGATATCCAATCGTTTCGTGCCTGTATCCTCTGCCGATTCGGACTCGCTCTTGGGGGCTGGAGTGGAAGAATCATCGGGTTGCCAGATGCGTCGTTTGGCTTGAAGTACTACCTCCCCTAAGGTCGGTATCTCATCTCGGAAGCACCCGTTGATCATTTCGCTGGCGAGCTGGCTCAGGCCGTATGGCATGGTGACTCGAGAACCTGCGATGACGGCGATTGGGCCGTCTGTTTGTCCGAGTAGATGTTCGGAGAAACAATCGACATTTGCATCGTAGGCGCCGGTGAAACAAGCCAGCATGATTGCGATCGGAGGACGTTTTTGGATTTGGAATCGCTTTGCATCGGTCGATTCTGCGATCGGCATCCATTGATCACCGACTTGGAAGTAATCCAATTCGGTGACAGCACCATGTCCGATGTACACCCAGAAAAGGCCACCCTTATTGATGCGGTCGATGTAGCTTTCACGGATCGCCAACGGGTTCGGGCAGTAATTGCTCGTGCAACTAGCGTAGGTCGTGTGCAAATGAAAGTGATCAGGAATCCCTTCGGTCAGGAAGCGGCGAGTCACAGTTTCGATAGCGGCATCGGCAATCATGCCAAATCCGCCGACCCCAGCCGTAACGTGTACCGTATCGTTCCATGGCCCAGGCTGGATCGCTTCGTAGGCGATGCTTCGTTGAAGCATACGGCTCAATTCCGAAGGCGATTTCGCTGGGATTCGACCGACTGAGAGATCGGGGCAGCCATCGTCGTCGAGGTCTCCGTAGATAGCGTCCGTGCAAAGGTTGGGAGTGGTCATTCCGGAGAGCCGGATCGACGTATCGAGCACGACACCGGGGGTGAGGGGTTCAAGGCGTTTCCCCTTCGTTCCCGGTTTGGCATTTGTATTGCTCTTCTCGACGCCGGGATCCACTTCGCAGACGACATCGCCGCATAGCAAAATCGCGGATGCTTTAGGTGAGCACTGCGAAGCGGCCTTGAGGATTTCAATGTGCTGCTGCGCCGCCGTAGGTTGCGAATCGATTTCGACGATCCGATACTCTTGGGAGCGGTAACTGGTCCATTCCTTGATCGCGCTGGCCCATCCTTTGGGGCGGACGACAATCACTGATGAATTCACAGGTGATTTTGTAGGCGATGGTCCGGTTCTAACCCCGGAAGCGGTGCTTTGCCCAGGAGTGGAACTATTCGCAGACGTTGCCAAATTCGATGGATTCGAAGCGGTTTGCGCCTGTAAGTGCGTCATGAACAGGCTGACCAGCAGTCCTGCGAGTACCGCGATCCTTGCGATTCGAAACCACATAGTCCACTCCATGAAACTTTCGGAGTTGCTGTTGCTTTCTGCTGCAGATCCCAGCAACGGTTTGAGCACCACGATACGGAATCGATAATGGCACGATACTGAATCGTAGCGGGGCGATACTTAGCGTCTACGTTTTTCGACTTGGCCCTTCATGAACGCAAGCCCTTCTTTGGCCAATTGCAGTTCGCTATCAAACATTCTGCGCCAAATCCGTGTGGCGGCTGCCAGTTCGGGTAGAGCCAGTCCGAAGGCTTCGATCACCAACCATCCATCGTAGCCGATCTCTTGGATCGCGTCGAAGTTTTCATCCCAGCGGATATTTCCGGCACCGGGAGTGCTTCGATCGTTCTCGCTGATGTGGATGTGGCAAAGCATATCCTTAATGTCCGTGAATGCCTTTCGGATGTTCTTTTCTTCGATGTTGCTATGGAAAGTGTCGTACATCATACGGCAATTAGGATGGTTGACTTGTCTGCAAAACTCGGCCGCGTCGGCTTGAGCGTTGAGGAAGTAGCATTCAAATCGATTCAAAGGCTCCACGCCCAGCATGACGCCAACTTTGGCGGCATGCTCGGCCGTTTCTCGCATGCTGTCGATGCCCCACTTCCATTCGTCATTGGTGCGTCCACTCCCTGAAAAAACACCGAGTGCTGAATGGTACGGTCCCACAATGGTTTGGACCCCTGCGGCGGCGCAACAATCCAGAGTTTTTTTGTTGGCATCGACACCTTTGCGGCGGACCGAGGGATCGGCACTAATCGGATTGTCGTCCGCGTTCCGAACGGTAACACCCGTGCGTTCAAGCCCGATAGCATCGAGTCGCTTTCCCCAAGCTGCATAATCGAGATCGAGATTGAATACCGGAAGTTCGACCCCGTCGTATCCAAATTCCTTGAGCTTTTCGAGCACGGGGATCAATCCATCGTTCAGTTCGCCGGACCAGAGCAACAAGTTCATCCCGTATTTCATGCTTGACTCCAAAAACTCAACCTAAAAAAACTTAACCTAAGAGGGGGAATGTGTTCTTCTGCGCGTCAGCGCCGGGGCGATTTCGCCCTGATAACCGTGCGTTCGGATAAACGGTGTACAGGGGTTCAACCCGCACCGCGAGTTGGACTCGTCAGGGTAGCGGGTGACGTGACGAGATGCAAGCGATACGTGTTGCGAGCTATTCCGGTTGCAAGCGATTCTAGACGCATTCCGGGAGAGTGCCTGCAACGCGTGGTTGCTCTTAGGTGCACTCTGTCGAAAAGTCCGATAGTCGAAAAGTCCGATAAGGGGCAAATCGGGACGATGATTACGGGTGGTCTTCGTTGGGAATGGAGGGTGGTGGTTCGTTGAGTGTGATAGCTACCGAGCCGTAGGAGAAAAGTTCGTGGCAAAGGCGAGCGACCTCTTTCCATTGCTCGATCGCTTTGGTCGTTGCCTTTTGCTGCGATTGCAGTTCCCTGATTTGAGTGAAAACATCGGGATGGCCAGGGACTCGTTTAGGAAAGGGAGAATTTCGAAGAGTCTCTATCGATTGGATGAGCCATTGCTGGTGGGCTTGGAGTTTCAATACAACATTTTCGGCATCGTCGCGTCCGAGGGGAGTTGGGAGAATATCGCCCGGGAAATGAACGCCTATTTGAACCATGAAGTACCAACGTCGGCCTGGTTTGGTGAGCAGGTAGACGTGAAGCTCAGGAACAACATCATCAAGGGTTAGCCGCCATTTAGCGGGCGCATCGGACAACGCAACTTCGAATTCCGAAGGCTGTATCTCTAGCTCGCGGATCGCCTCGTCGGAGAGTTTTAACTGAGCCCAGCAGGGGCTATTTTTGGAGACGGTGTCGGTCTCGATCTTTTCGGACTGAGTGTAGGTCTTGAGTTGGACTCGCTGGAACGCCTTGGTGGCAGGGATGATGAAAAGAGGTTCCCCGGGTTGGGGTTCAAGGACCAAATCTCCATCGGCTACACCATCGGCTACACCATCGGCTGCTCCATCGGCTGCTCCGTCGGCTAACTGTGGGGCAACTGGATTAATATCGGCAGTACGCTCTGGGTCGATCAGGTTCTGTACGTCTGTACTCAAAATGGTGGAGGGTTCCACATCCCCCAGGAGTTCTCCCCCCATGGTCTCAACCCCCAGGGCCGTCGGGGCTTGGGCTACAGTTCTGGAAGTGGGTTGGCTGGGTCCTGGGTTCGTTGACGAGGGCCGCTTGGAGATTCCCGAAGTGGCGAGGGATTGCATTACGATTTGGTCTGGGGATCGAGGTACCAATTCGTCGCCGGTGGCCAAAGACGGCGTCGTTGTTATCTCTGCTAGATCGACCTCGGCCGTATTGGCTGTTCCGGTGAGTTCACTTAATTCAGGCTGGCTGTTGGGATTGATTGCCGGTTCAGATTGTTCGGCCGACGTAGGAATGTCGTTGCTCTTCGCGGGACCGGTAGCTGTTGTTTTGGGGATAGCTGTAAAAAAGCGCAAACAAAATAGCAGGGTGATTGTGACGGCGGTGCCTGCAAGCACAGCAGCGAACAATTTTTGTTGGCTGTGTTTCTTTTTGGTTTTTAGTTTAGCTGGGCGCGGCTGAATAGCGAACGTGTTGGTCGGAGCGATTGATAATGTCGCTGATGTTGATGTCGCTGATGTTGATGTTGAAAGCTCGCTCGTTGGTAACGGTCCGTTTCGTGAGGGTTCAGGCGGCGTGGGTATTTCAGGCCAATCAATTTCGACAGGTTGTTCCCCCCAATCCAAGAGCCAATCGATTGGCGGTTCCTCACGTCGGATGGCTAACGAGTGCAGCACTTGTTTTTGCAGTGCTCGAATTGGAAAAACCAGACCGTGTACCGACAGAAGGTAATGGCACGGAGAGTCAGGCAGTGAGTCAGGCAGTGAGTCAGGCTCGGATTCGAGAGGGTGATCTAATTGCGACTCAGCGTTTTTCGTTGGAAGGATTGTGCTCGATGCGGTCGTACCATCGGAGCTATTGTCCTTACCTTTTTCCCTGGGACTGATTTTGTCCTGGGGATTATTTTTGTTCTGGGGATTATCTGGAGTGCAGGTTCGAGAAGCGATATCGCGGCATTGTCGTGCCCAGTCTAGGCGAACGGCCAAGGGTGGTTGTTGGGAGCCGAGGAGAGGCAAGGCGGCGGTTGTCCACGATGTCGATGGCATTGCGTGCCAAAGGATCCCGTCCGAGATAATGAGTTTGGACTGAGCCAATGTTTCCTCAAGATCAGCTAGTTCTTCGGAATGCAAGTTCCTCAGGGGGCTTTCGGCGGGGAGGAATGCCAGCGACGGAAGAAAGGGCTGCCATGATTCTCGAGGGACCAGCGAGGTAAAATGAGGCAGACAACAATGAGGCAGACTACCGAGCGATGATTCCCGCAATTGGTCGGAAGTTGGTTTTGCTTCCCTGGATTTAAGGCGATCGGATGGGGCGGTCGCGATTGTTGAATTGGTTGAAATATTGTCGTGTGAAGTTCTGTCGGGTGAAAACTTGGTCATGGGGAATACAAGCCACACTTGGTCGCGTTCCTGCATCACAGCGACGCATACAGGTTCGGTGGCCATCGTTGACGAAGGATCGCGGCGGGGCGACTGGAAAACCTTCATGTCCGGGACGCTCGATCCATCGATCGCGAGTTCCTTGATCGTTGCTTCCTGATGCTGCGGATCGTCGGATTCCTGATGAATTACGAGGTTTTTCCCTCTGGGAAACGTGTCCGAATCGTTGTTGATGGTCGAGGCGACGCCCCCCTTCTGGTCGTTTGAGCAGAAGGCAGAATCACGGCTATCGGAAATCTGTTTCCAGAAATCCGGAAGTAGGCGTTTGGAGCCTGTCTGGGCATGCGCCCCCGAAAGTGGTTTTGGCTTGGCGGTCATCGTCGGGGTAAACGGAGGAGGTGCATCGAGGTGATTGACGATTTTTGAGGTCCCCTCTAAACTTTTGCCCGCTTTTGTTGAAGCTTTAGGACGGTTCTGGGGACCGTAAATACCCCCACGATTTTCGCACAATTTTTGGAGCGTTGCATTCGGCTATGGCAAACAAGTTGGTCTATTTCTTCGGTAAATCTAAAACCGATGGCAGCGGGGACATGAAGGCTCTTTTGGGGGGGAAGGGAGCCAATTTGGCTCAGATGACCAAGATTGGTTTGCCTGTACCCTCGGGATTCACGATCACGACGGAAGTCTGCGTGAACTATTACAAGAATGGTCGCAAGTACCCAGTCGAGCTGCCATCCGAATTGGAAAAGGCTGTGAAGTGGCTTGAGAAAGAGTCGGGCAAGAAGTTTGGGGACGTCAAAAACCCGCTGCTCGTCTCGGTGCGATCGGGTGCTCGCGATTCGATGCCGGGCATGATGGATACGATTTTGAACTTGGGACTCAACGATGCCGCCTGCGAAGGTCTTGCAGCAGCGACGAACAATCCTCGCTTCGCTTGGGACTCCTACCGTCGTTTTATCCAGATGTATGGCGACGTGGTGATGGGTGTTCAGAAGAAGAATGAGAACGACCACGAGCCGTTCGATGAAGTGATGGATGGGTTGAAGAAGGAAGTTGGTGTCAAGTTAGACACCGAATTGACAGCTCAGCACCTTCAAGAGTTGGTGAAGAGGTTCAAGAAGTTGATCAAGGATCGTACGGGCAAGGCCTTCCCGAACGAGCCGATGAAGCAACTCGAAGGAGCTGTTACTGCGGTCTTTGGCTCGTGGATGAATGAACGAGCGATTCTGTACCGTCAAAAGTACCGCATTCCCGATGAGTGGGGCACTGCGGTGAACGTTCAGAGCATGGTGTTCGGGAACATGGGTGATGACTGCGCTACTGGCGTAGCATTCACGCGTGACCCAGCCAACGGTGAAAACGTTTTCTACGGCGAGTACTTGGTCAACGCCCAAGGGGAAGACGTCGTGGCGGGTGTTCGAACGCCGCTGAAGATCGCTGACATGGCCAAGGACAAGATCCTCGGCGCCGCCTTCAAGGAATTGGTGGAAGTGCGCAAGACGCTTGAGCGAAATTTCGGCGACGTTCAAGACTTCGAGTTCACGATCGAGAACAAGAAGCTGTACATGCTGCAAACCCGGAACGGAAAGCGGACCGCACTCGCCTATGTCAAGATCGCTCACGACATGGTGAAAGAAAAGTTGATGACCCCAGAGCACGCGATCAAATCAGGGGATCCCGAGGCTCTCAACCAATTGCTGCAGCCGATCTTCGACACAAAGGCCTACGACAAGGCGAAGAAGGAAGGTCGTATGCTCGCAATCGGTTTGCCAGCTGGACCCGGAGCTGCTTCGGGAGCAGTGGTGTTCACCGCCGGCAAAGCGGAAGAGTTGGCTGCCAAAGGACAACACGTTGTCTTGGCACGGATCGAAACCAGCCCTGAAGATCTCCGCGGTATGATCGCTGCTGATGGGATTTTGACCGCTCGCGGTGGCGTTTCTAGCCACGCTGCGTTGGTCGCACGGCAAATGGGTAAGGTTTGCGTCGCCGGTGCTGGCGATATCGAAATCGATTACCACAAGGGCGTTCTGAAGTGCAAAGGGGTCACCATCAAGGAAGGTGAACCGATCAGCATCAACGGAACAACCGGCGAAGTGTTCCATGGCAAGATCGACACTGCGGACAGCGAGCTCAAGCAAGTCTTGGTTGGCAAGACGCTCAAGCCGAAAGATAGCAAGGTATTCCAATACTACGACTTCATCATGAAGCTCGCTGACAAGTACCGTACGCTTGGATTGCGAACGAATGCCGACCAACCTGATCAAGTGCTCAATGCAGTTGCGTTCGGTGCTGAAGGCATTGGTTTGTGCCGAACTGAGCACATGTTCTTCGAAGGGGATCGAATCATCGCGGTTCGGCAAATGATCCTGGCGAAGACTGAGGAAGCTCGAAAGAGCGCCTTGGCGAAGTTGCTCCCATACCAACAAAAAGACTTCGAAGGAATCTTCCGAGCTCTCGATGGATTGCCAGCATGCGTACGCTTGCTCGATCCACCATTGCACGAGTTTCTCCCGCAGTCGGATAACAAGAAGGGGCAAGAAGAAGTTGCGAAGCAACTCGGTACCACCGTGGCTGAAGTTGCCAAGATGGTTCATGAGCTTCACGAGTTCAACCCAATGCTCGGCTTCCGTGGTTGCCGCCTCGGAATCCTTCGTCCTGAAATCACTGAAATGCAAGCTCGGGCGATTTTCCAAGCTGCAGCAAACGTGCTTAAGGAAGGTATCAAAGTCAAGCCAGAGGTGATGGTTCCGTTGGTTGGGTTCAAGCGAGAGCTCGATCTCCAAGTCGAAATCGTCCACCGTGTCGCAGCCGAAGTCATGAAGGCAACTGGCAAGAAGTTCGCCTACCATGTCGGGACGATGATCGAAGTACCTCGTGGTGCGGTTACTGCGGATGAGATTGCAGAGTCCGCTGAGTTCTTCTCGTTCGGTACGAACGACTTGACCCAAACATGTTTGGGGATGAGCCGTGATGACTCCGGTTCCTTCTTGCCAGCCTACCAAGGTTTGGAGATTATCAAGGCGAACCCATTCGCTTCGATCGATCGTACCGGTGTTGGCCTTCTGATGAAGATCGGTGTCGAGAAGGGTCGTTCAACCCGCAACGATCTCAAGATCGGTATCTGCGGCGAGCACGGCGGTGATCCATCGTCGGTCGAGTTCTGCCATCAGATTGGATTGAACTACGTAAGTTGCAGTCCATTCCGAGTTCCAATCGCGCGATTGGCAGCGGCACAAGCAGCCCTTCGATACCCTGCAGTTGCCCCAACTGCCAAGGTCGTAAAGGATTCTAAGCCGGTCAAGGGAGCCACGAAAAGCCGCACTGTGGCCCGCAAGTAATCGTTCTTGAATCTCTCTAAAAAGACTGAAACTGCTCTCGCGAGATCGCTTGCGGGAGCAGTTTTTTATTTCATCCAATAAAAATGGCGAGGAAAACTCACACGAGTTAACCTCGCCACTGGGGGAAAGGAATCATGAGATTCGTTTGCCATCGTTGTGGCAACTCACGTTCTCTTGGATCCTAGTTCGATCGGATCACTCAAGTTCCTCCAATCGGGTGTTTCCAGGAGTTGCTTCTCGTTGTGTGCGTCGATTTTTCCTTGGGTAACGATTGTAGGGCCATCGAATCGTAGCATCAAAAGCGGGCCTTGCGTTCATTGAACCTTGTTTCGGCGAGCCGGTTTGTTGGTGACTCATGTTCCTTGCGGGATACTGGGGTGGGGATCGCGACTGCGGGGAATCCGTTAATATGACACCAATCTAAAAAGCCTCACTCATTACGTACTCCAACCTTAACTCCTTTACCCAAGCAAACAAAAATGTGGAATCGATTGGCCGGATGTCTGCTCGCGATTGGGTTGTGTGGATGCGTTGCAAGAAAGGAAGACGCAGCCGTTCTGTACTGCGCTTCCGATCGCGAATATGCAGCGCCTATTCTGGATGCGTACGAGAGGGCTAATCCTGGGACAGAAGTAGTCCGACAATTCGACGTCGAAGCATCGAAGACGCTCGGGCTAGTGACTCGGATCGAGCAGGAGGAATCGCAACCACGATGCGATGTGTTTTGGAACAACGAGATCCTTCATACGATACGATTGCAGAAACAAGGTCTACTGCAGCCGCGTCGTTGGTCTATCCCGACGGATTGGCCTAAGGGTTATCGAGCCAACGATGGAACATGGATCGGTTTTGCAGCGCGCGCACGCGTCCTCCTCGTCAATACCGAGAAACTGGGAGATGCACCTGGGGGGTGGCCTAGTCGAGTTTCTGAACTTGCCGACGAGAAATGGAAAGGAAAGTGTGGAATCGCGTTTCCAATCTACGGCACGACTGCGACGCACATGGCGGTATTGGCGACAACCAAGAATGCGCTGGGTGATAGCAAGGATTGGGATTCGTGGATTAACGATGTGAAATCGAACGGTGTTGTTCTAGCGGGCAACAAACAGGTGGCATTGGCGGTAGCATCGGGCGAACTCGATTGGGGGCTGACCGATACCGATGATGCGATCATTGAAAAGGAGAATGGAAAGCCAGTTGCATTGGTGTTTCCGGATCAGCATGAAGGTGGGTTTGGTACGTTGTTCCTGCCCAACACGCTTGCGGTTATCAAAAGGGCGCCTCACCCCATCGCAGCAGGATCACTCGTTGATTATTTAAGTAGTGAAAAAATCGAATCCCGATTGACGTTGAGCAGTAGCGCGCATTTTCCGTTGTGGCCGACCTCCAGAGAAAAGTCACGCGTTGATATCGATGGGGTTCGTTGGGCAGAAGTTGACTTTGAGCGAACCGCAGAGTCGTGGGAAAAAACACGCGATAGGTTGCTCCAGGTATTTCAGCAGTGATTGAGGTTCATTCGATGCACCGTTCAGATTCCGACATCGTCTTGATCGGCAGCGGTATCATGTCTGCAAGCCTCGCCGCGATGCTGAAACGACTCGACCCAGGTTTATCGGTCCAAGTCTTCGAGGTTGCTGATGGGTTGGCGCAGGAGTCTTCCGATGGTTGGAACAACGCGGGTACAGGACACGCTGGGTTGTGTGAGATCAGCTACACACCGGCTCGTGAAGCCGATGGAAGTGTCAAGATCGATCGGGCCTTAGGCATCTTTGAGCAGTTCGAACACTCCAAGCAGTTTTGGGCTTATGCGGTGGCGAACGGAATGGTCAGGGATCCAAAGTCGTTTATCCATGCGGTCCCGCATATCGGTTTTGTCCATGGCGCCGACGACGTCGATTTCCTTCGGGCTCGCCACGCCGCGATGGTGGAGCATCATTTCTTTCGTGCGATGGAGTTGACGTTGGATGGGGCTCGCATCGGCGAGTGGGCTCCGCTGGTGATGGAGGGCCGAGGATCTGTTCCGGTCGCTGCCACACGGATGGATAACGGTACAGAAGTGAATTTTGGTCAACTCGCGCGCGAGCTGTTTCTTTGGCTGGCGGAGCAAGATCGCTGCAACATCGCAACGGGCCATCGTGTCGTCCGATTACGTCATGAGGGGGAACACTGGGAATTGGTGGTTCAATGCCTCAGTACTGGCGAAACAAAATCGCATCGCTCGAAATTTGTATTCGTAGGTGCTGGCGGAGGGAGCCTGCCATTGCTTCAATCCACGGGACTGCCCGAAGTCTCTGGGCTAGGTGGATTTCCCATAGGTGGGCAGTGGCTCGTTTGTGATAACCCCGTCATCTGTGATAGGCACGATGCCAAGGTTTACGGAACGACACCCCCTGCATCTCCGAGTCTCGGTGCGCCCCATTTGGATATCCGCAGGCTTGATGGCCGTCGGCAGTTGATGTTCGGCCCGTTTGGTTCCTGGACGACGAAGTTCCTCAAGAACAGTGGGCGATGGACAGATCTGCCGGGTTCGGTCCGACTCAGCAACATCAGCACCCTTCTGCGTTCAGCGATTCACAATCGGGCATTGGTCAGGTATCTCGTCGGCCAAGCGCTGCAGAGTATGGACCATCGCATGACGGCTCTGCGAGGGTTTTATCCCATGGCAAACCAACAAGACTGGAGATTGGTCGAGGCTGGTATTCGGGTACAAACGATCAAAAAAGAGGATCGCGGGTCTGTGTACTTTGGGACCGAAGTCTTTCGTGCCGCAGGTGGATCCCTCGCCGCCTTGTTGGGTGCTTCGCCGGGTGCATCGGTTTCCGTCAGTATCGCTCTCGACGTTATCAAAAGCTGCTTGCCTCAATTGTTGAGTTCGGCCGATGGTTGCTCCCGTATGAAGCAGATGATTCCAACCTACGATGAGGACCTAAAACGATCCTCCAATGCGGGCTTGTTCGCACAATCGACGGCGAAGGCCGAGGAGTTGCTCCAGATTGGGTAGTAACTGCGATCCAATACTCGGACTACCCAGAACAAGGTGAGCGACCATTGGTATCCTTGCGACCAGGTCGCTGTTCGCTGCGATTACTTACCGCGCGCTCTGCGATTACTTACCGCGCGCTCTGCGATAACCTACCGCGTGCTCTGCGACGACTTACCATGCTGGTCTCTGCGACTACTTGAGGACCAGCAAGAGATCACCAGCCTCGACTTGGCTGCCTGATTGGACGAGGAGTTGGGCGACTTCACCATCCCTTTCAGCGTTCAGGACTGTTTCCATCTTCATGGCCTCGAGCGAAAGGAGTTTTTGTCCCTTGGTGACTTTAGCTCCTTGGGTGATAGCAACACCGATCACCATGCCGGGCATGGCTGCTGCTACATGGGTTGGATCGTTTGGATCGGCTTTGGTGCGTTTCACGGCTTTGGTTTCGATGGAACGATCGACCACTTCGACTTCGCGGGGTTGACCGTTCAATTCGAAGAAGACGGTTCGAACGCCATCGGGCCGAGGCTCACCCACGGCAAGGAATTTGATGATCAATCGTTTTCCTGATTCGATATCTACCGAAAACTCTTCGCCGAGACTTGGGCCATAAAAGAAGATCGGGGTGGGTAAAAGCGATACATCGCCATAGTCTTTAAGATGGGTGACAAACTCATCGAATACCTTGGGGTACAGCGCGCTGGTGACAGTTTCTTGCATGGTAGGTGGTCTACCGATTTTCGCTTCTAGATGCTTCTCGGTCGCTGCGAAGTCATGGTCGGGGAGCGTTTCGCCGGGCCGTGCTGTCACCTCTGGATTGTTCCGGAGAATGGCGCGTTTGACTTTCTCCGGAAATCCACCTGGGGGTTGTCCCATCATGCCCCCGACCAAATCCAGAACGGAACCTGGGTACGCCAGCTCACGGACGCCATTAGCGACGTCCTCTGCGTTCAAATCGTTGGCGACCATGAACAGTGCCAAGTCTCCAACGGCCTTGCTCGTAGGAGTGACCTTGACGATATCTCCAAGCATCTCGTTCGCAGCCGCGTACATTTTGCAGACTTGATCCCAGCGGTGGGAAAGCCCCAACGCTTTGGCTTGCTGGTACAAGTTCGTGTATTGGCCGCCTGGCATTTCATGTTGGTACAGATCCCCTGCAGCGACCAGCGACTCGCCTTCGAACGGTGCGTAGAATTGCCGTACCGATTTCCAGTACTCGGATAGCTGTGTAAGAGCATCGGTGTCGAGACGGCTTTCTCGTTTCGAAAAACGAAGTGCTTCGACCAAGGTGTTCAGGTTGACTTGAGAGGTTCCTCCGGACATCGATGCGACAGCGCCATCTGCGATTTCTAATCCTTCGTCGGCGGCGTTCAGGATGGAGGATGCTTGGATCCCCGCTGTGTCGTGGGTGTGGAAATGGATGGGGATATCTAGTTCCTGTCGAAGGGTTGCTACGAGCAAGCGCGCTGCGGCAGGCTTGCAGAGTCCCGCCATGTCTTTGATGGCGAGGATGTGTGCTCCCATCCGTTGCAGTTCCTTGGCAAGGTCGACGTAGTACTTCAGAGAGTATTTCTGCCGTTTCGGGTTGAGGATGTCGCCTGTGTAGCAGATCGCGGCTTCGCAAATCATGCCTGATTCGACCACGGCATCCATAGCGACGCGCATATTTTCGGTCCAGTTAAGCGCGTCAAAAACGCGAAAGATATCCACGCCTGCCGACGCGGCTTCTTTCACGAACGCACGAACGATGTTGTCCGGATAATTGGTGTAACCGACTGCGTTCGACGCTCGAAGCAGCATTTGGAATAAGAGATTTGGGATCTTTTCACGCAGGTCGGCCAGGCGTTGCCAGGGACTTTCCCGAAGGAAACGCATGGAGGTGTCGAAGGTGGCCCCGCCCCACATTTCCAAAGAAAACAAATCGGGGGCAAGTCGAGCGTAGGCATCGGCCACCTTGAGCATGTCGTACGTTCGGAACCGTGTCGCCAGGAGTGATTGGTGCGCATCGCGCATCGTCGTGTCGGTCAGCAGCAGTTCCTTGGAATTTCGGATGGACTGACAGAAGTCCTTAGCACCCAACTTGAGGAATTTCTGACGATAGCCATCGGGAATTGGATTGGAGTAAACGCATGCGGGAGCGATCGCAGGTTCGCGTCGGACTTTGGCTGTCGTATTGTCAACCAGTTTATTTCCGTTGACGAGTGTATCTGCGATGAACCTTAGGATGCGTGTTGCGCGGTCCCGTCGTTTTGGAAGTTCAAAGAGTTCAGGGGTTTTATCGATCATCCGGGTGGTTGCATCGCCAGCCAAGAATGTTGGATGCGTGATCAATGAGATCAAGAAAGGGATGTTGGTTTTTACACCACGAATTCGAAACTCTTGGAGGCATCGCTCCATCCGCCCTGCCGCTTCGGAAAGGTTTCGCCCCCGCGCGGTGACTTTGACCAAGAGCGAGTCATAGAATGGATTCACTACAGCGCCGCTGAACGCGCTCCCTGCATCCAATCGGATCCCGAGGCCACCGGCGCTTCGATAGTGCGTGATCCGTCCATAATCGGGTCGGAATTGATTGCTGGGGTCCTCGGTGGTTACTCGGCATTGGATCGCGCTGCCAACGACATTGACTTCTTCCTGAAGAGGGAGTCCAAGGGCCTGGTTGCCGAGTTTCTCTCCGCAGGAAACGAGAATTTGGGAGCGAATCAAGTCGATACCGGTTACTTCCTCCGTGACCGTATGCTCCACTTGGATCCGAGGGTTGACCTCGATGAAGTAAAATTTGTTCGTATCCGTATCGAGCAGGAATTCGACAGTTCCCGCGCAGTAATATCCCACTTCGCGCCCGATGGCGAGCGCTGCTTCGTGCAACTGCGAGGCGACTTGTTTGGAGAGATTTGGAGCAGGGGCCAATTCGACAACTTTCTGGTGTCGGCGTTGCACCGAGCAGTCTCGTTCATGCAGGTGGATCAGATTGCCGAATTGATCCCCTAGGATTTGAACTTCAAGGTGACGGGCGCGAGAGACTAGTTTTTCGAGAAAGACTTCGTCGCTACCGAAAGCATTCTTCGATTCGCGTTGGGCTTGTTCGAGATTGGTGGCCAATTGGTCTTCGGATTCCACCACGCGCATCCCGCGGCCCCCGCCACCCTTGGACGCTTTGAGCATGATCGGGTAGCCCATGGTGCGTCCCAGTTGGATCGCCTCTTGGAGGTTTCGCACTGCGGCGGAAGATCCATCCAAGACAGGTACTCCCACCTTTTTGGCGATTTCACGAGCCGCGACTTTATCGCCGAGCATCTCGAGTGCTTCGACGCTCGGACCGATGAACATAATCCCTTCCGCGCGGAGAGCGCGAGCAAACTCCGCGTTCTCTGAGAGGAATCCGTATCCCGGGTGAACTGCATCGATGTTGTTATCGCGGCACAAGCGAACGATGCCCTCGATATCCAAATACGATCGGATTGGCTCACCGGGCTTTCCAATCGGGTACGCTTCGTCCGCTTTGAAACGGTGCAGTGCAAATCGATCTTCGTGGGAGTAAATAGCGACAGTTCGAATCGCTAGCTCGTGCGCACTGCGGAAAATACGGATAGCAATCTCGCTGCGATTCGCAGCGAGGAGTCGTCGGATCGGGGCCATAGAACGTGACGATCGAAGTTGGAGGATACTTCAGGGAAATGGAAGGATCCGTAGTATACCCAAATTCTGAAATCGCACCGGCAATTTCAACTCGTTCCGAACGCTGATTCTTACGACGATGGCCAGACGTTGGGTCGATGGTCGTGCGTGTTGTGGCTGCGAGCTGTCCATGAGCCGGCGTTGCGACCACCGTTTACCGATATGGATTGGCCGTTTAAGAATTCTCCATCACCCATACTGATAGCTGCGGTGATGCGAGCCACATCTTCCGGTGTTCCCCATCGATCGAGTAGAGACTCGCCACACGCCCGCTCGTTCCAATCAACGGATGTCGACGACCCCCAATCGGTTTTGATCCAGCCCGGTAGGATGCAGTTGACACGAATCCGCGGGGCGTAGGATTTTGCCAGACTTTTGGAAAATGCGTTCACAGCTGATTTCACAGCGCAGAAGTATTGGCCGCTATCACCTTCCATCCCTTCGTCGGCTTGATCCCACCCCAGATGAACCATCGAAGGCAGCGTTTGATGTGGGCAATTTTGGTGAAGCATGTAGCGAGCCACCAGTCGGCTCAGCATCAGAGTGCTGTGTACATCGGTGGCCCAGAGTTCGCGAAGTTTTCGCTCAAAGCTCCAGCCTCGAGACTCACCTGTCAAAACATCGGCTCCTGCGGCGTGCACCCAGACATTGACGTAGCCATGCCATGCAAAGGCGGCTTGAGCCAGCGCGTAGACTGCATGCGGGCACTGAATATCCGACATGATGACGCGGGGTGGAGTGCGATGCTGCTGTCCGCGCGACTGGATGGCCTGGACGGTTTGTTCTATCCCGGCGAGGTTGCTCCGTCCGTGCAATAGAACAGCTGCACCGCGAGATGCAAACTCAATTGCTATGGCTCGACCGATACCACTGCTGGAACCGGTGACCACCGCCACGAACGGGGATTGCACTGCAACGTGATTGTTGCATTCGGCTCGGTGATGTTGCTCCAAACTAGTCATAGAAACCACTCATCGATCGATCAATCGGAGGCTTCATTCGGGGGTGGCTCAAAGTTGAACTCCTGCCACTTGACCGCTTGATCCATCGGTTCGATGCGCAAAACAAGCATTCCATTTTGAAACACCCGTACGGTACCGCTCGATTGGCTGACTACGATCGCGATAGCCTTGGTCCGTTGGCTGATTGCTGCTGCAGCCCAGTGGCGTGCCCCCAATCCTTTGGAGAGTTGCAAATTCTCATGCAGCACTTCGATGATCTGGCGGGAGCGTTCGACCACGGCATCGGGGGAGACCACAAAGGCGCCATCCATTTGAGCGATCTCTTTGATGTCTTCGCGGACTCGAGGGTCATGCAAATTCCGACTCTTGCGGCTGTATCCTTTCAGTGGATCGAAGCCACTGTCTTTGCAGTGCGTCATCACCTTGCGGGTGTCACCGACAATGAAGAGCGTTCCGACCTTCTTGCCTTCGCGCCCTTCTCGACCAATTTGTACGGCCAGATCGATGACGATCTTCAAATTGTTCAGCGGGACCGCCGTTTCCAAGCGTTGCAAATCGCGGCTGGTGAAACGCCTCATCCGTTCATCGAGTTTGATGATGCTGATCGAATCCATCCGATTGGCTTCAAACCCGCAATATACGGCGACCACATCGCAGTGGCTGGCGAGCAGTTCGTCGGCGACCGCTTCGAGAAGCGCGTGCTGCAACCGTTCCAGGAGGGGGGAGTCCTCCTTGTTAAGCACCAGTGGGGTTAATCCGAACCCAGTTGCCGCTTCGAGATCTTCTTCGCGGTCGGCGGCGACGAGAATTCGACCGATTTCCGACGGTATCAAATCGCGGAGCCGTTCCCAGTCCGTGGCGCCATCGAGCAAGAAAAGAACTGCGTCCGCCTTGATTTCCAACGCCAAATTGCCTGCCGCCTCCACGACGCTCGAGAACTCCCTGGTAAATTTCTGCGTGCTCATGGTTCCAGAAACGACTTGGGAATAAACCGCAAGTCTTTACGGCGTTGATGGTTATGGATTCGGAGGAGCAGTGTACTCCCTAGGATAGTTTTGCACAATTGTTGGGTGTCGGACGATCTTTTTCGTTTGGAGCGAACCGTAAAGGCGAGCTTTCCGTCGAAATGCTGCCACCGAAAATCTCTACGGTAACAGATTCTGGTCGCTTTTCCGCAACCTATCCAGGCCCCGCCCCCCCTCGATAGCTTACAAAAACCAGCATGGAGGCTGTCGAAAACCCCAAAGGACCTCGCCGGAGGTTCCCTCGGATTGAACCCACTTGGCCCCAACGCTCGCCAAGGAAAGGCGTTTTGACATTGATTCCAGTTTACCCCTGGCTATACTTTCGGGCCCTTCGGAAAACGCGAGATAGTAAAAATTCCTTTTTTGATGAGTCGCTTGAGACAGGTTTGTCATGGCTAGAGCTTGTGAAGTTTGCGGAAAATCCCCTCAGGTTGGCAACATGATTGAGACCAGAGGTAAGGCAAAGTATTTGGGCGGCGTCGGTACGAAAATTACCGGTATCACCCGACGACGCTTCCTGCCAAACCTTCAGACAATCAAGGCTTCATTGCCTAGCGGCGAAGTACGGACAATGCGAGTCTGCACCCAATGCATCCGCAGTGGCCGGATTCGCAAGGCTGTCAGGAACAAGCCGTTCGCTCTGCCACAGTAGCGTCGGCGCTGTCTCTTCGGCGTTGTGACCCGGGCTTGGCTCGTGTTACGCCAACCGGGCGAGAGATCCAGGGTGGCGAAAAATGCCGAGGATCGTGATGCGATTCGCTCCGCTCCAAGGTCTTGTGGATGGAGCTATTTGGTTTTTTAGAGGCTGCTCTGGCGGATTGTCTTTTTAAGATTGCGAACATGGGCATCAGTACGACAGATATCCAACGCGTCGCATCTCTCGCGAAATTGCGTGTCGAGCAGAGCGAGGTTAGCGAGCTATCATCACAGCTTTCCAAGGTGCTCGATTTGGTGAATCAACTTGCTGAAGTCGATACCGATGGAGTCGAGCCGATGGTTCATGCATTTGAACTATCGAATGTTCTCGCCGTCGACCGTGTAACCGCGTCTCTACCAAGGGGCGAAGTCTTGAAGAATGCCCCATCGCACGATGAGGAATGTTTCCGAGTTCCTCCGGTTTTGGGATGAGCAACGTGTGGAGCATTAGGTCGTTTCTCAACACCGATACTCCTTCGCTCGCTCATATATGGTCCGACCATCATTCTGCATACGGTTCCTCCTCTCGGTGCAACTCGAGTTTGTGGGACCAGTGCATTCTTAGCAAAGCGTACTTTTCTCCGGATCACTTGCTGCTGGCGATCGATCCTCATGGCGAAGCTCACGGGTTGATTCATTTCGGTGCTGCATTGGCCGAGGATGGAAAGTACCTCAGCGGTGATACGGGAATGATTCATCGTCTGTGTGTTCGCCCGCATGCTGACGAAGACAGGATCGCCAAGTTGCTTTTGGAGCGAGCGTGCCAGCATCTGTCGTCGGAAGGGCTGAATCGGTGTTTGGCGGTGGGTGCGTTGGAGGCGAGCTCTTTCTACTTGGGTATTGCTGAAGGTGATAACCGGATGGGTGTTTCTGCAGCCGATCAGCGACTTCAGCACTGGCTGAGCGATGGTCGCTTCAAGCCCCACACTCCTACGGAATGCTGGGAGGTCTCGCTGGAATCGTTCCGTCCACCGATGGACCGGATGCAAATCTCTATCAGGCGTGCCTGCACGATCAGTCGTGTGCTGGATGAATATCAGTCGAACTGGTGGATTAGCACGGTATTGGGGCACTGCGATCAAGTCCGATTTAGTTTGGTTTCGCGAGGTCCAGACCGGACTGAAATGGAAGTGATGCTTTGGTATCCGGATGCCACCATTCGAGGCGTCGATTCCGCTACGGCTCGATTGAAACTCCCATCCATTCCCGACGATGAGGAGAATCGGGAACGTTTGATCCATTTAATTGCAGAGTCGCTGCGACAACTCCAGACGGAACGCAAACGCGCCGTTCGTGTTGTCGCTTCCGCGCAAAACCCGTCATGCACGAGATTGTTACAACGACTCAACTTTCGCACTACAGATCATGGAATGATCTATGTTCGAGATCTTTCCGAGGCTGTTGGGGACAACATGCAGGGATCGTAGACAATAGGGACTTGAGTAAGGGATGCGATCCGCGAGGCCGAGGAGTTGACTCGGTCGAAAGTCAAAAATAGCCGATTGAGACCGTTGTCGGCATCGCTGTGTTCTGGCTCATGATGAGTATCGCCGTTATCGTGATCAGTATCGAGCACGAACACCGTTGCAGTGAGTACGACATTTTCGACTGGATGCCAGAACTGCGAATTAAATTACTCGGCAGTACTTGTTACGTTGGCGAAGGACTAGGTGATTTTCCGTCGCTTTCGCTTCCATTATTTCGGCGACCATCAACGCTGTTTGTGCTGCTGGACGGCTCCGCATTATCGATCGTTTTTTTGCCGATCGGATCTTTTGAGCTCGATTCCAAGTCGCTTAGGTCCGCCGTATCTGGACGTTTTACTTTGCGGATCAATTCGCTGAATGGCTTTGCCTTGCGATCTCCCTCTGGGTTGTCCTCGCCGATTTTCATTTCCGTTAATTCGTGCCGAATGATACCCAAGGTGGTTTGTAGCAGCGTGACAGCGAGTGGGCCCACGACGATTCCTATCGGCCCCAATGACTGAATGCCCCCGAGAACGCTCAACAATGCGAGAAGAGGGTGGAGTTGACTCTGGCCGTGGAGAATGAAAACCTTGACTAGGTTGTCAATGGTGCCCACGACCAGCAAGGCCCAAGCGGCTAATAGGCTTGCGGCCACTATCCGCTCCTCGTAGACCGCTAAATACATGCATACCGGAACCCAAACGATGGCGGTACCAAAAAACGGAATCAATGCGCAGACAGTGGTGAGGGCTGTCAGCATGACCAAGGATGGCATGCCAGCTACGTAGTACCCCAGTCCCGCAGTGATGCCTTGGGCGAGCGCCGACAGAATGGTCGCCAAGACGATAGCCCGAGACGTCCGGTCAAATTCCGCGAGAAGTTCCATTTCGTAGCGGTCATCGAGGGGGCTTAAATCCATCATCGAACGGACCATGCCTGGACCATCGCACAAGAAGAAATAAAGTGCGAGCAGCAAAATCGACGAACCGACCAATAGTCGAATAATGAACGCCGCTGAATCACCACCGAACGAGATAAGCCTAGGGCGAACGTAATCCAGAGCATTCTGCAGCAACGTGCGCACTTGTTCGGATGATGGATTGGCAAGATCCTTGAGGAATCCAACGATGCGCCCACCCAGGATGGCATCGCGGACGTCTTGCCATTTACCGGCTAGTTGCCACGCCGATTCCTGCAGACGAGCTAGATTTCCATCATCGGAAAAGCTCAGTTCATCCAGGGAAAGTCCCATTTTTTCAGATGCGAGTTCGGTATCGTATACCACCCCAATGGTTTGGACCCACATTTCCCGCACCCATTGATTTTCTTTATCATTCAAGCGATCGATCATCGGCTTGCGGTTTTCCCAGCTCGTTTTCTCTTCTTGCAGTTGGTCCAGTCTGCCGGGTTCGCTGATGGCATCGGGGATAGCATGAGTCAGTGCATCCAGGCCTTGCTGCAGATCGCTCATGGTTTTCGCTAGCACGGCATCTACTTCACTATGGGACATCGGGGCGGATGACGTTTTTCGATTCTCCACAATCTGATTGGCTAACTTGTCTGAATGAAACTTCAAGATGGCCGAGGGAATACTCTTGAGCTGGTTTCGGATTTCGAGCACGTCGCCGGCCAATCGGCCTTGGGGGTGTGTGACCTCATCGTAAACATTAGCCTCGGAGACCTCTTTTTGGATATCTTGAACTTTGTTCTGGATAGATCGAAGTTGCGATGCGCAAGGAGATTCCAGGTTGATGTATTCGTTGGCTCGCAGTTTGCTCAAACCGACGCGAATACTAGATTCATTAAGATTCTCGAAGAGTTTCGCTCCCTGGACGGCGGCGAGGGACAGGATTAACGCGGTGGGTAAAAGGACAATCAAAACGATGAGGATCGTCGTGATGCTGGCAGCCACATGATCTCGCCCTCCAACTTTTGCTAGCACCCATCGATGCAATGGCCGGAAGACAACCACCAGCACTACCGCCATGAAGACGGGCACGAAGAACCCGATCATCACTTTATAGAAGAGGACACCGATGACGATCAGGATCGCGAAAAGTACAGCGAACGAAATATAGCGGGCCATAAGTGTGTGGCTTTGGTGGATAAAGTTTCGATTCGAGCGGTTGCCCAAAGAAAGAATTAGAACTAACTTGGTGGCTATTCGCTTCAGGCCAAATCGCTAATTCCTTGGCCGGGATTCTAACACGGGCCGCAGTACCTTGCACGATCGCTTTCCCGACCCAATTCACAGCGGTGGCTCTCCAGGGGCCTCTCGCAGGCGTGTGCAATGGACGAAGCGGGTAGTCCGAATGGCCGTGTTCTTAGTCGTTGTTGTTTTTGTGGGGTTGGCGATTCAGCGCGCTGTGCAGGAATTGCGAGCTGCCCCGACGGAACTCACTTGGCAGCAGATTCGCTGGCCGTTGATACTTCTTGGATTCGCCTGCAATATCATCGCTCTTTTTCCTGCGTGCATTGGTTGGGTGCA
>JBKCUW010000011.1:0-2723 GCA_046318275.1 Pirellula sp. | reverse complement strand
GCGATTGCGGACCTGTGGTTGTCGCAAAACAAGGCGGTCCAGGCGATCGATACGTATCGGCGAATCATCAAGATTCGTCCGAACGATGTGGTTGCTCTCAATAACCTCGCGAACCTACTCGCGGAGCAACCTGGCGGCACTGACGAAGCGATTCAGCACATCGATCAGGCGATTCGAATCGCTGGACGGCAACCCCTGTTGCTGGATACGAAGGGGGTCATCTTGATGATCGGAAGTAGGGTTGAGGAGGCGATTCCAATTTTTGAGATTGCCGCTGCATCGAGTCCGGATCCGCGATTGACGTTCCATTTGTACATTGCACTTAGTCGAGCTGGTCGAGACCAAGAAGCAGCGCGTATTCGAACCAAGATCAAGGTAGAGGAGTTGAGGAAGACATTGTTAACGCCCGACGATCAAGTCGAGTTAGCAAAGTTCGAGGCAGCGACCCTTTAGTGACTGATTGGGAAGGCATTAGGCTTAAGGCTTAAGGAAAAGATTCAAATAGAATTGTGAGCTTCAATGCGCTAGCAGTCGGTTGCATTTAAGAGGTTTTTGTGAGCGGCGACGCGCTAGCGGCCGGTTTCCGCCCACCCGTAATTGCCGCGTCCAAAAATTGTAGGCACAAAATGAATCGCAAAATTTGTGATTCGGCCGTTTACCAACAAACCCCAACTAGCACGAAATCACAAACGGGGTTCCCAGACATAATCCGGAGTAACTATCATGAGTACCGAAGTCCACGAAACCAACGAAAGCGAAAGCCAAGGCGATCTCCCGCACGCATCTGCAACTGCAACGTCTGCGTACGCTGCGGATGTTTCACCGGCCGCGCACAAGACTTGGTTGATCGCAGTGGTTGCGTCGTTGGCGTTGATACTTATCGGTGGCATTCTCCATGGGCAGTTGTCCAATCGGTGGGGCATCCCGGTGGACGTGATCGAGTTAGGGAATCGGCTTCAATTGGTACCGACCGATATTGGTCCGTGGAAAGCGGGTAGCGAGTTGGAATTACCGCAAAGTACGTTGACTCTTCTGGAGTGCAAGGGGTATTTGCATCGGACGTATGTGCACCAGGGCACCGGCGAAGTGATCAATGTGGCGGTGACATTTGGTCCCAAAGGACCGATTGCAGTTCACACGCCTGAGGTTTGTTACAGCAGCCGTGACGTTACTCAGACCAACGCGCGAACTGCCGTTCCGATGGAGTATGACGGGTACAAAAACACGTTTTGGACGCTTGGGTTCCAAGCCAACACGATCGACAAAGCCAAGCTGAGTGTGGCGTATGCGTGGAGCGATGGCGGTGATTGGGTCGCTGCGGAGCGACCTCGTTTCTGGCGTACGGATTATCTGTACAAGATTCAAACAGCGACGCAAGCTGTCGGAGCGAAGGAGGATTCTACATCCGACTTCATGCGAGTATTCTTGCCCGAACTGCGTAAGCAAATGCGAACTAGCAAAGGCTGAACCCAATGTGGCACGACGCTCCGCGTCGTTGGTAGTCGCACAACAATAAAACACCACGCAGAGTACGAACCTATCCGACGACCATTAGCCGCAATGGGGTTAGCCGCGGGTCCTGGCTGCTAAACCTCGAACCTCCAGCCTCCAACCTGCTTCAAAACCGGCCGCGAGCGCGTCACCGCTCACAAGTTCAATGATAAAGCATAGTAGCCGCCATGGTGTTTGCCGCGGTTTTCTGGTTCTTTGGATAGTCCCTTTCGTAGAGGCTATCGGGCAGTTGAGGGTTGCTCAGGATCACGACAAGGGACTGTCGTGCCACGATTTGCGTGCTACGATAGATTTTCCACTCTTATACCATCGCCGTTTCTATTTCGTTGCTCGCTGCAACGACTAATCCAACCTTGATGGATTCAATGCATGCCCTCTAATCCAGCTTCGTCTGAAGATGCTCAAAAAGCATCGAATCACCGCGATCGCGCGATTGCGCTCGCGTTCGGCGGCGGCGTGCTCGCCAAATGCTTTGCTGGATTCGTCACCTTGATCACGGTTCCGATGGCAATCGATGCGCTCGGCGCCGAGATTTATGGACTGTGGATTTCAATCACCGTATTTTTCACGATGTTCAGATTTCTCGACGGTGGTGTTGTCTATGCGATGATCAACATCACCGCGAGTTGCGTCGCTCAAAACGAGAACGATCGTTTGCGACGGATGTTAACGACGGCGTATGTTATCGCCATTTCATTGTCCATGGTCGGGATCGCGGTAGCAGTCCCACTTTGCTTTGCGACGGATTGGCGGTGGCTTCTCGGCATTGACGGGGTGGTGTCCTCACGGGTGATGCAGCAAGTAGCAATTCTCGCGTGCGTCCTGTTCTTTGTTTCGATCCCGTTGGGGATCGCGGAAAAAGTGCTACGCGGTCTGCAGAGAACGCACTGGATGTCCTTGGTCAGTATCGCGGCTAACAGTGTGGCCTTAACGGCGGTCGCTGTTGGATGGTGGTTTCGGTTGGATCTGTTGTGGTTTTTGATGGCCTTTGCGATCGGCCCGCTGCTTGCGCATTCTTTTGCGACCGCACTCCTGTGGGGGTGCGAACCGCAAATCTTTCGGGGCGGTGCTTGGAGCGTAGCCTGGAAGGATGTCTATGAAATCCTTCGAGTGGGCATTCTGTTTTGGGGGATACAGCTGAGCATGTCGCTGGCGTTTGAGATCGACGCGTTGATGGTCTCCCATTTTGTGGGGCTGAAGGGTGTCGCCGA
>JBKCUW010000010.1:0-2683 GCA_046318275.1 Pirellula sp. | reverse complement strand
AATGTGAATAACCCGCAAAGCTTTCCAAGTTCTATCCCATTTCGGGGGTTCGGAAACTTTACTGGCATGGTTTCCGTCCTAAGATTTAGGGCGTTTTGTACGCATCTTCTTCGAAGGAACGTTTCTTCGGAGTGCTGTCTTTTTAAAATCGCCCTATCGCGGTGAATCGGGTTGCACGTTGTTGTGCCACCGACGTGGACGAAGGTTTATCCACTTCAGCAAAAAGTACGGTCAGGCCGAGCTACAACAGTAAGGCGTGCTTGTGAGCGGCGACGCGCTAGCGGCCGGTTTTGATTCAGGCTAAAGGCTTAGACGTTTAGCATCCGCCGGACGCGTGGAACCGGAACCCACGACTCGCTCCTCGTGCTGGTATCAAAATTGGGCATGGGGTCACTGTGGCGGTGTCAATTGTAGCGGTGACGCGCTAGCGGCCCGGTGTTTTCTCGTGTCGTTAATAACCGCAGCCAGCGGGGATTAATATTGGTGAGTTGGGCTATGCACCAATCTAACCCGGCCGCCATCGTACACTCATAAGCTTTCAATGCAAATTAGTTCACCGACGTTTGTTTGCTGGACGCCAAACTTCCAATCATGCAATTCATCGACCTGAAAACTCAATACCAACAACTCAAATCTGAGATCGACACGGCCATCCAGCGCGTCCTCAGTCACGGCCAATTCATTATGGGGCCGGAAATCAAAGAGCTAGAGCGCGTTCTCGCCGAGTACGTCCGAGCAACACACTGCATTTCTGTTGCCAGCGGAACCGATAGTCTTGAGATCGCTCTTCGAGCTCTCAACATCGGCCCAGGGGACGAAGTCCTCACCGTTCCATTCACTTGGATCAGTTCCAGCGAGGTTGTCTCGCTCGTCGGGGCGACACCTGTTTTCGTCGACATTGAACCAACAACCTACAACATCGACGTCGAGCAACTCGAATCGAAAATCACGCCGCGGACCAAAGCGATCCTCGCCGTCAGTTTGTTTGGACAAATGCCTGACTACGAACGGGTCAATTCCATCGCATCCAAACACGGTATCACCGTCATCGAGGATGCCGCTCAGAGTTTCGGCGCTAGCCAGCACGGAAAACGTAGTTGTGGTGTTACCGAAATCGCGAGTACGAGTTTTTTCCCAGCAAAACCACTTGGATGTTACGGGGACGGTGGCGCACTCTTCACCTCCAACGATGAATTGGCAGAGAGATTCATCGCGATCCGCAACCATGGCGGTCTGAAACGGCACCACCATACCTTGGTCGGCATGAACGGTCGATTCGATACCTTGCAAGCGGCTGTTCTGCTCGCAAAGTGGTCCACGTTCGCATGGGAGGTTGAGCGGCGAAACGCGATCGGTGCGCGGTACTCGCAATCGTTGTCCGATATTTGCACTGTTCCAGAGGTTGCCCCTGGAAATACCCACGTTTATGCCCAGTACACAATCCGTGTGCCGAACCGTGATTCGCTTGCAAGCCACTTGCAATCCCAAGGTATTCCAACAGCGGTCTACTACCCGAAATGCCTTCACGAACAACCGGTTTTTGAACCATTAGGGTATCGTTGGGGTGATTTCCCAGAGTCCGAAAAAGCGTCGCGAGAAGTGTTGAGCTTGCCCATGCATCCTTTCTTGAGCGAATCCGACCAAGACCGAGTGGTGGCTGCCGTTCGAGACTTTTTCAGCGCGAACTAAACTCCATGAACAAACACACCATGCGCGATGTCGCATTGATCGGTGGAGGCTACTGGGGCAAAAACCTTGCTCGAAACCTCCATGCCCTCGGTGCCCTGCACACGTTGTGCGACACCCACGAGCAGACGCTAAGTAATTTTAGTACCGGTTACGAGGGGGTTGCGAAGACCACCTCGGTCGATGCTGTTCTCCAAGAGGATTCCATCACCAAGGTATTCATCGCCGCCCCGGCTGCGTTGCACTATACGCTCGCAAAATCCGCGTTGCTGCATGGCAAAGACGTCTTTGTAGAAAAGCCGTTGTGCTTGACCGTTCCCGAAGCTGAGGAACTCGTTGCGTTAAGCATTCGACTGGAGAGGATCCTAATGGTGGGGCATTTGCTCCAATACCATCCGTGCATCCAGAAGATCAAAGAACTCATCGCCAAAGGCGAGTTGGGGCGATTGCAATACATCACATCCAATCGACTGAACCTCGGTAAAATTCGGCGCGAGGAAAACGCCTTGTGGAGCTTTGCCCCGCATGATTTGTCCGTCATCCTTTCGTTGGTAGGGGATCGTTTACCGGTTTCGCTGCAGTGCACTGGCGGAGGCTGGTTAACCCCCGGGGTTGCTGATACCACGCTGACATCGATGCGATTCGATGGCGAAGTGCTGGCTCATGTTTTCGTGAGTTGGTTGAATCCGTTCAAGGAGCAGAAACTGACCGTGGTCGGGTCCCATGGAATGGTGGTTTTCGATGACACGTTGGACTGGGATAAGAAGCTGGTAATGTATCGCCATCAAATCGCTTGGCAGGATGGGCTCATCCCAACTGCCGGGAAAGTGATTGGCGAACCGATTGAGGTCGTGACGTCCGAGCCGTTGCGCAACGAGTGCGAACATTTTCTCGAATGCTGTTCGCTGCGACGACAACCTCGCACCGATGGGAACGAGGGGGTGCAAGTGCTAAGAGTGCTGGCGATGGCTCAGAAGAGTCTTGACGCGGCGGGGAA
>JBKCUW010000009.1:0-5502 GCA_046318275.1 Pirellula sp. | reverse complement strand
AAGAAAGCAGGCCGCGTGTATCGCTTACCGACGGAGGCCCAGTGGGAATACGCGTGTCGCGCTGGCAGCAAGACGGCTTATTCATTTGATGATGAAGAGGGTTTGCTGCCCGAGTACGGTTGGTTTAGCAGCAACAGTTCTAACCGGACACATACGGTTGGCCTTTTGGAGCCAAACGCCTGGGGGCTCTACGACATGCACGGGAATGTTTGCGAATGGTGTTCGGACTGGGATGGTAATTATCCGGAAGGTGCGATAACCGATGCTGCTAGACCCAAAAAGGGCTCGATCCGCGTGGCCCGTGGCGGCAGTTGGATCGACGTTGCCGCGAGTTGCGAGTCGGCGGCCCGGTCCGAGCCCCCGCCGGAGTACCGCAGCAACAACTTCGGCTTCCGCCTTGCCCTGAGTTCCTCTGGAATCCCCCAGTCGCCGGAGGCGGACAAGTAGAGCGGAGCGATTGGTCGTAGGCACATGAGGTCGCAAGTGGGCGGATGCCCCGCGACCGAGCAGTGCCGAGGACCGTCGAGTTTGGTAAAGGTAAGTAGGGGGGCACGGGTCCATGCGCGAATTTTCGAGGGAAGAAAGTGGTTGCGTGCCGTGTGGGATTTTCGTGATTCCCATCATCTATGGTGGCACCCCGACCGACGAACTCAATTCCTTTCTTGCTAGCCACCGTATCGTTCACATCAAGCGGCGCTGGACGTCAGACTTTGCGATTCTCCAAACCGCCGATGAGGCCTTAGAGCATTTTGGAAATCTCTTCGAGTTGCAATTTGAGCTCAGCATGCTTTGCTTCATCGACCAAGCTGTGGCGACGCGCAAGCTCAAGTAATGGGACGCATTCTTGGACAGAGCCTCGTGCGATGCCGAAGAGGTTCTTGCGGTCTGCCTTGGTAAAGCGGCCGTTCCCCTCGGCAATGTTTGAAGAAATCGATAACGCGGCACGGTTGAGTTGATCGACGAGGAAACCGTAACCGCGTTGAAACTGTTCTGTCGCCGTGCATACGTTGTCAGCAAAATCGACCGACTTTTGGTAGACCAGTAGCTTCTCAAAGGCGAAGGTCATAGCGGTCTCCCGAGATGGAGGAGAGGCTTGATGCTGCGGAAGAAAGCCAACAGCCAAGAAAGTAGTTAGTAGAAAGTAGACCGAGCAGATGGGAGAAAGTAGTCGAACGTGGTGGAAAAGTGATTGGTTCGCGAACCGACACCTCTCCGATCCTGGTCTTCTCTACTCTCTACTTTCTCCCATCTACTCTCTATTTTTTGGCCTAAGGGCCAAAAAATCGGGGTGATAGGATTCGAACCTACGACCCTCTGGTCCCAAACCAGATGCGCTAGCCAGACTGCGCTACACCCCGGAAAGTTCATTGTTTACACCAACCTCGCGGATTCCGCTAGGGCATTCTCGTACTTCCTCCACCACATTCTTTAACCGTAAATTTCTCGTCGCCGAAATCTCGAAAAAAACCCGGTTTTCAGCACTCCGCAGAAGCTTTATTAAGAGGGCTGATCAGACGTCGGGGTTCGCTTGAATTCAGGGTTTCAACCATTTTCCATGGTGGGGAAAACGAGAGCTCTTCCCACTTTTTAACGGCTTGGTGCGCAGGCTCGGATCGCTCGTTCTACAGGCTCCTCCCCTGTCCCGATCTCTCGGGCCAATTCCCGCAAAAATACCTTAAGAAACTCGGTGCGGCGAACCGCTTCGGTACGTCCCGCGGACGTTTTCATGGTCTCGTGAAGCCCGAGCAGTTTCGCAAAAAAGTGATCGACCGATTGCTCTGTGTCGCGGGGAAGGCGAGTGACCGGGAAGGGCTCGATCGGTTCGTAAAGTCTTTGTCCCATGGAACCACCGGTCATCAGGCATCTGGCCAGTCCGATCGCCCCCAAAGCTTCCAACCGATCTGAGTCTTGGACAATCTCCGCTTCGATGGTCGTGCACGGTATGCCTGCTGAAAAGCTGTGGGCTTCGATGCAGTGTTTGATTTCGGCGATCCACCGATCCTCATAACCAATTGTTGTTAGAAACTCGGAGCCTTTGGCAGCGGCCAATCGCGATGCTTGGGAACGCATTGGCGAGTTTTTGGGAACACTCACGCAATCATGAAGCCACGCTGCTGGGAGTATCACCTGAAGTTGTGCAACGCTCCCGTCAGCGAGCTTGATCGCGTTGTTGACGACGCGCTGTACATGCTCGATACCGTGCCCGGCATCGACACCATGCATCTGAACGTCGAGGAACTCGCGGAATCGCGGCAGCCATTCCTCATTCCATGCGTCCACTGTATCTCTGGGCATTTGCTCCTCGTTTCGCTGGCATCCAAAAAGGAATCGTCGGTGATGGTACCTTGGGTCGTCGTGGAGGATACCCGATCCGCTTCTAAATCGCGATGCGATGATGTCGCAGCAATGCCGGATTTACAGCGCTATCCTCGGCTCAGTGGCCGGGTGGCAAGGGAGGATCCCAGGGGGGATCGAGCAAGTTGATCACTGCGTGCCGCACGTCACCTTGACGCATCAATGATTCCCCAACCAGCATCGCATCGATCCCCGCATTTCGAAGCAGTTTCACGTCGTCGTGCGTAAAAATTCCACTTTCCGCAACAACGGTGACATCTGCCGGAATCTGAGGTCGCAGTCGGATCACATGTTGAAGATCGACAGCGAACGTGTTGAGGTCGCGGTTATTGACACCCACCAACTTGGTCCCGGTGGCAAGAACGCGATCGAGATGGACTGGGTCGTACAGTTCGATAAGGGCGGTCATTCCGAGGGAGACGATCAATTGATAGAGATGCTGGAGTTCGTCCCCGGGCAGGCACTCCGCGATCAGCAAAACGGCATCCGCGCCCGCAACGCGTGCTTCGTAGACTTGATACTCATCGAGGATGAAGTCCTTGCGCAAGACGGGAATCGCGACCCGTTCGCGGATCTTGGTCATGTAGTCGAGTCGACCTTGGAAGAACGGTTCATCCGTGAGAACGCTGATCGCTGCGGCGCCGCCCGCTTCATACTCGACCGCGATGTCAACCGGTTGAAAGTTGGGTCGGATCAACCCCTTCGACGGGCTAGCTTTCTTGACCTCCGCGATCAACCGCATGGACTCATGTCCCCTCAATGCAGCGAGGAAGTCCCTCGGCGGCAGCGCGCCTCCGACGGCAGCTTTCAGGGAGTCCATGTCCCGTCTCTTCTTTACCAGCGAGATTTCTTCCCTTTTGCTGGCGACGATTCGATCAAGAACCGTTGTCATGATGGGATCAAGTCCGAGTCGAAGACGCGTACCTGCTTCCAGTTAGGCTTTTGTTCTTCGATGAATTTCAGGTGCCGTGGCTCGGTTTGGTAAGTGTCGTGAGCGGCCCGGCTTGCAAACACCACATTGATAGTCACGTCGTACCCATGGTCGTTGACGGGTCGAGCTAAATCTCGATTCAATGTTCCAACGGAAAAGTAAACAACGCCTTCGTGATCGCTGAGGTATTTGTGGCAAGCGTCGACCAATTCCTGCACCTTGGCAGGCGACGCATCGTTCAACGTGAAATAAACCATATGGGACAATTGGGCCATAATGATCTCAAACTTGGAAGGAGGAGGTTTGGGAGAATCCGGGTTGCAGTTCGAAGCTCCTGCGCGTTGATGCCGATTCCGATGGACTCTCCGTAGCGATGCAGTTCCATCCGGACGCTCAACTCAAGCGAGCAGTGATTTTACGTAGTTGCGACAACGGGTTTGGTTTCGTAGGTTCGGGACGCTTGGTGCCCGAGTTTGTAGTTTTCTTGGGCGATCCCGTACAGGCGTTGGCCGACTGGGGTCGGGTACTCACCCGTAATGCATGCGCGGCAAAGATGATCGGAGGGCAGGTCGATGGCTCGAGCAATCGATTCGACGGGTAGGTAACGAAGAGAATCGCATTCCAACTGAGCGGCCATCGTCCTTTGGACTTCGTCGGTCAGCAGACCATCCTTCATAAATTTCGGAGCGTAAAGTTCTTCGATGGTGGACATGTCGATTCCGTAGAAGCACGGTGCAATGATCGGCGGGCAGGCGACACGCACATGGATTTCCTTGGCTCCGCCCAATTCCCGGATGCGGTTGAGGAGCACCTTCATGGTTGTCGAGCGAACGATGGAGTCCTCGACCAGAATGACACGTTTTCCCTCGAGTACCTCGCGAAGAGGCGTGTACTTCATGGCCGCCTTTACTTTTCGTGCGCGGTTGCCTTCGATGAATGTGCGACCGGAGTAGCGATTCCGGATCAGACCTTCGCGGCATGGGATACCCAAGCAGTACGCCATCGAATCCGCGGCAGCTTTGCTTGTATCCGGAACAGGGACAACGATGGTGTCGCTATCGATCTCGATCTCTTTGCGCGCCAATTCCAGCCGCGCAAGTTCCTCGCCCAGTCGCGTTCGCGAAAGATAGACGCTGCGATCGTCCAGCGTGCTTGCCACGTTCGCAAAGTAAATCCACTCAAAGAAACAATGCTTTGGGTTGACTACGGGGGAGTAACGATGGGTCGATAACCCTGCGGCGGAGACGAGCATGCAGGTTCCCGGTTCCACCGAATGGATCATCGAGCGATCGAAGCCTAAATTGAGGAGCGCGACACTCTCGCTCGCTGCAGCGAAGAAGGCTCCGTCGAATGCGTAGCATAGGGGTTTGATCCCCAGCGGATCCCTCGCCAAAAGGAGTTCACCCTTTGCGTTGAGCAACGCTAGGGAGTAAGCCCCGTCGAAGTTCTTTGCCGCTGCGGCGAAGACATCCACCAAGCTCTTGTTCGGATTGACCGTTAATTCGCGGCCGATTTCATGCAGAATAATTTCGGTGTCGGTGTCGCGGGCCAGATGGTGGTCACCCTCGCGGGTCAGCCGCTCTTTCAACTCCGGGTAATTCGCAAGTTGACCATTAAAACAAAAACTGAACCATTTGTGCTTGTGAATGTGCTGGCGTTCAAAAGGCTGAGCATAGTTGCGGTCGTCTTGGCCGCAGGTCGCGTACCGCACGTGGCCAATGGAGGCTAGTCCCACCAGCTGATGCATGATGGCTTCGTGTTTTCCTCGGTGCGATAATCGGAAGACCTCGCTCACGGTGCCAATATCTTTATGCGTTTCCAGCAACTGAGATTGTGCGGGATTGTAGCTGGTCATCCCCGCGGCCAATTGGCCCCGGTTTTGGATGTCCTGCAGCATCCGCGGCAGGAGATAGGACACTGCGTTGCGTCCGACCTCAGCGCACAAAGGGCTTTCGGGGCCGGTGGGCAAATGGTAGACGGCTGCTACCCCGCACTCGTGATGAAGTTCGCTCATAGGGGATTCATGGGTCGAGGATACACTCGGCAACACAGACGACAATCGTAGCCGATCTACTGTGACTCGAAAACCGGTAAAGCCCACGCGTCGCGCAAACCACTCGAAGAATCCTTTGCCGGCTGCCGGCGAAATCGGAACAGAGAGTTTATTCCGGTTTTTACCCCCTCCTTAAATGACATCTGGGAATCGGGCACCCCGC
>JBKCUW010000008.1:0-20686 GCA_046318275.1 Pirellula sp. | reverse complement strand
ACCGAAGAGTCGAAGGAGTTCATCATCAAGCAAGGTTCGAACTTGGACTACGGAGCACGACCGCTTCGCCGAGCCATCGAGCAACGGATCGAAGATCCGCTGTCCGAGGAATTGCTGCGAGGCGCTTTCGAAGGAAAGAATACGATCGTGGTCGATGTGTTCAAAGATGCCGAGGGCAAGGTGACCCGGCTGGATTTCAAAGGGGAGTCGCGCGAAGGTGGTGCCCCGTCGGAACCGGTCGCAGCCGGAGCTGAATCGTAACCCTGCCTAGCGGTTGGTACGAATAAAACACACACAAGGCCCCTCGTCACCGAGGGGCCTTTGCTTTTAACGCATGTTGCAATCTGGAAGGCTGTTGTGGGCAGCAAGCCGCTAGCCGGTGGTCTGGTGATCGCGACGATCAACATGCTCGTTGTCGCGGGTTATTGCGTCCCTAAAGACACCGACGGCTAGCGCCAAAGTCGCTCACAAATCTCGATCTGCGTTTTGTAAGCAGCGCGTCATTACGCCAATAAATCGATCAGGTCGCGACGAATCACGCGCAGCAGATATAGTAGATTTTTCGTATATCTTGGTACCAATCGACGCGGGTCATGCAATGCTCGATAAAGCCATTCAAGACCTGTCTTCTGGAACATTACCGGTGCACGCTTCGCCTTGCCAGCCACGAAATCAAACGATGCACCGACTTGGATCGACATAGGGACCCCTAATTCCTGATAATGGTCCTCGATCCAATATTCTCCTTTAGGTTGTCCTAACGCAACGAGCAGCACATCCGGTTTCGCCGCTTTGATTTTTTGCAAAGACGCTTGAATTTCAGCGGAACTCGTAGCGCGAAACGGTGGGCATTGCACGCCAGCGATTTTCAGTTTTGGATACTTGCTCAGCAACACTTCTGCTGTCTTGTCAGCGATCCCGGGCGCCGCGCCGTACAGATACAGTCGAAATCCATTGGCTTGGCATAGTTCCGCCAAACGGTAGATCAAATCCGATCCAGCGACCCGTTCAGGCAGTTTCTGCACGTTCGCAAAACTGCGCCAAAGGATGGGCATGCCATCGCATAGGACAAGGGCGGCTCGCTCCGTGAACTTCGACAGTCGTGATTCGTGCCGACAGAGCATTGAATAGTTGAGATTCGAAGTGATCGCATAGCCAGGAATACGACGGCGAATCCATGCCTCGAGAAAGAGCAACGCGTCTTGCATATCAACAGCATGGTAATCGATGCCCCAAATGCGAGAGGTCTTCAATTGGGGTAGCGCGATCGGGCATGCATCGCTCGAGGATGGATTGCGGTTTTCTTCAGTCCCCCCTTGCAGTAACTCGGAATCCGATAGCACTCCATGGAAAAACTCGGATTCCCGCCGAACCCAAGAAGGAAGTTCGATCGCTGGCTTGGTGGCAGGGAAGACAGGAGCTGTTGCGGTCGAATCAGGGGGAGTTCCACACGCCAGTTCCGCCATGCGTACCTTTGGCTCGCCTGTGGTTTCGGTATCGGACAAGCGAATGGGGGAGTTGGGGTCTAAGCTCATAAGATTTGCCGATATGCGGTCCAGGAGCGATCAACAGCCGGTTCAACAAGAACACGTATTTGACCTTAGGTTTTCCTGGGTGACTCACCGGCTTGGCTAGACAACAATTCAACGCTTCGCCCTCACGGCTACTGCCGGTTATGCCGGATTTAGCGGTTGGATTGCGTCCTGTGGTTCCACTGTCGAATGCAGTGGAACTCAGCGCAGCTGCCGCTGCTCAAGGCTCTTGGAGATACGAGATCGCATCGGTGCGGGGGAGATCGTCGGTGCAAGATTTGGCCACGGAAGGACCGAGGTCAGATAGACGGTGTTGAAGTCGACGCTAGGCAAGCTCGGGGAATCGCTCAGCGGAGTTGCTCGTAACGCGGTGACGATCGCATTGAGAGAAGCTAGATTTTCCGGGGCTACCGGGGTACAGATCGTAGAATCTTGGAGTTTTGCAGCAACAGGGGGCCAATTCGAGGGCCCTGGCAATGCTCCCGCGAGTCGCAGGCCTGTGCTGTCGAGGTTGAATCCAAAATCGATGGTGTCGATTGCAATTGACTCAGTTGAAGTGGTCGAGAATTGGGCTGGAAGTTGCAACAACTGGCTCGTCCGCTGCAACCAAGATTTGCTTGCGACGCCACCTTCGCATCGAGCTTGTCCGATCGCGCGAAGAATCTTGCCATCGCGAAGATTGAGCTGAGCGAGGCTCAGCATTCCCGAACTCCGAACTGGCGAGCCGACCGAGGCGCTCATCGCCCCCCAGTCCACCCGATCAAATTCTCCTTGAAGGGAAACATCCCACTGCTGGCTGAGGACGTTGCATTGCAATTCTCCTCGAAAACGGGATTCACGCCCTAGATTCTTTAGAACGGTGAAGCGTTCGCTCAGCACATCACACGGCAGCCATGATTTGGTCGATGATAAAGTTACCGAGGTCGCGGTCGTTTCCGGGTTATGATCCCGGGAGACTTGAATTGCCACCTCGCCAAATGGTTGGTCCTTTAAAGTCATTTTGGCTTGAAGGGTCGAAGCGCGTTCGGCCGGCCGTAGCAGGATTTCCATCCGTTCGATTTCGGATACACCCGATGGGCTATGCAGCGTAAGGCCTTTCGGTATTCCAATGGCCAGCAGATGAGAGGACTTCTGCGGACGGCAAAGAAATGCATCATGCAAGACTTGGAGCCCGCTTTCGAGTTGACCAGCATCGAGTTCTGGAGTCTCTAGCAAGATCGACCAGCCTTTGTCCCGCATCAGCCCGTTCAGCCGCGCGATTCGCGCCAGGATCACATCGGTCTCGGGATGCCGCAATTCGACTCCCTCGGCATAGAACTGATGAGGTGCCGTCAGCTTGAAGACTTTCGTGCGCACGGTCACCCCAAGGTTCTCGCTGATCCTCGTTTCCCAAGCCCCCCGTTGCCATGACTGATACCACGGAGTGGTAATTACGATCGACGCGATCACCACGCCCAACAGTGGCATCAGCGCAGCCACTACCCAAACGCATCGGCAAAGCAGTCGCTTGGTCGATTCGTGAATCGCAAATAGCTTTTTCGCTGGGGATAATCGCATCGCTGCCGTGCGCAAAAACTCGGTGCCCCTGCTCTCCAACCGACCGTGATTTTGTTGGATTCGCAAGAAGGAAATAGTCCCCGGGAAGAGTATCAAATCAGATGGATCCAGGGCAATCCGACTTGAGAGTAAGCAAATATCCTTATGGCCAGGAAAATCGATATTTGATATACCAACGCGACGGCATTGGTACGCTGTTGCACTCGGCACTTTACCGCGGCCAGTTGCTCACGGGTTTTGATCGTCCGATGAAGAAAAGGGGATCAATCGCCCTGCGGTTGCTGAAACACGCTGGCAGACGCTAGCAAACCAGGGTGGCTTTTTTAAGGGGAGTATGCGAAATGGGATTGATCAAGGAATTCAAAGAGTTTGCGATGCGGGGCAACGTCATCGACTTGGCCGTCGGTGTGGTGATTGGAGGCGCGTTCGGCAAAATCATCAGCTCCATGGTTTCCAACATCATCATGCCACCGCTGAATCTCTTGACATCCAAGTATGGGGTGAATTTCACGGAGCTAGCCCTCAAAATTAAAACCGAATCGCCCAAACTCAAAGCGGACGGGACCATGGAGTTGGTAGAAGGCAAGCCGGTGATGGTATTGCAGGATTATCCGATCCTCAATTACGGACCTTTTATCCAATCTGTGGTCGATTTCCTTTTGGTTGCAACCGCGATTTTCTTGGTCGTCAAAGCCATTAATACCGCCAAGTCTAAATTCGAGAAAGCGAGCGCCGAAGCACCTGCAGCAGCGACGCCGGAAGATGTTTTGTTGCTGCGTGAAATCCGAGATTCGCTGAGAAATGGCAAGTAGCCGGAACTCGTCTCGAGCGGCTGGGATTGTCGTGTATACTATCCACTACCCCGGTTCCCGATCAGTTTTTCATTTTGAAGTCATTATGCCTAATCTCGTCCCGATGCAGCTTGCGAGGATCATCAAAAGCGACATCAGTGAGAACCAAGTTATTTACTTGAAAGAAGTCGATGGGGAGAGGCAATTCCCGATCCTTATCGGCTATTTCGAGGCGACCAGCATCGATTTGCGGGTGACTCACGCTGAGCGTCCGGCGAGGCCATTAACTCACGATCTGATCGTGGGTGTAGCGCAATCGCTCGGTGCGACAATCGAATCGGTCGTCGTTGCGGAACTCAAGGACGAGGTCTATTACGCGATTTTGCGGCTCAAGCGGAACGAGGAAACGATCGATGTCGACGCTCGTCCCTCGGATGCGATCGCTGTCGCTGTTTCATTCCAGCCACCCTTGCCGATCTTGGTTGCCGAAGACATCGTCGATCGTTTGTCTCCTTAATCACACCCTTCGGCGGTCCGCACGGCACCTGCACCTAGCCTCGATATAATCGGCGGCACGGCGTAATCGGCGGCATGGCGTAATCGGCAGCACGGCGTAATCGGCGGCACGGCGTAATCGGCAGCATGGCGTAATCGGCGGCTGGGTGCGATCAGCCGAAGGGATACGGACGCTCGATTCTTTGCCAAAACTCCCCAAAAATACTCTGCGGCATGGGGTGGGCTAGTTGTTGCTGCTGAGCAATTCTTCGATATGAGCTACCAATTGGTCGCGCTCGTCAGGATCGAGCCAAACATAAGAACCGACCAATGTCCCTTTGGCATCCACCAAGCAGAATCGGTCGGGGTGCCCACGTCGCTCGACGCCGGGTAAATAGAACATTTCGCTCCCGACCTTGATAATGTTCTCAAGCTCTCCGGTGAGGAATAGCCATTGCTCAGGGTCGGCTCCGAATCCTTCGGCATACTCTTTGAGAACCTCGGGAGTGTCGATCTCGGGATCGACGGAAATGCTGACCAGCTTGACGGGCTTCCCCTTAAATTTGGATTGGAGCAAACGCATTTCTCCACTCTGCCGCTTGCAGGTTCCCGGGCAGGTGGAAAAAAAGAAGCAGACAACATAAGGCTGGCCTAAAAGCTCTTCGGAGCGGATTGTTTTCCCACTCCTTTCTTGCAGTTCGAAACGACGGGTCCAATTGGGTTCGCTTTGGGTGGCTGCAATCAATTCCCTCAACTGTTTTCGACGCCCCGGATCGGGCGGCGCCACTTGCTCTGGTTCAAGATCCCCACCTTCCTTTGTGCTCTCGCTCAAACCTGCTGCCTTACCACCGGTTCCCTCGCCATTACGAGCGTCGGTGTTGCGACCTCGCTGGATCGCGATCGAAACCATGGCGAGGATGGTTCCCAGTAGTAACCCCATGAGGACGCCGAGAATTCGAATCCCTTTAAGCTTCATACTGTCTCACCTTTTTGGCGTTTTTGCACCATCCACGTCGCGATCGCGATCGCTGCGATAGCAAACAAACATGTCACACCAATGCATGTACCCAATTCTGGAACCCACGCCGTCTTCGCGGAGCCTGCTACTACCGAAGCCGTGTTAGAAGCATTGATTGCAGAGCCAACCGAATTGATTTCGGTGGAAGTTGCCGCACCGTGAAGCAAATGCCTGATACCCCCGACAATGTAAGTCATCGGATTGCAACGCATCAGCCAATGAAAAATCCACTGCCCGATGGGTTGATTTGCCGAAATCAACGGAATCGGAAAAAACGCGCCGCTCAAAAGCCACATGGGTAATAGCACCAGGTTCATCGCTGCGTGGTAGCCTTGAGTGCTATCCATCGGCCAAGCGAAACATACGCCCAGCGAGGTGATGGCGGTTGCAGATAGGAACAAAAAAAGTACGAGATAGAACCATTGGCTGGTCAGGGGCACGGTGCCAACGGCTAGTGCCAAGCCAAGAAACACCATCGCTTGGGCCCATGCAATCGCTGCCCCACCAAGTGCCTTGCCCAACACAATGGACCAGCGGGCCGGCGGCGCCACGAGGACTCCTTGAAGGAATCCTTCCTTGCGGTCTTCGATGATTGAAATGGTCGCAAAAATGGCTGTGAACAAAAGAATGAGCGCAGTGGTACCCGGTAAGAAAAACGTCATGAAGTCTTCGCCGGGCGTCGCACCCCGAAAGGCGCCATGAAGCCCCGTACCGAATAATACCCAGAACAGGATCGGCTGACCCAACGCGGCGATGACTCGAAAGGGCTGGCGAAAAAATCGGATCCACTCCCGATAGGCCAACATCCACGCTGTGCCCAGAGATCGCTTCCATGCGACGAATCTCGCCGCAGCGGTAGGTTGCTGAGACAAGGTGGGTTCAAACGAATTTGCGTTGGCAACGGAGGCTGGTTTCATAGTTTTCACCGTTGCCATCGTAGCGAAACGGCAGAAAATTCCAAGGAGTTCTCACCCACACGGAATTGGCACCCACCAGCCCTAATCAGCCATGGCGCTGGCGGTCGGGCTCCTAACGGACCTTGTATCCGATTTTTCGAAGAAGCTCTGACGCTCGCTCTAGGTGCTCGCCTTGGATTTCGACGGAATCATCTGCAATGCACCCTCCAGCGCCGCACGCGTTTTTGAGCTGCGTGAGCAGCGCTGGCAAGTCATTTGCTGCGGCGGTCAAACCCGTGATGACCGTAACCATCTTCCCCTTTTTACGCTTCTCGAGATGTAGCTTTGCCGTCTGCCGCTCAGGAGCGATGCGCGATTTAATGTGGGGTGGGCATTTGCAGTCCGACTCGAGCATGCCGCAATGGTCGCATTTCGGCGGGATATCGAACGGGGTACCAGCGAACAAGCGTGTCATTGAATGGTCTCCAGCTTGAAGCTACTTTGTTGTCGCACAATCCTTCCACGCCAGCGATAGCCTATCTGTGACCTCAATTCGGTTCCCAGCGTTGGTACAAAGCGATCTCGCAATCCTTGGTGCGTTGCACTCGATGGCGGGATAACGCTCCCGCCAAATCGACAGCTGTACCATCAATCAAGTCGTTTTGCCTCTTCGTTGACGAGATGGTCAAGCCGTTTCAGGATGCGAACTTCGAGTTCATCAATAGTCGGGCTCGCCTCGAGCGGCACACCCGTTGCCTGGACACTATGCGAGGGAACCGCCGCGTTACCAGCAGCGACGCTCGCCGGGGAGTTGTTCATTTTCAGGTGCAGTAACTTCCCATTCGACTCGTAACCATCCGCAGAGCGGGTCACCACCATATTGCGGCCGTTTTGCTTCGCGCAATAGAGTGCTTCGTCCGTATAGCGAAAGAGATTACCGACCCGATCCCCGTTTTGCAATTGTGCAACACCGCAGCTGAACGTCACGCGTATCGACTTGCCTTCGGCCATCACGGGCTTAGCTGCAACACTCGCTCGCAATTGGTCCATGACTTTGGCAGCCTGGGCCAGAGGCACGTTGAACACGACGGCGAACTCTTCGCCACCATACCGCGCGATCAAATTGCATTGATCGGAGATCTCCCTGAGTCGCGCGCCGACCTCGCGGAGGACTTCATCGCCACTGGCATGTCCATACGTGTCGTTGATTTTCTTAAAATGGTCGATGTCCAGCAGCGCGAGGGTGAACGGTTGCTGCGTCGACCTGAATTTTGCAAATTGCTCGTCCATCCGTTGATCGAAGACCCGACGGTTGGATAACCCTGTCAATGGATCGGTCCTAGCCTCGGTCAGGAATCCTTCAAGCTGGCTGGTTTGCGATTCGAGCTTTTGTTCGGCAGCTTCAAGTCGAGACTGCAGTTGCCGATTGGCAGACAGGATTTGATCGAGCACCCGCTGGAACTCTTCGTTGTTGCCATCGATTGAGTTTTTCTGGGCTTGCTCGGTCAGCGTGGTTAATTGCGATTGATATTTTGAAACGTCGCCCGCGACATCGCTGGTCCAATTCGCCATCGAGCGAACGAGGGTTAAGAATTGTTGTGGATCCATCGATGGAGACGAAGGACCTGGCGATGCTGGGGCAGCGGTTCGTCTGCCCATCCAAAACCCAAGTGCGACGCCGAGCGAGAGAAGGGTCGTTCCGAAGAGGAGACCCGTCATGAGGTAAAGGACTGGCTGCGAGTTCACTTCTGGGGCTCGGATCGTCGGGCGGTATGAGAGTAGTAACTAGGTGACATCGCTGGAGGAGCGATTTTTTCCTACCCGAGAAAAGTAAGGTGAATGCGCATTGGAGTCCGCGCGACCGCCGAGACTGGCTGGCTCAATCCCCGATAAGTCTTCGGTTTTCGCAACCGTCACAATGCCGTTGGGGGATATCGTGAACCCCCGTGCGCGATCTTGCTCCAAATCGTATCCAATTTCAATCCCGGGAGGGATCTGAACATACTTGTCGATGATGGCCCGCCGAATCTTGGCATGCCGCCCGACCTGTACACCCTCGAACAGGATACTATCTGAAATGTGCGCATAGGAGTTTACTCGCACGCTTGGGCCAAGCACACTGCGTTGGACTTTTCCACCACTGACGATTGTGCCGTTGCAAACGATTGAATCGATTGCTATCCCCATGCGGTCAGCATCTCCATGAGAACCGAACACGAACTTCGGAGGTGGCAAATTAGGTTGGTGGGTCCGGATCGGCCACGCATCGTCATACAAATTAAGTTGCGGGTCGATGGTGATCAAATCCATGTTGGCTTCGAAGTAGGCGTCGAGTGTTCCAACGTCCCGCCAATAAGCATCTTGCTTTCGGTTTTCATCTTTGAATGGAAACGCAAAGACTCGGGCTTTGTGGATGTTGGACGGGATTATATTTTTGCCAAAATCATGATGACTCTTTGGGTCGTTCGCATCCGCGCAGAGCTGCTCGAACAAGAACCGAGTGTTGAACACATAGATTCCCATCGACGCCAAGGCATGGTTCGGATCGCTGGGGATCGGTTGTGGGTCCGCAGGCTTTTCCTGGAAACCTATGATCCGTTGATCGGAGTCGATCTGCATCACGCCAAACTCCTTGGCATCATTGCGAGGCACTCGCAGCGCACCGATCGTTAAATCGGCATTCATCGCCTTGTGGTAATCCACCATCGCACGGTAGTTCATCTTGTAGATGTGGTCGCCCGCCAAAATGACCGTGTAAGCTGGCCGCTCACGTTCGATCGAATAGATGTTTTGGTAGACCGCATCCGCGGTTCCTTGGTACCAGTTTTCATCGATCCGTTGCTGCGGCGGCAGGATATCGATGAACTCCCCCAATTCCCGACTGAAAAAATCCCTCCAGCCCAAATTCACATGACGGTCCAAACTCATCGCCTTGTACTGGGTCAGCAGTAGCATCTTTCGCATGCCGCTGTTCAGGCAATTCGACAGAACAAAGTCGATGATTCGGTAGTTGCCGCCGAACGGAACGGCCGGCTTCGCCCGATCCCGAGTCAACGGTTCCAAACGCGTTCCCTTGCCGCCTGCAAGTATCACCGCCAATGTGTCGTTCATGTCGCTCCTCGTTTGTTTCTTGCCGTGTGGGTTTTCCTAAAACCCCAATGGTGCCTTTTTGGGACACCCAGGCTCCTGTAATCCGGTTTTAATAGCCAGATATACACCTTTGCCGGATTGTAGCATATCTTAGCTATCGACAGGTAACCTTCGGAATATCGAATCAAAGATCCGATAGAGTGCGGTCGTAGAGGCGATAAGTTTTCGTTCGGTCCAGCCCCCCCCGTTCCAGCGACCCACGGGACAAGTGATTGCTTTCTAAAACCCACGAGAACTCGGCGTCGGTAATTCCCTGAGCTAAGCAATCCGGGAGCATCCGATTTAGCAGAACCAACCCGAGCCCCCAACGCTGCCATTCCGGAACGACGTTGGTGCTCATGACACGGATCTTCTTGATTTTCTTACGATCGAACAAAATCCGAAGGAACCCGAAGGGAAATAGCCTTCCGTCGATCTTTTTAATAATCGGATTGTAATCGGGGAGCCCGATGCCGACGCCGACCGGCTCTCCGTTCACTTCGATGATGCTCGTCACCGCCGGGTCGATCAGGAGTTTCAGAGAGGCCCCCAGCGACTTGGACTCAGCATCGCTCAATGGAACGAATCCCCACGTTCCCTGGAGCGCTTGGTTGTAAATATTGAGAAAAAGTTGCACCTCTTCGGAGAATCTTTTGCGGTTCGCCGGCCGGACCGTGACATTGAATCGCTCCTGAACCTGCTGCACGACCAGTCCAATTTTGGGATCGAGCGTCTTGAGCATCTCGATGTTGCCATCGAATGCGTACAGATCTTGGACCTTGGCGAACCCAAAGTTCGTGATCAACTTGTCGTGGTAGGGGGGGTTGTAGGTCATCATGAAGGTTGGTGGTGTCGTAAACCCTTCAACCAGTGTGCCGATTTCGTAGTTCAGCGATGGATTGCATGGGCCACGCGCATCGGTCATTCCCTCGGATTTCAAGTATTCTCCGGCAGCCCGAAAAAGGGCGTTGGCTGCTTGCTGATCGTCGATGCATTCGAAGAACCCAAAGAAGCCTCGCTGCTCATCGTACCTCTTGATGTGCCCATAGTTGATAATCCCAACGATCCGTCCGACGACTTGATCGTCCTTGCGAACAAGAAAGGCGCGGCATTTATTGGTCTCGTAGAACGGATGCTTACGGAACCCCACCAGTTCCTCTTGGTTCATCCGCAAAGGAGGGATCCAGTTTGGGTCGTTTCGATAAAGCCTCCAAATGAGTTCCATGAACTCGCGTCGATCTTTGCGGCTCTCCACCGGGGTTACTTGATAGTTTGGCATCGTTGTTATTGAGTAGTCGTGCGGTTATTGAGTAGTTGCGTCTTGGATTGCATAAGGTTGTCTGAATGGGCCAACGCTTTTCGGACTTGATGTTTTGGAAAAGCCACTCTGGATACTAACGGGGTTCTCCGTACGAATCTGTTGTAGCCTGAGACCTCATGCGGTTGACGCTGATACCCTATTCTTAAAAACTTTCAGCTTCTTGCGGCAGCGGATTCCACGGTAATTCATCGCCGGAGATGGTTCGATCCATCTCCATGGCAGGTGCTCGATCTGTTTCGTAGCCGGGGGCTTCGTAGCTGGGGGCTTCCTTTCCAGGATACGCGACATACCCTTGCCATTCGCCTTCCATGATCGCCATCGGGTGCTCAGGTTGGTAACGGTAGATCGGTTCCACAGCATTTGTGCTTGCTGCCCCCTTCCAATCATCCCCTATTCTACGAGATTGAAGCCTTCCTGCGAGGTGACCTACAGCCACGCTGCCATAGTAAGCAGGAAAGGATATCGGTGGGAAAATCGTCCCAGCAGCGCCACCCACATACGTTCCGTAAGCTGGGTAGAGAACGTTGTAAGCTTGTCTTTGGAATTCCGGATCACGAACATTCTCCTCCCCATAATCCATCACGTCGGAGGTCGCAATCGATTCGTGGTACAAAGGGACGACAGGCAATGCGTACAGGGCAGCATAGGTGCCTTGATATCGACGCCTTGAAAAATCCTTAGCATGGGCGGCCTCGTGCAACGCAATCGCCGGCACATCGCTGTACAAATGGACGGTATTGGTAAACGGGTTAAAGTGGTCGCCACCAAACAACCGCCCCGGTACGATCGCTTCTCCCAGAACGCTAAACGTGCCAAAGGTATATCGCCAAGGCCACGCGACACTTCGATTCTTCGTGAGCCTGCGGAAATCATCGAAGGGGCGATACTGATTCAGCCGAACTTTCACGTGCTGCAAGTTGTTCGCTTCGAGGTATCCTGCGAGTACGTACTCGGTCTCTGCCGAGATATTGTGGTTCTCGATCTTGCGGTTCCAAAAAAGCAGCTTGGATGGAATGCCTATCACCCAACCGATTGTGTCGATGACAGGGCGAGGCTTGCCGCGCTCCATCGGCACTCCGTTGGCCTGAATCAACTCAGGGGCAACATACTGCCTGGTAATATCGATCCGTTTTGGGGATAGCGGATGGCAACCGAGCGAGGGAAATGCTGCCAACAGCACAAGAGCCAACTTGCAGCTAGCTCGACGATAATGGCGCGCTCGCGATTGGGGTGCTGGTTGTGCTTCCATCATGCTCCTCGGCAATCAAAGGAACCCCCAAGGAATTCGACTCGATCGTCGCAAGTACTGTGCTAGGGTTTATTCACTAGGAGGTCGGAAACCACCGCCAGGCGTTACTTCGGTCGATGGAAGGCTTAATGGCGCTCCGTATGGGAAGAACAAATCGCGAAGCCAGCCGCTGGTGCTTTGAGTACTCGCGGGAGCTGGATACCCTCCAGCGACAGGGGGCGCATACGGTGGAACCACCACCGGCGTTGTCGGAACCAAGATCGGCGGTACCGGTTGAGTTGCAGTGGGTGGAGGCGTTACAGCGACCCCCTGACTCGCCTGCAAGCGCAACTGCTCCCCTGTGGCAACCAATGCATCGTTGGGAACTTCCAGGTCGGGCGTCATCTGCACATCGATGATCCGCTCGTCTCGCTGCTCAAACGGCCAAAGGGTGTCGGAGATAAAGTCGAGCGGAGGAATCTGATACCAGGGTGCGTGGATTTTGCGGAGGAATTTCTCCGTCCGATACCCGTCTTTGACCACTTCGATGTTTCGAGTTCCGTAGTACGTAAAACCTGTCGATACCGGCGTCAATCCAACGGGTTGCTTGTCGACATACACCATCGCGCCCGATGGATTTGTTCGAAACGTCATCCGCTTCCGAACACAACCAACCTCGGAAACAACCATAATCGCCAGTGCTAAGTACACGCCGAATCGCGAAGCCCATCGCCAGTTAGAAACGCACAGTTTCTTAAAACTGTTCGCTCGATAACAGCGGGTTGGGCAACCGTAAGTACCGTGGTCTGAAGAAGGTCGTTTCATGGTTCGCGACTATAGGCATTGCCCCGTCGCCGTATCAAGAGAGTTTCTGCATCCCCATCCGATCTTCCTCTACCCTGTATGCATGCCTTTTGAACCCCCGACCGCTGCAATCCAATCCGAGAACGCATTACGGTTCCATCGCAATCCCGATCCATTTCCAGGCTGAATCTCTTTCTCTCTGAAGATGTAAACAAACGCCATCCAAAACCTTCATTCGCGACCATGGCATTTCCTTGATTGGATGGAGAAGAGGAGATGATCCCCGATCCCCTTGCCGATCCCCTTGCCCGCACGCTTCAGTTCGCCCAGTTTGACAGCGTTGAACGGCGACGTTACTTATCGCCGCCCCGGCTTACCAACTCCACCTCGCGCCCTCTTGGGCTTGAAATAACTTTGCAATTACCGTCGTCATCCTTTCAATCTCAGAGCATCTTCATGGGAGGCCCCCGGTACCTGACGATTTGGCATTCCAAGCACTTTCATTCAGCTGTGGAATTACCGAAGTGCCAATTGATTTGATGGCACGCCGGTTGCATAATAGCCGTCGGTGTGAAAAACTTACAAAAAGGTGCCGTTTGGATACGGTTCCCGCCCTTGGAATGCTCTGATGAGCAGCACTGGGCGTTTACCCACCGCTGGAGCGCACGCTTGGCCGTTTTAACCAACCTTACAGCCCGAAAGCCATCGCCGAGCCATCTGGATGCTCAGTCCCCGATGTGCAAGCTGACCGGCCAGAGCTTGGCATTGCTGGCTAAGCTGGTCAGTGGGTTCACTGTCCGTTGGATCGGATCCGAGCCCGATATTTGCCAGCGTGTCTACTTTGCCAACCATACTAGCCACCTGGATGCGGTGGTTCTTTGGGCGAGTCTACCTGGCCAGCTTCGGCAATGGACTCGCCCTGTGGCGGCGCAGGATTACTGGGGCCAAGGTGCTGTGCGTCGGTTTCTGGCTCGATCCTTCAACGCGATCTTGATCGATCGCAAGCAGATCAAGGTCCATCAGAGCCCAGTCGACTTAATGCTCCGCGAAATAGGGGACTCCTATTCATTGATCGTTTTCCCAGAGGGCAGCAGGGCCGTCGATGGGGAAATGGGGGAGTTCAAAAGCGGTCTTTATTACTTAGCCAAAAAACGCCCTGACCTAGAGTTGGTCCCTGTATACATGGACAACATGAATCGGATCCTTCCCCGAGGTGAGTTCATGCCTGTCCCGCTTCTTAGTTCCATCTCGATCGGTGCACCGATCTTTCTGGAAAGCGGTGAGTCCAAGCACGACTTCCTCGAGCGTGCAATGCGTGCAGTAAAAGTACTCAAAGAACGCTAGTCATTTCCTCAGTGCTTTTGGCTGCAACATCCGCGCGTGCCCAGTCCGCCTCGCGCGGCGAACCGCCGACCGCCAGTTGAAAGTTGAAGCCAGGGGATTGTCGACGCAAATCTAAGGTGCCAATCGATTCACCATTAAAATTAGCTAGAAGAGCCAGAACCAAGCGATGTAGACGAAGGCCTCAATCGGTCGTTTTTGACTTGCATTGAGCCAATTTGACGGCCTCGCTGATCTCGGCCGTTCTTCCAAAATGCTTCCCGGACCCATCAAAGGGATACTCATCACGATCGATTACTCATCACGATTGATAAGGTGGCGATTCCAGGTATCGATCTTCTCTCAGTAAGCGTCGCGATGACAGAATTGGGTTATGATGGAGCGGCGGTAGCTCTACACTAACAATCCGCCTATGATGCACTTAAGCACGCTGGTCCTACACCCCTGAGCCATTCATGTCGAAGCCCTCGCAACAGAAACCGCGAACCAAACCTTCATCGATAAACGCGCGCGACGGAGTTTCAACGGCTGCCGACTCCAGCAGCCTACTCAAAACGTGGGGCCCATGGCTCGCTATCGCTGCGGCGATCGGCCTAGCATGTCTCATGCTTTCGATGACCAGTCCGTCCGACTCGATTCGTTCGAAATCGGAAACCCTAAAAGCAGTTTCGAACCAAAGCAAGTCCGCTCTGAGTAACGCCTCGTCCAACACCGCCGATGAGGCGGCGATATCGGGTTTTCAACCGACCAAGGAAAATAGCGATCGGCCAAAGGATTCGGCTCCCGATGGAATGGTTTGGATTCCGGGTGGAGAGTTCTCCATGGGTAGTGACCATCGAAGCGAATCGCTATGCGGGCTCCCTGGGATCACGAATGATGCCGTTCCGATCCATCGCGTTTACGTCGATGGATTCTGGATGGATGCAAGCGAAGTGACCAATGCTCAGTTCCGGGAATTCGTAGAAGCAACCGGATACGTGACCGTCGCTGAGATAAAGCCGACCGCGGAGGAGTTTCCTACGGCACCACCGGAGAATTTAATCGCTGGATCTACGGTGTTTCGACCAACCAACGGTCCAGTCGAGTTCGACAATTATTTGCAGTGGTGGAGCTATGTGCCCAGTGCTGATTGGCGCCATCCAACCGGTCCCGACAGTTCGATCGAAGGTCGCGATGACCATCCTGTTGTACAAGTCGCTTACGAAGACGCGGAGGCTTACGCAAAGTGGGCTAAAAAGCGTTTACCAACGGAAGCCGAATGGGAGTTCGCTGCTCGCGGTGGAAAGTCTGGACAGCTCTACGCGTGGGGTAACGAGATCAAGCCAGACGGAAAGTATCAAGCCAACATCTATCAAGGGCGATTTCCCGTGTCGGGCGGCGATAGCGCACTCGATGGTTTTGCAGGGATCGCCCCAGTCCGGCAATACTCGGCAAATTCCTACGGCCTTTATGACATGGGTGGTAATGTGTGGGAATGGGTTAGCGATTGGTATCGGCACGACTATTACGCTCGGCTTCACTCGAGCGGCAAAGTCACCCGCAATCCAACAGGCCCCGAGGATTCCTTCGATCCAATGGAGCCAGACCAAAAGAAACGGGTCCACCGAGGCGGTTCGTTCCTCTGCAGTGATCTCTACTGCACCCGCTATATGGTCGGCACACGAGGCAAAGGGGAAGTCCGAACCGCAAGCAATCACTGCGGATTTCGCTGCGTCAAGGATCGGTCCGCCTCCGGCACGAACTAGTGCCTCGATCCCGAGTTCTCGAAGTCATAATCTTTAGCTCATGCAAGCTGGGACCAATTTAGAGCGGATCCGAGCCCTAAAGCGCCCTGCCGAAGCCTGTTGACTCGTTGAGTCTCACCTCCCTGCGATTCGGAGAGCCAACGGCTTCCTACCCAGTGACAATATCTAAAATCGGTTGTCCCGTGGAAATACGATGGGGGCGGTTTTCACGATCCAAGAGCGTATCGTCGGGCGAGATTCCCATCTGATGCAAGATCGTCGCGGCGTAGTCTTGCGGTGATACTGGATTGCGGCTGGGGTACGCCGCGTGGCGATCGCTTTCGCCGTATACCGCCCCTTTGGTAATCCCCCCACCAGCGAGAATCCCACTGTAGCAATAGGGCCAATGTTCCCGACCAGCGTTGGCAGCGGTAATTTGGGGCCTTCGTCCGAACTCGCCGACCCATGCGATGATCGTATCGTCGAGCATCCCTCGGGCTTCGAGATCCTCAATCAAGGCGGACAGTGCTGCATCGGCGGGTGGAATGAGGTCATTTTTCAATCGATTGAAGTTATTTCCGTGTGTGTCCCAAAAATTTTGGCCGTCATTGTGCCAATTGACGGAGACGAGCGACACTCCATGCTCGATCAAGCGACGCGCCATCAACACGCATTGGCCATGGATGTTTCTTCCATAACGATCCCGCGTCTCGGAGGATTCTTGGCTCAAATCAAACGCTTGTTTCACCTTGGGGCTCGAAAGCATTTCGAAGGCCTGTATCTGCTGATGGTTCAATGCCCCTGTCTCGGCAGACCGATGGAAAGACGAACGTTGCGATTCCAGGATTTTCAACAATTCCGATCGGGACTCCAAACGGTCAAGTGTCATTTCTGCCGGGAGTGAAAATGCCTGCGGCTTCCAATCAGGATGATTCAAATCCCCCTGCAGAAGCGCACCGCTGTACGACGGGCCTAACCACCCACCGTGCTGCCCCGGAGCTTCTCCACCGGGTGCCGCAGGATGGAATGCTTTCCAAGGCATCGCGACAAACGAAGGGATGCCATCCGTGCTAGGACGCAGTTTGGTCAGCAAACTTCCCAAATGCGGCGAATCCTTGTCGCTGGGTGGAGCGGCATCGCTCTTCAGCACAGGAGCCGGGTTGCCGGTAAGTGTTGCATGACCGCTGGATAGGTGTGCCGGATCGTCATGGGCCAAGGAACGCAAGATCGTGAACCGATCCGTCAGCTTGGATAATTTGGAAAAGTGCTCGCAGATTTGAATCCCAGGAACCGCCGTCGAAATCGGCTTGAACTCCCCGCGGATTTCCGCCGGAGCACCCGGCTTCATGTCAAAGGTATCAAGTTGGCTTGGGCCTCCCCACATGAACAAAAAAATGCAACGCTTGGCTCGAACGGGCAATGCCCCCGACGATCCACCAAACGCCGGACGGAGCGAACGCTCAAGCCCCAGCCCCAGCATCGACAAAGCGCCAGCTTGAAGAATCTGCCGTCGACTCCCGTTGAGGAGCGTCTGAAATCCAAAGCAGTGCTGGTGGGGTTGTGTCACGTTGCTCGCAACCGATGGGGGCGGGATGATTGTTTTGGCGGGAAGGCGTTCGAACAAGTATAGCACAGCCAGTCGAGGGGGATAAACGTTGGTTTCCGAAATAATCGGCACCCGACGCCTCGCAACTTGATCCCCCGTTTTCCCCTAAGCGTCGGCTCACAACGCTCATCAGCCGAAACGCCTTAGCGTCGGCTTACTCACATCCAATTTCCGGTTCACGCCAACAGGCAACGACTTCGGGGTCAATTAGCAGTTTTCAATTCATAACAAACCGCTTCTTCCGCGTTTCGCAAAAACAACTTGGTACCTACCACCACCGGATGGTTCCAGGTCTTTCCATCCATGGCTGGAATCTTTGCTAACTCCTCAAGCTTCTCCGGGTTTGCTCGCAGCAGTACCAACTCCCCTCGCTCGCTAACCACCACGATCAGGCCTGAATCCGCGAGCAACAACGCTTGCCCTTTTTCATACCGTCCACCTTTCCATTTCCGCTTCCCATCCTTGAGATCGATGCATGCGAAAATTGCATTGTCAAACCCATACGCGTACCCGTTGTGCACCACCATGTCATTGAAATCGGACTTCATATCCTTCGATGTCCAGATTTCTTTCCCAGACAGTTTGCCATCCGACTCGGAGATCTGAACCAATTGAGTGCCACTGCCGAGCCCCGTTGGGATGAGAATTTTGTCCCCGTCGACAACCTGTGGCTGAAGAGCTCGGTACCCTTGATGGGGCCAATCGTACTCGAGCAGTTTTGCGCCGGACTTGGGATCCCAGAAGTGAGCTCCTTGCTCGCTCAACAACCCGAGCATCGGTTGGCTCCTTAAAGTCACCATTTGGACTGTACCGTACGATTGAATGCCTGCGGCTGCCGACCAGACCAAGCTCCCGTCGTCGGTCTTGAATGCCAGTACCCCCTTATCTCCCTTGCCGCCGGCATAGATGATCACCAAATCCTCATGCACACATGGGGACGCGGAGAATCCCCACATCGGTGGCTCGCGATCGGCCTCTTTCCGCAAATCCACTTTCCAAACAATCTCACCGTTGGACGCATCCAGCTTCATCAACCAGCCTTCGGCACCCATCGCATAAATCGCGCCGCCAGCGACCGTCGGGGTAGCTCGAGGCCCCAATCCTCCGAGGGACTCGAAGAATCGCGACGGAATCGTTCGCTCCCAGGCTTGCGTTCCAGTATTCGCGTCATACACAACAACGGCCTCGTCTCCGCCGCGCTGTTCTTGAGTGACCAAGTAATCTCCGGCAACCGCGAAGGAACTCCAAGCAGGACCGACGGGAGTTCGCCAAAGTTCCTTGGGCGGATTGGATTTCCAATCATCGCTAAAGACCGATCCATGTTGCACACTATCGCTATTGGGTCCACGAAACCCTGGCCACTGAGGATTTTTAAAGGGTTCCGCGTCCAACTTGACGGTTGAGTATTTCGTGGCCTCTGTCTTTGTGCCACCTGATCCAAGCTGACGTCTCGCGAGCAATTTGTCTTCCGACGATTGGGTCCATCGCCAGTCGAGCCCAAACGAAAAGTTACCCCAAACCCCATCTGTTTTGACCAAGGTTGACACACCAGCACCGATCGCGGCCAACAGCAGTGCAAATATTGTGCGTTGGATCGATAAACGTTGCCCCATGAGAATCAAGCCAATCGCGAACGCGGCGATAGTCATCGGGATTGTCATGACGATCAGCAAAGGCCCCTTCATCGAATAATGGGCGATCAGTTGCTCGACCACCAGGACCAACACGATCCCGACGATACCTAGGATGCGCTCGAACCAGCGTGCTCGGCTGAATAGCAACCACCAACCCATGATCAGGGCACCTACTAAGAAAGGGCCGAACGCGCTTGCCATCCAAATCATCGATGGACCGTTTTGAATGAGGTCCGGGATAAACCGCATCAAAAGCATCAACGGGAGTAGCAGCAATGGGATCCAAATCCGAAGCGGCCGAAATGCAGCCTTAGCAGAGTTTGGTGCCTCAGTCGAATCGCTCGAAGTGCGTTCAGTAGCGATCGGCTCAACATGGGTCATAAAAACGATTCCTAAACGGTGAGGGACAATACGACGCGGGCCTGGAACGGGTGGCGAACCACAATAAGTTTATAAACCATGGTTGTCAGCCAGGGCATTAATGTACCGATTTCGGATGGAACTGACTTCAGTGGTTGGAGAAAATTGGAGTGTTTGCAGGATTCGATCGCCGCACACGGTGTTGCGATAGTCACACCATCAGTCTGTTTCTAGAGCATTTCGACGCGAACATCCCAATCGCAGCTACAACCGGCTATCGGCAAAACGTGTTGTCACACAAAGTCCAATCGCCCCCGTGAGCGACCCTGGCGCTAGCCGTCGGTGTCTCTAGAAACGCAATAACCCGCGACAACCATCATGTTCATTGGCGCGATCAGCAGACCACCGGCTAGCGCCTTGCTGTTCACAACAGCAAGCGCAAATACATGAAACGGTTTTGTGATCGCCCCTAGCGCTAGCCGTCGGTGTCCTCAGGCGCCCCTACTTTGGTACAACGCGGTTCACACGTTCACAATCACCATCGACGTAGCACCGTTCCGCTTGCGCGACACTGCCGTGATTGTTGGGCATGATGCTTTATCAGAATAGGTCCGACGGTATCATTTCGAACTTTATCAATCGGATGAAAACCTGTTTCTGCGAAGCATCCTTCGCAGGTCCAGCATCGCAAGGATGGACCGCTTTCGAATCACCGCCGACAATCGTTCCAGCCCGATTCTCGGCCAACATTCGCGTGCTGCTGGTCCCTAACTCGAATAGAATGTTTCAGCCGCCTGCTCGCTGCCTCGCGCATCCCAAAACAGTGTCATGAAACCTTCGAACCATTACCCCAAAACGACACGCCGTGGATTCCTTGCAGTCTCGAGCGCATGGGCTGCCATAAATTGCGTGGACAATGCCCCATCCTGTCACGCTTGCGAGACGGAAGACCCATCCATTTGGAAGGGGGAGTCTCTTGCGGGTTGGATGACGATCGACGGCAACCCAGCTCCATCGGGATGGGAGGCCAAAGATGGTGTGATTCGATTGCGAAAAACTCTGATTCGATCCGGCCACATCGTGACACGCCAAGAGTTCGGTGATTTTGAGCTAAGTTTCGATTGGAAGATCGCCCCAGGGGGCAATAGCGGCCTCAAGTATCGTGTGCGCACTTATGGCGATCGGACGATTGGCTGCGAGTATCAAATCTTTGACGATCCCAGCGGCACCGCCCCGGCGAATACTCAAAC
>JBKCUW010000007.1:0-33093 GCA_046318275.1 Pirellula sp. | reverse complement strand
ACGTAAAATCCCGCGGGGGGCGAATGGGAAACTTAAAAGAATCTGGGAATCTCTGAGGAATTAAGTTCGTTCTTTACCCTCCACCCTGTCGGGTGCGAGCAAGCTGCCTGCGTTGCAGTCCCCTGTCGATTTCGAAACGTTTTTTAGATAAGCCAGGATTTCAGGACATGCTAGGAGTGGTTGCCCCTAGGGTGCTCGTTGGATCCGAGGGCGGCGAACCGCGAGGATGAGTGTGTGCGCCCGGGCGGCCATCTTTAAAGGCTCAGAGAGATTTCACTCATTGGAAACGGGATTTTGAATGGCACCAATCTCAACGAGGATTCGGTCGACGGAGGTTTGTCCACCGCGCAGCCTCGTCCTCATGGCCGCGATCAATGCTTGTTGGTCGAGATCCTGGTCTTCGATGGAGGCTCGCCAAGATCGAGTTAGCTCCGCCAAAGAGGAACGGTATTCATCGTTTCTATTCAACCGCCGCAGTGCTTCGAGTTCATAGAACTTTGCCGCGATAAGATTTGCATTACGACTATGCTGAATCCCCGAGTTTTTATCGGCCCCAACCCACTCCGAGACGCTGCTAACGTAGGACTGCCACCTTTTCGCGTGTTCGATAGTTAATTCAGAGCGTTGGTGGAACTCTAATTCATAGCACAGATTGTCGAAGAAATTAGTCCAGTGCTCACGGTATCTCCAATCCTCACCAATGTATGGTACCATCCTTTCTTTGCCGAATGAGAAACAACGTTCGATGTCGCTACGCATCGACTCGGGGTCTCCTTCGGAGATGGAGATGCTGCACAATCGTGATAGAGCAATGAGGTGGGTTGATTCGACCTCAAGTTTTCGGCTAGGGGCGAAGCGAAGGCTATCCAGAGCGCTGATTGCCTCTTCGAGGATGGCTTTCGCCTTGCTCGGGTCCGTTCGCTTGTACACTAGCGAGTGCTCGATTTGCTCGGTGATGGCCAAAAAGGCGATGCTCGTATCTTCAGGAAAGTCGGTCAGGAATTTTTTGGAGTGCTCGATAGTCTTTTCGATCCAGTGTGCTTTTTGCTGAAGTTGGCTGTCTTCGCGAAGAAAGACTGTCATCCAATATTCACCGATAATTCGATCTTTGAGACGGCTCGTTTTTCCCGGTTCCATCTTCAGCAATTGTTCTATGAGTTCGAGCGACATCTTCCGTTGGGTGATGGCCGCTTGCTGGTACTGGGACGCATTGGTCTCATTAGGGCTAAGGGAGAGGGTGTGGTAGCAGATCGATGCATAATGCCTCAAAATCTGAAGATTATTCATCAGAAGCGCATCCTCTGGGTTCATCGAAAGTGCTTTTTCGAGCAGCTCGATCTGTCCGTTGAGGTGATCGAGCAGCTCTTTCGGAGACACTCTCGCTCCGGCTAGGATGGTATCGTTGATGCTCCCGTTTGCGACTTGGATGGATTGCAGAAAAAGTTGACCAATCTCTTTTCGTTCGTTGGCCAACTGTTGTTGCGCACGCCATTCGCGACTGAGTAGTCCGGTGAGAATGAGGCTGCACGTGAATACCGTTCCTAGTACCGAGGATGCGATCGGTGCGGACCGGATTAGTTTCGTTAGTTGATCCCAGTACCCTGAGTTGGAGATCGAAAGTGGCTTGCCGGTGAGGTAGTTTTCCAAATCGGCTGCAAGCGAGCTAACCGCTTGATAGCGATACTCAGGAGCCTTCTGTAAACACTTTGCCAAAATCGCACGGATCTCTCGGGGAACTTCAACCTTATCCGTCGGTGATTTTGGGGGATGCTTGACGATGTTCTCCCGAGTTGCAAAATCATTTCGGGCTTGGAATGGATTGGTGCCATATACCATTTCATAGAAGACAACGCCGAGCGAAAAAATATCGGACTGCGTTTGAAGCGGTTCCCCGAGAACCTGCTCTGGAGACATGTACCTTAGCGTGCCTAGGACCTCCCCTGCGACTGTCAAGTTGGTTCGGTTTTCGATGGGGGCTAGATTCTTTGAGAGCCCAAAATCGGTGAGCAGCGGCCAAACGTCGAGCCCTTCGAACGACTCTTTCTTACTGGCTTGGCGCAGAAGAATATTTCCCGGCTTGATATCCCGGTGGATGACGAGGTAGGAGTGAGAAAAATGGACCGCTTCTGCGATTTTCATGATCAGCCATGCGGCTTGTCTCGGCGGAATAGGTGATGCATGATCGTCGAAGTACGACGCGAGTGTACCCTGATCTGCAAGCTCTGTTACCAAGTAGGGGATAGAATCGATTTCTCCTTGTTCATAAACCGACACGATGTTGGGGTGGTGCAGTGTCGCAGTCGTACTCGATTCAGCTAGAAAGCGTTTCTTGGCAATTAAAACGTTGCTTTTTGAGGGGCGGAGCAACTTAATCGCGAATCTTTGATTGGAACCCGAATGGGTAGGGGAGTTCACGCAACTTTCTGGTGGGTGGGTCGATTCGGAGTCGTGCCCATAGGTTCCTTCGACCGAGAAAACCAGTCCGAATGCGCCGATGCCAATCAATTTGGGGTTCGTCCATCGAGGCGAATCCGAACCTGATGGGGCGAATGACTTCCATCTGGAGTCATTCATTTTTTGAATCAACTCGAGGCAACGATCAAAATCGATTTGGTCTGCTGGGTGAAGATCGCAATCATCCGGAGATTGATCCAGCCACTTATCGAGTCGTTGAAGCTCGAGTTCGGTCGGGTCCGATGAGCCCGGAAGAAGGGATGCTTTGTTCATATTCAGCCCGATCGGGGTGCGAGTAGGATATGGTTCGAATTATCGTGACGTCAAAGCTTGGACTAGGTGGCGGACCGAATGCTCGGACAACCTTCGATGGCGTGTTCTGGGATCCTGTAGGGAGCACTTTCTATGAGAAGGCTCTATCCAGAATATCTAAATAGTGAAACGGAAGGGTGGTTAGGAGGCAGACGAACCAGGAAAGCGTTGCCTCAAATCTTTTTCCAAGCCCTTCAAGCATTTGTTGATCACGTACCTTATCTCATCCGGACGCCGACCGAGTCGCTGCGCGATTTGTTCGTAGGTCATTTCTTTGCGAAAACGCCAGCGAATCAATCGCTGTAATTCTCGTGGCAACCGAAGTATGGCGAGCAGCGTATGCTCAGCCATCTCGCGATCGGTGATCTGTTGGATTGGGGGTTTGATTCGGAGGTAACGCGCGTCCAAGGATGCGTGAAGGAATCTGTCGTTTTCGGCAAATACAATTTCCCTACCATCCGATCGTTTTTGGGACTGCAGTAAAAGACGCTTGATGTCCGTGATTTGGTTTCGCAGTACCTTTCGAAGGTAGCTATAGAAGTGGCGGCGGTCCTCGAAGTGGGTTTTGCCGGCATGTTTGGAAATCGATGTCCACGTTTGCTGAAGGGCGTCGGAGGGATCGATCTTCGACTGTAGTCGCTTGTCCCAACTACGTTTCGCCAGAACTTTTAAGAGAGGCTGGTAGTGGCGAATCAACTCGAGCAGCGATTCTTCGTCAAGTCTCCTGGCCCAATCAGTGATCGGCGCACTTTGCGGTAAGGCTGTCGCGGAGTTTGGGAGCATGTTGGCGCGGGGTAATGTATGGGCAACCCTTGAAGCGGATTGTCGAGCCCTCAAGTCGGCGTATGACAATTCCAATACGGTAACTGAAAAGCGTGGCAATGAAACGGAGGGGATAAGATTTTGGCTCGAAATTCAGAGGCCCGCATGGACAATCTGGACGAGAACTGCACAGTGCTTCACGATTTTTCGGAGATAACCAGACGTCCGCTGCGATCAAGCATTTCCTGCAAAAGCAATAGGAATCTCGCTTTCGCTGTGAAAGATCACATCGGTGTTGTCTTGAGCGTACCCAAGCCGCCGTCGACGCCTAGGGTCTGGCCGGTGATCCAGCTTTGGTCCGGGCTCGCGAGCCATAAGATAGCTCGGGCGATATCCTCGGGCTGGCCGAACCGACCAAGGGGATGCAGCGCCAGCGAAACCTCGGCGCTACGCGGATTGTTCCAGACTCGTTGGGTGAGGTTTGTCTGCACCAAACCAGGAGCCACGGCATTCACGCGGATCTTCTTCGCTGCGTAAGTAGTAGCTGCGGAGCGGACCAAGCCCTCGATGCCAGCCTTGCTCGCTGCAATCGCTTCGTGGTTGCTTAATCCGATCGATGCTGCAGCAGAACTGACGAGCACGATGGAACCCCCGCTGGTAAACATCTTGGGAACAGCGGATCGAACGACCCCCGCCGCGGTGGTGAGGTTCGTTCCAATGACCGAATCCCAGTCCGTGCGGCTGGTAAGGTGGAGAGGCTTGAGCAATACCGAACCCGCGAGGTTGATCGCTGCATTGAATCCTCCCAGCTGCTGTTCTCCTTCCGCGATCGCCGAATCAATTTGGTCCCAATGCAGCGCGTCGGCGACGGCACACGACCACCCGTATCGCTCCGAGAGAGGTTGGAGTCGCTCCATCGATCGTCCCACCAAGAACGCGGTTCCCGACTCTTCTGCGATTCGTTGGCATAAAGATTGGCCTATACCGCCACAGGCTCCGAAGATAATCGCTTTGATGGGTGTTGTCATGGTTGCTGATGTTTCGTCTAAACCCGCCGTCATCACCGGCGCTGAGTCACGTTTCTTGATGCTTACCCAATCCTCTGTGTATCCGCGTCTATGTGTCTACGCGTCTACTTGTCTGTCCGTTCCGAACTACCAAGTGAGAATCGAATCTTCATGGCATGGACAAACCACTAGAGCCAGTCCACTCAATCGGACCAGTTCGCAAAATCAGCGCGGTAATATCAGCGTGGTGATCGATGAAATTAGACGCCGAAATCGCGCTCTCAGTACTGTAGATGCAGGACAAGCCCCCCTTTGAGACGGCCTGTCCTGCACAAGTAGCATTCAGGAAAATCTCAAGATTCACCTTGACATCGCGCTATAGTGGAGCGTTGAGGATTCGCACACACGTTCCTGCAACGCACTTCGACATTCGCGTCGAATTGCTCATACCGTTTTGGTTGTTGTGTAATGAGCCTTATGTATTGGGTAGGTGTCGTAAGATGAAGAAGATTTTTGCGTTGGTGTGTGGAGCTGCGGTCGGATTGGCGAGCTCCGTTGGTTTTGCTTTCGACAAGAACATTGTTGATACCGCAGTGGAAGCGGGCAAGTTCAAGACGTTGGCCGCTGCGTTGGGCGCTGCTGGTCTTGTTGATGCTGTGAAGGGTCCTGGACCTTTCACCGTTTTCGCACCAACAGACGAAGCGTTCGCTAAGCTTCCAAAGGGAACTGTGGAAACCTTGCTCAAGCCAGAGAACAAGGCGAAGCTCGCTGCGATCCTGACGTATCACGTTGTACCAGGCAAGGTCATGGCGAAGGATGTTGTCGGTGTCACCGGAGCGAAGTCCCTCAATGGTCAGCGTATCGACGTCAAGGTCGATGGCGGTAAAGTGAAGGTTGACGGAGCAAACGTTGTCGCAACGGATATCGCTTGCAGCAACGGTGTGATCCACATTATCGACGCGGTTATTCTTCCAAGCGAAGACAACATTCCAGCCGTTGCTACCAAGGCTGGTAAGTTTGCGACACTTTTGGCAGCTGCCAAGGCCGCAGGTTTGGTCGATGCACTCAGCGGCGACAAAGCCTTGACTGTCTTTGCTCCAACCGACGAAGCCTTTGCAAAGCTTCCTAAGGGAACCGTTGAGACTCTGCTCAAGCCAGAGAACAAAGACAAGTTGGCTGCGATCCTGAAGTACCACGTCGTCGAAGGCCGTGTATATTCCGAGGATGCAGTCGCTGCGAAGAGTGCAAAGACTCTCCAAGGAGATAGCGTCACCATCTCGGTCAAGGACAAGGCTGCATACGTCAACGATGCGAAAATCGTTGCGACCGATGTCGATGCCTCCAACGGTGTCATCCACATCATCGACGCAGTCATCTTGCCACCAAGCAAGTAATGAGTGACCGATTAAGCAAAGACTCGCCTGAGTGCACTTGACCGACGCTCCGAGAAATTTGGATCGATGGTGTAATCTGGATCGTCGGTAGCTAAGAAGACGCAGTCAGTCCATGCAATTGCCTAGGGCATTGAGGAATCCTCGATGCCCTAGGTTTTTTTATGGACTTTTCGGATCGATTCAAGGAGACAGGATTCCTCGACTTTGCGGGATTCGCGTGGGTCGAGAACCATCCAATGCGATACAAAATCGGATAAACTATGGAAGGGTAGTCTGGTCGTCGAGCGAAACCTGCAACGATGATTTTTGCGTGCCCGGCGTAATCGGCAAGGCTTTCGGTACGATGGTCCAGTGAAGGTAGTTTCAAGAATGGGGATGCTAAGAAGTGGTGGGTGGGGCAGGTTCGGTTCGAACCCGACTTTGATGCTTTCTCAGATTCGATTTAATCTCGGTTTCAGGTACAACTCAATGATGATCCAACGGATTGGTGCGTGCATCGCCATCGGTTTTGGAATGATGCTCGGTATAGCCTCCTGTTTTGGGCAAGGCTTTCAATCTCGATTTGCGATGACCGAAGGAACTTTATTGCCCCCGCCTCGGGAGGTGGAAGTTCTTCTGGAAGACGCTCGTGACGCGATCAATCGCAAGCAATGGAGTGAGGCCAGCTTGGCGTTGGGTGTGTTGCTTGGAATTGAGGATGGCGGTTCGGGCCGGGATTTGGGAGAGGATTATTTCCTGTTTCGGGAACGCAATGGCGCTGCGATTGTCGAAGGGACGGTGCTGGGCAAGGCCCATGAACTTCTTGCGACCATGCCGGACGAGGGACGTAAGGTCGTGGAGCTGAGGTATGGCGTGAAGGCCTCCCAGGCGTTGGAGGACGCGGTCGAACGCTCGGATTGGGACATGCTGAGGGAGATTTCCAGTCGCTACGGTTTCACATCGGCCGGTCAAGACGCGTTGCTGCTTTTGGCGGAACGTGCATTGAGCGATGGGGAGACAGCCCAAGCAGCCGGGATGTACGGAAGGCTGCTGGCGATGGAATCAGCGAGGGAGCGATTTGGCGCATCGTTGGGGGTGATGACCGTCGCCGCATATCGCATCGCGGGAATGCCTGCGGAAGCAAAAAAGGCATTGGCGACGACTCGAGAAAATTTTGTATCGGTGTCGCTCGATTGGAACGGGGCTAAAATCGGGTGGAACGATAAGACGACCGACGAAGCCATCTTGCAATCGCTGGCTACGGACTCCGTTGATCGCATATCGCGGACCGTGGATCGTCCAGCGTACCCTGGAGGGGATTCCAAACGCAATGCGAGCACACTTGCGGGATTGCCGCTCCCTATTTTGCGATGGCACCAAGAGCTGCACGAATCTTTCCAACATAAAGACAATTTGGATCGGACGCTCAAGAAGCAACTCGCGGAGCGGAAATCGGTGTTGATTCCTTCTCGATACCCGATCAGCGTGGATTCGTGGGTGATTACCCCAACCTATGACCAACGCATTTTGGCAATCGATGCGCGAACGGGAAGAATCGGATGGCCATGTGTCTTCAGTGGAATGCCGCTAGGGTTTTCGTTGGATCGTTTTACTGGCAAGGATGGCTATTCTCTGGGGATGTCGGCACCTGACTACTTAGTGCGGCGAGTTTGGGGTGAAACCGCTGTCGGCCAGATCGCAAGCGATGGGGAAAGATTGTTCAGCATCAGCGAATCGCCAGCACTGGATGTGGCGGAAAGTTTCGCGCAGGGCCCCAACGCGCGGTTCGCGCGGAATCTTGGAATGAAAACCTACAATGTGTTGCAGGCCTGGAGTATTCGCGACCAAGGGAAGTTGGTGTGGGAAGTGGGTGGTCCGACCGGATTGAGCGCTCCGGAATTGGCTGAGGCACTTTTCCTCGGCGCCCCATTGCCCTATGACGGGGAACTTCTTTGCTTAATCGAACTCAACGGCGAAATTTTTCTAGCTTCGATCTCAAGCGAAACAGGGAAACTCCTGTGGCGGCAGCCGATCGCGGCCAATCAAGGGAACACGATTTCGATCGATCAGCAGCGGCGAGCGTATGGCGCGAGCCCAGCTGTCTCCGGGACGATGGTTGTCTGCCCGACTTTGTCAGGGTACTTGGTGGCCTACGATTTAGGTTCTCGCGAGTTGCTGTGGCAATTCAAATACCCTCTCAATCCGAACATCATCCCAGGTGCACAATTCAACTTCATCGGCGGGATGGATTTGCGGGAGTCGAATCCGACATTACCCCGATCGGTGGAAACGAGCGTCTTGTTGCATAACGGCGTCGGTGTGTTCGCACCACCTAATGGCAATGCGGTCTACGGTGTTTCGTTGACTGACGGGGACGAGTTGTGGCAGTACGGTTACGACGAACAATCGCTGTTTCGCTATTGTGCTGGGGCGTGGGACAATATTGCCGTACTCGTCCAGGCCTCGTCGGTGGTGGGTGTCGATTTGAAAACGGGCCAAGCTGCATGGCCTGCGATTCAGTTGCCTGGGGATGCCCAAGTGGTCGGTCGCGGTGTTCGAGCGGGTTCCAAGTTCTATCTTCCGATTTCCACGCAAGAGATATTGGAAATCGACATGGAGAAGGGGCAAATTCTAAGTAGCGCGAAAGTAGAAAAACCCCTGGGGAACTTGATCGTTGTCGGAGATCGATTGATTTCAGCAAGCCCCTTCGAGCTCGATTGTTACTCGATCCGAGATGTTTTCCGCGCCAAGTTGCTCGAGGAACTTAAAAACGATGGGGACAGCATTCAAGGCTGGGTCAAACAAGGTGAGTTGGCGATGGCATCGGGGGACATCGATAATGCGTTGGGCTTTTTGGAAAAGGCCCGAGACAAGTCTCCGGAGGATCCCGATGTCAAGTTGTTGTTGGTGAAGGTTGGGACTGAGGCGCTTCGACGAGATTTTGACAAGTATGTCGATCGAGTGCAGAAGTATCAGGAGATGACGCTCGATCTCGATTTGCCGTCGTACTTGCGAATCCTGATCCATGGACTGGAAAAGCAAGGACGTTGGGAGGAAATGTTCGTCAAGCTGGTGGAATTGTCCGATACGCGGTTGAATCGACGGATTGATCAAATGAGCGATGGTCAAGACATCGATTTGAATGCTCAGTGGACCGTGCAGGAAGACCGATGGCTATCCACCCGTATTGCTCGATGCATCGAAAAGATCCCTGAGGGGGCGTGGAGCAAATTAATGCCGATGGTTCGATCTCGACTGGATCCGGCGGTGAACAAAGACGGAAGCATGCTGAGGTTGCGATTGGATCATTTCCAATCGCTGGAGTTCGCTGAGCCACTTCGAATCTTGGCTGCAAAAGCCATCGCTAGCAGTAGTGCGATCGATGCCGAACGGATGCTACAGCAACGCGCGAACGACGATGCCCCGCTGAGCCAAGCAAAGAAGTTGGCATTGGCCGAGCTTTATCTCCGCGCCTCGCGGCCATTTTTGGCCCTTCGTTATGCTGATGGCAACATTGCTGCGATCAAGCAGATGATGGAGACGATCAATGCCGAATCGCGTCAATTCGCGATGAGGGCAGAGGTCGACACGGTGCAGTTGGAGCGATTTGCTGCGGCTGCGAAATCAGCAACGGAACCGCATGTTTGGCCGAAAGGCCGTGTCGATGTGACAACTCAGTTTACCGAAAACCCAAACGGCCGAGCCTTTGATGCGGTGAGTGATTCTTCGAGCCTATGCACCATCGTCGAGTCGATCGGGGATGCATTTCAGGATTGGCAAGTCTACTACAACGCGGGCAATTTGCAGTTCGTCAATCCAGTGACGGGTGAGTTGTTCCAGCAAATGGTTGACATGGGTGCGCTCGATCGCTCGACGGTACCCCGAATCCACACGGTCGATAGCTTGGTTTACATCGAATTGAAAAACCAATTGCTCGCCATCGATACGTTGCAAGCGTACACCAGCCAGCAAGATGGCCAACTCTGGCGTCATTCCTATGGAGAAGAGATGCCTGAGTTCGATCGAGGGCGAGGTCGAGTCATCAGCATCGAGCGGAATGCTTGGGGGCTCCCGGTTCAGAAAAAAGCGTTTCGCGTTGCAGCGGTCTCGCGATCGGGAGTTGTGATTCTCAACAACGACGAGTTGGTTTGTCTGGATGCGATTACTGGGAATAAGGTTTGGGGTGTCACGGGCTTCCGGAATTCGTCCTTCGTCCATGACGAGGACATGTTGCACGTCTTTCATCCCGCAACTGGAAAGTTGATTCGGATCGACATTCGAGATGGGATGATCGTCGAGAGTCGCGATGGCGGTCAAGATGGTTGGTTGCCGATGACGACCGTCGGGAAAAAATGGCTTTTTGCGCCGGTGCGAGCCCAGGATGGGGATCGAGCCAGTGAGATGAAATTACGATTGATTGACCCAACGGACGGAAAGGTAATTCTCTCGCGGGAGCATACCATCGACACTCGCTTGGCACTGGTCGGGGAGGTTGGCATCGCGGCGATGCGAAGCGATGGGCAGATGTACTATTGGAATGTTGAGACCAACCAGGAGTTCAATTACACAGTTGATGTCGAAGGAAAGTTCAGCATCGTGACCGCCCAGGTTTTTGGAGATGTCGCTTTGGTGCTGCCGTATGCAGGTTCGATGGAACTGGAGAAGATTATCGTGAATCCCTCCCAACGGAACGATCCGTCGGTAGCGGCATGCGCTGGAAAGATGTTCGCGATTTCGGTGCAGGATGGTAAGCCTGTATGGGAACGCTCCCAACGGGTGAAGCATTTCATGTTTCCGATCGGGCAACGTCGTAACTCTCCCGCAGCCGTGTTCGTGAGACGACTGTCGTTGACGAAGATTCGCGGAGTTAACTTGGATTTTACCAGCGTGGCGTTGGTGGATGTCAAAACAGGGCGGCTTCTCTTCCAGAAGCATGATATGCCCGCAATTCGGGGTGAGGGATTCCGGCAAAGATTGGTTCCAGCAGAGAACGTGATGATCATCAACTATCTCGGGAATACGATCACTGCGAAGTGGACGGACGATGATTCCGGATTGGCTCCATTGGATCGAATGGATGAAATAGGTGAACTGGATGCTGAGGAATTTCGCAAGCATGCGGAAGAAATGATCGATGAGATCACCTCGAAGCAAGGGGCGGGAGGACAAAATCCACCGAGCAAGCCCCTTCCGGCACTCCCGAACTTGGGCGGTGGCGAACCTAAATGAGGATATCATCGCTACCTCGCTACTATCGCAACATCAAACGATGGCGCGAAATCATTCAGATTTTGCGTCGTTATGGATTGGCGGATTGGCTCAGCAATCTCCGCGTGGATTTCGTTCGCGATTGGATCAAGGACGATCAAGGCGTTCCGTTGGCCAGTTACAGTCGCGAAGCTCGCGTGCGGATGGCATTGACGGAATTAGGACCGACGTTCATTAAGCTTGGTCAAGTCCTATCGTTGCGTCCGGATTTGGTGGGTTCCGATTTAGCGGCGGAACTTCAGTTGCTCCAAGCCAATGTTCCGGCGGATTCTTTTGATTCGGTGAAAGGGGTGGTCGAATCGGAATTGAAGAAGCCGATCTCGGAGGTGTTTGACTGGTTCGATGAGAACGCGATCGCGTCGGCATCGATTGGCCAAGCCCACGCCGCGCGATTGCCAGACGGAACGCGGGTCGTGGTCAAGGTTCAGCATGAGAACATTCGCGGAAAGATCAACGAGGATTTAGAAGTTCTTGCAGGGCTCGCCACGTTGGCTGAACGCATACCGGAACTGGCGGCCTGGCAACCCCGTTCGATTGTGGATCAGCTGTCGAGATCCCTGAAGCGAGAATTGAGTTTCTCACAGGAGCAAGCGAATCTGATGATGATGCGAGAGTCCTTTAAGGACTTTCCAGGAATCCTCATCCCGAGACCATATGCGTCCCAGTCGAGCGCGCGCGTATTGACCATGGACCATTTGGAGGGACGCTCCATCAACGATGTCCACAATCGCGAATTGTTTCCAGATCTCGATTTGGATGCGCTCGCGCACAGGGTGGCAGCCATCTATGTTGACATGATCTTCGTGCATGGTTTGTATCATGCGGATCCGCATCCAGGAAATATTTTAATCCAGCCGGACGGGACTATCGGTTTGCTGGATTTCGGTATGGTCGGGCGTATCGATGATGGTTTGCGAGGGAATATTGAGGAGATGCTTTGGGCGTTGGCACTCAAAGACTCCGGGTTGCTCACCTCGCTGATCAAGCGGGTAGGCAGGACTCCGCCCACGATTGATGATTCGCTACTTTCCAACGATGTAACCGATTTGATTGCCACGTATGGAAGCCAACCTTTGGAGAATATCGATCTGGCGAGCGCCTTGAACGAATTGACAGATATCTTGCACCGGCATCGTATCATTTTGCCGAGCCAATTAGGGCTGTTGATCAAGACATTGGTGACTCTGCAGGGGACCATTTCGAAGACCAGCCCCAAGTTCAGTTTGCTCGAGGCTATCGAGCCGATGTTCAAGAAACTTTGGCGAAGTCGATTTTCACCAAGTCGCCAGATCAGGCGGATGCGGCGACTGTACGTCGAGATGGAGGGGTTGGTAGAGAAACTGCCTTCGCAAATTAGTTCAGTGATGGAGTTGGTGCAGTCTGGCAAGCTCGATGTGCATCTGACTCACCGCGGATTAAGCCCGTCGATCAACAGGTTGGTGCTGGGGTTGCTGACCAGTTCCTTGTTATTGGGGTCCTCGATCTTGATGGCATCCAAAGTTCCACCATTGCTATTCGTCAACGGTGGGCCGCTCGGGCTTCAGGACCTATCATTGATCGGATTGCTCGGATTCCTATTTAGCCTGATGGTGGCGTTTCGGATTTTGTTGGCGATCAACAAATCCGGGCATTTGGATACGGAGTACGACGAGCACGATTGGAATCCCTAGCGCGCGATACGCCCGGATAGGTTTTCCCTTAGAGGCTTATTCGGAGCGGCTTATTCGGAGCGGCTTATTCAGAGCGGCTTATTCTCCGCTATCGTCTTCGGAACCAGTCTCTGGCCGGTTGTCATTTCGAAGGCCATCATCCGATTCGACCTCTGAAAACTTGTCCACCGAAAAATCGACCTCTGAAAAATCGTCCTCGTCGGAATCGGTGGTTGGAGAGATCTGCTGAGGAGGTGGAAGCGGCATCTCATCGGATTCCTCGACAAAGCCGCCAAAGGGTTGGTCGAGCATTTGCGAGTAGCTATCGTATCGCCGTGCATCGAGACGCCCGTCAGCGATTGCATCTTTCACGGCGCATTGGTTTTCATGTTGATGCGAGCAATTCGGGTATCTGCATTTGGACGCGAAGGGGCGGATGTCTCGGAACAATCCGGCGAGTTCCTCAGGGACGATATCCCACAACTGGAATTGTCGGACGCCCGGTGTGTCGATGATGGCGCCACCATAGGAGAGTGGGAACCATTCGGCAGTTGTCGTCGTATGCTTCCCCTTTTGGTTCTCAGCGCTGACGGCTTGAACGCGTTGATTGAGTCCTGGTGCGATGGCGTTGAGGATCGAGGATTTGCCGACACCGCTTTGGCCTACGACGACGCTGATTCGGTCTTTCGTAAGATCTTTGAGCCGATCGATTCCCCAGCCGCGCGCAGCGCTGACGAGGATAACGGAGTATCCCATTTGGGCGTAGGTGCCGATTAAGGGTTGAAGGGCGACAGTGTCGACCAAGTCGCACTTATTGATGCAGATTGCGGCATCGAGGTGGTTTTGTTCGGCGGTAGCGAGGATTCGATCGATCAGATTGGGCTTGATCGATGGTTCCGCGGCGCTGGTAACGATCAGGAGTTGGTCGACATTGGCAACGATCACGTGCCGACGTTTCTTGCTCGTACGGCTCAACTCGGAGCGGCGGTTCTCGATACGAACAATCCAGCCTTGGTCGGTTCCGTTGGGTTCTACATCGACGCGATCGCCGGTGACTACGACATGGCGCTGTTGGGTAGCCAGATTTTTCAGGACGCGGCGGACTGCGCACCGGAGTTCTTTGCCGGTATCGAGCAAAACGATCGATTCGAGTCCGTGAACTCGGAGTACTGTCCCGCGAAGCACGTTGGCGGATGTCTCGAGGGTAACGTTACCGAGGGTATCGCTTTCGCTTGGCGTGGCGGATACACCTCGCACCGTGCGTCGGCGTGTTAGATCCCCTTTTCCGCTGACCCGTTGAGAACCGACCGTATCGATTTCGTCCTTGGACGTTTCGTAGTCGCTGGTCAAATCACCGCGTCTGGGTTGCGACTGGTGTCCTTTGCGAAACTCGATCCGTATCTTGTTCGGTTTCTTGCGAGGCATTGGGTCATCCGGCCCCGAGAGGCCCTACCGGGGCAGGAGTGTTATCTGCGGTTGACGCGGAGGATTGTCCGTGGACGATCGAATGCTCTGCGACTGCGTTTTCCGCTGTGTTTTCTGCTGCGTTTTCTGCCTTCTTGAGAGCGTGAATGCTCTGTCCGATGAGGGAGGTGATTTCATTCTCGTCGAGTTCTTCGCGTTCCATCAAAGCGTCTTTGAGGCGTTCGAGTTCTTCGCGGCGGGTATGGAGCATGTCCATGGCGCGTCGATCGGCTCCGCGGAGAGTATCTCCCATTTCGGCATCGATCATCTCTTGGGTTTTCTCACTGAACTGGCGTTGTTGGTGGATTTCTCTGCCGAGGAACGGGTCGCTGTCGGAGAGTTTGTAGGAAACGGGTCCCAGTTTCATGCTCATGCCCCAGTGAGAGACCATCCGACGTGCCAGCGAGGTCGCTCGTTCGAGGTCGTTCTCCGCACCGACGGAGGTTTCGTCGTACACGATCCGCTCTGCCGCTCGGCCGGCGAGGAGGACGACGAGTTGGTCACGGATTTCGCTTTCGGACATGTTCATGCGGTCTTCGGAAGGAAGGATTTGGGTACTTCCGAGGGATTGGCCGCGAGGAACGATAGTTACTTTGTGAACGCGTTGAGCTCCTGGGAGGAACCAAGCAGCCAACGTGTGTCCAGCTTCGTGATAGGCTGTTTTCTCTTTCTCCGCAGGGAGCATCACTTCTTCCCGCTTTGCCCCCATGAGGACCTTGTCGCGAGCGTAGTCAAAGTCTTCCATGGATACGCGGGTCTTATCGTGCCGTGCGGCCCAAAGTGCAGCTTCGTTGACGATATTGCGAATGTCAGCGCCGGTGAGTCCGACAGTGGCTTCGGCCAGACGATGCAGATCGACATCGTTGTCGAGGGGGACGTCTCGTACGTGCACTTTGAAGATCTCTTGGCGGCCTTTGAGCGTAGGGCGCCCTACGGTGACGTGCCGATCGAATCGACCAGGGCGGAGAAGTGCAGGGTCGAGCACATCAGGGCGGTTGGTCGCAGCCATGACGATGACCGACTCACTTGGGGAGAAGCCATCCATTTCGCTAAGGATCTGGTTCAGCGTTTGTTCACGCTCATCATGCCCACCGCCGAGTCCGGCGCCACGCTGTCGGCCAACGGCATCGATTTCGTCGATGAAGATAATGCCGGGGGAATTTTCCTTGGCGGTGGCGAACAAGTCTCGAACGCGAGAAGCGCCGACACCTACGAACATTTGAATGAATTCGCTGCCGTTCACCGAATAAAACGCAACTCCAGCTTCACCGGCCACCGCTCGCGCTAAAAGGGTTTTACCTGTGCCCGGCGGGCCGTTGAGCAAGACCCCTTTGGGAACGCGACCGCCGAGCTTTTGGAATTTCTCCGGAGATCGCAGAAACTCAACGATTTCTTTGAGGTCGGCTTTGACACCCTCGAGGCCAGCGACATCGTCAAACGTGACATGCTGGTCGCTGGGCTCGAATCGTTTGGCAGTGGAGCGTGTGAAGCTGTTGAGAAACCCTCCGCCCATCATGTTTTCCCGCGATCGTCGCATGAACATGTAGAGCCCTGCTCCCAGAAGCAGGAGAGAAGCAAAGGAGAGCAGAAGGTACAGCGTATTGGCGCTATTGGTCGAAACCACATCGTAAACGAAGGGTTCCTGACCGGAGTTCGATTCGGTCGACTGAGCTTTGCTTCTCAGTTTTTCAAGGCGATCGAAAAGCTCTCGACGGACCTCACCATCGGTGGGAATGACCACTTCGAAGCGACGGTTGAGCCGCTCTAGGGTGCCGTCGGTTAGCGATTTGGGTTTTACCGGTTTGTCGAAGGCATCGTAGGTGATGGGTCGCTCCGGGGCGACTTTGAAGGTGCCTTCGATGGCCGTCGGGTAGACCGTGAGGCGTTGGATATTCTCGCGATCGAGTTGTTCCAGGAAAAAGCTATAGTCGATCCGCGAACTCAACGGAGAGCCAGCCAAGAAAAGCATGGCGAAAACCGCGGTGAGGACGATCAGGACCCACCACATTCCGTTCGGACGGCGCGTGGAAGAGGGCGTTGGCATGCTGCCTTTGGATTCCTGTGGTTTTTGGTTCATAAGCCCAATCGGATCGTTAGGAACAACGGGGCCCTTCGCCCCTCGATAGCATTTCGATCCGAATTGTAGCCGATCGTTGAACTTTCAGGCAGTACTACCTACTCAAGGGGGACTGATATCGACGACTTGATTTTTCCTTTCGGTTGGAACTGTGGGTCGGGGTGTTTGTAGGGGTGGTGCGGAGGTTTGGACTGCGGAATGGTGCAAGTTGGGGCGTTTTGAATCGAAGCCAGTTTCTGGGCTATCGGGAGTGTTTTGCGGCGTAGTGGTGTTGGTGGGGGATGTTGCCATTGGCATGTCGCTCGGTTTTTGCTACTCCCAACATGTCACGCGTCCGTTAGTGCCCCACCACAAGCACGGTTTCCAACCTTTTGTTGGTGGTGATCCGTTGCAGGGGCGCTGCGGCGAAATGAGTTTTTACGAGGTAACTCAATCATGCCCACGACCGAAAAACTGTTTGAGTTGATGGAGTCCAAATTGCTGTTGCTCACGGAATTGCATGCGTTGGCAATCCAGCAATCGGATTTGGTTTCCGGACAGGAGCTCACAGAATTGATGGCGCTGCTGGGGCGGAAGCAGCGGTTGATGGATACTTTGATGGAGATTCAGGTCGATCTGGTCCCCTATGCGTCCGAGGACCCTGAGGCCCGAGTTTGGCGATCGGAAGAACGCCGACGGGAGTGCCAAGGGATCAAGACACGCTGTGATCGGTTGGTCAGCGAGTTATTGGTCATGGAAAATAGGGCCATCGACAACATGGCGCTCCAGCGCGAGGTTGTCGCTAGCCAATTGCAGCAGGTGACCGATGCCTCTCGGTTGTCCCGTGCCTATGAAGCATCTTCCGGAGGCGAGCTTCGGGAGGAGGGCGGGGCCTTGTCGTTCACAGGATGAATGAGTCTCTCGACCCGATGGCTCCGAGTTCGCGTCGGGTTTGCCCTGGCCCAGTTTGTGTTTGAAGGCATTCCACTCCTTGAGGAAAAACCATGTTTCCATCGATGTTCAATAGCGGCGTGAATCGAGCGTTGGAGGAAACGGTCGCATTCGCAGAGCGCCGGCATCAAATCTTAGCCGGGAACGTCGCGAATATGGATACTCCGGATTACAAGACCAAGGATCTCTCGGTCGACGACTTTCAGGAGAGCCTCAAGGGTATGCTCAAGCAGGAAAAACGAGCTGCTGGCTCCGTTTCACCAGGGGAATCAACAGGTGTTGCAGGAGCGAACCAGCCCATGCAACTGTCCAAGGAGCAAGCGATTCAGGAGGTTCGAGACGCGTCCAAGCAAGTAGTCTACCATGACGGAAGCGATGATAACCTGGAAACTCAGATCACTCAGATCTCCAAAAACCAAGGGATGCATTCGGTAGCGGTCGCGTTGCTCAAATCCCAATACCGTTCGTTGCAAACAGCGATCAGCGGCAGCGTTAACGTTTAGAAATTCCGCTCCGTCCAAGTGCTGACTTCCCGTCAAGCGGGCTTTTGGGGGTCGCTTTTATTAGATTTGGTAGTTCAGATCAAACAGGGCGTCGTCGACCGTGCCATTTCTAATTTTGAGTTTTGGCTTCTCAAGAACGACGGTGGAGTGAGGAGCGACGGTAGACGTCACCCAAACACTGGAACCGATGACACTGTGGTGGCCGACGGTGGTTTTTCCGCCGAGAATCGTAGCGTTCGCATAGATCACCACGTGGTCTTCGATGGTGGGGTGGCGTTTGGTACCACGGACCAATTCGCCGTTGCTATCGGTTGCAAAACTGAGCGCACCGAGCGTGACGCCTTGGTAGATCTTCACGTGATCGCCGATATCGCATGTTTCCCCGATAACGACACCAGTACCATGATCGATGAAGAAATGCTCACCGATTCTAGCTCCGGGATGGATATCGATTCCCGTCTGTTTGTGGGCCCATTCGCTCATCATTCGCGGTATGAACGGGACTTTTAAACGGAACAATTCGTGGGCGATGCGATAAATGGTTACCGCTTCGAGACCTGGAAAACAAAAGACGATTTCATCGCGATTGGAAACGCTGGGGTCCCCTGCGTAGGCGGCATCAACGTCCTTGGCGAGTTGTCCCCGAAGTTCTGGGATTTGCTCGAGCAACGCGATGGCGATCTTCTGCCCCTTGGCTTCGTAATCATCCGCTTCTCGGCAGCCTTCGACGCGAACGCCATTGACCCGATCTGCGTGGATCAATGCACGGGTAATTTGGGTGGTGAGTCGATCGTGAAGGGAATCGATCAGGTTGCCCACGTGGTACGTCACATTGCCGGCATGAAGTCCCTCTCGGCGACGAAAACCGGGATAAAAAATATCTTTCAAGTCTTCGATGATTTGAACGACGACTTCGTACTTGGGGAGCGGACAGTGGCCCAAGTGGTTGATCCGGTCTGAGGCGTGGTACGTCTGAACAATGGCATCGGTCAGCCGTGGCAGTTGTTCTTTAAGCCTTGAGTCGGAAGCCATTGAAGTTCGCTCCAAAGGGGATGTTTTCGCTCCAAAATCGCTCCAAATTGGAGGGTCTTGGATGATGAATCAGAAGATACCGCATGCATTTGCCCCTTTTGGCACTTGGGAATGCTAGCGATCGCTTCGGGTTCGAGGGTTGTTTCAGGGCGTAGGTGGAATGGTGGATGGGTACTGGGATTGGTGAAATCGATGGAGTCGGATCGTCTGTTGGATGCGCGTTTATTGGATGCATCGTTTGTCGGATGCATCGATGGTTCGACGCAGGAGTTCGGCGCAGGAAATGGTGCTTCTGTTGATCGCTGTCGTGTGACCGGAGCGAGCAGCCGCGCAGATCCAATTTGAGAAATCGTCCCCATCCACGCCGCAACGACGGGAATTTCATTGTATCCGTTTAGGTTTCCCTGTCTTTCCCCCTTTGACTAAGTGGCTCAGCTTCTCTCGAAACCGAGGTTCATGATCGGGTACATCCCGTACGAGGCGGTGGCGTGAGGCGGAGCCGAACAGGCTCTCGAGGTTCTGCACCGCTGTGGGTTGAGACGCTGTTCCGACGATCCTAGCGTGCCTGTGCGGGGAATTATCGCGAGAGATCGCGATCGATCGCACTACGGAGAGAGATTTCCATGGGGAATGTAACGAAACGACTGGCGGGTGCATCTGCCGCGATATGGCTGTTCATGCTCTCGGTGACGGCGTGGGGTGATACCGAACTGACCGTGGGAGATTTGTGCCGACTCAAGGGTCAAGAAGAGAATGTTCTTCAAGGGGTCGGTTTCGTGGTCGGACTGAAGGGAACTGGCGACGGGGATGGAAACAAGACCATGATGCGGGCGTTGGCTCGTGCGCTACAGAATTTTGGCGCTCCGGTAGCAACCGACACCCAAGGCCGACTGTTGGACAAGGAAATGGCGAATGCGAAGAACGTTGCCATGGTGTTCGTGACGGTCAAAGTGCCGCCGGCGGGCGCGGAGCAGGGAGACAAGCTGAACTGCACGATCAGTGCGACCCATGCGAAGAGCTTGGAGGGAGGCACGCTGCTGTTGACGCAGCTGCTCGGTCCGAGAGCGGATAGGCCGGAGACATTTGCACTCGCCCAAGGTCCCATCGTTTTGGACGACCGACGGGTGCCGACGACGGGTAAAATCGTCGATGGATGCAAGGTTGAGCGAGCGATCAAAACACAATTCACCTTTAATGACAAAATCACTTTGGTGATCGATCCTGATCATGCATCGTTCAGCAAGTCTCAGTACATCGAAGATGTCGTTAACGACTACTTGCGAAAAGGGAGTAAGAGTTACTCGAAATCGGGGCCAGCAGTGGCGGACGAGAGTTCCAAATTGGCCAAGGCTATCGACCAAGCGCATGTCGAGGTTCGGATACCCGATGCCTATCGAGATCGTCCGGTACAGTTTGTTTCCATGGTTTTGGAAATCGATTTGATCAACATTCAGAACTCCCGGCGTGTGGTTATCAACGAGCGCGATGGGACGGTGATCATCGGAGCGGATGTGCTGGTCGCGCCAGTGGCGATTTCCCACAAAAATCTCAGTATTTCGACCCGTCCGACAGCCTTGGGGTCCTTTGTCGGCGTGAGTTCCAAGGACGGTGCGACGCCCCCTGCTACCTTGAAAAACCTAGTCGATGCGCTCAATGCGTTGAACGTTACCAACGAAGATAAGATCGCGATTATCAAGGCGCTGAAGCGACAAGGTAACCTTTACGGCGATGTCATCGTCGAATGATCAACGGTAGCCGAATCCGTGGAGCCTGTGGGTTTAATGCGCCTTTTTTGAGAGTTGAGCATCATGGATATAGCATCGCTACGAAGTCTCGCGTCGAGTCCCATGAACGATGCGAAAGCAAGGATTGAGAGCACGCTCGCGCAGTCGTCCCAAGCCGGTGCGCTGGCTCAGTTCCACCAAAGCGAAACTCGTCCGATCGAATCGGATTTCCATTCGCAGTTCCAGCATCTCATGGCGCAAAACGAGCTGCCGCGAGCGCCCGCTACCTCGCTGGAAATCGAAGCTAGGAAAAACGCCGGAGATGGGGCACCAATGGTCAACCGCAAAGGCCCTTCGGTGGGTGATGGAGACGATGCGTTGGAAAAAGCGTTTACGGACTTCGTAGGTCAGACATTGTTCGCGCAAGTACTATCGTCGATGCGATCCACGCAGAAAGAACCTGCGTATTTTCATGGTGGGCAAGCTGAAAAGATCTTTCAGGGACAACTCGATCAGATACTCACCGAGGAGATATCCAACGCCTCGGCCGACAAGATCGCAAAGCCGATGTACGAGTTGTTCCGATTGCGTCAGTCCCAGTAGCGTTTCGACGCGAAAGCACGACAATTACGAATTCCCTGGGATTCAGCGATGGATTGGGGTGAAATGCTAGCACGCGATATTGCGCTAGCATTTCAAATTGGCGCAAAATGTTGTGTGATGATTGATTTGTGCGAAACGCTTGTCTAACTTACGCCCTCTCGTGAGTCATCGATGGGTTTCAAACCATCGGCTTTTCATCCATAGGCTTTTCATCCATCGGATTATCAGTCATCGATGACGATCATGAGTTGATTCCAACGGCATGGCGGGATTGCGGCATGTCGGGATCACCAACGGACGGCATCACTTTTCGACAAAGGATCAGCAACTCATCTGGACCATGGAAGGGCTCTACGGGTTGGACGCAATGGTTTAGCGTTCATCGCGAAGATCTCTCAGAGAGCGGAGACCAAGAAGTGATTCGTGCACGGATTGCACGGGCGGCTTTGCGGGGATCCGAGACGCCACACGAAAGAGTCATTCGACGTGTGGAGAGATTGGTCAAGTTTGGGGGCGAGGGATTCTTGAATGCGGCGTACCGCATCGCGTGAAGTGTGCTTGACGAGAGTGGCACCGATTGTGGCTCACCCCAGCATGCGACTTATTTCAGTCTAAAGGAGGATCCTGACGATGGCTCACAAGCCGCTGATTGGCCTGAATTGCGATTATCGAGGTGCACAACAAGGCACGCCCGCATACTGTTATCTTGCTTCTGGGTACTTTGATTCGATCGTGAATGCCGGAGGGATCCCAGTGCTGCTCCCTCCCACCACCGATCATGATAGTCTTGAGCGAACGCTCGACATGCTCGATGGTTTTGTGCTAGTCGGCGGCGCGGACCTCGATCCACGTAACGATGGTTACATGCTGCACAGTTCGGTAAGGCCCATGGAAGCCCGTCGCGAAGACTTTGATCGTCGTTTGGCGCAAGAAATCTCGAACCGCCGCATGAATCTGCTGGCCATCGGAGTTGGTTTGCAGTTGATCAATGTGATCGAAGGTGGCAACCTCTTCTATCATATCCCAATCGACCTGCCCAATGCGATTCCCCATCGCGATCCCCAGGATCCAAACCATCGTCACTCGTTGGTCGTCGAACCCAATTCCATCCTAGGCCGAGTCTACGGCGAAGGGGAAATTCGTGTTACCAGCCGGCACCATATGGCGATCGATCGCCTGGCTGATAGCTTCCGCGTTACCGCTCGATGCCAGGATGGGGTCATCGAGGGGATCGAGGGCAAGGGTGAAGATTGGTTCGTCGTGGGCTGCCAATTCCATCCCGAGTCTCCCGCAGCGAGCGCACTCGACATTCGGATCTTCGAAGAGTTTATCGAAGGCATCCACGCACGTGCCGGCCAGTTGTCCTTGGCAGCTGCCTAGATTGGCACGGTTTCTTGCAGCGGCATGGATTCGTGCCGTTGCTTCGAACGAATTGCCTCGATAGCCAAACTCTTGTGTTCCAGTTCACTCGGTGATGAATCCTTCCTCCTCGTATCGCGTTCGATTCACGGATGAATCGGATGCGGTCCAGGATTCAACGCCGACGTGGTCGCAGGGTAAGAGGCTGATTCGTGGCGACGTGCAAGGCACAGCAGAGGGAGCATTGATACGAACAATATTGATACGAACAATCTGGTCCGCCGCGAAAAGTTCGCACTGAGAATCTGTAGCACGAACGGAAAGTACCTCAGGGATTCGAGGTCGATAGCGCATTTCGATGCTGTCTATCGTTGGCATGGAGGCCGCTTTTCGTCTTGCTGCGATGCAACGTTCCAAAAAACGCGAGCTGCTCTTTTGTGATCTCGTCGCATCCGATGAGATTTGCTTCCCTTAGCTCTGTACTCGATTTGAGCCGTTGCTCGATTTATGTCTTTGCTCGATTTATTTCGTGGAGCGGTTAGTGCAATTCGCACCGATCGTGATCGTGTAAATGCACGATGGTGCTGGTACCGATCGTGCCTATTCCGATGGTGCTTATCGGGAGGCTATGTGGCCCGTTGGCATCGTGGCGTTGCTGTGATTGCTAGGCAAGTGGACTAACAATGTCTGCCACGCGGATTGCCAATCGCTAAGAACTTGCCAATCGCTAAGCGATTGACGAGGCGAGGTAGGCTGGCACTCGCGGTGAAACTGGGGATTTTAGCGCCAGCGGCAACAGCAGATCGATTGCCACTGTTGGTTGATTTTGTGCTGAGGCTTGCTCTTCACTCGCTAGATTGCTTGTACGGATCACTCGCTAAATTGCTTGGACGGATTCCTGCCCGAGCCGCGCACAGAAATCACCGAACGACTCGGTCCCTTGGCGTTGCGATTTGAATGCCACGAACAAAGGCTTGAGAGTGTCGGTGATATTCTCGAGCGGAATCAGGTCCTTGTAAATGAATCCGAGGCGGGTGCCCAAGCGAGCACCACCCACGTAGACGGTGTATTTCCCTTTGGCTTTGCCCACCAGTCCGATATCGGCGTTGTAAGGACGAGCGCATCCGTTCGGGCATCCAGTCATTCGAACGGTGAAGAGTTCTTTATCGAGTTCAAGCTCTTCGAGAGTTTTCTCCATGACATCGATTACCTCGGGCAGCGCGCGTTCGCTTTCCGTGATCGCGAGACCGCACGTAGGTAGGGCTACGCAAGCGATCGACCAGCGGCGGACATTGGAGATTTCTTCGGTGAGCGGAAGGCCTCGTTTTTTGATGAGTCCTTCGAGTTTGCTTCGCTCGTTCTCTTGGAGGTTGCAAAATAGGACACTTTGATGGGCGGTCAATCGAATCTCAGGGTTCAATTCTGAGCAGATATCTCGGAGAGCCGCTTTCCAAGCACGGTTTTCACTATCGTAAAGACGGCCGTTTTCGACGTTGAATCCGTAGAACCAGCGTCCGTCTCCTTGCTCATCCCATCCCATGTGATCGCGGTGTTCGGTGACATCGTCGGGAGTGCAGTCGCTGAGTTTAGAGCCGTAGTAGTCCTCCACTTTGCTGCGCATCCATTCGATTCCTCGGTCGTGGACCAAGTACTTCAGTCGGGCTCGTTTGCGATCATCGCGGTAGCCGAAATCTCTTTGTACTTTGACGATTGCCTCCGCCACCGCGACGGCTTGTTCCGGGGTCACGAATGCCATTCGCGTCGCGAGGCGAGGGAAGGTTTTCTTCGCGCTAGGCGTGACCCCGAGTCCGCCACCGACAGTTACGTTGTAGCCGATGACTTCGCCGTCGCGTACGACTGCGATGAACCCGAGACAATTGGTGTAAACGTCCGTGCAATTGTCATCAGAAATCGCGATCGCGGTTTTGAATTTACGAGGCAGGTAGGTTTTTCCGTAGATTGGTTCGATGACTTCGTCGCTGCCACCTTGGAGTGTTTCTTCGCCCGAGTCCAAGTCCTTCAGCCAGAGTTCGTAGTAGGATTTGGTTCTGGGTTCGAGGTGATAGCAAAGGTCGTAAGCGAGTTTCTGTACCGCGGGTCGAATGTTATCCCGGTATGGTGCAGGGCATGCCATCACGTTTCGGTTGACATCTCCGCAGGCAGCGAGCGTTGAGAGGAGTGCGTTGTTGATCCTTTGCATGCACTCACGGAGGTTTTCTTTTAATATTCCGTGCAGTTGGAGGCCTTGGCGAGTGGTTATTTTCAGCGTTGAGTTGCCGATCGAATCGCAGATGTCCAAGTGAGCCAGTAGTTGCTCGGCGGTCAGGATGCCTGCGGGGATGCGCGATCGGACCATGAAACTGTAGAGTTTTTCGCTCTTCCCCGACTCGGTCGCTCCCCCTCGTTGTTCGCGGTCGTCCTGTTGATAGGTTCCGTGGAATTTGAGAAGTTGGAGGTCGTCCTTTCCGAAATGCGTTGAATCGGAGCGAAGTTCGTCCTTGATGGTGCCGCGGAGATAGCGGCTGGCAACTTTGATCAGTTCGACGGCGCTAAGTTTTTCCTCGGAAGGCTTATCGACGGAGGAGGATGTGGTTTCTGACATTGCTTTTATGCCTTATCGGCCGCAGGGATGCCCCTGATACGGCGTGGAGTGTTTAGTTCTGGCGACACAGGAGAGTGCGCGTGGTGGGGAAATGGAGTTCGAGGTATGGGGGCCAATTCACGCAGATGCTTTACGGACGATCGCGCTCAACCGCCTTGCGCAAAATTGCGGTGTACCGAACTTCTTGGCCCAAGGGGTTCTTGGGCACAGAAATCAGTACAGCTAGGGTCGGCTGACACTACGCTACTTGGGCCCAGCATTATATAACAAGAGGCCTTGGGAGTGATACGCCACTCATGCGCCTGGTGTTGCAACACCAGCGAATGGATGATGGTTGCTTTGCGATTATGTAGCTAATTGCAGCGCAGGATAGGATTGGCTAATAGAGCGTGGCGCGTTGGTTTGGATTAGTGGGTGGATTTTGGGCGGGTATGAACAGATGGCAGCAACAATTTTGGATGGTAAGTCGATTGCGATGCAGATCCGGGCGGAGGTTGCGGAGGGTGTTTCGCGGCTCCGAGAGAAGACGGGTGTGGTGGCCTGTCTAGCCGCTGTTCTTGTCGGCGACGATCCTGCGAGTCAAGTTTATGTCCGGAATAAGGAGATCGCGTGCCACAAAGCGGGCATCGAGAGTCGCATGTTTCGATTGCCTGTGTCGACGACCATGGAAGAGTTGTTGGGGTTACTAGATCGGTTGAATCAGGATGAGGCGGTTCATGGCATTTTGGTACAGCTCCCATTGCCGGGTCATTTGGAGGAGCGCCGTGTGTTGGACCGAGTGGACCCGGCTAAGGACGTGGATGCGTTTTCTCCAGAGAACGTTGGCTTGATTTCCCAGGGCAGGCCCCGGTTTTTGCCATGCACGCCCCATGGAGTGATGCAATTATTGCATCGCTGTGGGATCGATGTGTCTGGAAAAGAAGTGGTGGTCGTGGGGCGGAGCGATATTGTCGGCAAGCCTTTAGTGTCGATGTGTTTGCAAAAGAGTGGGCCGTGGGGAGGATCGAATGCAAATGCCACGGTGACGTGCGCTCACAGCAGGACAATAGATTTAGCGAGTGTCACCCGGCGAGCCGAGATATTGATGGTCGCGATCGGCAAGGCGCGCGCGATCACTGCGGAGATGGTTCGACCTGGCGCCGTGGTGATCGATATCGGGATCAATCGCGAGGGAGACGGGATTTGCGGCGACGTTGATTTTGAGTCGGTGAAGGAGATCGCAAGTGCGATTACGCCGGTACCCGGGGGCATCGGACCGTTGACGATCGCGATGCTTTTGCAAAACACGTTGATTGCAGCAGAGTTTGCTGCGTCCGCAGCGCAACGTCGCTAGCAGGCTTTGATCTGTTCGATGATGATGAGCAAGTGCTTGGCACGCATGATCGATCCTGCTGCTTTGACAAATGCGACACCTGCCTCGAGTTCCGGCAGGGTGATGCTGGCACCCGGCGAACTGATTGCGGTGGATTCCGAGCGTTCGCTGCGTGGACGGGACGATTCCCGGGTGGAAGGAGCGTTGCCCGAGGCTCGCTTGGAGATGCTCTTGACGTTTGCCACATCGGCAGCGGTTACCTTGTACTGCTTCAAAGCCTCAACAACGTCCTTGTTTCGAGCTTCGGGATTGGCCTCCATAAAGGCCCGGATGCGTTGCGCTTTGCTGAGTTCTTTCGACATGTTCTTTTCCTTTGAGTTGCGTGCGGCTTTAGTGGTGGATTCGTCGGCGATGCTTTTCCTCGATTCGGCTTGACGTACCAAGTTTTCGGGGACGCTTTCTACTAATTCATCGAGTGTTATCACTCGTTCAATATCAACCATAGGTGATGTTACTCCTGATTAAGACTCAACAGGGGGGTGGGGCTTTGGTGGACTCTTAGGGAGGCGTTTTAATAACGTCATGTTGCAGCTTGATCATTTCTAATGCAACATGTTGAGAATTCGGTATCAATCGTGCTTCTACATAGGTGATTCGTTTTAAGTGGGTAGCCGCGGAGGGTGGTCTAGTCGATTGAATGGAACATCGACCATCATCTTCCTCGATGATCGAAGCTGTCTACGATCGGAAGGTGCTTATAGTTTCGCGGTGTGCTTTGTTCTGCGGTCTCGTTTGTTTCGCTGTGTCAGTGGCAAATGCAATGATTCGATTTGACTGATTGCAATTCGGCGGTAAGACCGTGCTACCACGCGATGGCTGCTGGTGCTCAATTAACAAGTAAGTCAACAAAAATGCGTAGGCAATGAACCAGGTAGTCAACCGACGAACTTAATCAAGCCAAATGAACCCAACCAAAGGCTCCAATTTTCGTCGCCAACACCTACGCTTCTAGGCATAGAACTCTCATGAACACTTGAGAATCTGAAGCGAGGTGGGTGAGCAAGGGCGGATGGGCCGTTTGATGACTCGTCATGTATGATATGCCCGGCGTCAAGCTCGTCAATCGATAAAAAGTATCTGATACCCTAATAGAGGGTTTTGGCCGAAATCTGGTGGTAAGTAGTAGAGGCAAGGCCAGCCGGGAGGCTTTGGTCAATACCCTCGGCATTCACCCATCGAGCCGGTGGGATTGGCACAGCGAGACCGTGGGGTTGGCACAGTGAGCCCGTGGGGTTGGCCCAGCGAGCCCTTAGGGTTGGATCGTCGCGAGAGAGGCTTAGGAGAGTCGATTCGAGCGGATAGCCCGGTCACAAAGTCGGGGAATTTGGTATAGTGAAGGCCCCTTGAGATTGATGAAATGAAAAGGGGGTAGGCACTCCATGGTGCCGCACCAACATTCCGGTTTTGTTATTTCGAATCCGCTATTCCGATAATCAGGAACCTGATGAACGCACCCAGCGACAGCTCTAATCCAGGCAGCAACGCTAATTCGAATGAAAGCCCGCAAGAACTGGAGATCGATCGGTCCGATTACAACTCGGAAGATTTGAAGTTTCTCAACGACTTGGAGCACGTCCGAGCTCGGCCGGGGATGTACATCGGGGACACCACGCTCAAAGGATTGCACCATTTGGTGTATGAAGTTGTGGACAACTCCATCGATGAAGCGATGGCTCAGTTCGCGAAGATGGTCTCGGTTGTGATCAACGCCGATGGTTCGGTGACGGTGGAGGACGACGGTCGCGGTATCCCGGTCGAGCGTCACACGGACCTTTCGGAGAAAATGGGACGGGACATTAGCACCTTGGAAGGTGTTATGACGGTTCTTAAGTTCGGTGGCAAATTCGACAAAAAGGCATACCAGACCTCCGGTGGATTGCACGGGGTCGGGGTGACGGTTGTGAACTTCCTCTCGCAATGGTGCGAGGTTGAGGTTTGCCGAGATGGCAAAGTATCCACGCAGTCGTATGAGCGAGGGGTTGCGACAGGGCCGGTGCGCGATGCGGGAGTGACCACCAAACGGGGCACAAAGACCACCTTCAAACCCGATTCGCAAATTTTCCCGAACACCAAATTCGTCTACGACACATTGGCCAAGCGGCTCCAGGAACTCGCGTTTTTGAATAGTGGAGTTCGTATCCGCGTTCGAGACGAACGAAGCAATCAAGGTGACGAGTTCTACTACGAACGAGGCATCGAGGAATTTGTGGAGTTCCTCAACCGGGCGAGCGATGTGGTCCACAAGGACGTAATTGTGATCAATGGAACCAAGGATAACATCGGATACTCGATCGCATTGCAGTACTCGGAGGAGTACACCGAAACCTTGCAATCCTACGCCAACAACATCCATACCATCGAAGGCGGGACGCACGTGTCGGGATTCCGTTCTGCATTGACGCGAACCTTGAACAACTACGGTAAGAAAGAGAACTTGTTCAAGGATTTGACTCCTACCGGAGACGATTTCCGCGAAGGTTTGACGTGCGTGATTTCCGTTCGCGTGCCCCATCCACAGTTCGAAGGCCAAACGAAAACCAAGCTTGGAAATAGCGACGTTGAAAGCATCATCAACACCGCGGTGGGTGATGGGTTGTCGAAGTACTTGGAGGAGAATCCCAAGAACGCCAAGCTCCTCGTCCGCAAGGGACTCCTTGCTGCGGAGGCTCGCGAAGCTGCCCGCAAGGCAAAAGATGCACTTCGCAACCGCAAAAATGCGCTCGGAGGTGGTGGGTTGCCGGGCAAGTTGCGGGATTGCATCAGCAACAAAATGGAAGAATGCGAACTCTACCTCGTCGAAGGTGATTCGGCAGGTGGTAGTGCCGAAGGGGGCCGCTTCCGAGAAACCCAAGCGATCTTGCCACTGCGGGGTAAGATCATCAATGCCTACAAGAGCCGCGAAGACAAGGTGTTGGCGAATGAGGAAGTCATGAGCATGATCCAAGCGATTGGATCGGGAATCGGGGCGGATCAAGACACCGCCAAGCGGCGTTATAACCGCATCATTATCATGACGGACGCCGACATCGATGGTTCCCACATCCGCACACTGCTGCTCTGCTTCTTCTATCGCCAAATGTACCAGTTAGTAGCTGGAGGGCACGTCTATCTCGCCCAGCCTCCCCTGTACCGCGTCGTGCGAGGCAAGAAAGAACGATACTACGTCCAAACGGAAGAAGAGATGAAGCAGCAGCTCCTGGAGAAGGGGCTAGGTGATAGCTACTTTATCGGTGAAGATGGCACAAAGATTGAAGGGGAGCGAATGCGTTCGCTCTGCAAATCCCTCGCGTCGCTCGAGGAAGCGATTTTGACGTTGGAGCGTCGAGGTATTTCGTTGAAGGTCCATGCTGAAAGGATGGATCTAGAAACCAACCGATTGCCCGTCTTTCACTTGGACCTCGGACCCGAAGACCATTGGTTCGTAACTCGCGACAAATTGGACGAGTTTCTTGCCAAACGTCAAATTGTTGTTGAAACCAGTACTTCTGAAATCACCAAGGTGGTCAATTCGGAGCCGACAACCGATGCTGCATCTCCGAAAGCTGCCCACATTACGGAAATCTTCGAAGTGCGAACGATCAACGCGGGTCTCAAGGATCTCGCTGAATTCGGATTCGGCATTTCGGAATTGATTCCGAAGGATCGTACGGGTTCGACCGACTCCCGTTTCTATCTCCATCGCGAAGACAACACGATTGGGATGGAAGACCTTCGCGAGTTGCTGCCGTCTATCCGTGAGTCGGGACGCCGCGGTTTGTCGATCACCCGCTTCAAGGGCTTGGGTGAAATGAACGCCGAAGAATTGCGAGAGACAACACTCGATCCGAACAACCGTACGATGGTGAAGATCGAATTGACAGACGCTGCTGCCGCTGACGAGATGTTCCGAGTATTGATGGGTGACAAAGTCGAGCCTCGACGCGAGTTCATTGAGAAGCACGCGCTGGAAGTTCGAAACTTGGACGTATAATCCTTGGGTCGAGGGTTCGAGTCCCTCCGCTCTCACTCTTGATTTTTCCACGAAACCCCCGGGTTCTTCAAAGGACCTGGGGTTTTTTCGTGTGCAGTACTAGCACCTCAGCGCGCTATCGATTTTGCTCTAGGGGCGCGGGGGCAGAATCCTCGCCGCTGGACGGCTAAACAGGAACAGCCAGGCTCTCACGGAGGCACGGAGACACGGAGAAGACCTCTCTGTCCAGCCTGACTCTGAGTCTTTGTGCCTCCGAGAGAGATTGTTCGAGGATTAAAGACCAGCGATCGAAAAGCCATTCACGACAAGGGACTGTCGTGCCACGATGGGTCCACACTGTAGAGCAGTTGTCCCCAACTGCTCATCGCCAGGAGCTAAAAACGCAGGAGCCAATCGTCCACCATCAAGCTTTCCTCCGTTCGCCCGAGCCCCATCACAGCCAGGATCTTTCGCAAGATCCACTACACTCCTTCGCGTCTTCGCGCCTTCGCGTGAGTTTGGATCGAAGATTAAACAGGAACAGCCAGGCTCTCACAGAGGCACGGAGACACGGAGGTACGGAGACACGGAGGTACGGAGACACGGAGGTACGGAGACACGGAGAAGACCTCTCTGTCCAGCCTGACTCTGAGTCTTTGCGTCTCCGTGAGAGATTGTTCGAAGATTAAAGACCAGTGATCGAGTACCCGGAGGTCGCTTGATGAAATTCTCCGGTACATCCCAAGCAACGCCGCAAGTAGCAAACCTCGCGGCGAAAATTCTTGCCCTGCGACCCGAGCTAAAGCCAGTTGACGTTATCGCGCTGATACGAAAACATGCAGATCCAATTCCTAATCACCCGGGTCGGTTTATCATTCACCCCAAGAAAACGATCGAATCGCTTCAAGTCGCCGAGTGAATTCCTTGCGAAACACAGTACAACCATTTACCTCATCGTTCCAATATCATTTTTTTCGCCCCAGCTGCCGTGGCAAAATCATCCTCGGTGCCTTGCAGATAACTCTGCTGTGCGATCCGCGGCGAGTCGCCAATCCAAGAGCAAACCACGTACAAGGGGAGTTCATGCTGCAGTTCGGTTTGTCTGCTAGCACGCATCACCTGTCAATTAGCATAGGCTCTCGTAAAGCGGGAGCGATAGCATCCGTCGATATCCTCTATAGCTCATTCATTACTTCCAGCCCATCGCACTGCCCGGCGAATAAAATCTTCTAAGCCTTCTGTCTTCTCTGGATGCGGGCTAAAGCACACCACTCTTCCCTTCCCGTAAGTAGCTATCGCGATGGCTGTCGTGCCGATCATAACTCCAGTTGGTGCATTCCTTTTGGCGATTTCGCTATCATAGGTCGCTAGGATCTGGTATGACGCTAGATCTTTACGGTCACCTGGCGCTAGCAAGGGGCCTTGGCCGTAGTAACACCTAAGCTGATCCCGATCTACCCCCAACAGTTTTCGGCCTTCCGAGGTCAGCTTGAGCTTCACATCTCCAGTCCCTCGAGCCCAATGGCCAGCATCAACTACTTTGGCGTTAAGGATACCGAGCGACCACGAGTAGTGGCTCGATGCCAAATAAGCACCAGCACAAATCCCGACGTACCCACCGCCTTGTTCCACGAAATCTAGAATCGCTTGACGACCAGCCTCATCAAGTGCTTTACTTTGTCGGGAGCCACTCCCTCCGGGGCAGATAAGCACATCGAATTCTTTCAATGCTTTATTTCGTATCTGTTCACCGTCTACGGTTCGAAATGTGAATTCTCCTGTAGGGCCTAGACACCTCTGGATATTCTTTGGTCCGATGCCGCGTTCAGCTTGCCCATAAACATCGAGACAAGTCACTCGTAGCGGCTTCACTTCACCGACGGCCGCGATTTGCCCCAGTGCTATTCCTGGTTCCGATATCACTAGCAAACCAAGCATCACTTGGAATGCGATGAATAGGGCTTCCATCAGCTTAACCATAGAACCATTGTTCCTTTCAAAACGGTTTCTACCGGGAATGTAGCATCCCTCGCTTCGTCGACCAAACAAAGAAAGGTTATTGCTCATAAAATGCTCAGGAACGAGTTGGATCAGAAGAAGGCAATACGATCATTACTGAAGGTAAATCTGTCTTGGTTCACCGGTAAGTGGAATCGTCTTCGGATTGGTTAACGCAGTGTGATAGCATCCAGTTTGGGAATTTCGCCGACTCTTGTGGCGAAGGTTTAACGCTTATTTCCAATGTCGGAATGGAATGGAGGGGTCCTCGGTAAAGGTCCGGTCGCCGTTCCGACTTCGGGCTTCGCGACGCTCAGGTTGCACCTCTGCAAAGCCCTATCCTTCGTGAAACTGCATTCGTTGTAATCGTTTAGCATTTGCTATGCAACTTGTTTTGCCGCCGCGCATTCTTTACCCATCACAGACCAAGATGACTTCCTCGGACATTTTGCCGAGTGGCCGCCAAAAAAATCACCATTTCAAGCGCCGCCGATCGGCCACTTCGGTGCATGTTTTTTGTTCTGGCTGTTTTTCGTGCTCGTGCTCAGTCCGACAGGACGGTGCTCGTGCTCGTAATCGCCTGACTGATTGTACTCGCTCGGTGATTCCGAGACACCATCGAATTTCATCGCCATCCGAGTCAACATCGCGACGA
>JBKCUW010000006.1:0-17874 GCA_046318275.1 Pirellula sp. | reverse complement strand
TGTGAACGGTGACCGACGTGTTGATCCGCTCGATGTTCTCGAAGTCATCAACTACTTGAACTCGTCAAAGAACGGGGAAGGGGAATCGGCTAGGGATAGCGTAGCATTGCAATTGGCGAGCGACGCGGCGACGACCGACCACGTCCTCGCTGCTCTTTATTTCGATGATGCCCTCGATCCTCTCACGGGACGAACTAAAAAACGAGGTATCTAATGTCGCTTCATGAAGCAATGACTCTCACAACGTCATGCCCTCGATGGTGGTAACCAAGTCCTTTAAGAACGCGGCGGCAGGTGCGCCGTCGACGGCGGCGTGATCAAAGGTCAAACTCAATACCATGCGATCCCGTCGCTCGATCCGATCTCCCTCCACAAAAACCGGCTCGCGACGGATCGCGCCCAATCCCAAAATCGAAATCTCCGGGATGTTGATAATTGGTGTGAAACCGTCGATTCCATACGCTCCTAAATTAGTGATCGTTATCACCCCTCCACTCATCTCGTCGCGAGTTAATCGACCCTCGCGCGCCCGACCTATCAATCGCTTCGATTCCTCCACCACCCCCTCAATCGATCGCGATCCTACCGAACGAAGGACAGGGACCAACAAACCATCCGGCGTGTCCACCGCAATCCCGATGTGATAATCCTCGCGCGGTACCTCTTCCAAGTCCGTATGGTCGTCGTTCCAACGGACCGACATCGCCGGATGCCGCTCCAAAACACCAGCCAACAATTTGGCCATCAAATCGGTATACGCGGGAACATATCGGGACTGAAGCACCTTCTGTTGCTCACGATAAGCCACCAACCCCGTGACGTCGGCTACCGTGTGCAACGTTACCGGTACCGTCGCACGCTGACTCGCCCGCAATCGATCCGCAATCGCCTTGCGACGTGGTCCGAATCGCTTGCCAGCCGCCGAACTTCTCGGTTTCCTGGATTGGACTTTCGCGGCACCTAACACATCCTCTTCTCGAACGCGACCGCTTCGACCACTCCCCGTTACATCCCGCCAATCGATCCCCAGTGCCTTGGCCGCCCGCCGTGCCCGAGGCGATGCGGTCTTGCCATCCATGGTCGCCCCCTCATCTCTCGAATCATCGACCTGCGATTCCTCGTCCTCCGACTCGATCTCGATGATCGCCGCATCAACGTCCCTCCGCGAATGACGTGCCACATCCGCTGCCGTCACACGCCCCGAGCGACCACTGCCAACCACCTGAGCAATATCCACCCCCAACTGCCTCGCTTGTCGACGCACCGATGGTGACGCTGGCCCTCCTGGCGAGGACATCCCCGCAGTATCCTGCCCAAGGGAATCGGCTCCCTCTTCCGGCAAACCTAAACCACCTGCGAGAAGTTGCTCCTGAAGTGATCGATCATGACTGCTGCCAGCTGCTCGCGCCCCACCTCCACTTGCTTGAGGCCCCCCCGCTGCCCCAGTCACTGGAGTCTCATTTGTTGGAGTCTCATCCGGTGGGGCTTCACCCGGCGCCAATAAATATCCCAATACCGTTCCAACTCCGAGAACACTATCCGGCTGCGGTGCCTTTGGTGGAATGAATAGGATCCCGGCCCCCACCGATTCGATCTCCTGGACAGCTTTTTCACCCTCCATCTCAAAGAGTGGCTCTCCTTCGCGAATCGTGTCGCCGCTAGCTCGCAGCCAACCAACAAATCGCCCCTCTTCCATCGACCAACCAAGTCGTGGGAACCGTATTTCTTCGGCCATCTCTTATTCCTCCATCAGTTCGCGAATCGCTCGCTCAATGCATGCCGCTGTCGGCACGACGACTTTCTCAAGCGACGGGCTATAAGGTGTCGGACAAAATGCGCCAGTCAGTCTGCGGATCGGCGCGTCGAGTTCATCGAAACCTACATCGACCATGCGAGCAGCGATCTCCGCGCTGAATCCGCAGTGCGCGGGTGCCTCATCCACCACCAGCAATCGTCCGGTCTTCTGGAGCGATGCTAAAATCGTGTCGGTGTCCAAGGGTGTGATGGTTCGAGGATCGATCAATTCGACAGAGATACCGTCTTTTTGCAACGCATCGCATATCGAGCTTGCCAAGTGTACCATGCGCGCTATCGCAACCACGGTCACTGAACTCCCAGATCGCAGTACTCTGGCTTTGCCAAACTCAATTTCGTACTCTCCCTCCGGAACCGCTTCCTTGGTCTGCAAAATCTCGCGATGTTCCAAGAATAGAACCGGGTCATCGCTGCGCAATGCATGCTTGAGCAACCCCTTGGCATCCGATGCCATCGATGGAACCACGACTCGCAATCCTGGAACTTGAGCCAGCATTCCGTAGTAACTCCCTGAGTGGTGGGTCGCTGCCGAGTGACCAATCCCGATGCAACCACGCAGCAACACCGGCATCTTCAATCTACCGCTCGACATGTACTGCATCTTGGCGATCTGATTGATGATCTCTCCGAAACCATCCAAGACAAAATCGGCGAACATAAAATCGATCACGGGACGCGAGCCAGTCATCGCTGCACCGCAAGCCAAACCCACAAACCCTCGTTCGCAGATCGGAGTGTCGCACAATCGCTCCGGACCGTGGATGGCGTATAGCCCTTTGGTCGTCACGAAATTACCACCCCGCACACCGATCCCTTCCCCCATGACGAAGATCTTAGGATTGGTCGCCATCTCCTCGGTAAGCGCTTCCAAGGTGGCTTGCGCGTAGGTGATCACACGTTCAGCGCCCCGACGAGGTTGTCGCTCCTCAGGAACTGCCCGCGGATTGGCATAGATATGTGTCATCGCGGTCTCGCTCGCTGGCTCGGGACTCTGCTCCGCATCCGCGCGCGCTTGACGCACCATCTCTTTCACTTCGTGATCGATCGCGTCGAAGCGTTCGCTTCCGATAGACGAGTACCTCGATCGCAATCGGGCGATGGGGCACCGTTCCTTCCACTGCTCCACTTCTTCCCGCGTGCGGTACGTGAAATCGCCCATCCCCTCGGCGTGCGCTCGCGTTCGGTACGTTTTGCACTCGATCAACGTAGGGCCTTCGCCGCGGCGGGCGCGAGACAACGCATGCTGTACTACTTCGTAAATCCCGACTACGTCGTTTCCATCGAGTTCGTAGCCAGGGATTCCGTATGCTGCCCCACGCGAACCAACACTAGGATTGCCGCTGGCATAAGCGAATGGGACTTCCGTGGCATACTGGTTGTTCTCGCACACAAAAAGAACTGGAAGCTTCCAGATGCTGGCCATGTTGAGCCCTTCATGGAACGCTCCGTTGTTGACTGCGCCATCCCCAAAAAAGGCGACCGCTACGGAATCGTTTTTTAGGATCTTCGAGCTATAGCCACCTCCGCATGCTTGCAAAATGCATGGGGCAACGATGCCGCTGGTTCCCATCAATCCGATCTCAGGCGAGAACAAATGCATGCTCCCACCACGCCCGCGCGAGCAACCAGCTTGGCGTCCGAAGAGTTCCGCGATCAATTGGAGCGGTGACAGGCCCTTGGCCAGCGCGTGGCCATGCCCGCGATGCGTGCTAAAGACGGGGTCGCGAGGGGTTAGCTGGGCACATACCGCAGTTGCGATCGCCTCTTGGCCGACGTAAGTGTGGCACGCTCCATGAATCAATCCTTTTTGATGGCAACGGGCTAGCTCTTCTTCCGTTTGCCGGATGATCTGCATGGTGCGATACAGCCCCAATATCTCATCGATCGGCAGCGGGGAATTTGAAATGGAAGAATCCTGTTGGACAGTCATGCGAAGGTTACTTCTTTCCTGATTCAGCGCGGAATGATTGAACAAGATGTGACTCATGGCCTGGAGTTCCTCCCGAATTCATCGCGAGATTCCCTCCATCCATCGGAATCAAAGCGCCGGTAATCCACTCCGACGCATCGCTGGCGAGGAGCACTGCCAAGCCCATAATGTCTTTCGGTTGCCCCAGTCGACCGGCCGGAATTCCCTTAAGGAATCGGGTCTCCAACGTGGGGTCCGCAGCGATACGTGCTTCCAAACTCGGATTGAGGACTTGGGCGGGAAGAACCGCATTGACACGCACCCCACGGCATGCCCACTCGGTGCTCAGTTCGCGCGTCATCTGAACCACAGCACCCATGGCCATGCTGTACGCGATATGTCCTCTCCCTAATGCGGTCGTACTGGCCAACGATCCAATGTTCATGATCGATCCTCGGCCTTGTGCAATCATCCGTCGACCGGCCTCTTGGCACATGCAAAATCGTCCGATCACGAGATTTTGCAGAACTCGCTGCAGATCCGCCACCGTCAACGCCTCCGGCGATGACAACACGCCATCTCCGGCGATATTGCCAAGAAAATCGACACGTCCAAATTCACGATCGACCAACTCGAACAACGCTCGGATCGATTCGGGATCCGAGACATCGGTATTGGCACATACCGTTTTGACGCCGAGCGATCGAGTCTGCTCCGCTGTCGACTCAGCGCCCGCCAAGTTCCGATCGACCAAGACCAACGAAGCCCCCGCGTCGGCTAACGCCAATGCGGACGCTTGCCCCATCCCTTGGGCTGCCCCAGAGACCACCGCAACTCGACCTTTTAATTGGAACATTTCATGGATCATGGGGTTATCGATATTCTTGAGAACATTAGTCGGGGGCACAGAACACAAATTATGAAGTGGCGGAAACAGACGGTGAGTGCGAGTACCGCTTCGGGGAGTAGGAGTAGGAGTACGAGTACGTGCAGGTGCAGGTGCGGGTACAGGTGCAGGTGCAGGTGCAGGAGTCGAGTGGGGCGTTGGTTGCCATAGGAGTCATGGTAGGTTCAGTGCAGTACGATCGCGCGACCGGGACCACCATGACAATCTTGGATCTTTAGCGCCGCGAATAGGAAATAACCACCCTTCTTGGGAACGCTCTCCAAATTGCTCAAGAACTCGACTCCGACCATATTCTTGCTCCCCAACGCCCAATACGTCATCAGCGCGCGCTTTGGATCGACACCGCCGAGATCGGGTGCATCGGTTGCAACACATCGGATCCCTTTTTGGTGGAGATAAAGAACAGCATCCGGACCCAGTGCCGGCCATCCCTCGGCCTTGCGTGTGAATGAATCTGTCCACAGCCCAGTTCCAAAATTCCCTTGGGCATCGGGAGCCATTTTTAAATAACGATCGATGTAACCGGAATGGAACATAACCACTTCGCCAGCCTGCAGCTCACCTTCGCGGGCTTCGTACTTTTTGATCCAATCGACTGTAATCTCAGGGGACGCCGGCCACGCTCCACGATCGGTGGTTCCCATCAAGCCTCGCACATCGATCACTCGGGAATCGCCGCACGTCCATTCGATCGGGACACTTTCTGTGGTCAGATTGCTCGTCCCGCGTTTTCCATACTTCTTTTCATACTCATCCAGCCAAACTCGGACTTCTGGGGAATACGCTGGTGTCACTCCGTCGGGTGGCAATGCATACGAGGGAGGGACTAAATGCGTCCCGGCCATTGCGTCCATCATGTGGCCATGATGCCACATATCCAGGTAGTCGCTGTACAAGAAATCAATCTTCAAATAGACCTGGCGATGCTCGCCGGTATTATGCCCGGGGTTCGTCAATGGAAACCGCGGGGTCAGGGTCGGCGAGACATCGATCGCTCGCTTCTTGGTACACGCATCGATCAATCGCTTGGGCAACTCCCCTCCTACGATTGAAAACGCTCGGCCTTCGCCATACGGACCACCTTCGTGCTTGGGACCTAAAAAGCAATAGAAAGCTCCGGTGCTTGGCAACGCTCCCAATCCCGTCGCCCCCTCAGTCCAAATCATTCCATACTTGAGCCCAGCGAAATGGGTGGGCTCGGCAAGGTCCGGCATCGGTCCCATGCTCGCGCTATCCGTGCCGAGCGACAATACTCCCCGCTTTCCCAACCATTCCATCGTGTCAGGATTTGGATCCGGATAGCCGGGAGCTTTCTTATCTACAACATCGTTGATAAACCGATTTCCCTCTGGAAGCGGCCGATAGTACCGATCGGAATAGTCGCTTCGAAACAGTACCACATCCCCGAATTTTAACTTGCGATTCGAAGCCTCGAACTTTTCGAGATATGCCGGGGTCACCAATGGACTAACCCCCTTGGGTGCTTGATCGAGCAAATCTCGGATGTCCACAACACATGCTTCGCCACCGAACTGCCACGGCTCGATTTTGTCCGTATAAACCAACCCCAATGGTCCTGACTTTTCTCGCTTGAGCTCAGGTCTGGCCACACTGTGCGGCGGAGTATCAAGCTGCGTTCCGGTATTACCATCGACATACAACGAATCGACATGGTACGGGCTAACGGCCCCGATTCCGTTTTGATGAACGATCTGAAACTTCGGGAACGGATGGGTTGGCCAATTGCATGGATACTCGCTGGAGATCAACAGCGAATGATCGATAAATCGCGAATTCTCCGGCGTTGTCGCCCTCGCTCGTGGGCTCAATGGCTCTGCGCCGCGACTCACGTAAGTACCGCTGCTGGTCGCGCAGCAGATTCCGATGAATAGACTCGCTGCTATCCGAAACCTAGATGATGCATTCATTGGAGGAATCCTTAGTCGAGTTGAAGAGGAACAAGAAAGAGGCTCATGCATGAGTAAGTAATGTTGCTTTAATGCGACGAAGATTGGATCGTATGCTGCTGGGCGAGTTGCAACATCCCGAGCAGTGTTTCCTCCCCGATCGATTCACGGATCGGCTTTTTGAAACGGGATTGGATCAAGGACACCAAGCGGGGAAGCGATTGAGCCAATCCGCCTGACAAGGCGAGTTGGCTCCAATCCTGCCGTGAACTCAGTCGCTTGGCTGCCGTCTCGTAGTTGTTCGCCATCGAAACACAGGCCGCGAGGAATAGATGCCCCACCGACAAATTTTCGGTAGTCATGTTTTCCAAAGTTCCCGACTTCCCGACCGGACTTGCAAAGTAAGCGATGTTGGCTTGCAAATCCGTTTCAGCCACGGACTCCATCTTTTCCTGGACGGTTTTCCACGGCCGTTCCAGTGGCACGGACTCAGCCTCCGAGAGCTCCGTCAGCAATTGCATCAACGCGTTGAGCGATCGACCGGCTGGAAGATGAGTGACGGTGTTCAACCATTGGTTGCCAAAGTATTTCCGGGTTTGATACGGACCACTTCGAAATGAGTCCGTAAGCATGCTGACTTGCGAACCCGTTGAAATATTGATCGATAGTTCATCACTGGCTAGACGAGCCCCGAGAAGCGCGCTCTGCTGATCGCCAAATGCACCATGGAGCGCGATCGTTCGATCCCCTCGCTTCCAAAGAGCAATCTGGGATGCGTCGCGGATCAACTCGGGCCACCATAAATCTCCCAAGCCTATCCGCTCGAATGCTTCGTAGTGCCAGTCGTCTTTCTGGAGATCGAGCAAGCCGATCGCATGCGTGCCATGCATGCGCCCTGGCTGCCTTGCAACATTCGCGATCACAAAATCCGCTATCGAAAGAGGCATAACACCGTCGCGCAGTTGACGGTGCTCCGATAACCAGTGAAGCAATGTCGACGTCGATCCCGGTTGCAACTCGCGCCCTAGACTCGCCATGATCGGCTCGGGCCAATCCTCCCGAAGGCGATCCAACGTGCACCGGCCAGAACCACCCGAGACCAATGAACGTTGATCGCGCCACGATAAGTAATTCGATTTCGCGCGGCCTCGATCGTCCGCCAAAATCACACCTCCCATCTGGCCACAGATCCAGCCGTGGCACTGGGAACCCATCTCGCTCGTAAGTTCGTCGACGATCGATTCGACTACCTCAAGCACCGCTCTCGGATCGATTTCTATGCTGCTGCTCGGCAAATTCCCCATCGGGGCTGGAAACGGACGCGTACACACACCCGCAATTTGCCCAGACTCGACGTCCAACACACATCCCTTGATAGATGTGCTGCCAATGTCGAGAGCGAAATGGTTCGAACCGAGATGTATCACAGGATTACTCCATCGCACGAAACAAATTGCACAACATCCACTATGCGACGGGCTCGCCGATCACAGGGTTGGTCAACGCGCCAATCTTCTCGATTTCAATCGTGACCGTATCCCCATGCTGCAAGAATACCGGCGGCTTTCTAGCCCCACCAACACCGTGGGGGGTCCCAGTCAAGATGACCGTTCCCGGCGCGAGCCGCGTGCTGCCGCTGAGGAACTCGATCAAGGTCGGAACATCAAAAATCATGTCATTGGTGTTCCAATCCTGCATCACTTGACCGTTGAGCACCGTCCGGATCGACAATTCATTCGGATTAGGAATCTCATCGGTGGTCACAAGGACCGGCCCAAGGGGACAAAACGTGGCAAAGGTCTTGCCGCGACACCATTGACTACCCCCGTACTTCATCTGCCAATCGCGTGCGCTGACATCGTTGGCACATGTGTACCCCAAGACATATTCCAAGGCCCGTTCTTTCGGGACGTTGTAACACGCTTTTCCGATCACGACCGCCAATTCGCACTCGTAATCAACCGAGTTGCTGGCCAGCTTCTTGGGGAGAACGATCGGATCTCCGGGATTTTGAAGCGTGCCGCTATTCTTCATGAATAGAACAGGGAACTCGGGGATGGCCTGTCCTCCTTCCGCTGCATGCTTTCGGTAATTCAGACCGATGCACATGATGTCGCGAGGTTCGATCGGAGCCAACGTTTTGGCAATGTCGGCGACCTCCTTGGTGACCGTCGATTCACCAAAGATGTCACCTTCAATGCGATACGCCGTGCCATCGGATTGCAGCGATCCAAAATGGACCGCGCCGCGGGAGTCTTGATAACGGATGATTTTCATAATATGGATTTTCCTTGGATGATTTCAGTTTCTATGGATAAAAAACAATTCTAAAAACCAGAAGCCCTAAATTCCGCCGTCTCCCCACCACCAACCACCAACCACTAACCACTAACCACTAACCACTAACCACTAACCGCTAACCGCTAACCCCTCATCCCCCCCACAAATAGGGAACAATTTTGAATTGGAACACCAATGCCGCGAGCCCGATATAAAAAAGGCCGCAGCAAGCCAATCCGATCGATTGGTACCAGCGAGGTTGGATCTCGCGCGGCAGCAATCGATGATTGATCCAAAGGATTTGGAATGCGGTCACCCCGATCGCGAGATTATTGAAATTCGCAATGAAGTCGGTCATCAATTTGGGAGCATTGCTGAACAAGAATGTACAAAGGAACGACCAGAGCAAATACGTCGCCAAGATCGAGTAGTAAATCATTTTGACCTGGTCGGCTTTCATCCCTTCGCGGACGCGTCGGTTGGCACTCCAAATCGCATCGGTCCAACGACGAGCGAAATCGTCCAGGATCGACATTTGGCTTGGGAGCATTACCATCAATCCTGTTAACACAGCGATGATCCAAAGGATTTTTGACACGGTGGGTCCGAATCCGTAATGTCGAATTCCATCTGCGGTAACCAACGACTGAGCGACACTCATTTGCTCGCTGGTCACCGTCGTCGACGCCGCAAATTGCATCGACAGAAGCGCCGGCAGCGCCATCCCCACAAAGCATCCTGGTGCCCATACGAGAATCTGATCGGTGGTGATGTATCGCCACCAACCACGCCATCGCGCTAAATTTCCATCGGTGATCGGAAAAACTTTTCCGACGTGGCTCAACGTGACGCTGCGTCCTCCTACCGCGCTAGGAATCGCGCCGACTTGCGATCCCATCCCCCAACCTTTATCTCGTACGAAATTCGAATAGGTGGAATTGGCGAGTCCGCCCCCACCGGCATACCCCGCAAACGCACCGATCACAATTAAACTCGCGGTTGAGATTACGGGCCACTCTCCGGTCTGCCATCGGTGCGTGAAAACGTTCTGCAAAACCTCACCACCATGCCCGTCGGATACGGGGACGTTTCCGAATTGCAAAAAGCCGCTACCGACACTCCACCAATTCGCAGCGCTGACGCACGTCACCCCGAGTCCCAAGCAAAACCCAAGCACGACGATAATCTTGGCCGTCATCACGAATTGAAGGACGTTGTACACTTTGCCCCCGGCGATCACTGGGAACGCAACGCCAAAGAGGCACGCATACGCAAGTGGAACCACGAGCCATTTATCCTCGGGGGTAGGTGGTCGATCGAGGTAAAGCGAAGCGATCATCGCAGCGCCGTGTGTCGATAACCCCGGAACCAATGCGGAGATATTCAACAGCATCATGACCGATACCCAAAACCCAGGCCCCGGCTTGCATCGCATGAAACCGGTAAAAACCGGCTCACCGCAATAAAGCGCGTATCGCCCACACTCCATGTTGTAGAAGACTTGAAGGATGATCGCGACTGTGGCGACCCACATCAATCCCCCACCGTATTTGGCAGTGACCGCAGGGCCGAGAAGCCATTCTCCACCCCCAATCTGAATCCCCATCATCACAATCCCAGGCCCGATGAAACTGGCCCAGTTCCGCCATTGAAGCGGCTTGGGCTCGGGCAGTTCGCCAGCAGTCCACGGAGGAATCGCATTCCCTCCTGCCTCGGGATGCGACGTTGACTCGATACGAGGGCTATTGCTCATTCCCGCTAGACTCCTCTGAACCATAGTTTTCCATCGAGTCCGATCCATACATTCCTCGTACTCGAAATATCTGCTCGGTTTTCACGGAGGCTTGAGTGCCATCAATGTTGATGTTCATCGGAATGGAAACTCCTCCTAACTTATCGAGCTTTCTTACGCCACCTTGGTTTCAAACCACATGAGGGTTACCCCAGCTTGGTTTTCAGCCAATCGGGACGAATGCCGGTTAACTCCGAAGCCAATTGCAGCTTTTCAATCACATCGCTCGGCAATGGGATCCCTTGCTCCTTAGCAAGATGAAAACGCTCCCATTCTCGTTCGCCAGGTAGCAGTACGCGCTGGACGTCGTCAGCGGTTGGAGTCGCATGAATTTCGTTGATCAGCGAACGCAGTTGCCGGTCGAATCGGCTCCGATCGGTGATGACCGAGACGTCGATCGCCATAAAGTATGCCGAATGGCGAGAAGGAAGAGACGGATCATCGAAGAGCCAGCTTCCAACTTGCCACGTCATGTTGCCGCCGGGAAGGACCGCCGACAATATCTCGCACCAAAGTCCGATGCCATACCCTTTGTGCCCCGCCATCGGCGCTAACGAAGCGTTCGCTGGATACAACGAGCCGTCGCTGGTCGGCTTGCCATCCGGTCCAATCAACCAGTTCGATGGGATCGGCTCTCCTCGTTGCACCGCAGCATACACCTTGCCACCCGCCGTCGCGGCCGTCGCCATGTCTAACATGATCGGGTCCCCCTCGGTAACCGGGATCCCATACGCGATTGGGTTGCTCCCCAGGACCGCATTCCTCGAGCCAGGAGCCGCTACGGACGGAATATCATTCCCCGATACCATCGCGATCATTCCTTGTCGCGCCGCGAGCGATGCATAATATCCGATCGCACCAACATGCCCGGTATTCTTCAGCCCCACATAAGCGACCCCGCACTGCTTGGCCTTTTCGATCGCCAATCGCATCGAAGCAATACAGCCCACCATTCCAAGTGCCGACTGGCCGTCGACGATCCCCCATGCAGGCCCCTCCCGATCGATGGATGGTACCGCGGTCGGATTGTACCCTCCCGCTTTCAGTTTCTTCAGATAACCGATCAATAGCTTGGTGCCGTGGGTGAACACCCCCATCGCATCGGTAGTCGCTAATGTATCCGCACTCCAACGTGCATGCTCGTCCGACATCCCGGTCGAAAGCAGGGTGTCAATCACGAACTGATGAAGTTCCTCGAATCGGATTTTCGTGGCACCGGCCATGGTCGCTCCCTTCCTTTCTTCCTTTCCTAACTACTTTACGCGGCCGATTCGTTCACCCGATAACCAAGCTCTCGAAGCATCTTGGCCAACACGGGTCGGATCGACTCCGGCAACGGGCGAATAGGCATTTCTGGATTCCCGACCGGCGGACCGATCATGTTGAGCGCTGCCTTCATCGTCGAGAACCAATGCGCCCCCTCACCCCGTGAATGGTAGGCTTGGAATTGCAGCCTCATCAGCGGCGCCAGTTTGCGCCACAGCAATCTCGCTCGATCGAGATCCTTGTCCACCGCGATCGCGATGTAGAGATCTTTGGCGGCCCCTGGCACCGTGCTCGGGATTCCAGATATCCAACCATGAGCCCCGTGGCACAACCCTTCAAAGGCCACCGTATCGATTCCTGCATACGTAAAGAATTTGCCATCGGTCGCTTGCAATAGCTCACAAATCCTGTCCGGTTCCGGGTTCGACATCTTCACTCCGCCGATCGCTTTCTCTTCATACAACTTCAATAGATGCTCCGTCCTCAAATCGACGGACGTAAGCGGAATGTTGTGATAGAGAACAATTGGGATGGAGACCGCTTCTGCAATCCGACGGTAATGATCCATCACTTGGACTGGGGTAGGTGCCATGTAATACGGAGGAACAATCAACAGAGAATCCGCGCCATGCGACTCGGCGAACTTCGAAAGATCGATCGTTCGACGGGTCGAATAATCATGCGTACCTGCAACCACATGCACACGACCTGCGATCTTTTCCAACGCCGCCGCCAAGACCCGTTTGCGATCTTCGCACTCCATCGCCACGAACTCTCCTGAACTCCCCAACGGAGAAATCGCGTCCACCCGTTCCGAAATCAACCAATCCAAATGCGGACCCAACCGCTCTAAGTACAAAGAACCGTCTTCGTGGAACGGTGTGATCGACGACGCGCATACCCCATGAAACAATGGTTTCGGCATTCACAATTCTCCCGAAAAAACTCGATGGTACTGGCAGGAAAGACGATCGCTCCACCGATCAAACCGGCGAAGGGACACCGTTGACGATATGTTGCAAGGGCTTGCCGGTCAGCGCCGCAGCGGCATGCATCGCAGCGGTTTCGCGAAGCTTTCGAACGGCTCGGACACTGGCCGAGGCGATATGCGATGCCGAAATCACATTGGGGAGAGAACGAAGCGGGCTATCGGCTGGGATTGGCTCTGGATCACAGACGTCGATCGCCGCCGCACTCCACTTGCCACTGGTCAACGCTTCGACCATTGCCGAGGTATCGATCAAATCGCCTCGCGCGAGATTGATCACGATCGCTCCCTGCTTCATCGCTGCGATTGTTTCCGCGCGAAGCAATTTCTTCGTTTGAGCGGTTGAGGGACAATGCAGTGTCACAATGTCGCTTTCCGCGAGCAATCGCTCGAGGCTCACTCCTTCGCAACCGCACGCCTGTATCGTCGCAGCATCCACGACAGGATCAAAGACTAAAACACGGGCTTTAAATGCCGTCAGACGCGCGACGACTTCGCGGCCGATCCGACCAAATCCAACAACGCCGACCGTCTGATCCTTCATCGTGCGCATCTGGGTCAAATCGGACGCCAGCCCCCACTTTCCTTCCCGAATGTGCAAGCAGTTGGGGACGACTTGACGAGTGGTTGAAAGGATAAAAGCCAACGTGTGATCAGCCACTTCATCGATGCAGTAGTCAGGGATGTTGCACACCGGGATCCCTCGCGATTTGGCCGCTTGCAAATCGACGTTATCCACTCCGATTCCATAGCGCACGATCACCTTCGAGCGTTTCATCGCATCGATAACCGCCGCATTCACCGGCGCGAACTGCGTGATGACTGCGTCGACATTCTCCACCAACGGGATCAATAACTCCGGCGTCTTGCACTGCCCATGAACAACCTCGATCCCGAGTGGCTCTAAAATCGATCGCTCGATATCCAAATTGGGGAACGTGTAATCCGTAATCGCAACTGTCGGCATGTCGGCGAACCTCCTGATGGAATGCGCAAACAAAAGAGAGGAGACAGAACCGTGAATCGTGAACCATTGACCCTGAGGCCTGATTGTCAGATAATCTAACGAATCGAGAGAAGGGGCCGCAAGTGACCAGCACAAAAAAGAGAATTTCCACGACCACCCGCGGCGAATCGCTTGCCACGTTGACGCGACCCCTTATCCGCGACCGGGTCGCGGAACAGATTCGGGAGCTGATCGTTTCTGAGCGATTGCAACCCGGAGATCGGCTTCCCACCGAATCCGAGCTTGCCAAAAAGTTCGGCGTCAGCCGACTCAGCTTGCGAGAAGCCACCAAAGCCTTGGAGTTCCTCGGCATCGTGCATTCGAAAACCGGCGTCGGGCTGATCGTTGGCGAACTCGACTGGCAACGGATGACGCAAAACCTCGGATTTCACGCGTCCCTCCACCAAGTCGACCCCGAGGAATTGATCGACTCGCGAGTTATCGTGGAAACAGGGGTCATCCCTCACGTGGTCAAGCACTGCGCGGAACATCCGGACTGGATCGGTACGCTGCAGGAGTTGGTTGATTGTTTAAAAACCGCCAAAGATCTCCAGTCCAAGATCGATCTGGACATTCAGTTCCATCGCGCGCTCCTGGAGGCGAGCGGGCTAGCTCCTATGATCGCCTTCGGGGAAATGCTTCAAGTGTTCTTTCAGAAGTTTCGAGATAGCGTCAAGAAAGCGGAATGGGAAACGGCCGTCGCTAGCCACCAGCGGATCGTGGATGCGCTGCGTGCAGGACGAACCAACAAAGCGATCGCGGAACTGAAACAACACATCGAAAGCCACCGAGGGCGCTGAGGACCCCCGAACCATCATTGAGTTTATTGTTGATCTCCCACTATAATCGCACCATGATCCTCTGATGCAGCACCTCCCGATCAGTGGCGCTCTATTTAGCAACACCCTATTTAGCTACATCCTGTTCAGCAACACCCTGTTCAGCAGCACAGCATGCCGCCATCGGCTCGTCGGGCTGAACGCTTGAACCTCTCACCGTAAGAAACACGAGCCGCTCCATGGACCCTTTCCTCAACCGTCGGAACTTTCTTCAGCAATCTCTCGTCGCTGCCGCGAGTTGCAACGCCGTGTGCCGACATAGCTTTGGCGCTCTTCAAAGTGCTCCCTCGGAATCACCCGTCGCTTTCTTTGCAATCGGAGATACACACTACTTCGCCAACGAGAAATCCCCAAGCTCCCTCGATGAAACATCGCTTGCCGTTTGCCGTGGATTGATCGATACCATGAACAGCCTCCCAGGAACCACAATCCCTGAAGAAGCAGGAGGTGGAGTCGTGGGTTCGATTCGCGGTGTGATGCACGCTGGGGATATCATCGACACCGGTGATAAACGAGGAGCGACACAATCTGCGATGCAAAGGACGGAATGGGATGGCTATGTCGCCGACTACGGATTAACCGGCACCGAAGGCCGATTGAAATTCCCGGTCTTCGAAGTTCACGGCAATCATGACAGCCCCAGCGGCGATGGACTCGCCATCGATGGGCTGATCGAACGCAACCGACGCCGAACCGTCGCCTCTATCTCTGCCAACGGATTGCACTACTCGTGGGACTGGGGACCGCTGCATTGCATCCACCTCGGTATCGTCGTTGGCGGCGATCGTTCCGTATCGCAAAAGCGACGCTACAACCCCATGGAAAGCCTCGATTTCCTGATCGGGGATCTCGAGCAGCACGTCGGCGACAGCCGACGCCCTGTTTGGTTAACCCATCATGTCGACGTCGTTCGCTACAGCAAAAGCTGCGACGCGACCGATGAAAAAAACCTCGGTATGGAATGGAATCCATGCGATGTAGGAGCGTATTACCGGGCGATCGAAAAAGCCAATATCGTCGCGATTCTGTACGGCCACACCCATGTCCGAAACGTCCAACGATGGAACGGAACACCTGATAAAACCGAGTCAGGAATACAATTGCTCAACGTCGACAACTCGAGCCACTTCAGTGGAGGCAACCAAGCCTTCTTCTATGTCGAGGTCGATGCGACCGAACTGCGCGTGCGCGAGTGCTCAACCAAGGACGCTTGGCAATCCCACTTCTGGACCCCAACGATCTGGAAAATCCCAATCGCCTCCTAGAATCAGCCCAGCCTACCACCAGATCATTGCTGCCTGACGCCGGATCAACTTCGCGCACTACCGGAGCGACGTTTGAGGATCCATCAAGAATTTGATGCACGCCGGTTTGAGAGGACGAATGGAATGGCCTGTCGGCTTGACCATACCTGTCGCGCTATCGATCCGGAAGGAATATACCGTGTCGCTATCTTGATTCTCGGCTAACAGCAATTGACCAAACGGATCGATGCGAAAATTGCGAGGCGTTTTCCCAAGCGTATCAAAGTTATCGATCCGTTTAGCCCCACCAGTACTCTGATTGATTGCAAAAATTGCAATGGTGTTATGACCTCGGTTACTACCGTACACGAAACGCCCCGATGGATGAACGATCACCTCCGCTGTGGAACCTCCCGGCGTCGGCTTCCCTTCCGGAACGGTGCTCTCATGGGAAACCGTTTCTAGCTTTCCGGTGGCTCCATCCCACGAAGCGGCGGTCAACGTCATCCCAAGTTCGTTGATGATGTAAACCGTCTTTCCTGACGGATGAAATGCCAAATGCCGCGGACCACTTCCAGGTGGCAACTCAAAGGCTGGGTTCGGTCCAGGCTTGAGTGTCTTCTTGTCTTTGTCCAACTCGTACACGAAAACGCGATCGGCTCCGAGATCCGCAACCAAGACCCAGCGGCCAGTCGAATCAAAAAGACTGCAGTGCGCGTTGGGACCCTTCTGTCGTTCAGGGTTTGGACCCGATCCCTGATGCTGGATCGTCCCCGATTCCTTCTGGAGAGCCCCGTCATCCCCGAGCGGGAATACCGAGACCGAACCGCTCACATAGTTCGCCACCACGGCGAACTTGCCCGTTGGGTCGATGGCAACATGGCATGGCACATCCCCGTTCACCTTCTCCGATTGCATCTTGACCAACTCTGGCGTTTTGCCATCGAGGTATGCTTTACGGTCAAATCGATAAGCAACAATCGCCGCGGGGGCATCTCGATCATCGCGCATCGTTTCCGTGACGACATACATCACGTCCAGCTTGGGATGGATCGCTAAAAACGATGGGTTCTTTTGCTCTGCCACCAGCTTGGGTTCAGCCATCGATCCATCGCGCTGCAAACGGCTCGCGTAAACTCCTGGACCATATCCCGCAATCCAGAAAACTTGAGCCTGCAATGGTTCCGATTGAGACCAAAAGGTAACGCAAAAAAGAGCAGCGATCGCAAAGGTACGAAGCAAAGATTTCATGGTGTTCGCCATATCACGGTGTTCGCCGTATCACGAGTACGTGTTCAACAGGGAAAGGACATCGGTAGGTAGCCCCCAGAGTTAGGTAGCCCCCAGAGTATAGTCTTTTCCGACGAACTTTAGGCCCCCGAAAACAACTTGAGCCCGACGATATTTCCGGGCTGGATTTCTGGGCTGGCGTTGCTTTTCTCCCAGCGATGTTTTTCGCCAAGCGATGTTTCTCGCCCGACATCGCTTTTCGGCGTTCACTTCCACGCGACCACTTCCGGGCCCCCGATGTCGATTCGACACAGTAGCGACAAGACCCCCAACCTAGATACTATGGGCCTAAATACTATGGGCCTAAATACTATGGGCCTAAATACTATGGGCCTGAATACTCTGGGCCTGAATACTCTGGAGCTGAATACTCTGGAGCTGAATACCCGGTGGCTGAATAACCTTGGCGTCAAATTGATATCTGCGAACCATGAACTAGGTGCTATAGTTTCTGGAGTTATACTGGGGCCTGAGCGAAAGATAACGGCACTGTTTTAAAACTGTTTGGAAATCGAGGGGCGGATGTGCGGGATCGCAGGTGGGGTATGGTCAGCCGACGCACCTGAGATGTCTTCGGGAACACCTTCGGGGCTCTCCTCAGAGATCCTGCGCAAGATGACCGATGCGATCG
>JBKCUW010000005.1:0-75138 GCA_046318275.1 Pirellula sp. | reverse complement strand
TTCATACCTTCGCGGCTTCGCGCCTTCGCGTGAAAGAATTCCAGCGCGTAAAACCGGCCGCTAGCGCGTCGCCGCTCACAAAGCCTATTGCCTGCTGCGGCCCTCCATTAGCCGGTCGGACTTAGCCGCGGTTTGAGACGTTCAGCAGCCGGGATCTTTAGCAAGATCCACTTCCATCAATTTACACCTTCGCGTTTTCATACCTTCGCGGCTTCGCGCCTTCGCGTGAAAGAATTCCAGCGCGTAAAACCGGCCGCTAGCGCGTCGCCGCTCACAAAGCCTATTGCCTGCTGCTGACCTCCATTAGCCGGTCGGACTTAGCCGCGGTTTGAGACGTTCAGCTGCCGGGATCTTTAGCAAGATCCACTACCATCGATTTACGCCTTCGCGTTTTCATACCTTCGCGCCTTCGCGCGGAATGATCGGGGATTTGAATATCCCTACGATTCGATCGCCGCAACTGTCGCCGAAGAGACAAGTTCCGCAGGAACGGGTACGACGGTAGAATCCCCACCTGTCGCCACAGCATCGGCCGACGGCGAGCGAGAATTTGTTTTTCCGAGCGGACTTAGAAGCAGCGCTGGGAGCAACACCAAATCACCAAGAATGGAACTGCTCATCATGGCGATCATCAGGATCGCGAACTGCCGGGTCGGATTGAACTCGGCAAACATGAAAGGAACCATCGAGCAACAACTGATGAGCATCGTGTGTACCATGGCTTTGGCGCAGTTCGAAAATGTATCTGCGATCGCTTGTTGGCGAGTATCCCCGAGACTTAAACGCCGCGTGTACCAGTTCACAAAATGCAAGGTATCGTTGACCGCGATCCCCATCGCCACACTCGCAGTAAGGATGCCAGCGATATCGATGGAGTACCCCAACCACGCCATCGATCCGAAGACCAGCGTCTCTGGCAAAACGTTTGGAATCATGATCAGCAGCCCAGAGCGAAAACCTCGAGCGATCAACATCATGACCGGGGTGATCAAAAGAAACGCGGTCGAAAAACTAGAACCGAGGTCGTCGAGCAACGCGAGTTGAGTATCGTGCATGATTGGGGACAGACCGGTATATTCCGCACGAAACGGTGGCAACAATTCACTTGGACCAAGTCTCTCGCCACTCGCCGTGTCGTTCGTCAAGCCACTGTCCAGGCTGTTGATTCCGAGAGCTTTGCTTGGAGTCGATATACGCTGGACCTCTGCCACTGATTGGCTGACCTTTTCCGTGAGTTGTCCATAGTTCAATCGAGACAAGGCAGAAACCTTGGCCGTTAATCGCCATATGTTTTCATCTTCGGTGCGAGCGAGCAGCCCCTTGTCCTCGAGCATCTCCAGCCGTTTCGGAATCTCGGAGCGAAACACGCTGCGTTTTGCCACATCGCGCACTCGACTGCTGCTCGGTAGTTTCGGCAAGAACGTTGTGGCCGAAATCACGCCACCGATATCCGCGTTGGAACGGAGTTGGTTGGTGACCCGATCGACCCATTCGAGTTGATCGTACGGATCGGCAGCGTTGCCACCTGGAAACCGCATCATGATCTCGACCGAAGCGATTGGTCCCAGATGCTCTTCGATCCATGCCATGGAACGGACCGTGGGACTCGACTTGGGAAACATATCGTCGAACTTTGTCGAAGACTGCAAGTGCAACAGACCGTAGAAACTGAAAAGCAATAACGAAAAGCCCAGCGCGCAGATCGCCACGTAATGGCGCTGCACAAACTTCGAATAGCCGATTGCCCACGGTGAGACGGGGAGTGAATGGTCTGGGTCCTCGGCGTATCCGGGGCGACTCGACGCGGGAGGAGAGATACTGAGCGATGGTTCGGTGGGGCTATCGGACGCTTTCAATGGGAGGTCAGCGCGGTGCTGGAACGATTTCAAGCACAGCCAATCGGCCAGTTTAGGGAAACACAGGATCAGGATCACCGTTGCCAAGCAAAGGGTGGACGCCGAATAAAGTCCAAAAGTTCGCACCGGCGATAATTGGCTCGTCGCGAGTGCAGCCATTCCAAGGGCCGTCGTCAATGTCGCCAGGACACTCGGTTTGAAACCGAGCAAGATCGCTCGAGCACCCAATCGATCGCGATGATCGTAGGCGACATCGCGATAGTAATTCATAAAATGGACTGCTGCCGATAGCGTCAGCATGAAAACGAGAGTCGGTAGAACAATCAGTACGGCACTGAAAACGCCACCCGTTGCGGTTACGATCGCGATGGCCAGCAATTGCCCAAGTCCTGCAATCACCAGAACGGCGGCAGCGGCCCGAGCGCTCCTTAAGCACAACCAAGCTAGAATCACACCGAATAGACTCGATGGCAACACGAGTTTTCGCAAACTGTTCTCGGCGGCCTCGTCCACGGCGAATGCTTCATAGACGGAACCTACCATACGCAGATCATTCTGCGTCAATCCAGGCACACGATCTGCGGCTTCACGAACCAACCCGACAGACTCTTTTTGGTTAGCTATTCCCTCCGGAGTGAATCGAACAAAGACAGCGGCGGTGCCATCCCGACCGATAATCGACCCTTCGAGCCGACTCAAAGCATTCTTCTCAGGAATGGATAATGGCGGGTTGGTCAGCGACTCGACGACTTCCTTGCTCGTTTGAATGAAGTCGATAGTTTTGCCGCGCGATTCGTCCAAGGAGAGCAACTCGGATTTGAATTGGACTAACCTGGGATCGTCGAGACGGCAGCCGTTCCATGATGCAACCAAAAATTGATCGGATCCAAACGCTTCCAGGAATTGCTCGTACCGGGTCCGCTCCTCACGTCCTTCGGGGAGCCATGCGTGCGCCGAGGCGGAACCAATTTTGATACCGCTGGCCGTATAAACCAAAAAGGGAAACGCGCACAGCAAAGCAACGAGAAACCATTTGGACCAGAGATCCAAGGATTCGACAGTGGATTGTGGGTTTCGCAATGCAACACCCGATCGTAAAGTCCGACGCGGCTCTTCGCAATTCCAGGAAATCGTTGAGCCTCTAACTCGTCCCTAATGTATCCGGACCGACGGGGGGGTAGTAGCCATGATTCTCGTTGAAAAACCACTGGTGATGATAGTTTCTAGCGATCCGCGTTAAACTGGGAGGGCAAAACCTCTGAAAACAGCTGGGACTTTGCCAACAACTGGTTGAAACCATTACACTGAACGCCTCGAAATGGGCATGTCGCGTGAATCCTCCCCAATCTTTTCCTTCGTGATGAGTTGCGAGTATGAAAGAACCATCCGCAGTGCAGTCCCCTGCTAGATCCTGGAGTTGGAAACGTTTCTTCGTTCGCTCAACCCTGATATGCCTGGCGCTCGGTTTGGGGGCAATCGCGTTTGGGGTTTGGAAGATTCGTTCTACATTACCGCGACTTGATGGCACGCTACGCGTCGTCGGAATCCAGCGTGAAGTTCGGATCCAACGAGACAATTTAGGGGTACCATCGATCCTCGCGCAATCCCGCGAAGACGCAGCATATGGCTTAGGGTTCGCTCACGCCCAAGACCGATTCTTCCAAATGGATTTGCTGCGGCGAATTCCCTCTGGTCGCATGGGCGAACTGTTCGGCCAGATGGGATTGCGTTTGGACCGAAGTTTTCGGAAGCACCGCTTTGAAAAGACCTCGCAAATAGTTGTCGAAGCAATTCCAGAGAATCATCGCCGCGTGCTGGATGCGTACGCGGAGGGGGTCAATGCAGGGCTGGCTAGCCTATCAAGCGTTCCTATCGAATACATGGCTCTTGGCCAGACACCGCAATCATGGAGTCCTTCGGATTCCATCCTGGTAATGCTGGCGATGATGTGCGATCTGCAACCTATGGATGCAGAGCCGGAAGTGGGACTCGGGCTCCTTAAGGAGAAGGTTTCCGACGAAGTGTTTCACTTCCTAGTTCGAAACGGTTCCAAATGGGATGCGGCGCTCGACGATTCGATGCTACCAGCCCCTCCCATCCCTGGCCCTGAGGCACTCGCCCATACTCGCCATTCGCCGACGCCTCTGAACGACAAAGGTGCTCGCGCCATTTCGATGTCACTCGAGAACACTCCGTCCGATCAATCGGAACCGGAGGATATGGAATCTGGGGCGACGCGATTGGAAACTATGTTAGGTCGGATCCACCACGATTTTGAATTTCGTGTAGGCAGCAACAATTGGGCAGTTGGTAAATCGGTGGGCAGAGATGGCCATGCGATCTTGGCATCCGATATGCACCTAGGATTGCGAGTCCCAGCGACCTGGTACCGCGCGCTGATGAATACTCCAACGATCGGTGGAACAACTAGACGATTGATCGGCGTGACTCTTCCAGGAGCTCCGGTCATGGTCGAAGGCTCAAACGGTTCCGTAGCGTGGGGATTCACCAACAGCTACGGGGATTACGGAGACGTCATTGAATTGGTCCGTGCGGAGGGTGATCCAGAGTCTTACATGACACCATCCGGCCCCAAGAAAATTGAGAAGGTCACCGAGCGGCTTGCGTATCCCGGTGGTTTCGAAGACATCATCGTTGAACGGTCGATTTGGGGTCCGGTTGTGGCTGTCCGAGATGGACGTAAATTCGTGCATCATTGGATCGGGGACGATCCTAACGCATTCGATCTCAACATCATCGAAATGGAATCCTCGACGAGCGTTGAGCAAACGATGGGGATAGCCAATCGCGCTGGGATGCCCAACCAAAACGTCATGATCGCAGATGCCGATGGAAACATCGGCTGGACGATTTCAGGTCGGATCCCCAAACGTAAATCGACACCTCCGATGGTGCCCGTCGACTGGTCCAAAGATGACAGCGACTGGCAAGGCTACCTCGAGCCCGAAAATCATCCTCGTGTTTACAACCCAGCGGATGGTCGACTCTGGACCGCGAATAGCCGAATCCTGGGTCAGGAATTTCTCAATGTCGTGGGGGATGGTCGCTACGATCCAGGTGCTCGAGCCCGCCAAATTCGGGATCGCCTGCGAGCAAAGAACGAGTTTGATGAAAAAGGATTGCTCGAGATCCAGTTGGATGACGAAGCGATCTTCTTGTCGACTTGGCAGAGCAGACTTAAGGAGGCTACCGAAAACGCTAGCGGGGATTTTTCAAAGGAGATTTTAGACGCTGTCGCTGCAAAACCTCTCCGTGCCAGTGTGGACTCGGTAGCGTATCGGATCGTTCGGGAATTCCGAACCGAAGTGGTGGAGCGAATCTTCGGGTTCGCTGGCGCCAACCGCCGGGATAACAGCAACAACCAAACCAAACGTGGCTTGGCTCGAAAATTCGGAATCGATCAGAACATTGCCATTTCGTACGAGGATGTTGTTACCGAACTCTTGGACCAAAAGCCTCAGCATTGGCTTCCGAGCGAATACTCGTCGTGGGAGGAGTTGCTCACTGAGTCTGCGAAAGCTACCGAACGCAAATTAGGTCAGGGCCAACCTCTTTCTAAGGCTACATGGGGAGCAAAGAATCGCTCCTCGATTCGGCATCCACTTTCCGCTGCCGTCACGTTCCTAGGGGGGCTCCTCGACATGCCCGATGTTGAGTTGCCGGGTGACAATCATATGCCGCGAGTCCAAAGCCCTTCCGGTGGCGCCTCGCAACGGTTGGTTGTTTCACCAGGGGATGAGGAGAACGGCATCTACCATCAACCCGGTGGTCAGTCTGGGAATCCGCTCTCCCCGTATTTCCGGGCTGGATTCTACGACTGGGCCTATGGCAAGGCGACCCCGCTATTACCTGGACCGAAACAGCATGAGTTGCTCTTGCAACCAAAGTAAGCTCATGGACCATTGGGTCTTGAGAACAATTCGCTACCGATGAATGGTGACTAAGTACGTGACTGACAAAAACCGATCCATCGAATGGCTCGCACTTGGGGATTCGTACACGATTGGCGAAGGAGTCACCGCGGAGCAGCGTTGGCCGATGCAATTGGCGACTGCTTTGCGAGAAAACGGATTCGATCTCGTCGATCCGAAAATTGTTGCAACGACAGGCTGGACCACGGACGAATTGATCCAAGGCATCGCAGATTCGAACCTGAAATCGAGGTACGATTGGGTATCGCTTCTGATCGGTGTGAACAACCAATATCGCAATCGCGACGTGGAATCGTTTCGAATTGATTTTCGAAGTTTGCTCAACGATGCGATGGAAAGAGTTGCTGGCAACGCCCGTCGTATCGTTGTGCTCAGTATCCCGGACTGGGGTGTCACTCCTTTCGCCGTCGGGCGGGATCGTTCGAAAATTGCTGAGCAAATCGATACTTACAATCAGGTAAAAGAGGAAGAAACTCGCCTCTGCGGCGCGCATTACATCGATATTACGGACATTTCGCGAAAAGCAATCGATAGCACAACCGGTTTGCTAGCCGATGATGGGCTTCACCCCTCTGCCATGATGTACGGTGCATGGGCAGAACGGGTCATTAAGGTCGTGCTGAGAGAGCTATGAGCAATCACCGACGCGAGTACCTGCGAACGAGCATCATCACGTGACACCTTGGATATCGGCTGGAAAATCGTGATAGCTCCGAGACTGGATAGACAACTCCAGGGCCTTGATCGCCTGATGCAATTCATCGCGCGTGGTATACATCGGCGCGAACCCGAATCGGATCGTGCCCGGCGCACGAAAGTCGGGAATGACCGAATAGCGATGGATGAGATCTTGGGTGATTTGCCAAGCATTCGGATGCCCTAAGGACACGTGCGAACCTCTCATGGTGGCATCCAGGGGGGACTGGATGGTGAATCCCAATGCCAACAACCGCTCGGTGACTAAAGCGATAAACTCCGACGACAGTTGTATCGACCGCTCTCTCAGATGCTCGATGCCTGCTTCTAAAACAAGATCCACTCCTGGTTCAATCGCTGCAAGTGAGAGGATCGGAGGTGTGCCCACCAAAAACCTTTCAATATCCGAACTAGGAACATAGTCTACGGAAAACGAAAATGGGTTCTTAGCGCCGAACCAACCGCGAATCGGATTGTCGACTTGAGAATGCAAATCGCTTCGCAAGTATAGAAACGCAGGGGCGCCTGGACCACCATTGAGGTATTTGTACGTACATCCGACCGCAGCATCGACGTTCCACTCCCCCAATTGCATCGGGAGCACACCTACTGAGTGGCTTAGGTCCCACAAGACGAATGCGCCGTGTTGATGGGCAACGCGTGTGATCGACTCGATGTCATACGCGAACCCACTTTTGTAATGGACATGGGAGAGAGACACCAACGCAGTCTCATCATCGATTGCATCACAGATACGCTGCGATATCGATTCAAAGCCGCATGTCTCCAGATCCATCAATTCGAATTTTATCGCCTCATCAGAACGTCCGCGCCGACCACTTTCGATGTGGCTCGGTTGACCTTGAGCACTTCCATCGAGGCCGCCTAAAACGTAAAGGTCCGAAGGGAAATTCGCCCGATCGGAGAGGACCTTGATTCGATCCCCCGACTGTCGCATCAAAGCGTTGGCGAGTTTGTATAAATTCACGGACGTGGAATCGCTCATGATTGTTTCACCGGCATGAGCACCGATTAAACGACCGATTTTGTTGCCGATACGGGCCGGCATCGATAGCCAGTGCGCATTCCAGCCTGAAATCAAATCCTTCCCCCACTGCTCAGCGATTACCTGCTGTAAATAACCCACCGTCCGCCGTGGCAATCGGCCTAGTGAATTGCCATCGAGGTATGCTTTCGTATCATCGGTAACGAAAAGGGAGCGGAAGGGTGGGGGGGCAGCGGTTTTCAGTTCAGACATGGATTCACTCAAAAAAGCTATTTCATGACACGATTGCCAGGCAACCGTGATTTGACATTCAACGGTATACTCATTGCGTCTAATCCCTTAGCAGGGACAACCATTTTTGCCGAGCGATCTCAATAACCGAGGTGCACATTCGATGATCCGTCTGCTCGTTCTCTACCATCAGCCCAAAGACCCGGAAGCATTTGACCGGTATTACGAATCCATCCATATTCCACTTGCGAAAAAGATGAAAGGGTTAAGGCACTGGACGATCGGAAAAGTGACCGAGGTGCTCGGAGACAACAAGTCGCAATTCTACTTTGTCGCGGACCTCTATGCCGACAGCCGCGAGCAGATTGATGAAATCTTAGCATCTCCTGAGGGACAAGCCGCGATAGCTGATGTACCGAATTATGCGACAGGTGGCGTCCTGTTTTTGTACACGGAAGTCGAAACGGTGATCTAGCCGACCAATATGCACTTCGCCCGATCTACACCAGAATAAATCGATCGCAACATGATCCAAACGCGAAGAACCCTCATCACTCAGCTCGGAACCGCCATCGCCTCTTCGGCGATAACGCTGGGACCCGACCTCCATCGCTCCAAAGCCAAGGACCTAGTAGCTAAGGACAAAATTCGAATCGGTCAGATCGGGGTAGGGCACGGCCACGCCAGCAAGATTTCCGTTTACCGCGACTCACCTGACTACGAAGTTGTGGGAATTGTTGAGAACGATCCGACCGCTCGCGAGGCAGCTCGTTCGAACAAAGCGTTTCAGGATGTGCCGTGGATGACACAGGAGCAATTGCTCAATGTTCCAGGTTTACAAGCGGTGTTAGTAGAGACATCGGTGCGGGATTCCTTGGACGTCGCGCACGCTTGCATCGATGCTGGCAAACACATTCATCTCGATAAACCAGCAGGTGAATCACTTGCTCGCTTCCAAGAGTTGGTCCGCAAAGCCAACGAATCCCAGTTGCTGATCCAAATGGGATACATGTACCGTTACAACCCTGCCGTCGTTCTTCTGCGAGAGTTCCTAAGCCAAGGCTATTTAGGGGATGTTTTCGAAATCCATGCAGTGATGAGTAAAGTACTTCCTGCAGCCGATCGCATTGAGCAGGCGAAATACCGTGGTGGCATGATGTTCGAACTCGGCTGCCATCTGATCGATTTGATCCTGGGAATGATGGGAGTTCCCGACCGAGTGCACCCATTCTCCCAATCGACCTCTGCATTTGGTGACTTGCTGAACGACAATATGCTGGCGGTACTGACATATCCTCAAACGATCGCTACGGTGAAATCGTCAGCGGTCGAAGTCGATGGATTCAGCCGACGTCACTTGGTCGTATGCGGAACCAAGGGCACTTTTCATATCCAGCCACTGGACAATCCGACGGCTACAATCTCACTCTCCAAAGTGAGCGGAAACTATCGTTCCGGTATCCAAGAGGTCCAATTCCCAAAGTACGTCCGATACGTCGATGATGCCGCTGATATGGCTAGGATTCTACGAGGAGAGAAGGAATCGGAGTATACGTATACGCATGACCTCAATGTGCAACAAACGGTTCTTCGAGCGTCTGGTCTTTAACTGTTTATGAATGAAGGCAACTTCTGTGAAACAATCGAATTTCTACCGCAATCGTCTTTCCTTCATACTCGTATCATTCATCGCAGTAACCTGGGCGATTCTCCGCTGCGATGCATGGGCGCAACAATCGGTTCTCCCCAAGGAGACAAAAGCCCCGTCGGGGGAAATAGCTAAACCTTCTTCGATCGATCTTCGGTTCGAAGGTGAAACTATTGACCGATGGCAAGGATACTCAAGACACCGTTTTCAATTCCAGGGGATGGAGGCGTGGGTAGTTGAACCGAACAAGCCGATCGGTGGTGGATTGTTTTCATGGTGCTTGATGTTTCCTGATGCGTTCACCGAGCGATGCGCTGCCCCGCAGCTTCTCGAACGAGGGTTCTATCACGTTTATCTCTCCGTGGGAAATACGTTTGGTTCTCCCGAGGCGGTCAAGCAACTCGCGTCATTCCATCAGTTTTTGATCAAGCGAGGGTTTTCGAAGCGCGCAGTTTTGATCGGCATCAGTCGAGGAGGATTGTACGCACATCGCTACGCATCCGAGCATCCGGAAAATGTCTCTGTCATTTACGGAGATGCGGCTGTCCTCGACATGAAGAGTTGGCCCGGTGGCAAGGGTAAAGGAAAGGGAAGCCCTGGGGACTGGAAAGCGATGAAAGAGAGTTATGGATTTCAAAGCGAGTCGGATGCAATCGCATACGATGGCAATCCAATCGATCAATTGGCACCGTTAGCCAAACAAAAAATCGCGCTCGTCTATGTTGTTGGAGATGCAGACGACGTAGTTCCTTACGAGGAAAATACGAGTCTGGTGGAAACGCGATACAAGGAACTCGGGGGTAAGGTGGAGGTTTATCACAAACCGGGCGTTGGCCATCATCCTCATGGCTTGGACGATCCCAAGCCTGTGGTTGAGTTTATCATTAGGCATTCGGGAGACAGGTTGGTTAACCGATAGCACCACAAACAGATCGCGTCTCTCGTCAGCGGCGACCCGCTAGCGGCCGGTTGGGACTGTAACCGCGGCTAAGGCCGACCGGCTGATTGTACAATCAGAAGCATGCTAGTGGTCTTGTCAGCGGCGACGCGCTAGCGGCCGGTTAACGCCGGTACTCAGGCGGATAGATTTGGCCTTGAGCGGCTCCATATCCAGGAACGCCGCCATACCCTTGTGGCGCACCGTATCCTTGGGGACCATATGCTTGTGCCGGTTGCTGTGCGGGTGGATAACCCGGCGCTGCTGGAGGATAGTATGCAGGGTTTTGGTTCCAGCCACCTTGGGTCACAGGAAACTGGCTCACTTGACCTTGGTAATTCGGGTAACCGGGCGTTTGAGGTTGATAACCACCCGGAACGGCTCCATTGGGAACATAGCCTTGTTGGTACCCGGGGACGGCGGGTTGCCCATTTTGGACATAGCCATTGCCTGGAACGGCTGCACCTTGGAACCCTGGCAGAATCTGATTGGGTTGGAACGAGTACTGTTGACCATCCGCACCGACGGTCACGGTTCCTTGATTTTGGGACCAGCTGATGCCTTGGTTGCGAAGGTCCTCTTTGATGATGGCGCCAGCCTCTTGGACTTTTTCGCGGTTCACATGAAAGTGGGGAACGCCACCTTCCCAGTCGACGGTTAAGGCACCGGTCGCGAGCAAGCCTGCCGCAATTGTCAGCAGAATACGGGAACCCAACGGCGTTGCCGCAATACTGCGGATCGGGGCTGGAGCAAACATGAGGAGCCCTTCCACTACCCGCTGTGGAGTCGTCTTTTGAGGCTTTTTCGCCATGACTGCATCCTTATGTCAACCCGCCGAAGGTGGCGCAAGCCCATCCATGCACGCTTGTATCGGCCAGACAACCTCGGTGGCAAGGGCACTCTGGCGAAGATTATGGAAGATTGCAGGCATTAACCTGACTTGAGGAGCGGCGCAACCGTTCTATTCCCACTTCTGAGAATCAGCCGGTGGTTCCCAACCCACTCGCGATGGCGTTGACGGTTAGCAGCAATTGGGGAATCAATCGATCTGCTTCTTGGGTTTGTTGCATGCGATGGTAGCTGCGCCACATCCGCAGCAAGTCGATTTGCTGATGGTGCAGGACTTTCAAGCCACTCGATCGCAGGTTCATCATCCTTTGGATGTTTGGCCGTCGTTCTTCCAAAGGTCCTCCGTAGATGCGTTCGATCCGATTGCGTGTAAGCTGGAGTTCGGATTCGATGGCATGCATGAAGCGGTCCCTCAACCCTACATCGTCGACCATTCCAGCATAGGCTCGCATGATCTCTAGGTCAGTCGCAGCAAGGCTCGTCGCGACGTTGCTGATCAAGTAATGAAGAGGAGCCCATTGGTTCCAAGTCTTTTCCACCTCTGCAAAGGCGGTGGGGTCGGTCTCAAGGAGTCGATGGAGTGCAGAACCGACCCCATACCACCCGGACAGGAAAAAGCGAGCTTGTCCCCAACTGAAGACCCACGGAATCGCGCGAAGATCGGACAAGGATTGCTGGCCTGTGCGTCGAGCTGGCCGCGAACCGATTCGGCTTTGTTCGATCGCATCGATCGGGGTCGCTTGGCGGAAGAAAGGCACGAAGCCTTCAGCTTGAATCAATTCGGTATATCGATCCCTCGCCCAGTCGGCCAAAGTGGTCAAGGTAGCATCGAGTGGATGATCCTGTGAAAGTTCACTTTCATCCAAGAGTGTTTTGCGGGTGACCCCAGCGAGGAATAATTCCAAGTTGTACATGGCCGTGGATTGATGCGCATATTTCTGTGGAATCGTTTCGCCTTGTTCCGTGACGCGGAGATCGCCGGACAGGGATTGGTGCGGGAGGGCTTTGATGAAACGATGGGTCGGGCCAGCGCCTCGACTGATGGTCCCCCCCCGTCCGTGGAAGAATCGCGTTCTAACGCCATATTTCTTACCGACGAGGGTCAACTCCTTTTGAGCGCATCGCAGGTTCACCAGGCTCGCGAGAATACCACCATCCTTGTTGCTATCGCTGTAGCCGATCATGATTTGACTGCATGGTTCACCTGCAGGATGGGACAGGGTATTCGATGAGTTTTTTCCGAACGATAGGCTCCGTTTAGTGATGGGATGGTTGAGGAATGCATCGTAAATTGCCGGGCTGTTCTTAAGATCATCCACGGTTTCGAAGAGCGGCACAACGGCGAGTGGGCAACGCAGTCCTTCGTTGGTCTCCTCCATCAATCCGACTTCGCGAGCCAGGAGGTAAACCACCAGCAGGTCGGAGACACTCCGCGTCATGCTCACAATCAACGCCCCTAGTCCATCTTGTCCGTATGCCTCTCTGTATTCTTTGAGGACTCTCAATGCGGATAGAACTGCGTCGGCTTCAGGACCGAGGGATGAATCGGGGCGCGCAAAAGGACGGCGAGACAGCAATTCCGATTCGAGCAATTGCAATCGTTCTTCTTCAGACCATTGTGAGAAATTCGTCCGCTCCAAACCGGCAGCGGAGAGGAGTTGCTCAACCGCTCGGTCGTGGAATGCACTGTTTTGACGCACATCGAGTACCGCGAGATGGAATCCGAAAGTTTGAACGATTCGCATCAGCGGTTGAACTGCATAGTCCGCTGGCCGTCGCAGACCGGTTGCGATCAAGCTGTCGTAAAGGAGCCTCAGATCCGCAAGTAGTTCCGTGGATCGCTGGTAAGTGGGTGGTGCTTCATTGAGGATAAGCTCATCCGCTGGATCAAAACGGGGCAGTCTCGAAAGCATCATGTTGATGAATTGACGCCACGGTTCGTTTGGATTCCGATCGAGAGCTTTCTTTCCTTGGTCGCCAAGCCGCTGGGATGCATCCGCAAGGGCTTGTAAGAACTCCGGGTTCGGCCGTTGCCAGTATGCAGACAAGCTGAGGAGTCTCGCCAACTGTTGAAGATGGCGTTGGACCAATCCAATGGCGTTGCGTCGCAATTCCAATAGACTCTGACGCGTGACATCAGCGGTTACCAGCGGATGTCCGTCGCGATCCCCACCCACCCAGGTGCCAAAAGTCAGGCGAGGGAAAACGAGAGGGTTGTCGAAGACCTTGGGATCGAGACCGACGTGAGTCCACGCCTTGCGAAGCCGTTGGTCTAGTGGGCGAAGGACCGCGGGAAAAACGTGGGTTAAGTAGTCGAGGACATTTCGGCGTTCCGACTGGATATCCGGTTTGTCTAAATAGATTTCCCCTGTCCGCCAAAGGATGGCCAGAAGCGCTCGAACCGCAAAATCGTTCTCCTCAAGTTGCGGATCGGACTCCAAAGCGTTTGACCCGCCTTGCGACACCGACATTTCCAGCAACTGTTGGTGGATTTGAAACCGGTCGAACAGCCGGCGATGGTGGGCCAGCACCGTAGCTCGTTTTGCCTCGGTGGGGTGGGCGGTCAGCACCAACTCGACCTGCATGGATGCAATACGGTGCGCGATGGCTTCGGAGGTCCAGCCGAGGTCTTTGAGTTGGCGGAGAGAGTCCCCCCAGAGTGCGGGGAGAGCATCGAGGCCCGATTTGCGCTCGATCGATTTGCGGAAATGGTCCGCCGCATTTTGCTCCGCCATCCCCAAAAGTTGAAATGCGATGGAGTAGGCTTGAGTGAGATGAACCGATCCGCTTAGGCCAGAAGAAGTTAGGGGCAATGTTCCCGATAAGGGCAACATCTCTGCCAGTTCTTTTTCGCCACCCTCCTCAAGCACATCTCTGAGGCAACCGTGGATCCATTCCCACTGCCCCCGCAGACTTTCCTCATTCAGGGCCAATACGCTCTCGACAACCATAGGAATCGCACTCAATCTATGCAAAAACTAAGAGAACTTCAGAAATCCAAGCATGATCCAGGGGAGAGGTTGTACTAAGCGTAACCGCCCTATGGTATTTTTCCACTCGCAATTCCGTTCATTTGAAGTTCGATCCGAAAATCGGCACGTGAAAAACGATGGATTCCAAGAGCTCTTTGTCACCGGTCCAACAGAGTCGAAGTTGGTTTCGCAACGCCTTCGCATGGAACGGAACGGCGTTGCCACTTTGCTATCAACGGATCGTTTTGCTCGTCGCGTACGCTTGCTTTGTGCAAGGAATCCACTCGGAACTGTGGTGGGGCAAACTAGACGGTTCGCGACACGATACCGCATTCATGCTCGACACGTTTGGCCACGTGGTGCTCGGTTCATTGATCGGTTTTCTTCTAGTGGTGCGAATCAATGCATCCAACGCACGTTATTGGGAGGGGAGAACCCATTGGGGCACAATCGTCAATGCCAGTCGCAACCTCACCCGCGCCGGATCCACCTACACCTCGAGCGGCAAAGAACTTGCGAATCTCGTCGCCGCGTATGCGATGACACTCAAAGCATCGCTGCGAGGTTCACGCGATTTGTCAGAAGCGAGTCCGTTCCTATCGGAAGAGTTGATGAGTATCGTCGAAGGGTTCGGAAACCAACCCACGGCCATTGCGGCAGCCATGTCAGCCTGGGTGAAGGATCAAGCGGTCCGGGGGGTGATCAATCCGGAAATCACTCGGCATCTCGAGACACAGATCGCGGAGCTGGTCAGCGCGCAAGGTGGCTGTGAAAAAATTCAGAAGACCCCACTCCCGTTCGCGTATGTTTCGATGATCAAACTTCTGATTTTGGTTTACTTGATTACCCTCCCCATGGTGACATGCGAGCGGTTTGGTTGGTGGTCCCCTATTCTGGTGGCAGTACTATCGCTGGGGATGTTTGGGATGGAGGAAACCAGCGTCGAGATCGAGGATCCATTTGGAACCAATCCCAACTGTCTGAACCTCGATGTATTAACCATCACGATCGCGCGCGACACGGGACAACTCGCCCGATTCACATCCTAGTAGCGGTACCTTCTACGCCCTCAACCAGTAGAAAAAAGATATTCGCATGCCGCAACAGTGCGAACGCAGGTGAATGATTCCACGCGCAGTGGGACCGAAAAACGCCCCACTGCAAGAAGTGTCAAAAGTAGCCCAGACCTCCTAGGTTTCTATAATTCAAGACCTGGCCCCCAAGACCGCTTGAATGAAGGAGAAGGCAAGTGCTTGACGCAAACGCAAGACCTTTACGATCGGAAGCACAGAGCGAAACCAGCGGGACGGAGGCCGCTGCATGCGGAGAAAATTCTGGGGCAGGCTTAGAAAACGTCAGCAAAAATGGGGGCGCGATCCCATACCGCACTTGGTCATTTGTTTCGGAACGGCTGAGTATCCAATTCGAGACGGTGGTGACGCACCCGCCGTCGTCGGACCGAAATCGTGAGTCGACGAGCACGAAGCGAAAACCTCGGTACCAGGTGTCCAAGATCCGAGTCGATGCTTTTGCGTCCAATGCCCCGCTCCAGATTGAGGATCCGGTGATTCGGCGAACGCATGCCCGATGCTCCTACATTTGGGAACCCAAACTTTATTCCCGAAGCGCTCGAGAAATGTATGAAGTCGTGGTCGCAGCGGTAGCGCATATCGAAAGTGCCCAGTCGGTTCATGATGCAAATGCAAAGATCGAAGAAATTCTTAATGCAGTGCGCATGCTTACGAAGGGGTTGAGTAAGTCCACCAAGTGGAAAGTCATGACTCTTCCCAAGGTCCATGAGCGAGAATCTCCATTGGCGCCCCATCAAGCGATGCCGTGGGCGGTGCGTTGGAATTCCCCCAAAGAGCAGTTCATGCAACCTGTCTTTCCGACCCTTTCGGAGTTCATCGCAGATCGCTCTAGTTTGGATGGGGAGATGTTCGTTTCCAACCTAGGAACACTCGACGGTCACTGGGAACTCAAAGCTCGGATTTTGCCAAACCAAGAGAGGGTGCACTTCACGCTACGATGGAGTTCATTCCCCCAACGAGATGGATCTCAGAAGGAAAACTCGGAAGAATTTGTCGTTTCCTTGGCCGAAAAAGACCAAACGCCGGACGGTTGGATCGAGGAGATGTCCAACGACCTGTTAGGACTTAAACCTTCCGAATCGCGATTGGACAAGGCCCAACGATTGAATCGTTCAGAAAAAGAACTCAAGGCTTTCGTATTCGATCGCATGTATGAATTGTTCGCGTATGGTCCCGACGAGGTTCGAAAGCAACTCCTCGATGCTCGCATGCCGCCCTATCCCGCGGACTCCGAAATTGATCTGGCAATCCAATTCGGAAAAATCATTTCGCCGACCAACCGATTGGGACGAACCTCTCCCCACGGTTCGATGGTCTTCCTCGATATCGGGCATCGCCATGCTCGCATCTGCCTGCAAACCAACCACAAGAGCACAGCTTCCACCGTGGCGTGGTACTTCCAAAACTCGACCCCATTTCGAGACGATCCAGAATCAGGGTTGGCCGAGTTCTGGAAGGCGGGACTGATGCTCACCTCGGGGAGCGATGCTGAAATTCTCACCGGCGTCGAGCGACTGAATATCGTAGCCCTCCGATTCCTTCGGGCTGCCAGTCGTTTGAATGCGATCCTCGGGTTTCGAACTGAGTTGTTTCGCAATCTTTCCTTCTCCGGAAAAACAAGTGTGGATGCCAACGAGTTGGCTCTCCTCGCGATGGGAATCGAGGAAATCGAGGTCGAATTGATTCCACCCGGGATCTCGACCAAGCACAACACCTTGTTTCGGAAGATGGTTTTGTCGCTCCACAACAATGGCGCCCTGGGCATTTGCTTAGAGACGGACCAGCATGACACCATGCAGGTATTTCTTACCGAGGATTGCTGCTTCGAGGAAGGCGGACGCAAATCGTTGGTTAAATACATCTGCCGGTTGCTGTCGAGAGTGCATGTCCGATACCACCTGCGATTGGCACAACTCATGGAACGCCTCGGCAATACCCCGGGATGCTGGTGCATGAGCCTCGACAAGGATTCGTCCCCAGAGGAACCTGCCTAAGACCGCGCCTGGTTCGATCGACGCCAGCCCCTTGAGCAGGCTCCGTTACGCCCGAAACTGCCTATCGCGATCGCCGGGCGGTTGGGGCCTGATCAAGGGGTATGGGAATCCCCCTGTCGCGCACACACTCGTCCGAACGCCACCTTTCTATCCTACTCAGCTACAGCTTGGCCCGCTCAGCCAAATTCTGGCCCACTCAGCCAAATTCTGGCCCACTCAGCCATACTCTGGCCCACTCAGCCATACTCTGGCCCGCTCCTTCGCGCAGGCATTCCCCATTCAAAAGATTCTAGCGATCGGGGCACCAATGGCCGCGATCCGCTCGCTAAACTAAGTCCGATCCCTGCTTCTACCGTTCCCTGCTTCTACAGAACCGACAGAGGTTGCACCGGCTTACCGATGGAGATACATCTCCTCGCCAAAACTCAATCGGCATATTCGATCGCGCAAATTTCACTCTAGTTATGTCCCCCTACTGGTATCCATCCGCATGCACTTATGAGTTATCCCCTGTTTGTCCGACGAGACCTTGACGGATTCTTCGGCCTTTTCATCGACAACCTTGTCCAATTACTGTTGATCGTGACCCTCTGTTCAACGCAGTGCGGTATGGCAGGGGAGGCGAGTCAGTTGCTTTACCAGCGAGTCCTACCCGGTGCAGCCGTCAGCATCGTTCTAGGGAATCTATTTTACGCCTGGCAAGCCCATCGTTTGGCGAAACACTCCAACCGTAGCGATGTTACTGCGTTGCCATACGGCATCAATACACCTTCGTTGTTGGTCTATGTATTCTTCGTCATGGGACCGGTATACCGCCAAGCCATCGAGCGAGGATTGAGTTCAATAGAGGCGGCGAATCTGGCGTGGCAGATGGGACTGGTTGCATGTGTCGGATCGGGTGTGATCGAATTCCTTGGGGCATTTATCGCGGAACCGATTCGACGCAGCACGCCGCGTGCGGCCTTGCTTTCGACGCTAGCCGGTATTGCGATTGGATTTATCTCGATGACGTTCGCGTTGCAGATCTTTCAAAAACCGCTCCTCGCAATGCTGCCCCTAGGGATTGTGTTGATCGTCTACTTTAGCCATGCCAAATTCCCCTGGCACTTACCAGGCGGATTGATCGCCGTGATCTCGGGAACGTTCGTCGCTTGGCTCCTTACCGGCATCCACGGGTTATGGCCCAGCGCACCATCGTGGATCACGAACTCCACCATGAATATCACCAATGTGAAAAATGCGATTGCAACAACGCAATGGACTCTCCCGCACTTTTACGGGAGAGAACTATGGCAGACCTTACAACAGCCCGGCACATGGCTAGTCCATCTTTCTGTGATCATTCCGATGGGACTGTTCAACCTGATCGGAAGCCTTCAAAACATCGAATCCGCCGAAGCTGCAGGCGATCGCTTTCCGACAGCCCCCAGTTTGGCCGCAAATGGAATTGGTACGTTGAGCGCTGCGTTCTTCGGGAGTTGCTTTCCGACCACCATCTACATCGGCCACCCTGGCTGGAAAGCACTGGGAGCCCGGGCGGGATATTCAACCCTCAACGGATTGGTGATCACATTCATCTGCTGCACGGGTACGGTAGCGGTGATCCAAAGCCTGATCCCAATCGAATCTGGAGTGGCGATCGTTCTTTGGATCGGTGTCGTGATCACGGCACAAGCGTTCACGGCGACACCATCCGAGCATGCTCCGGCGGTGGCGATTGGGCTTTTTCCTGCGATTGCTGCATGGGGGCAAACTGTCGTCCAAGGAGCCTTTATGAGTGCTTTTGACTTCACCAAGACTTCCGAAAGTGATTTCCTCGCCCACGGAGGCAACACCATGCAGACAATTTTAACGGCTAATCCGCAAGCGGAAGTGAATGGATTTCTACTGCATGGCCTCTTGTCGTTGGAACGAGGCTACATCTTTACCTGCATGATCCTCGCCTCGATCGCAGCTTCGCTGATCGATCGCAAGTATTACGCAGCAGCCGGCTGGTCTCTGCTGGCAGCGATCTTCGCGGCAGTAGGCTTAACGCATGCGTTCCAATTGCAGGGAAATATCGTCGACTTTCTCTTTCCTTCGTCGACTCCCCCGGCTGGCTCTTATCTCTTCCAAGCAACTCCGATCGCGATCGGCTACCTCTTGATGAGCGTGCTCTTCCTATGGTTTGGACGGTATCAATCGGATGTGAATAGCTCGGAGCGATCAACAGATTGAAAACAGGTGCATGGAACCGATTCTGTCCCATGAGCACTAGCGCAATGCGCACACGTAATCGCAAGATATCGTCGCGATAATGTTTCCTATTGCAGGATCGATCGAAAAAATTTCCTCAATTCCCCCATACATCGAGTGGCGGCAAGTAATGTTTCTGAAAGTCGTAGCGGCCGATCCGCAACCTCAATGCAATGGATTGTTCGTCCGAGATCATTCGTATTGACAGACAACCTCGTCGAGCTCCGCCCAAGCTAATAGTATTCTAGACTGTTCCGCTAGGTCGTCATCGAATCGTGCGATGTTCTGACGGACAAATCGTATCAGATTGCGGATTCGAGGAACCAAGTGCAGCACAACAGATCGAGTATCACGCTGCAATTGGCTTTTAATGGCATGCGCAAGAATCCAGGCGCAGCGATCCCAGCCTTCATATTCAACCGGAGAATTGATTAAGTACGATTCGATAACAGGAAAATAGAAGGAAAAAGCTCGACTTCCCATGGCCATAAAATCCTCTTGGTAGCACTCAGCTTTTTCAGGAAACTTCTTCATTGCGGCGTCAAGCGTAAGCCCACCAAAATTCCTCCACGCCCATTGCGCATCTAAATCGCCACCAAATGGGTCAAAATCATCTTCGGTTGGGAGTGTCGTCATTGATGTGCAGCTCAAAAGGAACGACGCTCACTCGAGCATCGCGCATGGATTTATGCACTCGCAGCATTGGAGTTGGCAAGCTAACGAGGAGTGCCCGAGTTGCGAATCGTTTTTAAAAGTGTCGATAGTTCCTGAACACGCTCAGGGTACTCGCTATACAGATTATTCTTCTGGGCTAGATCCTGCTTCAAGTTGTACAACTCGCCGTCGTGGAGATTGGGCGAGTATCCGAATTTTGATTCAAACCACTCCGGAACCTTGGTGATGGCTCCCGATTTGGCTTCGATGAGCACCCAGTCCCCATCCCGAATAGCGTATCCATTGGCGTTCGTATTGTGCACCATCGATGTTCGGGCACCTGGGCCGGTCCCGGTGAGCAAAGGCCATTGGTTGAAACTGTCCTCCGCATTGCCGGCGGGTGTTTCCACATGCAACAATGCTGCGATCGTAGCGTACCAATCGATCTGACTGATCAGTTCATCACACACCCGTTCCTTGGGAATATTACCAGGCCAGCGCACGATGCACGGGACTCGATGGCCACCTTCGTAGAGGTCCCTTTTGAGTCCACGCAAAGGCCCCATGCTCCGATGTGCGAATTTATTGAGGCGAGCATACGCATACTGCTCGGGACCATTGTCGGAAGAGAAGATAACCAGCGTGTTATCCGTGAATCCCTTTTCATCGAGCGCACGAAGAACCCGACCGACAGCATCATCGGTTTGAACCATGAAATCGCCGTATCCATTGGCTTTTGAGCGACCAACAAACTCTTCGGTGGGAATGATCGGTGCATGGGGTGAAGTGAATGGGAAGTAAAGAAAAAAAGGTTTCTCTGTGTTCTGTTTCTCGATCCATTCCACCGCACGATCTGTCAACTTGGGCATTACGGCCCAGAAATCCCAATCCTTAACGGCTGGCCCCGGTCGTGTTTCCCAACCTCCTTCCGCAGTGGGCATCCCGTTAACCAGTGGTACCGTTGGCTCGGTAATCACACGATCGTTCTCGAACCACGCGTACGGAGGGAAGTTCGGTACATCGTCTCCAAAGTAATAATCAAAGCCGTGAGACAGAGGCCCACCCGGAATCGGCTTGCTCCAATCAAAGGCGTCAGGGGGATATCCTTCCTTCGCATTGGCAGGCTTGCCCGGAGCACGCTGGATCGCAGACCAATCCCAACCTAGATGCCACTTTCCGATGCAAGCGGTGTTGTAACCTTGTGCTCGGATCAATTCCGCCAATGTTGTCCTCTCCTGATCGAGGACTGGCGGATCGAACGAGTTTACGATCCCATGAAATTTGCGCCAGTGGTATCTCCCGGTGAGCATCGCGTAGCGGCTGGGAGTGCATACTCCTGACGAACTATGCGCATCGGTGAAACGGGTCCCTTCTCTGGCCAATCGATCGAGGTTTGGTGTTGGAATTTTCGAATCCGGATTTTGAACTCCGAGATCCCCATACCCCATATCATCCGCGTACAAGATGACGATGTTTGGTCGCGGTGCCTCGATCGTCTTGCGTGCGGCGACTGGCTGTGCATCCACTGCCTCAGGCGTTTCCCATGAATACCCCTTCATCGTCAGGCTGCTCACGAGAAACACGGCGACCATCAGCAACAACACGACTCGCGACTGGCGTGCAGACGGGTCCGCGGTGATGTGGGGCAATAGAGTCAAGGCCACGAGATTCCTGGCTTCGGTAAAACCAAACCGATTCGCGACAACCACAAGCTTCTCTGGGCTTGAGATCTTCTTTAAAATCGAATCTATCATGACCCCGCACTCTCTTTGGTTTGTGCTTTGCCGTTGCCACCCCAGAGCGGTTCGACGTTGGACTGATTCCATCGCTCCCATTTGGTTTTCAATTCCTGGACTTTCTCCGGCAATTCCTGGGATAAATCATGATCCTCATGAATATCTTTTCCAAGGTTGTATAGTTTCAGCGAACTGATTTCGGGTTGGTCGTTGCCGTCGGCGGTCGTATCGTAGCGAACGAGCTTCCAGTCACCGCTTCGGATAGCCATTTGCTTGCCAAAGCGCCAGTACAGCGCATCGTGAGGCTCCCCCGCAACGTCGCCGGTAAAGTAGGGGAGCAAATTGACGCCATCGAGGTTCGACGCGTTGGAGACCGGAGCTTGTGTGACCCGGAGTGCCGTGGCGTGCAAATCGATCTGAATTACGGGCTTGTCGAAAACCCCTGGCGCAATCTTCCCGGGCCATGAAACTAAAAACGGTACGCGAACACCTCCTTCGAGCGTGGTTCGTTTGCTACCGCGAAGGGGTGCATTGTTGGAGCCATTGACGGTTACCCCTTTCATCATCGGCCCACCGTTGTCGCTGATGAATGCGACGAATGTTTTCTCCAATTGCTGAGTTTTCTTCAACTCCTGAATCACCTTGCCAATCGCTTCATCCATCGCAACCATCATCGCAGCATATTTTCGGCGTTGCGGGTCTGCTATATGTGCAAAGCGCTTTAATCGATCCTCAGTAGCATGCATTGGGGTGTGCACCGCATTGAAGGCAAGATACAGAAACCAAGGCCTATTTTTATTCCGATCGATAAACGAAACTGCTTCGTTGGCAAAAGCATCGGTTGTATATTCCAGTTCCGTTACTGGCGTTTTTCCTCGAAGTATCCCATTGGTTTCAAAATAGCTATGAGAACCACCTAGGAATCCGAAGAATTCGTCAAAGCCACGAGCTTGAGGATGCTTTCGAGGCTGATTCCCTAAATGCCATTTACCGACCAAAGAGGTAGCGTAACCATGTTCTCTCAATCGGTCGGCAAGGGTGGTTTCCGTAACTGGCAATCCATGAGGATCGGCGCTTGGATTGAACTCGTGTCCAAACCGCGTTTGATATCTTCCGGTGAGCAGGGCAGCTCGGGTCGGTGAGCAGTATGGCCCGGACACATAGCCGTTGGTACAGCGCACTCCACTTGCCGCAAGTGCATCGAGATTGGGTGTCGGGATATCGGCGCAACCATGGAACCCGACGTCGGCATACCCCATATCATCGCCGACAATGAACAGCACATTTGGCTTCGGGTCATCTCCCATCGCAACGATGGAACTCGCCATCATCAGCATGAGGGCCCCCCAGGCGTAAGACCAGGATTTTCTATTACGACATTCAATGATCATGGAATCTCCCTTGTTGATCAATCGCCTCATCAGTTCAACTACCCATTCTCTCGACTAACCATTCGCTCAAAAGACCGCTTAATTACTTAACCTTTGAATACACTGCATTCAGTGTTGCCTGCCTTGGACTCGATTTCATTGCCGAATCAATTCGACAGCACGTATCTCCACCCCGTTGGCAGTCCTATCGATTGCGGTTTCTAATGCGTCCACCAATCGCAATCGAACATTCATTGTCTCCGCTCCTAGCGAGATTTGCCCCAAGCTCATCGACTTGAACTCTTTCATCAATGACTCTGTCTGACGAGGTACTCGGTCGTGCTCCTCACCGTAAGTGAGCGACGTGAATGCACTCCGTATGGCTCGTCGGGTTTTGGTGCCTCCTGCATCGCATTCAATTTCGATCCCAATCGCATTTTCGGGTGCCGTGTACTGAATCACCACATCGTACAGCCCTTCCTGGAGCGTTTGAATCCTCCAATAGACTTCGTCGTTTTCGGAAGAGATACGAGTGAAGTAAGAGCAATTCGGGGCGGTGTTGCTGCGACGGACCGATGGACCGGAGCACTTACCGTCTTGAGCAGGCAATTCGGTCCGGGGACGCTTAGGATGTCCCACCAAGAACGGCCGATCGGAGGGCCCCTGATCGAGGACCTCGCGTTTCCATGTCGCCATCGACTGCCGCATAAAATCAGTTTGTTCGGGATACTCTTTTTGAACGTCCCTACTTTGGGTTGGATCCTCTTGCAGATCAAATAAGCTACCGTTGGAGTCGCAGAGGAATTGTTGGTGGCGCATAGCGATTTTACTACCCCACTGAGTGAACAGCGTTCGCTCGATAACCGGCTGTGTTGGGTCGGTCAGCTGTCTAGCCAAACTGATTCCATCCAATGGATTGCCCGGAGCGGATTGGCTCGCGATCGGTTCGCCGATCAATTGGCAAATAGTAGGAACCAAATCGATAGCTCCTGAGAGTTGTTCCAAAGTGCGGTCTGATGATATCGTACCAGGCCATCTAGCCAGTAGCGGGGAACGAACGCCACCTTCATCCGTGCTACCTTTTCGTCCCTTCATCCCTCCGTTCCAACGATAACTGTTTGGTCCATTATCATTGAAATAGAAAACCATCGTTTTATTGGTTAATTCCAACTGATCAAGTCGGTTCAGGACTCGTCCTACGTTGGTATCGATATTCTCCACCATCGCGATCGCAGCCCGTGTCATTGCGTCGTCTTCTTTTTCATTTTGACGCCCCACATGTCGAAATCGTAGTTCTCGTTCCTTCACACGATCGAAATACTCTGACGGTACTTGCATGGGTGTATGAGGGGTATTGAACGCGACGTAGCAAAAGAACGGTCGATCGCGATGCTCGTTGATGAAGGAGAGAGCATGATCGGTAAAGTCGTCTGCCACAAATCCATTCCCACGAACAGGATTGCCGTTATGCTCCAAGGGTGGTGAAAAATAGTCTCCCCAATGCCCGGAGCAGAAGCCATAGAATTCGTCGAAGCCTCGCCCATTAGGATGGTAGGGATATTGGGAACCGTTGTGCCACTTTCCAAAGGCACCTGTGGCGTATCCGCGCTGAGAAAGACGATCGGCGAGCGTTAGTTCATCAAGGTCGAGTCGTTCCTCCCCCTGGGTAACACCAAGGGCTCCCCCCCTCGGATGATAGCGCCCGGTCAGGAACTCGGCACGTGTCGGCGCACAAACAGGGCAAACGTAAAACCGCGTGCAGACTGTACCTTCCTTAGCCAATCGATCGATATTTGGGGTCACAAAATTCGAATTGCCTTGAAAGCCGAAATCCCCCCAACCTTGATCGTCGGAGATAAAAACGATGACGTTCGGTGGATTGCTATCCCGAGTTTCGGACTTCGTATCAAAATTGAGATCGGGCTCCTCACATTTCGCGGCCGTTCCGCGAATGCTTATCCCGTGAATGCATATTGCTGACGCGAGAAGAACGGGGAGGAGGTAGGCCTTCATGGGATTGCCGATGGGATTGCAGATGGATTTTGTGTAAACTCTGGAGAACACATCGGATTGGTCCCCCGGGATTTTGTAGCTTAACACTTTCCTTCCTCCGTTTGTGTCATCGATTTGTGTCGTTCAATTCCTTTTTCAAACAACGTGCTGCAGGTTTTACCGATGACCCATCGAAATCCATTCAGTCGACGCAATTTTCTCCGAGGAACCGCGGCCGGCGCCGTAGTCGGTGCCACTGCAGGATCTGTTTTCGCTCGCGGAGTAGCAGCCAACGATGAAATCCGATTGGCCTTTCTTAGTTGTGGAGGTCGAGCGAATGAGTTGATGGGGGCGTTTGAAAAGATTTCGTCGGTCAAGGTAGTCGGCCTCTGCGATCCTGATCCAAAACGTGTCGATAAGGCCAAAAAACGATTCCCAGCTGCAAAAACCGCCGTCGATCTCCGCACGTTCATCGATGATCCTGACGTCGATGCCGTGGTGGTCGCAACCTGCAACCACTGGCATTGCTTGGCGGCGATTTGGGCGATGCAAGCGGGGAAGGACGTCTCTGTGGAAAAGCCGCTCTCGCACACGCAGTGGGAAGGCGAACAAACAGTTGCAGCGGCACGCAAGTACTCGCGTATCTGCCAAGTAGGAACACAGCAAAGATCCGATCCCATGCAGGCTCAAATCAAGAAGTTCCTCCACGAAGAGAAGGGGATTGGTGCGATCAAACACGTTCGGGTGAATCGGTACGGCGTCCGAGGTCCGATCGGAAAGAGAACCGAACCGCTCCCCACGGATCCGGACATCGATTTCAATCTGTGGCTGGGTCCCGCTGCTGATAAGCCCGTTTATCGCAACGCTTGGCATTACGATTGGCACTGGGATTGGAACACCGGTTCCGGCGAGATGGGAAACTGGGGAGTTCATGTGCTCGACGATGTTCGAAATGTCGTCTTCCGCGACTCTGTCGCTGTACCACGCCGAATTTTGGGTGGGGGAGGACGTGTCGTTTGGGATGACGCGGGAGAAACTCCGAATGTGCATGTCGTCGCTTTCGATACCGGTGAGGTACCGGTTGTTATCGGTTTGAGCAATCTCACCGCAGCCCCTGACAACAACAAATCCCCTAAGGTACCGGGCCCGTCGAGCGGCTATGTCGTTTACGGTGAAGGAGGACGGCTCGAAGGACAACGCGGGTCAGCGCGCGCTTTCGATAACGACGGTAAAGTCATCAAGGAGTTCAAAGGGAACAGCGGCGCCGGGCATCAAGCCAACTTTGTCGACGCTGTTCTCAAACGGGACCCCCGCATCCTTAACGCAGAGGTTCAAGTCGGACATGATTCCACGGGCTGGTGCAATTTTGCAAACGTCTGCTTCCAAACCGGCGAGCATCGACGCCTACGGGAATCGATCGAAGCCGCCCAAGGGTTCGCAGGATGGTCCCCACTTATCGAAGAGATGCACAATCATCTTCAGTCGCATGGTATCGGCCCTGAAAATCCCTCGTTGGTCATGAGCCCTTGGCTGGAACTGGATCCAAAAACGGGACGCTTCATCGGCGAGTTTGCTGACCGAGGAAACGCATGCTTACGTAGAACCTACCGAGCTCCATTTATCGTCCCCGAAAACGTCTAGCCCAGGAACCATCCCTTGCAAACCCTTGCTGAACTCAACGCTAACTTCGCGATCGAGAGGCTACTCCGATTTGAACTCCACGAGAGTGGCTTGGTCGTTGGCAATGTGTCCTACCCCGATCGCGATGCCAGCAGTGCATCGAGCCGGCGAGGTGAGGGACAGTTCTTTTTGCACGGTGCGCACGTTACTCACTTTCAACCCTCACACGCGACCGAGCCGGTCCTCTTCATGAGTGGCGAGTCGTTGTTTGCAAACGACAAAGCGATCCGCGGTGGAATACCGATTTGTTTCCCGTGGTTTGGACCATCCACGAATCCGGGCGAGCCATCGCATGGTTGGGCCCGATTGGAGAATTGGCAAATCTCGAGCACGAGCTCAACCAACGATTCCGTTACGATCGCTATGGAACTTGCTCTGCCACCATTCGCGCTTCATTATCAAATCCGATTTGGTCGCGAATTGACGACTGAATTGAAAGTGACCAACCTCGCGGATCATGAAGTGACTCATGAGATTGCGTTGCATACGTATTTCGCGGTTGGCGATATCCACGAAGTCTCTGTTCAAGGTGATTTGGAGGGGCTACCGTTCTTGGATCAACTGACTGGCCAGAATCATGCCGCGAGCGATGAAGCCATACGCATCGACCAAGAAACCGACCGTGTTTACCGTGGAATCGCAAAGAACATACAGCTCGTAGATGACGCGTGGAAACGAAAAGTCCAAGTCACTTCTTCAGGATCCCATTCAACGGTGGTTTGGAATCCATGGATCGCCAAATCTCAACGCATGACGGACTTCGGAGACGAGGAGTACTTGGCAATGCTCTGTATCGAGACCGCTAACGTGAAAGACCAAAAAGTTGTCTTGGGTCCCAAATGCACCTCGACAATCTCTGTCATGATCGAACACGTTGAAGCCCGGTAGCCATCGAAACGCGATACCGATCGTTCCACCGGCATTACCACCATCCGACTTATGTAGAGTTGAAACTCCAATGGTCTGGATACGTCATGGCGGTAAACTTTGGAACGGGATTCATGAAGTGCTTTCCGTCGATGATTTCGCGCCTGGTACCCTTGCGTGAGATGCAGCAAACGCTGCGTGTACCAAGCGATTAATTTGGGTTCCACCATGACAGACACGGTCCTCTCCTTGTCGAAGCGTATTCCTCGGACCGTATTTCTGCAGCGGAATCGTTCCGTTTGGACATTTTTTCGCCCCCTCGTTCCAGTACCCAAGGTCAATCCGACGACGCAAGCCACTTATTCACGTCATTGCGTGAATCATCGATTTAGACCGTCCGAATAGATGTTAGGACGATGCAATTCCATATACCCTTCCGGGCGAGCAAGTGGTTTAAAACCAAACTTCTCGTATAGTCCGTGCGCGTCGCGTGTCACCAATACGAACCGTCGCAATCCCTGAAGGTCCGGGTGGGCAACAACGACCTCCATGAGCCAACGCGCCAAGCCTCGACCTCGATATTCGGGGAGAACGTAAACGTCGCACAAGTAGGCGAATGTTGCGCGATCAGTGATGACTCGGGCAAAACCGACCTGCGTGTCTCTAAAAAAAAGTCCAAAACAAATCGACCCATCAATCGCACGTGTCAAGACATCCATCGGAAGTCCCGGCGACCAATAAGAGCTCGTCAAAAATCCGTGAATAGCCCCGATATCCAGTCGACTTGGGTCACTTGAGACACAGAATTCATCCCGATATTGTTCAGTAGAGATCGCCATATTAGGAACTTTCCCAGAGCAGAAATCATCGATTCAGCCAACGCGATCGGCAGACTGCACGCCGTTTAAGATGCTCGATCGATGGCTTAGTGGAAAGCGTTTGTCACGCTTCGTGCTTGATTATATAGCACGTTGTAGCGAACGCCCAACGATTATCACACCCGATGCAATCATATTCAGAGCGGTTATAACGACGATCCTTGGAAAAGCAGTCATCCGCTTGCCAAAAACAGAAATGAACACCACCAAAAGCAAACTGGTTACGAGAGGTTCCATCGCTAGTTGCCATGTAGACGAGATGGTCTTTACAAGCCCGACTGCAACCTCGAATGCAGAGAATTCACGATTATGGGAATCGATGAGTACGAAAAGCGCGAGTCCTATAGGTAGTACCAGCACTTGGGCAAAACAGAATGCGAGAATGAAGCGAGGATTGATTTTGGGAGTTACCGAGGCTTGTGCTCGTTCGATATCTTCCATGAGTTCGCGCGCACTCGCGTTTTAGACAGAACGCCCCGTACCTCGGGCACTGCGAAGAACAACTTGCACATCACAACGGCTCGATCGCACATTCCAGTGCATGCAGTTGATTCGGCCCGCCTCAGATTCAGAGAGTGGGATTCGGATCCATGAAATATCGCGATTGCCGTGAAGCGATTGAGTATTGGGGCCTGAACTAACCGAAAATTGACCACAGGATTTGGAACCGATGGCGAATACTTTGCCATCAGGGACCGTCATAAAAGTTTATAGCATCGATGCGAGAATCACCGCTTGCCTAGGTCATATGGAATATTAAGTGACACTTCAGGTTGAGAACAGGGCGATACTATTCACTCCTAGACTCTTGCGTGAGTCTCCGAATCCCTCCGAATGGATCACGGGTGGTAGTTTTCATTCGTGGCTCCACTGGCTCAAGTCCAAGTGGAGGTCAAGCAGTGCGATGTTCAATGCTCCATTGAAATCAAAGCCACCGGAAACGCTGAAGCTGAATGAGAGACACTCCATCGCTGCGCGCGTACTCGTAAACGCTGCGATTCAATCGAAGAAAATCACAGTGGTCGACAATGCTATTCTCCAAAAACCATCAACTCAGCGATCTTTGGCCGCGCTTGATGGTCTTTGACCTTCGGATTAGGAAAGGTTGTCAATCGTACAAACCGCCCACTTGCTGCGATATCGTGCCGATAGGAGTTGCTTGCAATCTCATTCCCGGATGCATCGGTGACTTCCTTCCACTCTTCTCCATCCGACGAAATCTCCAATCGGTATCGGTACGCAATCATCGCCTCGGAATCCTCTTTTGCGGGTACCCATTCGATGGACTGGATACTATGGGAATCCTCAAGATCCACAATGATCCATTGCGGTGACAACCCGTTAGGAAACCACTTTACGTACCAATCATCCGGCCCGCCGTACTGCCCATCCACCGCTTTCGAAGCCCTCATGAAACACTCCAAATTGGAACCTTCCGGAATCGGAGTAGAACACCGAGTCTTCTTTCCCAAGGCTAAATTGAGGGGAACGTTTTTAAGCTTCGGCTCGGCAACGACATCCCAATAACCGGTAAAAAACTGTTCTGCTTCGATTTGGTAGTAGGGACGAAATAGGATTTCTCGAGAGGCATCATCGATACCGACGAAGTCGAGCGCGTTATCCGACACTCGAGTCAGCCACGATTCGAGACGACTCAATTTTGAGGATGGGTTCTCAAGATCCCCAACCAGTTCGCTGAGCGATGCCCTAGCACCAACCCCGACGAGAACGATAGGACCAACCATCAATGCAACCTGTTTCGAATTATCGGGCATCGGATAAAACGAAAACCGCAACGGAAAGTGAAAATCGATGCGATCTCCTGGTTTCCAGGTTCGTCTAAAACTCGCGTAGGAACCTTTTACCAAATCGTTTTTGACAGATTCGCCATTGATCCAAACCTTTGGGGAATCCCCACACCAACTCGGTATTCGCAGCGAGAGCGTGAACTCCGATGGCGCGTCCCCTCCTACGATCAAGGCTCCCCGATCCTCGGTCGGGAAATTGGTTTTCTGCTCCAGAGTGATTTGCTTTTCAGTCCACTGCACCCTCGATGGAATAAACAGGTTCACGCAAATCTCTTCCTCAGAGTGTGCGTAGATCATGCTCGCATAGCGAGCAGGGTTTTCGAGGCCTGTACCATTGCAGCAATAGCATCCGACTTCGTGGGACCGAAAATCTTTGACAGTATTTGCATTGAGGGGCTGATAGTACGACTTCCAACCGGTTAGGGGATCCTGGCTCCCCAAGATCGAGTTCCAGAGGGCGCGTTCGTAATAATCCATATATTTTGCCTCTCGAGTCAGTCGAAACACCGCTTGTGAGACCTTGAGCAAGTTGTACGACACGCAGGTTTCTTGAGGCATTCGGGATTGTGTGTTTGCCAATCTGCCGACTGGCGGCATTCCTTCGTGCACGCTGGTACCACCGGTCGCGTACGTTTTTCGACCAGTCCCAGCGACTTGGTCCCAGAACCCAGCGACGGCATCGCGATGCAATGAGGAATGACTTACCTCAGCGATTCGTGCGGCCCCCACCATCTTTGCGAGTAGCGTGTTCGCATGCTCGTTAAAATCCTGACCTCGAGAGAAGGGGAGCAAAATCTTTTCTGGCTCCTCCCACTTGGAGGCAAGTTCATGGAAGCGGGGGTTCCCCGTGAATTGAAAGAGCCCTTCGAGCGACTCGGCCATCCCTCCAAACTCAACCGATTTCACTTTGGTCCACCGATCGCCGTAGGATTCCATCCGCTGGTCGATCCAGTTTGCCATCCGCACGGCGACATCGAGAGCCTCATCGCAGCCTGCATGCTGATAAGCGGCCAAAAGGCCTTCGAGCAGTTTATGCACTCGGTACCAAACGACCCCATCGAGTCGATCGGGTTCAAACTCAATCTCGGGCGAGGCAAAAAGGTAATTGCCGCCCAATGCCTTTTGGCATCGCGACAATTCCTGCACCATGTAAAAAACCTGGCGAGTGAGGTCTTCATCGGGACTCTGAGCGGCGTGCATGGCGAGTGCAGATAAAAAATGCCCCTCAAAAAAACCAGGAAATGCGCCATGAGGTTCGGGACTCGCCCATCCTCGCAGGGGTTTTGCATTCCCCGTCGGCAAGCCTGCTTGAAATCGAAAGGCGTACAACGCGCGTTCGACACCGATTTCCCGTAAGACTTTGAGATTGACCTCCATGCTCTCCCGAAACACCCCTTCCGAAATATGGACCTGCGATAGAGGAAAACTGGCCAAGCCACCTTCGGGGGTTCGGCCTAGCGATAGGTTTGGAGCCGATGAAGTCAGGGCTGCGATGGACTCTTGGCCGCCGGATCGAGGTGCCAAGACGGGCACTTGAACGAAAGTCGCAAAAACCAACAGCGCACCCAGGAAAAATCGCATCGACATGTACCCTTCTGAGTCCAATTCTCTCGGAGGAACTCTCACCAATTCACTTCAATCTCTACAAAAAAATGATACTTCGTTCTCCATTTGGAAGCGTCACTACATACCCCATTGTCCCCGCGAAATTCCGGAGGAAACATCGAATATTTCTAGAGACATTGGTTGGTTAACTCGATGACACCCTTTGAAATCAAAAGGCATTTGGAATCCGTCGCATGTCCGTCCAACTCTTCTCTCGCTTGACTCAACTTCTCGAAAAACCAGAGATTGAGCATTCCGTCCTGCGAGAGTGGACGCACGCGCCGATCGACTTGGACCCATGGAATGCATGGCTGCTGCTGGGACTCGTCCATCATCGGAATAAGCAGTACTTTGTCGAGCAGACGGTCAAGTCACGGCTTCTCGAAAGTCCGAACGATCCCTTTGATCCGTTTTCCCGTCAACTTCGGCTACAGCGGAGGAGCGGGATCGTTCCGGGACTGAGTGAGTGGGAGTTTTATTTCCATGGACTCGGATGCTGCTTGACCAACCGGATCACAGGCGAAGAAATCGACGTCGACTTTTACGAGGATTCCTCGGATTGGTTTACCGAGTGGTTCCTTGTACGCAATTTCAAATCGCTTCGAGAGCGAGGCTGGATCGAGCAGCGACTCTTGGAATTGCACCCATCGGTTGAATCGATCGGTATCGCGATCGAAGAGTTGACGCGCAGTCGGTACTTGGAGTCGCATGACGAGCATCCCGCATTTCGCTTAACAGCACTTGCCGATCCCTTGAAGGATTTCGTGAATAGCTGGCGAGACCATACCGGAGCACCTCTACTCGATCGAAATGTCGCAATCGCACTGAGCGACTGGGAACTGGTCCAACGGTTAGATCCTGCGTGGGAACCTGATGCGGTCCATGAACAACTCGGGGAAACCGTACGGCTGCGGAATCGGGAACTCGTCCGATCATTCCGAGCCAACGAACGACCATCGGAGAGTCTTCTCGCCCTCGATGAACTCCAAAGTCCATTCCTCGATGAGTTTCTGGAAAACGCCCTTCAAGGCCCCCCGTGTGGAACTATTGCAACCGCATTGAACATCATCGAACGCAGAAATGATCCGGTCTGGTGTGAACCAGTAAAGGTCCTGCTCGGCCGCATCGATCCCAACGCGGATATTCCATCACCGTATCTATGGATGCGATCTGCAGGTTATTTGGCAAGGCACTTTCAGCTGCCAGATCTTCGCCCGCAACTCCTCAGCCTATCCAAAGGCAATCTCGGCGATGGAGCCGTCTTCGCGCTCGAACACTTCCCAGACATCGCGATCCAGCTTTTTCGCAAAGCCCTTCGCTCATCGATTCCAGTGAATCGCTGTACCGCTGCTGCTGCATTGGCGATTATCGATCAGCCATGGAGCCGGCAGGAGTTGCTCCGCGTGCTCGACGAAAGCGATGACCAACTCGCGACCGCGGAAGTCCGCTCAGCGTTGGACGAACTTTCCAACCAAGAATGCCGCAACAAATTGGAAGAGTGGGAGGAACGCAACCCTCGTGAACCTGAAATGGGGGATTTCGTCTCGATGGATGAAGTCATGCTGCGCAATCGAAACGAATGGATTCGACTGCAGATGCAGACCTTGCACGATTTAGTCTATCCATTGAGATCGCAGCGAATCGTTCCCTAGCGAACGGCTCGGATAGATTCTTTTGCATCCGAAAGGATCAAGCACTATCGACCGGGCCGGTTGATCCATCGATATGCACTCGATGCATTCACCGAGCAAAACTTCTTAAGAGCGGACTCTCCATGCTCGCGGGCGTATTCCATCGTGATGCGCTGGACGGTAGCATAGTCGGCGGCAAGTTCACAGACAGGCCAGTTGCTTCCGTAGATCACACGGTCTTCACCAAACGCGTTCCAAACAACATCGATGGTGGGCCTATAAAAATCGAGTTCCCTAGGAGCCTTGTTTCCGTCTCGTGCGGCTCCTTCGACTAGCGCCGAGATTTTACAAAAAACGTTCTTCAACGGACGCAGCGACTCAATCGCAGATTTCCATTCGCTCGGGGGTGGATCGCGAGTAACTGCCACATTAGCGATGTGGTTCAGGACAATCGTCAAACCGGGTACCTTCTTGGAAAGCTTGTTGATAACCATCGGCGTGTCAGGCCCGCCATTGATATCGAGGGTCAAGCCGTACTGCTCCAAGAGTTGGAAGGGTTTGATTTCGTCGCGATCAACAAGGGTTGAAACTTTCGGTGCCAAGACTCGGATCCCCCGGAAGAGATCCGCTTTGCTGAATCGGCGGACTTGCGATTCGAACTCGCTCGAGTCAGGCTCCAACCGACCGACGATCCCAACAATAAAAGGTTCATTTTTCGCTAAGTCTAGAAGCCATTGGTTGTCTTCAACCCATTCGCTCGCTTCGACGATCACCGTCCCCGTGACAGGCTTGTACTGCTCCAACTGTCGCAGGTCTTTCGGCAGTACCGTACGGTAAAGCGAACTTCCCTTGTCCGGCCACGGTACTCCCTGAGGGCGTTTCGGGTCATAGAAATGGGTGTGGCAATCGATAATCTCCAGCGGCGCCGAAGACGCTGGCTCGAATCCATGGCTCGCAATAGCTCCGGTACACGCCAACGTACCAGTTGCTAAAAAGGTCCGTCGATCCATTGATACCTCCTCGCCTCAGCTTTTCGATACACCCATGAAACGTTCGATCGTGCAAGGTATCATATTCGAAGCGTAAGGCTGCGTGGCCAAACACCCGATGCAATTAGCCTGTTACCTACCCCTGTTCTTCCCCCCAATTTGGAACATCGATGAGAATTACCCGCCTGCTACGAATCGCAATCCCCACAACGACTATTGCACTTTCCTTGTTATTGCCCACCGTTTGCGTGCGGTGCAGTGCGATGATTCACCCGGAGGAACCACCGACGGAAAATCCGGGGGCGGATGGGAACGGCAATTTTGTGGTGGGCCCTGAATACCGATTGGATCCCGACCTTGAAGACCACGGCAATCCGAAGGGCAAGTACTTCGAGTTCAAAATGAAGCTCGCTGATAGCAAGATTTTTCGTGGCGACGATGCCACGCTAGATCCCAAGAAAGACGTTCGTAAAGAACGCAGGATTTTTGTGTACGTGCCGGCAGCGTACAAGGACGGGACCAAGGCACCGATCTTGGTCATGCATGATGGGCCCAGTCATATGAATCTCGTCCGCAATGCGCTCGATAACTTGACCATCTCCAAAGACCCCAAAAGGCAGCTGCCCGCGTTTATTGCCATCAGCGTCGAGAACGGTGGCAACGACAGCAAAGGGAGCCAACGCGGGCTCGAGTACGACACCATGTCGGATAGGTTGGCAAGGTTCGTCAACGATGAAGTCCTACCAGCGGTCTTGAGCAATCCGGAAATCCGTGCGGCCTATCCCAACATCGCTTTCACGGATAACCCCTGGGGACGGGCCGTCATGGGATGCAGCTCCGGCGGCGCTGCCGCGCTAACCATGGGATGGTTTCGACCCGATCTATTCCGACGATTGATCACCTATTCCGGTACCTTCGTCGACCAACAAGATGACGATGCCGCCGAGGAAACGCAGTATCCCTTAGGTGCTTGGGAATATCACTCAAGCATGAACTTGATTGGGAATAGTGATAAGAAACCACTTCGCATCTTCACACACGTCGCAGACAAAGATCTGCGAGCGAACGATCCCGAGGAATCGTACCACAATTGGGTCATGGCCAACGAACGTACAGCCGCTGTACTGAAAGCAAAAAACTACGACTATCGATACGTGTTCAGCAAGAACTCAGGACACTGCGACAAACGCGTTTTCGAACACACTCTCGCAGATACACTGGTTTGGATGTGGCGAGGCTACCAGCCGTAATCTCGTCCTAACGCATACATTGACCGAGGCCGAGGATTTGACTCAACGCAATTCAAAAACCACCGATCGAGGTCGTCGCCTGCATCCGCTTTGTTCTAGCTCTCCGCCGTGCTCGTGCTCAGTGAAACGGTACTCGTACTCGAAGGGACGTGTTGGAATGTAGTTGACCTAAGGCCCAAATACCGGGCATTCAGCTTCCTAGAAAAGGTGATCGCATTGCATCGACTCAAACGTTTACGAGTACGAGCACGAGCACGAGTACCGCGATGCTGAGTACGAAAAAACCGGGCTTTTACCCGTTAAAACTCCTGAAAAACCTGAACGGTTCTTCGGGGATAATCATGGCTGTGAATTTATGCCACTGGTCCTATTCGTACTCGTAATCGTACTCAGTGAAACGGTACTCGTACTCGAAGGGACGTGTTAGAATGTAGTTGACCTAAGGCCCAAATACCGGCGTTACAGATTCCTTGAAAAGGTGATCGCCTTGCATCGATTCAAACGTTTTCGAGTACGAGTACGAGTACCGCGATACTGAGTACGAGTACGAGGAAATCCGATCCGATGCACGAACGCGATGTTGTCACCCGGTAGTATCACCTGGTGATATCACGCTGTAATTTCACCGCGTGCCTTCGAATCGATCGAGCGACAGAAAGTCGATAGGACAAGGTGAGTTGCGGCCGGTGGATAAGCAGGCTGCAATTTCACCTAAGACCGATGTGAATTTGAATCCATGTCCTGAAAGCCCCGCGACGACGGTTACGTTCGGGGCATCCGGCAATTGATCAACGATGAAGTTCTCATCAGGCGTCATCGTGTAGTAACAGCCCTTGGATTGCAGGCAATCTGGATTCATCTGAGGCAAATGCCGTTCTAGAAAACTCTCCACCAACATGAGGTCTTGAGCGTCCATGGGATGCTGGCCATCGATGGGAGGCTGCACAACTCCACCTCCACTGTGGCGGGCAACCTTCATCCCGGATCCGTCGAGCTCTGGGAAACCATAGAAGTAACCTTGTGGGGTTTCATAAAAGTAGCACGGGAACCCGAGATCGTGTCGGTAACAAGGCGTCCGTCCACGAAACCAATACTGATACTTGCGAACAACGCGCAGTGGCAATCGATAGCGAGCGAGTGCTTGACTCGCCCACGGTCCCGCAGCGATCACAAGCGACCGCGCGTGGTATTCATCCTTGTTGGTACGGACAACGACCCCTTCGCCTTGGGATTGCCAATCGACCACCACCTCATCGATTTTCAGCTCCGCGCCGAGCATACGGGCTTGTTGTAGATACGTTGAGACGCACTCTTCGACCTTGAGATATCCCGCATCATTTTCGAGCAAGACGCTCCAAGTGGGGGCACCATCGATCCCAGGGAACCTGCGCTGCGCCTCGGACATGGACATCGTCTCGACATCCAAGCCATGCATTGCGGCGCTCCGAAGCACACCAGGAACAACGATCCCATCACTCGGTCCGACCTCGAGCAATCCTGTTCGATGGAAGAGTTTTTGTTCAGTTAGCAGTTCGAGTTGGCTCCAAAGCTCATACGCACGGAGCAATAGCGGAACATAATTCGGATGTTCAAAATAGGCTTTTCGAATGATCCGCGTTTCACCATGCGAACTGCCTCGCGAATGGGGCGGTGTGAACTGATCGATGCCTAGAGTACGTACGTTTTGCGAAGCCAACGCGTAAGCCGCCGCGCTACCTACGCCACCGAGTCCGATCACAATCGTATCGAACGTTGCTCCCATCGCAAAACTCCAACGCGAAATTCGACGTGTAGGCTCTAGTTCGAAGCCCCTTAGCGAACCCTTAGGTTACTCGTACACCGCGACAGGTTTGCCGAGCACATCCATTTTCGGCTTTACGCCGAGCCCGGGAGAGAGCGACGCAGCCATTCGTCCGTGGACTCGTTGCGGTGCACCATCGGCGATGCTGACACTAACATAACTATTGAAGTCAGTGCTAGTGAACAACAGCTCGGTCGGAGTGCTGTGCGCTAAATGCGCGATCGCAGCAGTAACAATATCTCCGCCCCAGGTATCCTCCAGGGTCATTGCAATCCCCATCATTACGCAAAGATCTCTCGCTTGCTTGATCCTTGTCAATCCACCGAACTTGCTGATCTTCAAGTTCACCACATCCATCGCGAGATCGGATCGCCCTCGCATCAACATCTCGATGTTGTCGATATTCTCATCCAAGACAAACGGGTGGCTGGTTTGACGTCGAACGGCCAAACATTCCTCGTACGTCGCGCAGGGTTGCTCGATATATACGTCGAGATCGCGAACCCCGCGTGCGACGCGCACGGCTTCATGCTGAGTCCAGCCTGTATTCGCGTCTGCAACCAGTCGATCGGTTGGTTGCAGCGCATTTCGCACTGCATGGATCCGAGCGATATCAACATCGGGATCTCCACCGACCTTCAATTGGAATCGACGGTACCCTTCATCCCGGTACCCACTTACCTTGGCCGCCATTTCCTCGGGTGATTCCTGGGAGATGGCTCGGTACAGATGGAAGTCGTCGCCATACCGACCACCCAGGAGCGTGCAGATGGGCAATCCAGAGAATTGTCCGAGCAAGTCCCAACAAGCCACATCAATGGGCGATTTGACGTAAGGGTGCCCCTTGAGCCGTGCATCCATCAAGCGGTTCAGGCGATCGAGTTCGAGTGGGTTCTCACCGATCAATTGAGGACCGAGTTCCGCGAGTCCCGCGCGTACCCCTGAGGCGTAGGAGGGAAGGTACGCTGGCCCCAAGGGACACGACTCCCCCCAGCCAACCATTCCATCATCGGTTTCAATCGCTACCACCGTCGAATCGAAAACCGTTACCGATTTACCTCCACTCCACTTGTAAGTCACTTCATGAAGAGGCAGGTCGACTTGATAGACGCGAATCCGTCGTATTTTCATAGGAGTGTGTGTCATCTTCCGCAGGGGTGGCTACAAACACGCCGAACCAGTCGGCACCAGCGTGGAATGCTACCAGAAACCAGAGAGATGTTCACCCGGTGGATTTTAATTCGATTGCGTTTATTCTCGTGGCCGGTGTTGTAGTAGAATGTTTGCTGCTGAAAAACAGTCTCCCCTTCCAAACTATCTTCCCACCTCGACAACGAAATCTACCCATGTGGATCGATTCGGCCACCCTCAGTCGTACCGGAGTATTCCCCCCATCTGCATTCTTCGGCCTATTGGTAATGCTTGTCGCCCCGAGCCGATTGTTGGCCGAAGATCGCGTCCAATTCAATCGAGATATCCGCCCGATCCTTTCTGAAAACTGCTTTCAATGCCACGGCCCCGATGAACGGCAACGCCAAGGTGGTGTGAGGCTCGACAAATCGGAGTTGGCAACGCAACCGGGAGATTCCGGCAATCGGGCCATTTCGATCGAAAGTCCCGCAGAGAGCGAACTCCTAAAACGTATCGCTACCGACACTCCGGATTTGGTGATGCCACCGCCTGAAACGGGAAAAACACTCAAGCCGGAACAAAAAGAGCTATTACGGCGTTGGATCGAACAGGGTGCAGAGTATCAAGGGCACTGGGCGTTCATTACTCCCGTCCGACCCGAGGTTCCTCTACACGAACTAGACTCAATGTATCCGAACCCGATCGATCGCTTTCTGCTTGAGAAACTAAAAACCTCAGGTTTTTCATTTTCGCCAGCCGTGGATCGCGAGACACTGATCCGAAGGGTATCTCTCGATCTGACCGGGTTGCCCCCCACTCCTGACGAAATCGATGCGTTCCTGAGCGATGATTCCCCGAATGCTTACGAGCGGGTCGTCGACCGACTACTCAGTTCACCCCACTATGGAGAACGGATGGCATTGCAGTGGTTGGACTTGGCACGCTACGCCGACAGCAATGGATACCAAGTCGACAGTTCTCGGCAGCAATGGCCGTGGCGAGACTGGGTCATCGAAGCGTTCAACAAAAACATGCCTTACGATCAATTCACCATCGAACAGATCGCTGGGGATTTGTTACCGAATGCAACTGATTCACAAAAGATTGCAACAGGATTTAATCGCAATCATCGACTCAACGGAGAAGGTGGGATTATTGCCGAGGAATGGCGAGTGGAAACGGTTATCGATCGCGTTGAAACGACCGGGATCACATGGTTAGGTTTAACCCTCAATTGCTGCCGATGCCATGACCATAAATACGATCCGATCTTGCAACGCGATTTCTATTCCCTTTTCTCCTACTTCAATAACATCGCTGAAAGCGGAACTCTTCAAGGCGAATCTCGCAACACCGAACCCGTACTTGCCGTTCCAACCCCGGACCAACTTCGTGAACTATCCGGTTTGGAAAAAAACGTGCTCGATGCCCAAACGAAATTGGCCGAAGCGGAGAAATCCCTTCCGGAATTGGTTGCAGCTTGGGAACCGTCGTTCCGCGAAAAAATCGCTTCGAACACAAATTCCTGGAACATCCTCAATGCGGAATCGGTATCCGCGGTCAGTCGTGCAACACTCACCAAACAAAACGACGGATCGTATTTGGCTAGCGGCGAGAATCCGAGTCACGACGTGTACGAGATTAAGGCCCCACTCTCTCCTGGCCAATTCACCGGATTGCTCCTCGAATGCTTCCCCGATGCGAGCCTGCCCCAACAAAGTCTCGGGCGTTATCCAAACGGCAACTTCGTTTTGACGCGTGTCGAAGCAGAGATCCGTGCACCGAGTCTCGCAGATCCCTTCATCGCAAAATTCAACCACGCCGAAGCCGATTACTCTCAAAATGGATGGAACATCCAAGCGACCGTGCAAGGGGATAAATCCAAGGGATGGGCTGTCGACGGACCAACTCGAAAAGAAATCTGCCGAGCGATGTTTTTGACCGAGTCCGGAATCACGATTCCAGAAAACGCGACCATCGTTGTCCGACTCATTCAGGAAACTCTCGGCCAACACAACATCGGTCGATTCCGATTGTCATCGACGGGACTTCCGAAAGGAACCATCGCCATTGGGGGATCCCAAGTCCCAGATTCTTTGCGCACGATTCTTGCGATTCCAATTTCTGAACGAAGTGATGCTCAGCGCGCGGAACTGTATGAGTTCTATCGCAAGAATGTCGACAGCCCGATCCTCGCAGCCCAAAAAAACCTCCAGGAAGCCAAAAACCGAATCGGTGATTCACGAAAAAATTGGCCGAATGTCATGGTCATGCAGGAAATCGAAACTCCTCGCGATGCGTTCATATTGATCCGCGGGGAATACGACAAAAGGGGTGAAAAAGTATCCGCCGCGATCCCCAAGATCTTTCCACCGATCCCCGATGGAGAACCAAACAATCGCCTCGGATTGGCAAAGTGGATTGCAAATCGAAATAACCCACTCACCGCGAGGGTATGGGTCAATCGAGCCTGGGAGCGTTTCATGGGAACCGGCATCGTCAAAACAACGGAGAACTTTGGCTCTCAATCGGAGTGGCCCAGCCATCCCGCGCTTCTAGACTGGCTGGCTGTCGAGTTCATGGAACCGACTCAAATTGCTCACGTCGACCAAAAGCCAGTGCATGCATGGGACATGAAAGGCATCCAAAAGCTAATAGTGATGAGCCGCGCGTATCAACAATCGACGAACCGCCGCGGCTTGGAACGACTCGTTGAACTCGACCCCGACAACCGATGGTTAGGGCGAGGACCGAGATTCAGATTGCCCGGCGAGGTCCTTCGAGACCAAGCCTTGTTCGCGAGTGGATTGCTTTCTCCAAAGATCGGTGGAGCTAGCGTCAAACCGTATATGCCTGAGGGTGTTTGGGACGAAACGAGTGTCTATGGCGATTTGAGAAACTACCGCCACGATACTGGCGATGGACTTTATCGACGAAGTCTCTATACCATTTGGAAACGGACGGCAGCGCCACCCACTATGCTCATTTTCGATGCCCCGAATCGTGAGATTTGTACGGTGAGCCGATCTCGCACCAACACTCCATTGCAGGCGCTTTCGCTGATGAACGAAGTCACCTTCGTCGAAGCAGCCAGAAAGCTTGGCGAAAGGATGTTGAAGCTCGACGATACAACTCCTGAAGAGAAAATATCTTTCGGATTTCGCTTGGTAACCGGCCGCAAGCCCACCTCAAAAGAGCTTCAAGTTTTGGTTTCCGGTTGGCGGGAAGACCTTGCATACTACCGAGACCATCCCGAAGAAACCAAGCAGTTGCAGAGCCATGGAGACTCAGCTTCCGAAGTTTCCCAAAGCGTCGAATTGGTCGCATACATGCTCATTGGCAATGTTCTGTTAAACCTCGACGAATGCATTATGAGAGAGTAGTCCCGCATCGGACAGAGAACAATCTATGAATCCCATATCAATGCTTCGCCAACAGTTCCTCAGGGGATTGGGTGGCACCCTCGGTCTCGCGGCCTTGTCCAAACTGAGCGAACCGAACGCACTAGCGACGCCAATTGCGACGGAGAAGACTCCCCCATCTCCGTTCCAACACCATGCCCCCAAGGCCAAACGGATCATTTACTTATTCCAATCTGGTGCGCCATCGCAAATGGATTTGTTCGATTGGAAACCGGCGCTCGCAGATCGGCGAGGCGAGGATCTTCCTGACTCGATCCGCCAGGGTCAGCGATTGACGACGATGACCTCTGGTCAATCCAAATTTCCGGTTGCTCCTACCGCGTTTCGTTTCGCGCAGCATGGGAAAGGAGGAATGTGGTTTAGCGAAATACTCCCACATATGGCAACGCTTGCAGATGATTGGTGTCAAATCCGATCGATGCATACGGAAGCGATCAACCATGACCCAGCCATCACCTTTTGCCAAACAGGTTCCCAGTTGGCCGGTCGTCCGAGCATCGGGTCATGGCTCAGCTATGGACTGGGAAGTGTCAATCAGGATTTGCCAGCTTACGTAGTGCTGACGTCCTTCGGCACCGGAAGACCCGATGACCAGCCTCTGTACGATCGTCTTTGGGGATCCGGTTTTTTACCATCGAAGCATCAAGGGGTTAAGTTTCGCAATAAAGGGGATGCGGTTCTCTACCTCTCGAATCCTAAAGGCATGTCGCGCGATACACGCCGCAAAACACTAGATCGACTCTCGGAGCTCAATCAGCAGCATTTTACCGCAGTCGAAGACCCAGAAATCCAGACGCGAATCAGCCAATACGAGATGGCCTTCCGAATGCAGGTTAGTGTCCCAGAATTGCTTGACGTATCCAACGAACCGCAGCATGTCCTCGATATGTACGGCCCAGATGTGAAAAAACCGGGTTCGTATGCCGCCAATTGTCTACTCGCACGGCGGCTCGCAGAAAGGGATGTTCGATTCGTGCAGCTTTTCCACATGGGTTGGGACCTGCACGGAAATCTGCCAAATGCGATTCGATTGCAGTGCAAAGATACCGACCAACCGACAACCGCATTGATCAACGACCTCAAGCAACGAGGCTTGTTTGAGGACACACTGATCGTTTGGGGAGGTGAGTTTGGCAGGACTGTATACTCCCAAGGAGCCCTCACCGCTGACAATTATGGCCGAGACCACCATCCTCGCTGTTTCACGACCCTGTTGACCGGCGCCGGAATTCGCGGCGGATTAGTGCATGGCGAAACCGATGACTATTGCTACAACATCACACGCGATCCCGTGCATGTGCACGACCTCAATGCGACCATCCTCCATTTGATGGGTATCGACCATACACGTCTAACCTTTCGCTTCCAGGGAAGGGATTTCCGCTTAACCGACATCCATGGCGAATTGGTCAAAAATATCCTCGCGTAATTTCGGGATAGGTTGCAACGCATCCTGTGCCCATTTGTTCGTTTACTACGCCCACCCACACCTCCCCGCACAAAGAATGAGGCTTTACTCATGAGGTTATCAACTGGCATCACTGTGATCTCGAATGGTCAAATCGTGGATGGAACCGGCAAAGGTCCAATTACGAACGGGACCTGCATCCTTCGCGACGGAAAAATCTCTTACGTGGGGCCCACGGAATCGGCCCCTCAAACTCCTCCCGACGCGCAGCGGATCGACGCGTGTGGTGGTACTATCATGCCAGGTCTGGTCGAAGCCCATTTTCATGCGACCTATTTCAACATCGCCGCATTAGAAGACCTCGATATCAAATACCCCGTCGAATACGTATCGCTTCTCTCGTCGGTCAACACGCGGTTGGCATTGGAGTGTGGCTATACGGCGGCTCGCTCGGGTGGCTGTTTGTTCAATATCGACGTCTGGCTTAAACGAGCCATCGAAGAAGACCTCATCGCGGGACCACGTCTGAGCGCCAGCGGTCGCGAGATTTGCTCGGCGGGAGGGCTAATGGACTGGAATCCGGAATTCCGAAAGATCGGCATGGAAGGATTGGTCTTTATCATCAACGGCGTGGAAGACGCACGCAAGGCCGTTCGAGCCCTCGTCAAGGATGGCGTAGAGTGGGTGAAAACGTATCCTACGGGCGATGCGGCATCTCCTGATGCCAACGATCACCATACGCTCTGTATGACCTTTGAGGAAATGCATGCTGTCGTGGCAACGGCGCACAATCACAAGTTAAAAGTTACCGGGCACTGTCGGGCTACCGAAGGAATCAAGAATGCGCTCCGCGCTGGATACGATTGCATCGAACATGGGACTTTCATGGATAATGAAGCGCTAGACCTGATGCTGGAACGGGATGTACCCTGCGTACCGGCACTCTACTTTGAAAAAGCAAGTGTTGAACTAGGACCCGAGTTCGGATTGCCTCAATCGGTCATCGATGGGCACCAGGAAACACTCGATGGCGGCTGTGATAGCGCGTTAAAGATCCTTCGAGCTGGCGGACGATTGGGGATGGGTGGGGATTACGGTTTCGGATGGAATCCTCATGGCGATTACGCCCGAGAACTGACGTTCTTCGTCAAGGACGTCGGATTCACCCCGTTGGAAGTAATCACCTGTGCGACAAAAACCGGCGCTGAAATTATGGGGCGTGGCAACGAGTTTGGAACGCTCGAGGTCGGAAAGCTGGGCGACGTACTGATCGTCGATGGAGATGTACTCGCCGACATCGCTCTTCTCGAGGATCGCTCTAAGTTCATCGCTGTCCTCCAAGGTGGGGTGATCAAAGCTGGACGATTGGCGAAGCCATTTCCCACCGTCGTTAAGCAAGAGAAAAAGTAACCGAGAAAGATTGAGACGTGTCGACCAATTTCGATTCACTGAGCAAAGGTCATCTGGGCACGGCACCGCGACTCGGTTCCGCAGGAACTTGGCGTTCGGGTCCTAAACTTTTATTGTTGCACGGTGTCACACGGCAGGGAAAAGACTGGCAAGCGTTGCTGCCATACTTGGACTCTCGGTGGGAAGTCGTCACCCTCGATTTCCGCGGGCACGGGCACTCGGAACGAGCCGATTGTTACTTGGTGGTCGATTACGTTGCCGACGTTGTACGAGTGCTCGAATCGGTCGATGCCACGGACGTCACCATCTTAGGCCATTCGCTTGGTGCGATGGTTGCAGCCGCTGTTGCCGCTGAAATCCCCGAGCGAGTCTCCTCGATCGTGCTTGAGGATCCACCGTTCCATTCGATGGGCCAAGCGATTCAAGGCACGTCGTGGCAAGCACAGTTTCGTGGCATGCTGCGTGTCGTTCATGCCGGTGGGTCGGTCGAACAGATCGCTGCCGGTTTAGCGGATATCGATATTCCCATGAAGAATGGGACGTCTCGAAAACTCGGCGAACTCCGTGAACCATCCGCAATTCAATGGAGTGCTACCTGCTTGAAGGCAATCGATCCTGGAGTTTTGCAGCCGTTGGTAGAGGGCCAATGGCTCGACGGGTACAACGTGTCCTCCATCGCAAAGCAGATTCGATGTCGAACTACACTGCTCCAGGCGGATCCGGATGCCGGTGGCGCTCTCACGGATCGAGATGCGATGGAGTTTCTCGTTTCGCTACAGAACCCCACCCACCTCCGATTTCCTGGTTGCAATCATCAATTGCATGCAACGATTCCCGAACAAGTCGCTGCGGCGACAAACTCCGTGCTAGGTGCCGTCCTGTAAAAACAAGAGTAATTCCCGACAAACGACCAATCGTCCGGGGATAGCCGAGCGATTCGTTCGACGAACAAGAATCAAACTCCGTACCCACCTAAAAAACTGAAAACCGCTGCTAACGCCAATGCAGCTAATGATACTCCGATAGGCTCTTAGCCTTCATCCTCCAAATGAAAGTGATGAAGGAAACGATGAAGCACGGGTGCCATGATAATGGCGACCATCGATAGAAATGCCAATCCGCTGTAGAGGGCGTAAAAGGTAGCAAACAGTTTGCCAGCTCTCGTTTCCAAATGTGGCTCTACGGGCCCCATGCCGGTTAAAATCATCGCGGCATTTAACAGCCCATCATCCCAAGCCATTGGGCCGAAATAAGAATAGCCCGCGGTTCCAAATGCTAAACTCAAAATGACGATAGCCAGTGTCGCAGCGAAACTCCTCAGCATTCGCCAACCGAACGCAAAGCGAGTGATGACCCCTTCACCTCTCTTTTCGAACATGACTACCTCGCGACCGATGCTGTTTCTGGAAAGTACCGAATTCAAATTCGGCGATAATGGGTCAAGGAAATGAACTGCAGTCCAGCAGCTTTCAGGAGACTGCTCGGGCGTACTGCGGCGGGAGAATCGACTGCGGCTCGGGAGCCTTCAATGCAATAGCGGCATGGTACGGCCAATACGGATCGCGCAGCATCTCGCGAGCGAGCATCACGAGATCCGCATCTCCGTTGGCGATAACCTGTTCGGCTTGATGGGGATCGGTGATCAGCCAACCCACAGCCGTCGGCATTCCTGTAGCTTCACGAATCCGGCGGGAAATTGGGACCATGAATCCCGGGCCCCAAGGAATCGGAGAAATATCGGGGATCACAAAACCATGGCTTATGTCGACGAGATCTAAACCCTCGGTTCGGAAATGGTTGATGAGTTCGATCGATTCTTCGACAGTGACTCCTCCGTCAACCCAATCGGTAACGGATAGCCTCGCAGTAAGAGGGTACCTTTCGGGCCAAACGCTCCGTACCTTTTGGAGTGTCTCGCGAAGAAACCGCGTACGGTTCTCAAACGAGCCACCGAAGCGATCCTGGCGATGGTTGGAAATCGGTGAATAAAACTCGTGCGCGAGGTAGCCGTGCGCAAAATGGAGTTCTAACCACTCGAAACCGGCCTGCAGGGCTCTCTTCGCACCGGTGACGAAGGCTTCTTGAATGCGATGAATATCGTCAACTGTCATCTCCGCGGGAACCTTGCTCAGGTTTCCACCATGAGCGATCGCCGATGGAGCGATCGTCGGCCAGCCGCCTTCATGGTCTGGGATGTGGCTGTCCCCTTCCCATGGCCGATGAGCACTTCCTTTGCGGCCCGCATGAGCCAATTGAATACCAGGTACCGCGCCGAATTGCTTGATAAATCGATTGATCCTAGAAAACGCCTCAACGTGCCCGTCGTGGTAGATTCCACTACACGCGGGACTAATCCTTCCTTCGGCTGAGACCGCAGTCGCTTCCACGACGACCAAACCGGCCCCTCCTACAGCGCGAGACCCGAGATGAACCAAGTGCCAATCGTTCAGATAACCATCCTCACAGGAGTACTGGCACATCGGTGCAACGGCGATTCGGTTTTTGAGCTCGATCTCTTTCAATCGAAATGGCTCGAATAAATTCGGCACAAGAATATCTCGCATGAAGGGGAAGAATAGGGGAATTCACAAGGAGGTTCTGAACGACCAACGGTCAAGTTCGTTGAGAATACGGAGGATTTCTAATCTTCTCAAGGTCCCCGATAACGATCGGCGGTTATGCGAGTAAGAGCAGGCGAGGTAGAATGAGGGTCATCGAGCCGAATTTTAATCGTTTGCCGATGGCAACTGGTACGATTAGGACAGATTCTGCGTTTCCCTTCAACGTGCGGTCGATCGATGAAACGACGAAAAGCCCACTTTGTGTCGGATCTCCATTTGTTCGCCAATCGGAGTTCCGCCCCTAGTATCCATGACGCGATCGAGCATGCGCTCCGTACTTCGGACACGTTTGTACTTGGCGGGGACATATTTGACTTTCGGTGGAGCCGCTATCGAAGCCACGAAGAAACCATCGAGCAAAGTCTTCATTGGCTCAAAGGATTAGTCGCCATCAATCCCGAGTGTCGTATTCATTATCTGCTCGGAAACCATGATGCGAACCCAGCCTTCATAAGTGCACTAAAGTCGCTGAGCTGCGACTATCCTCAATTGGTCCACCATCCGCATATCCTGCGACTTGGAGGCACCGCTTTCCTCCACGGCGATGTCATCGACTCAAAAATACCTTTCAGTGCCGATTTCCACGAATTGCTCGATGCACGTCGCGCTGCTGAGGAGCTAAGATCTCGCCCTCCTGGGATCCAACATGCCCTTTATGATGTTGCGGTCCAAACACGCGTTCATCGGGTTGTCGCGAACCTCGCCAATAGCAATAGCAAGGTACTCGGGCGAGTCACTCAATACTTATCCTGGGCCGGACATGGTCCAGAGAGCGGGACACGCAATGTGTACTTTGGGCATACGCATCGTTCGATGGAAAACGTATCGTTTCAAGGGATGCAATTCTCGAATCCAGGTGCTGCCATCAAGGGGATGGACTTCCGAATTATTGAAGTCGATCTCGACGAAAGCCGCTAAATCCCCGAAAGGCCATAAGCATGCGGTATATCGAATGGGTGACGCTGATCAGCGTACTGATTCACTTTGCCATCCAATTTTCTCTGTGCATGAGAGTGATCTTGAGACCGCATCGCGACCCAGCTTCGCGTATTGCTTGGCTCGTATTCATTCTCGCCGTCCCGTTGTTCGGGATCGTAGCCTACATCCTACTCGGCGATATCAGCATCGGTCGAAACAGAATTGCTCGGATGGACCATGTCGTGAAAAGCCTCCCTAAGTGCCACGATATTCCGGGCATGCGAGTGAAGGAAATCCAACCGAGATCAAAAACGCACTGGGATCACTTGTTTCAAGTTGGCCAATCGATCAACGGATTTGAAGCAATCGGAGGTAATCACGGAAAGTTACTTCCCGACTCATATTTCTCGATCGATGCCATGGTCGCGGACATCGATGCAGCCACGAGCCATGTGCACTTCTTAGTTTATATTTGGCTTTCCGACACGAACGGTCGGAAGGTTCTAGATGCTATCAAGCGTGCCGCGAAGCGAGGGGTTGTTTGCCGGGTCATGGCGGACGGTCTAGGCTCCAGAATTTTGATTCAATCCGACGATTGGCAGCAACTTCAACAGTCAGGCGCGAAGACCGCGGTCGCACTGCCGATTGGACGGACGATTTTCGCACCGCTGTTCACCCGAGTCGACTTGCGAAACCATCGCAAGATTTTGGTGATCGACAATCGCATTACGTATTGCGGCAGCCAAAACTGCGCAGATCCGGAATTTCGAATTAAGGCCAAGTACGCGCCGTGGGTCGATGCAGTGATTCGCTTTGAGGGTCCGATCGCTCGACAAAATCAACTCCTTTTCGCAGCCGATTGGATGGCGCATGTCGATGAGGACATCACTAACGTCATCATGGAACCAGTTGCGCACTTCTCGCATGGCTTTGTCGCGCAAGCGATCGGGACAGGGCCAACGTACCGTTACTCCGCGATGCCGGAAATGTTTGAATCGTTGATGTATAGCGCCAGGAAAGAATTGCTCATCACTACTCCCTATTATGTCCCCGACGAACCGATGCAGGCAGCTCTATGCGCCAGCGGCCGTCGTGGCGTAGAAACAACATTGATTCTCCCGGCGAAGAACGATTCCTGGTTCGTCGCAGCAGCAAGTCGCAGCTACTATGCGGATCTTCTCGCTTCCGGAGTCCGTATTTTCGAATACGTTGGGGGGTTATTGCACACCAAATCGCTAACGATCGATGGAGAGATCTCGTTGATTGGCTCGGCAAATCTCGATCGTCGAAGCTTTGAACTCAACTATGAAAACAATATTCTCTTTCATGACATCGCTTTGACATCGCAGTTGCGGGAACGCCAACTGTCCTACCGTTGGCAATCCCATGAAGTCACCAGGGAATCGGTGGCCGAGTGGCCTGTCGTGCGGAGGCTGATGAACAATACCGTCGCGATGATGGGACCTGCCTTGTGATGGCCTATCACCAATGCATGACATAACCACCGTCCACATTAATTGTTTGGCCAGTCACCTGGGCAGCCCGATCCGAAGAAAGAAAGACGATCATCGAAGCTACATCCTCCGAGGTCTGCCATCGCTTCAAGGGGACAACGGCATCGATCTTAGACTGGGCCCATTGCTCGTACGAGATTCGATCTGCGGGATGGATGGTTTCGCACCACGACTCCCAAACATTCCGGTTCAGATTGGTTTGAACCATCCCGGGGCAAACGGTATTGACTCGCACCCCATACGGGGCGAGATCCTTTGCCAGGCATTGCGAAAAATTGATGGTGGCCGCTTTGCTCGCGCTGTAAGGGGGGTCGGTCTGCGAGCCGATTTGCCCTGCGACCGAACCAACAAAGATCATGGTGCCAGTTTTCGCGGATACCATTCCGGGCGCGATGGCGTGCGCAACATGCACCATTCCCATGACATTCACATGCATCGGACGCACCCAATCCTCGGGCTTGAGATTGGTGAATGGAAACCCAAAACGCCGCGACCCAACCGCTGCACAGTGAACCAAATGCTCCACGGCACCCCAACGTTCGTTCAATGATGTTGCAGCTTGTTCAACAGTGCCTTCGTCGGCTACGTCAACGATTTCACCCCGAATCTCTAACTCGCAAACCGTTCTCCCAAAATCTGTGTTCGCGAACCCCATCTCTGTGCGCAACCTTGCCGCGATCGCGAGCACATCTTCGTTCCGATCCCATAATACAACGTGGCATCCTTCGGCGATTAGCATCTTTGCAGTGGCCAACCCAATCCCTGAAGCGCCACCAGTCACCAAGCAACGTTTCCCTTTCAATCCAAGATCCATGATCCAACCCCTGATTCTATTGGATGTTCCAAACCGCGTTCGACGGTTACTCTCGCGATGGAAAAATGCGATCAATCAATCGCGAAGATTGCGACTGCCATGAATTAATGAGCAATGAATCCGCCATCCATCGACAGAATTGATCCGGTGAAAAATGTCGCGAAGTCACTTGCAAGGTAGGTAAAGAAACACGCGACCTCTTGCGCAGACGCAATCCTGCCGATCGGATGATTATCCCGCAGCATTTTTAGGAACCCCTCAGGGTTCCCCGATTGCTCCGCCGACCACTGAACTATCGGTGTATCTACGGTCCCCAGAGCTACTGCATTTACCCGAATCCCGTACGGCGCGTATTCGATGGCCATTTGCCGCGTCATTTGGTGCAGAGCTCCTTTCGACGGTCCATAGGCTCCTTGCTTAAGTATTCCAACGTGACCAGAGATAGAACCTGTATTCAGGATCACGCCAGAGCGGCGCTGCATCATCATTGGAAGGATCATTTTGGCCGACCAATACAGAGCCTTGACATTGGTATCCATGACATAGTCCCACTCCTGCTCGGTATGTTCATGAATTGGTTTTACAACACTGACACCTGCATTGTTGACCAACACATCCACTCCCCCGAATTTTCGAGCGGCGAGTTCGGCGTATTGCTCGTGCGTGGACCTCTCCTTCACATCTCCGCGAAGAAATTGCACTCGGTCCGGAGACGAATCTAATAGATTCCTGAGTGAACCAGGCAACTCTGTAGCGCAATCGACTGCGATCAAATGCTCGATACCCGATTCGACGAACTGGTGCACTGTCGCCAGTCCAACCCCTGAAGCGGCACCCGTGACAACTGCCGTTTTCCCGCTCAATGAGATTTGCATCGAATCGTTCCCTCCATCGGTGTTCCCAAAAAACACAGCATCGAGGGATTGGCGGGAAAGTTCAAGTAGTCGTCGGTACAATTATGGGTTTACAGGTACCTCCCACCAGAAGTCGCGTTTCCAGAAGTCGCGGCACCCATCCATCGCAAGCGATTAGGCGATTGCGGAAACAGCGTCAGGAAGTCGAATATCCGTTGTTTCTGGTCGCACCCAACGGGGATACTCGCGAGATGGATCAATGCATCCCCCATCGGCGTAAACGCCTCTCGAGTCCTGCATTCGATACATGCGTTCCATGATGCGGGCCAATTCTTCGGGGTTCTGTTCGGTTGCCCGCATGTGCGATTGAACTTTTGCTTCGTCCATTCGCAAATCGCCATCGTCTCCACGGTACGTGGAATGCCTCCAGTGGTACATTTCAAGGCACTTCAATTCGAGCGTGAAGGCTTTGTTCCTTTTCCAGAAGTCGGTAAACAATCCGTTCCCCAGATAAAACACCCACGATCCTTCAAAGCCGAGCGCATCGGCGCTGGCCGCATCTGGATTTCGGAACCAAACACGATCTCCGGGAACGTAATACTTAGCCGGCAATGGGGATTGCCTGGAACCATATTCCTTCATGAATACCTCATGGAACTCACCCGATCGAATCGCTCGCCGTTCGGCTTGGTGTTGCAATTGCTCAAAAAGCACTTGGTTGCAACGACGGACTTCTTCGGCCAAACCGAGGGCGATGACGTACTCTGTTGCCCGATAGCAGGAGAACGAATACACGGTCCCGGTCTCGCCAGGCTGGGTCGCTAGCCGAAGGGCATCGATCACCGATTTACCTGGACGGACGACAAAGCCTCGAGTTTCGTCGTATTCCCAATGATCCTCGGGACGCTCTGCACCATAAGCATCGAACGAAAGGAATGTCTTGCTGGCTGCGTGGACGATGTTCTTGCGGACCAACACCGCAGATTCAAATTCCTCAATCGACGGAAACTCGAACGTGATGGGACTGGCCAGCATCGCGACCAAGATCTCGCGCTCTAACGGGTCACCCTTGGAAACCGGCTCCTTCGCCAATCGATCCGCTAATCCAACCGTATCCCATTCGGGTGTCCATTCGTTGAACCTTTCTTGGACCAACTCAAATTGCACCCAAGGTCGGTTGTTGGTTGTTCCCAGATGGAGTTGGACTGATTGCGACAAATCCCGCAACGACAACCATTCCAAAAAGCGGTCCACAACCAAATCTAACGAGCGCAGGTCTTGCCCCCAGATGGCAACACCCCCGCCCCGATTCGCGGAGCTTGAGGCCATGTAATTCATAATAGATCGATTCCTAAGGCGGGACCCGTCCTGTCCTAAGCAAGACGAGCGTTCCGTGCGTGTGAGGGGAGGCTCTCTGGCAGCGATCGACCACCGTGAGAGGTACGACATGGAATAGGTGCGGCTGGACCGCACTTCCAAGATAACGGATCCGTTGGGCAGTTGCTAGTTTTTTAAGTCAGCTTTTCACCCTGGGCCCAAACTGGCTTCAGAATCGACCGTCCCAAGCCTCGACAGTCAAGCGATCGCTCCCACATGCATCGACGCGGATCCAATTGCAGCGGATCCAATTGCAGAGAGTGGAATTACCCACAGAACGACTTCTGAACGGTACGTCGTTTGCTGCTATCGAATCCCGATACCGACACAGGAACAAATTCGGCAGGATAGCTTCTCTCTGGAGGATGGCAGAACATGACAAACGAACTTCAACTCAACAACCCATGGTTTGTTGCTGTCTGGCCCGGAATGGGAAACGTTGCGGTCAGCGCTGGTTTCTATTTGATTTCCAAACTTGAAATGCACTTGCATGCAGAAGTTCGGGCCGAAGGACTTTTCGATGTCGAGCATGTCGAAGTCGTCGACGGAATCATCCAAACTGCCGTTATGCCGAGAAATCGCTACTTCATTTACCGGGACCCGAATGGCAAACGCGATGGCATCGTTTTCATTGGCGAAGCTCAACCGGCCCAGGGCAAGTACCATTTTTGCAGTCAAATTGCAGCGCATGCGAAAGAACTAGGAGTCAGTGAAATTACAACCTTTGCAGCGATGGCAACATCCATGCGTCCTGAACACGATTCGCGTGTTTTCGTGGCTGCCACCGACGCTGCTACGCTCGACAATTTCATCCAACTCGAAACCGAGGTTCTCAAAGAAGGAAACATCGGGGGACTCAATGGTGTTCTGCTCGGTGCCGCCGCAGAAGCTCAACTTCACGGAGCGTGCATTCTCGGCGAAATGCCAAGCGTATTTTCTCAGTTCCCTTTTCCCAAAGCCTCATTGAGTGTCCTGCGCGTATTCGCGCAATCCATCGGACTCAAGCTCGACCTTAAGGAACTCGAGGAACAGTCAATTGCGATGGGGCAGCAATTAAGCACTTGGCTTCGAAGGCTCGAACGCTCCATGCGTCAACAAGCATCCGATATCAACGCAGATGATGCCGAGTCCGATGGAACGGACGCAGAAGACTCCGATGGCATCACCCACAACGACGCCGGCTCAGAAGACGACGCCGGCCCAGAAGGCGACGCAGGCCCAGAACGCGTAACCCCTAATCACAGCGGCCGCGAGCAGGAAAATCCCTCCGAACATGACTTCGCACAAGGCCTAGGACGTAGCGTTCGTTCCTATCATAGAATATCCGATGACGATGAACTCAGGATCGAATCCTTGTTCGATGCTGCATCATCCGATCGTTCCAAAGCCTACGAGCTAAAACGAGAACTGGACCGCTTGCACGTATTTACCGAGTACGAAGATCGGTTCCTCGACTTGTTCCGGCAACCAACTTCTTTGGAAATCACAACGGACAGCGTTTCGGAAAAAGATACTGCGGGCCTGAACACTGCGGGCCTAAACACTGCGGGGCTAGAGGAGGATCGGCAAAAGCCTAAGGACAGTCCACCCATGGATTCGGCGGCGTAGGGAGTGAGCGTCCGGCGAAACGGAAGTAGCGAGTTCCCTCAAGCCTTTCGCCCGGGCTCGAAAATGGGGGCTTGGAAGCGGCCGATGCAGAGAGTTCCGTTTCGAGTACAATAGAGGAGTTGTCCCCCCCCTCCCCCATTGGCCCACCTCCCGCCGGCCAATTCGATTACTCTTTCGGTGTAACCCCTCGATGGATCGGCCGAATCACTCCAGCGTCCGTTCTCACTGCGCCTTGATTGCCTTGGGGCTCGCTGCGTATTCCTTGGCTTTCCTGGCAGGGACCATGGAGTCGCTTCAAGCAAGTGAGCCTCCTGATTTCGGAGCGATTGGCGTTCCGTACCTCGAAAAGTACTGCTCCAAATGCCACGGTGCGGAGTCGCCGGAAGCCGAAATTGCACTGACAGCTTTTACCGACGCAGAATCGTTGATCAAGCAGCGGAAGATCTGGACGAATGTGACCAAGCAGCTTCAGTCGGGCAGCATGCCTCCGGACGGTAACCCGCGACCAACAACCGCCGAGTCGGAAGCTTTTCTGGAATTGGTACGAACGATCTTCGATCATGCTGATAAGAATGCGAAACCCGATCCAGGTCGCGTGACGATGCGACGTCTCAATCGGGTGGAATACCGAAACACCATTCGCGACCTTGTCGGAGTCGATTTTGATCCGACTGCGGACTTTCCATCGGACGATATCGGGTATGGATTCGATAACATCGGCGATGTCCTGAGTCTCCCGCCCGTGCTGATGGAACGCTACTTGGATGCAGCGGATAGCATCATGAATCGAGCTATCACCCCGGATGCTCCACCTGTCACTAAACGGCATTTGGGATCTCAATACACCGAACCGGCGTCTGCCGATGTCGCCAGCAAGCTGATGGAAAACTCCTATCGGCGACTCGATACCGCAGGGAAGGATGGGCTCGAACAAGGCCCCATTCATACCCTATATTCGTGGGATTCAGAGGGGGAGTATGTCTTTCGAACGAAGGCCTATGGCCAATCAGGAAATGGCCAACCAGTAAAGATTGCCATCCTACTTCATGGCAAAGGACTGGTAGATCCATCCACGGATGCAGAGCTCGACGCGATCTCCGGAAACGTTTTGCGCCCGGCGAAAATACTGAAGTTGGTCGAGGTGAAAGGGACAAGCCCAGACCAAGCGGAACTGATCGAGGTCATGCTACCCGCTGTATCGAATCGCGAACGCATTCTCGTCGGACAAGTAAAGCCTGCGGATGCTCAAAACAGCAGCAAGGCCTTTATCGAGTTCTTGGCACTCGATGGTCCGCTGGACACTCGCCCCAAAAGCCAGAGGAAATTGCTCCAAGCCACCACTGGTAAATCTCAAGCGGAACAGACCGAAGAAGTTCTGAGTCGTTTTATGCGCCGAGCCTATCGGCGGAAAGTAGAGCCTGAGGAACTACGACGAACATGCCAATTTGTCCAAACGCGAATCGATCAAGGAGACAAGTGGGAGGCAGCTATCCAACTGGCGATGCAGGCGATCCTGTGTTCCCCCAAGTTTCTTTTTCGCATGGAATTAGAGGAACAGGCAACAACCGATAGCAATCCATTGGAAATCGAAGCCTTACCACCGTTTCACTTAGCATCGCGTTTGTCTTACTTTCTTTGGAGTTCCATGCCGGACGATATGCTTCTGGATCTTGCCGAATCCGGAAAGCTCGCGGGTGAACTCGACGCGCAAGTCTCCCGAATGCTCGAGGATCCGCGGGCCCGATCGCTCGTCCAAAACTTCGTCACGCAATGGCTTCAGATCCAGAGATTGGATTCGATCGCGCCCGACAATAAACTGTTTCCGACATTCAGCCCGACGCTGCGACGCTCCATGCTTCAAGAGACCGAGCTTTTTGCGGATGCGATTCTTCGTGAAAACCGAAGCATTCTCGAACTGATCGATGCTGAGTTCACTTTCCTCAATGAACCCTTGGCTAAGCACTACGGGATTGTGGACACGGCTGGCAACGGGATCGGCCAAGCACCTACGAAACCTGATGGCAAGCCGATTCAAGGGGAGAGTTTTCAGCGTGTTGCCCTTCAAGACCGCAACCGAGGAGGCTTGCTAACCCAAGCGAGCATACTCACAGTAACCTCGAATCCGACGCGGACCTCTCCAGTGAAACGCGGACGCTGGATCCTCGAGCAGATCTTGGGTGCGCCACCGCCCCCACCACCTCCCAACGTCCCGGAACTGCCCAATCAAGCCGAAGATGTCACGTCCGCATCGCTGCGAAAACGAATGGAAGTCCATCGACAGAACCCAGCGTGCGCGAATTGCCATGCAAAAATGGATCCGATCGGATTTGCCCTGGAAAACTTCGATGCGATCGGTGCGTATCGCACGAAAGACGGGCCCTTCGAAATCGATGCCTCCGGAGAATTTGCCGACGGCACCCGCTTCGCCGGCCCTAGCGACTTGAAATCGATCATCGCTGCCAAAAAGGAAGATTTCATTCGTTGCGTTACAGAAAAAATGCTGACCTACGCCATTGGACGCGGTGTCGAGTACTACGATCGGCCGACGGTTGAAGGAATTGTCGAATCGCTTCCTAATCAAGGTTATAGAATGAGATCTCTCATTGCCGAAATCGTGAAAAGCGATGCATTCCTTCAGAGGCGACGGATGCAGCCATAACGACTCCGCCCCACATCCTATCCTTACAAACACCTATAGCATCCTCGCGAGCAAGTAGTCACTCCATTTAGGACTAAAGACGAAACGATGAAACCAAATCTCAATGTGACGAGTACACCGGTGGACCGGCGCACAGTGCTTCGAGGATTAGGAGTTACTTTGGCACTACCGTGGTTGGAGGCCATGGGACCCATGCAGGCATGGGCATCGGACAATCCGTCGCGCTCGACAGCGCCCAATCGAGCAGCCTTCCTCTATGTGCCCAACGGCAAAAACATGGCGGATTGGACACCCAAAACAGAAGGTACCGATTTCGAACTCACGCCGATCCTGGAACCGCTCAAGGATCACAAGAAGCAATTGCTCGTCCTCTCGGGCTTGACCGCAGACGGAGCGAGAGCTTACGCGGACGGGGGTGGAGATCACGCCAGGGCCCTATCCGCTTTTCTTACCGGTGCGAGACCGCTCAAGACCGATGGCATCGACATTCGAAACGGTGTGAGTGTCGACCAAGTCGCAGCGGCCCGAGTCGGTGATCAGACGCGCCTACCATCGCTGGAGATTGGAACCGAGCATGGTGCAATGGCAGGCAACTGCGACTCTGGATACAGCTGTGTCTATTCGTCCACCATGTCCTGGCGATCAGCCACGCAACCTCTCCCTAAGGAAGTGAATCCCAAGGTTGTTTTCGAACGCATGTTCGCATCCAGCAACGACCCCTCCAAGCTGAGAAGGGATGCAAATCGAAAGAGCATTCTCGATTTTGTACGGGACGACTCCAAATCGATGGAGAATCGACTCGCGATCAATGATCGTCGCAAACTCGATGAGTACTTCGCCTCCATTCGCGATATCGAACAACGGATCGAACGTTCGGAAAAACTACCACCCATCAAAACTCCGGACTACCCCGCCCCATCCGGAATCCCTGCAGTCTATGAAGAGCACATCCGGCTGATGTACGACTTGATGGTATTGGCCTATCAAGCCGATGTGACACGCGTGATCACTTTTGTTCTGGCCAACGAAGGTAGCAACAAAGCGTATCCATTTATCGATGTTCCCGAAGGCCATCACGACCTTTCGCATCATGGAGGAGACGCAAACAAACAGGCCAAATTGCGGCAAATCAACCTTTTTCACACACGGCAACTGGCGTATTTCTTAGATCGACTCAGCAAAATCCCAGAAGGAGACGGAACCCTTTTGGACCACGCGATGATCGCCTATGGCAGTGGGATCCACGACGGCAATGCACACAATCACGACGATCTTCCGGTCCTGGTTGCGGGGGGTGGTTGCGGAACACTCCAAACGGGTCGACACCTAACCTATCCGAAAGAAACACCGATCAGCAATCTATGGCTGGCCATGCTCGACCGCATGGACGTTTCGCTCGAGAAGTTGGGTGACAGCCAAGGCGTTCTACCTGGATTGCTTTAGTAGCGTCCAGCGATACCAATCGCTACAACCCTAACAAACTCGCTGATCGCTAGGGTCCCTCTGAAATATTTGAAAACGGTGGATGGATTGCTGAGATGCCTCGCTGCGTATCGGTAATACTCGAGGGCCGAAGTGCGCCGTCACTATTGATTTGCGCTGTCTCTATTGATCCTCGTTACGCCCAGTCCATCCTATGCCAGCTCAAAAAACTCAACGTATTCTGGTCACCGGCGGGGCAGGATTTCTCGGATCGCACATCTGCGAGCGACTGGTCGACGAAGGACACGACGTCATTTGCCTCGATAATTTCTTCACGGCGCAAAAGACCAACGTTACCCACCTCATCGGAAAACCCAATTTTGATCTGATCCGGCATGATGTGACCCTTCCGATTTTTTTGGAAGTAGACCAGATCTATCATATGGCATGCCCAGCCGCCCCTGGTCACTATCAGTTCAACCCGATCAAGACCATCAAAACTTCGGTTTTGGGCTCAATCAATATGCTCGGCATGGCGAAGCGATGCGGTGCCAGAATCTTGCTCGCGAGCACCAGCGAAATCTACGGGGACCCACACGTACACCCGCAACCGGAAAGCTACTGGGGCAACGTGAATCCGATCGGGATCCGATCTTGTTATGACGAAGGAAAACGTGTCGCAGAAACTCTGTTCATGGATTACCACCGTAAAAACCGGGTCGACATAAGAATCGTCCGCATCTTCAATACCTACGGCCCACGTATGCACCCATACGACGGCCGAGTTGTCTCGAATTTTATCCGGCAAGCCATCACAGGCCAGCCGATTACGATTTTTGGCGAAGGGGAGCAAACACGATCGTTCTGCTACCGAGATGATCTCGTCGAGGGTATTGTCCGAATGATGAATAACACCGACAATTTCATCGGTCCTGTGAATATAGGAAACCCCGTCGAGTTCACCATAGCGCAATTGGCTCAACAGGTCATCGAGTTAACAGGTAGCAAATCCCCGATTGAGAAGCGCCCACTCCCTTCGGACGATCCGTCGCGCCGTCAACCCGACATTACCCTTGCGAAGAAACATTTGGGTTGGGAGCCTAAAACCCAACTGCGAGATGGATTGACCAAGACGATTGAGTGGTTCCACTCGATACAACTTGAGAATTACCGTCCGCCAACACCGAATTACGTTTGATGCCCAATCCACAGATGCCCGCAACGCACCATACTCCTTCGAGCACTGCAACAGGGGATTGGCACTCAGCTCGCGCCAATTCCTGGCAACTTTCTCGCGATCGATTGGACCTGGGACCGGTACCATTGGTGATGGGTATCCTGAACGTCACACCGGATAGCTTCTCGGATGGTGGACGTTTCTATACCGTGCAAAATGCGGTCGACCGAGCGTTGGAGATGGAGGATGCGGGCGCGGCCATTTTGGATATCGGAGGGGAAAGCACGCGTCCGTATAGCCAAGGCATCGAAGATGATGAGGAATTGCGGCGAATCGTCCCCGTTTTGGAAAAGCTACAAGGGCGATTGTCGGCGCCTATCTCGATCGATACGACGAAAGCGTCCGTCGCAATCGCTGCGATGGGACTCGGCGCTCAGATCATCAACGATGTGTCTGGACTCGAAGCCGATCCAGAGATGTTGTCCGTTGCGGTGAAGACAGGTGCTGGGGTTTGCGCGATGCATCGTCAAGGGACACCGCAGACCATGCAGGATAATCCCACCTACGATCACTGTGTTCTCGAAATTTTGGAGTACCTGCGTCGACGCGATCGGGAATTGATAGCGCAAGGTATCCATCCCGAACGCATTTGCTTAGACCCAGGTGTCGGCTTTGGGAAAACTCACGAGCACAATCTGGAACTGATTCGATCTGCCTCGATTTTCCATCACCTGCAACGCCCGATCTTGATCGGCCACTCGCGAAAAGGTTTTATTGCGAAACTGCTCGGGAGCAAAGACATCGACCGCACTTTCGGGACCGTCGGTGTCTCCTTGGCTCTCGCATCTCACCGAGTTCAGATACTCCGGGTCCACGATGTGGCCGCCCACGTTCAAGCGTTGAATTTATTCCACGCGAGCGGCGGCTGACTCTGGATTACTCCCCAGTTGAAGTTCGCGATACTGAGTTAGGTATTCCCTCTTCGCAAATAGCGTAAAGGCTGAATCGGAATAAATCGGAGTCCAGACTCTCTCGTTGGATTTGCCTCGGAGTCTCTCAAGTACCGGCGCACTGTTTTGCACCAGAATCATGTCCACAGGATATTCCTCCAGCAAGTTGGACCATCCCTCCTTGGCTAGAAAAAACTGGTCATGCTTGGGCAGTACGTCGTCCCTATACGCCACTTCGTAACGCCCATCGAGACTCACACGAATGGCCGGGTACGACCTCCAGGAAACATAACCACCCGCAACAAACGGGGTCAGCATATTCCCCTGTAGCCGTTTGGCGTTGATAAAGTCACACGCGGCTACCGGGTAGACCATAACACCATCCGGATCACGATCGGGAAGGGTCGTCAGCCAGACTCGCTGTGAAACCGTATAAGTAGCGAAGACCATCAACGCAGAAATGCAACTCACCATCGCAATCGGCTTGTGGTTTTGAAGGCTAGCAACAATCGACCGCCCTAAGGGTGTTGCAGTCAACCATCCGGGCATCCACGCGATCCACACTACCGCATAAAGCGATCCGTGCCGAAGATGTTTGCATGCCATGTATGCAGCCAAGCAAAGAAAGAACCAACCATGGAGTCGATTCCAACGCCGATTTTTTGCCACATAACCGATCAATAGCAATGAAGCGATGAATGCGATCATTGTCAGGATGGGATCGTATGTCATCCACAATGGTTGCCATTCCAGCATCGTGTGTCGTTGCATCGTGATGGCTCGCCACAGATAGATGGGATAATTCCACCCCCAAGGATTCAAACTTGCACCTAGTACAGCAAACAAAGGTATCAACGCATGGTGCCACATTCGCGACCACTGCACCAACCAGACATCCGCATGAACAATGCGACCGGGGCGCAGGTTACCACACGCATCGAAGAGAAGGCCGTAGGCCCAACGGATTCCGATGTGGTAGAGCATCAATGCCAATCCAACCACGAATCCAGCATGAATATTAAGCCACACTACATAAAGCACTAGCCACGCAAACACCCAACGTCGATTCCCCTTCCAGTCACTCTGCATCAAAAGCAATTGCGCGGCCAACAGAACCAGGGTGAACAGTTGGGCTCGCAAATTGCCGAACCCGACCCAGAGCATAGGGAATACGATTGGGGAAAACACAGCGATGAGATTCGGATGGGCTCCCTCATTCCTAGCGATTCGATATAGCAAAACCGCCAGGGTCGCGATCAAGACAATCCGAAGCAGGGCCATGCCATGCAATCCAAACGGACTCAACTCTGCGATCCAATAAAGGATTAGCCCCGTCCCCCATTCATGATGCACGGCTGGAGACACGGTATGCGTAAACGCGAAAACATCGTCGACGGGAAATGAACCCGCCGTGCACCATGCACGGGCCAAAGCCATTTCATGAAATGCGTCATGAGTCGCATCGCCTAGTCGCGATACATACGCATAAAACGCAAATAGCGCAGCCAGTAGCAACCCAAGGGCCAAGCCCCAATCGCGGTTTCGACTGATAAGGAGCGAATTTCTCGGTCGCATTACCTGCAGATCCATCCGTTATGCGAGACAAAATCCCAGCATCCGCGTTGGGGAATCGTACGACGGCACCCCTACTCACGATTTCGACCAACAAAACCTTGGAAAACCAGATTTCATAGGAACGTTGGATTAGCCACACCATTTGCTAGCAGAGTGGCATCTTTTTTGTGGATTTTGAAAAGATTCACTCAAGATTGGACTGGAGAAAGGAGCAAGCGGTTTTCTAGACTCCGGCCGCAAGTCGGATGACTCGAATGGTTTCGCAGGAGGTGAACCCATCGAGCGTCCCAACAGGAGATACAACTCGGCATGGATGCACGAACATTGGGTTTGGCGTTGGCATTATTCGCGACATTGGTTGCACCTGGATTTTCGCAGCAAGTCCTTGGGCGTCGATTCGTAAGCGAGACCCCGAATTTTCGAATCTTCGCACAGTCCCCAGAGTTGGCGACCGAGATCGGACAAATGGCCGAGGAGTATCGCCGTCATCTAGCGATGCACTGGCTTGGCCGAGAACTTTCTCCCTGGATGGAAAAAGTCCCAGTCATGGTTCAGTCCTCACCGAATCTACCTGCAAGCGGTGAAACGAAATACACATTGGCTGCTGGATCCATTCGCAACATACAAATGTTCCTAAGCGGGACGCGTGAGCGCATTTTGGATAGTGTCTTGCCGCATGAATTGACACATACTGTGCTGGCAACCCATTTTGCACCAAGTGGCAAACCCGTACCGAGATGGGCCGACGAGGGAGCTTGTACGACGGTTGAGCATGCGAGCGAACGCAGCAAGCACGATATGATGCTGGTCCGGTTTCTTAGCGAGCGTCGTTGTTTTCCATTCAAAGATCTATTCGCGATGCGAGAATACCCCAACGACATTATGCCGTTGTATGCTCAAGGGTACAGTTTGTGTGCGTTTCTCATCGCCCAAGGTGGCCCGAGGCAGTTTGTGCAATTCCTTGAGCGAGGAATGCAGGATGAGGACTGGGCTTCGGCAGTCGCCAATAATTACGGCTATCCAAGACTCGGTAAATTGCAGCTTGCATGGAACGACTGGGTGAGTGACGGTGGAGGCAATGTGACTTCGTACACTGCAGCATCTTTGGGCTATACGGGGTCTACGGCCACACTCGCATCGGCGACATCGAGTATGAATACTAAGGTCGAATTAAATAACGCGGCGTTAGTGAGTGGCATCGCAGCATCGCCAATCGAAACGAGAGGCGTTTCCGTTGGTCTAAGTGCCGTCGGCGTCCCATCGCAGGGTTCTCCCATCAACTCGACCGCTGCACCTTTAGTCGCGATCGCACCGAGCCCATTTCCATCCAAAGAAGCATCTCCATTCATTCCTAGAAAGTCGGGTTACTACCAACAGCAGTTCCAGCTTTACGGATCCACCACGGAAGGGCAGACGTTAGCGGCTCTAGATTCAAAGACCTCATCAAGCCCCGCGTTGGTCGCAGCATCGAATGGAGACGGAAGATCGATGGGAACACCACTTTCGATCGCTCCAGGAAACACGCTACCAACCCCAACCACCCCAGGATCGATTCCAGTCCAAGTCGGACTACCAGCGCCGTTTCAAACAATCGGTGGAACCGTGATGCGATAAAAGTCGCATCGTCAACATCTTTGATCTCAGATGGATTTCAAGGCCAGCGAATATCGCTGGCCTTTTTTTGTTGGATCGATGCTATCGACGAGCACAATGGTCATTGAATCCCTAAGAATATGCGACCGTTTTGGGGATCTCGGAAATCTAGGGAACCGATCCATCGTCCCCCATTTTGACATTTCGAAAAATATTTCCCGTCACCTCAAAAGTGGCCTTGACCGCGTCCGTTGCGGCCGACTATTCCCAACTCCACGTATTCGGGAAACCGCAATTCCGTAGGAGTCCCTGCCCAGCGCATGATGCATTCGGCAGCGATGGACTCGGTTTTTTGAGGTTGATCGAGACGACGAGCGTTTAGTCATCATCTGGAGCGATAAAGGAGTGTCGCGTTGAAATACCTAAATCCCTTAAGGACGTTTCGGCTAATGACCGCAGCCTGTGCGGTGACTGCGCCCGTCGTTGTGCCAGCAGGCGTCGTGGTAGCCGTTGCTAGCACCGCGGCGATTGCGCAGCAGCCAGCGAACGACAAGACCAATCCACCGAGCACGTTGCCGCCATTGCCACCGAGTGCACTACCGGCTGCACCAGCGGCTACGGCGAGTGCACCGGCGGCGGCCGATACGACAAAGAGCCGAGCGGCAGCTGCACTGTCACGAGCACCTGGACTTCTGCCACCGGGTCCAGCCAGCGCGAGTGGAGCAGCAGCTACACCCGCTCTTGCGACACAGCCGGCGGTCGCTCCGAATCCAACGCGCGATCAAGCAGCAAGCCTAGCAGCCGCTGCAAAGCTCGCGTTGCAACGAGGCGATCTTGCAGCGGCCAAGTCGCTGGTTGATCAAGCCAACGCGCTCAAAGTTCCAGACAACCAATTCGGTCCAGGGCAACTCAAGCCTTGGGACGTTGCGATGGACATCGAGCGAGCCATCCGACTGCGTGGTAACACCGGTGTTACCACCGCTGCGGCGGTTGCGCCCGCAGCAGCCACAAACGGAACTAACGGAAACCTGTCGGACAAGAACGCCGCCGTTCAGCCTGGCGTCTTCCAGCCTGGTACCGATATGTCCAAGGTCGCTCCGGCGAGCAGCAACTTGACGCTCGGTGCTGCCGCACCGCAAGAATCGACCGCCAACGAGTGGTACGAAAAAGGACTTGAGGCCATGTCGCTGGGCGACCGCGACAACGCCCTTCAATATTTCAGCAACGCTTGGAAGAAGAAGGAAGACCTCGATCCTGCAATCCGTGCTCAACTCAAGGACAAGCTGACTTACCTGCAGTCGCGATCAACTCCAGAGCCTGTCTCTGCGATCCCCAATGAAAATCGCGAAGCGATCCAGAAAAAGCAAAGGCTGTTTGCAGAGGTATCCGGTGAAATCGCCGATGCCGAGCGACTCGTCAATGAGAAGCCTTACGAATCACTCGATCGCCTGAAGGCGCTACGCGCTCGCGTCTCCCAGGCCGATGTCGATGGTGCTTATCGCAAGCAGATGCTCGCGATGGTCGACCGTGTTGTTTCGAACGTCGAAGGCTGGATGGAACAGAATCGCGCTTCGATTGAACTGGATCAACGCAATCGACAAATCGAAGATCGGATCAGTTTGGAAGCTGCAAATTCAGCGAAAGAGGATGCTCAGATCCAAACTTTGGTCGACGAGTATAACGAGTTGATGGAAAACGCCCGCTATGCGGAAGCGGAAGTCATCGCTCGCAAGGTTGAGGAGATCAAACCGAATTCCGAAATCGCTGCGGTGATGCGAGGCCGTTCGGTCATCCAACGCCGCGTTGAAGAGCAACGAGAAATCCAACAGATGAAAGAGGAGTCCCTCCTCAACATCTTCTCAGACACCGAACGATCCTCGGCGACTTATCTTCGCGATAATCAACCCATGCAGTTCCCTCCTGTCAAGGAATGGACTGATCTTCGCCGAATTCGAGACAAGTATGGTGAAGAGTCCTTGAAGCTGCCACCGTCGGAACGTCGTATCCTCGAGATGCTCGAGGAGCCGTTCTCGGCCAGCTTCGACAAGCGTCCTCTAGCGGACGCTCTCAAAACCATCCAAGAAATGACCGGTTTGATCATCCTGATCGATGAGCCATCGATCGCCGAGGAAGGACTCCGCTCCGATCAACCTATCAGCCTGGATTTGCGAGGCAACCAAATCAAGCTTAAGAATGTTCTCAAGAATATCCTTGAGCCTTTGAACCTGACCTACGTCATCAAGGATGAAGTGGTCAAGATCCAGAGCCGCCGCTTTATGCAGCAGCAAATGTACAGCAAGCCCTATAGCGTTAAGGACTTGGTTATCCCTGTTCCAAACTTCGTGTCGGATTACAACACCGGCATGGCAGGAGCACTTCAAGCGGCTTACCAAGCACAAACCAACTATGTGGCAGTCAACCTGAACGAGCAGGATGGGATGTCCTTGCGGAATAGCCGCCTGGCCAGCATCGATCCGAACTCCAATGTGCTTGCACAATTCGCATCGTCCCAACCCATGGGTGGTGGTTCCATGTCACCTGGAATGGCCATGATGAATGGCGGTTCTAGCGTAATGCCGAACTCGAGCAACTCGCTCGGGGGTGCGTCGATGGCGAACTTCACCGAGTTGATGCGTCTGATCGAAACCACGATCACTCCGGATCAGTGGACGAATGCGGGGGGAACATCGACGATGAACCCATTCCGCCAGAACCTCAGCTTGATCGTGAACGCTCCTCAGGAAACTCACGAGCAAATCGCAGATTTGCTGAAGAGCCTCCGCGCTCTCCAAAACCTTCAGGTAACCATCGAAGTCCGATTCATCCAATTGCAGGATACGTTCTTCGAGAAAATGGGTGTGGACTTCGATATGCAAATCGACGACCACGTCCGAACCTTGCCACGCGAAGACTCCGGTCCGAGCGTTGTTGTAGGTCTCAATGGGCCAACGGGAACCATCCCATCGCTCACCACAGACTTCGATATCCAAATCCGCAATGGTAGCTTCGGCGTGAACCCACCGTTTGGTAACCCAGACTTGGCCGCTGGAACTCAAGTGGGGCTCGCGATCCTCAGCGACTTGGAACTGTTCTTCTTCTTGCAGGCCGCCCAAGGCAATAGCCGACAAAACGTCCTCCAAGCTCCGAAGATCACCATGTTCGATGGACAAATGGGTACCATCAACGACCAAGCCTTCAGGCCGTTCGTTATCGGTTTTAACCCTGTCGTCGGAGACTTCGCAGTTGCACAGCAACCTGTTATCGTGGTCCTGAGCGAAGGCACCCAGATGAACGTCCAGTCGGTTGTCTCTCAAGACAAACGATTCGTACGACTGACGCTGATGCCGCAATTCACCCGCTTGGAAGCTACCGATCGTGAGTTCACGTTCCAAGGACGAAAGAGCACGAAGACAGGTACGAGCATCCTCGATAGTGCTGGCAAGCCGACCGCAAGCCGAAACAATGAGGAAGAGTTCATCGAAGGTACCACCGTTCAGCAACCAACGCTCGGAACTACGTCGGTCAGCACGACCGTCAGCGTTCCAGACGGAGGAACGATCCTGATGGGCGGTATCAAACGACTCCGTGAAGGTCGAACCGAACGTGGCACGCCGATGCTCTCCAAGATTCCGTATATCAACCGACTCTTCAAGAACAATGCGATCGGTAGAGAAACCAGCACGCTGATGTTCACCGTAAGTCCACGGATCATCATCCCGGCTGAAGAAGAAGAGCAACTAGGTGTCTCCAGCCCACGGCCGTAGTCACTTCCTTCGAGAAGGCTGACACGGGAAACTCGATACCTCAGACCTAACCAAGGTCAGAGGAGGCCGAGACCTGAAGACGCCGTTACCCCGCGAAGGGTCAAGCAATAAATCGATCGAGCCCCGGAATTCCTCCGGGGCTCTTTCTTTTTTCCCGGAGCCAATCACGACCGCCCATCCACCGTTTCCCAACTGGCCCCTCGGGGAATAAAATTTCAAAAAATTCGGGCTCTCCCCCGAACCATTCCGTTTTTTTAGCCTCTTAATGCTCAATCGAAGCTCATCGAATTTACGATGATCTGCGAGGATTCGGTTGTTTTCACCAATCGCGTAGGGTAGGATCCAACGAGTGGATCGCAAACCTTTTTCAGGTAAGCACCCGCGGGCTTTGTGCTAAAACAGCCTCGCTCCGTTTTTTACTTGTTTCATCTCATGCTGCGCTAAGCGGTGCAGGGAGGATGCCATGCGTTTACTGAATTGTGCTCAACGATGTGCCAACGTTTTTGCTGTGATGCAAATCCGTGCTGTCGTGACACGTATCAACGCGATGCATCTCCTCCGCCACCTTCTCGATGCGCACCCCAGTACGTCGAGCAAGCGAACGAGGATCAATTTGTCCTCGCGTTGCTCGAGTTCCCAGGAATGGAGCATAAGCACCCCTGAGGTTCTCTGGCCGAAAACCAGAAAACCAGCTTATGCGACAGTCAATCGAGGCAACTCGATTCGACAGCAAGGTCAGTAGACCAAAAACCTTGGAACAGATGCCGTCAAACGCCGTCGTTTGGCCGCTCGAAAAGTACTTTCCTCGCTAGCTCCTCGTTCTAGGTGGCCGTTTTTAGATTTGAAACGGATCGCCTCAGGCTGAAGTCCTAGCACCTTTGGATCACCATCCGATAGGCTCCTCGTTGTTGTCTTCCATAAGACGGCGGCACGGAATCTTATCCATGGCAGGTCCCAAATGGAGCATGAGAAATGTCCGCAGTAGCACTAAATGCCGATTCCGATCAGTACCAATTGCACGATGTAATCCGGGCCGCCCAACAGGGTGACCGGACCGCCATGGATCAACTATGCGTACGGTTCGAACGCCAAGTCCTCGCCATCGCTTTCAAACGATTGGGAAATTGGGACGAGGCGCAAGAACTGAGCCAAGATGTTTTCGTCCAGGCGTTTCGACGACTCGATCAATTGCAAACGCCCGAGGCCTTTCCTGGCTGGATTCGCCAAATCGTTGTTCGAATGGCCATCAATCGAGCCACTCGTCGACGAAGATTGGCCAACATCGATCAGGAAATCCTTGAAGCGACGGTCGTTAGTCACTCCGATCCTTCAAAAGCAGCGATGTCAGCCGAGACGAAGCAGCAAGTCCATCAGGGGCTGAGAAGCTTGCGTGACCTAGATCGACAGACCCTGGTCGCGTTCTACTTCGAAGAACAATCTCTGGTGGAGATGAGCAAGACCTTTGATGCTCCTGTTGGAACTATCAAACGCCGATTGCACACCGCAAGAAAGCGCCTCGCTCAAGCCTGTAGCGGGCTGGTTGGTACGGATGCGATTTAAAAATGCTGCAATCCTAGGGTTGCAGCAGCAAAACCCCCGTCCCGGTGGATAAAGCTTGCAACCCGCAAGCCCCCGGGTCGTAGGGGGCACGCTGACGTAACGCTGGTGCAGTACTTCCTGGACGATAATTTCCTGCGCTCGAAATCTCTTTGCAGGGTGGATGCAAATACGCCAAGTAGGGCGTGAAGAAAAGGCCCGAGTAAAACCGGCCCCCAGATAAAATCGGCTGCAATGGTGGACATCGCTCGTGGCCATGCTGCTCGAGCATGATGTCTTCATAATACGTCGGGAAATGGCAGTACACGGGAGCAACCCACTCCTTCGACGAGAGAAACCATCCTCCTTCGCGATCAGGCCCGTAAGGCAATGGAATCGGATCTGGCAGTCGTCCCTCAATCGCGTCCTGCGGCGTGATCCCTGTACCTATCCCTGAGAGGGAAGTATTCGGAATCACCAACGGCTTCACTCGAAGCGGTTCCAAATTCCGTACGCTTTGAGAAGGGACAGCACTTGCATTCTGTTGCGCCGGAGCAGCATTTTCCGAGCTGGGAACTTGTGAGGGTACAGCGTCAATGCCCCCAACCGAAGGTGTTGCGACCTCGGTGACCGCCGGCGCAGCGTTCCCAACCACCGACTCCTGGCTCGAGGCAAATCGATGCACGTTCCGCGCGTTCAAGCTTTGCGCCTCACGGACCACTCGCACGGAATCCTCCGCGTGTACCGCAGTCACTCCGAACTGCATCCCCACCGCGAGACCAGCAACCCAATGCGTTTTCATCGATTTTGCCATCCTAGCCAACCTGAGTGACATCCTGCCACCTCGTTCATGTGTATCAAAAAGCCGGCCGTAGGGGTTGCCAATGCAAAAGCGTTGGCGGCCGACTCTTTAGGGTTCTCGGCATAACCCGAACTATCCCATCAGAGGGCACAATCGAAATGCTGCGGAAGCTATCGCATGTCATCGGGTAACTGCTCCAAACGTCAAGCTTTATCAGATGACGGCATTGCTCACCCGTATCGAAAAACAAAAATCCGTTGTTGCTAAAGCCCAAGCCGAGCAGTCAGGCACATCAAGGCGAGCACCACGACGTCGATCTTACGCAGCGGTTATGTACGCAGCGGTTATGAGTGCAGGCTCCTGATAGCAACCCTCACTCCAACGATCCAACGTTTGCTATCAAATAAAAAAAGCGTAGTCGAGACTACGCTTCTTAAAAGAATGCACTCTCAAGCAGCTCCGTTCGCCGTTGGGTGCGTTTTCTTCCAGTATTGGTATGCAGCACGAATATCCTTCAGATGCATCCAATGCCCGTGAGTTTTTGTGGTGCTCGAAACCATTGTCTCTGGTGCAATTTCGCCTTTTTCGATCTTCTTGAGGAAGTCCGATTCAGCTATTGGCCCGACCGTTTTCGATGACCCCCAAAAACCCTTCTTCATAAAATACCAGTCAGCTGACATGCGTCACTCCTCCTAGGCAAACAACAAAAAATACGATGATTGCAATTGGACTGAGGAGTAACCGACTGTGGGCGTCTCGATTAACTAACACTTTACTATAAGAAAGGTTTCGGCATTCTTTCCAGTCTTAAAAAGGATAATTCCTAGCGATTTCCCCGTAAGTTTGTCGCAGACCAATCCCTACCCCACTCGAGCGGGTGCCTCGCCGGCTTCTTCCAAGCCGACGAAACGGGTCAAGCAGCGGGAAATCGATTCGGTTTGGATAGCAATTGCGATGAGTCAACCCAAAAGGCTTGAATCGCTCCCTGCAGTCCGTGAGAATAGTGTGCAGCCGTCTGGAAACCTGCCAGCCAACATGTTGCCGATTTTGCCGAAGTGACGCTTTGGCGAGGCATCGTTTTCCACTCGCAATCCTTTCGATCTCACGCCAACCGGAGACTATCGTTCTCATGATTGCCCGAACCTTCCTCACGCTATTCATCGCGCTCACTGCTCTCGGAGCCGAACAGTCGCTTGGCCAGTCAACCTCGAAGCAGTCGAACTCGAAGCCTTCGTCGGAGTTCCCGATCCAACAGTGGCATTCCTCCATTGCCAGTGGATCGAACCGTTCGGACTTCAGGGACTCTAGTGGTCGAAGCGCGGGCTCCTCGATTCGACAAGGAGATCGCATCACGTTTCGCGACGCTAGTGGAAGGGTCACCGGCAATGCGACGGTCTCTGGAAACCGAGTCACGTATCGCGATGCGAGCGGCCGTTCGATAGGATCGTCTACGATTTCTAATCCGTCATCCTCGTCGCCATCAACCACGTTTCGATCGTCCTCTGGATCGACCCTGGGCTCGGCTCAATCGTCGAACAATAGCCTCCGATTTCGGGATGCGTCAGGGCGATCTACCGGTAGTGCGACTCGAAGTGGCGATCGCATCTCGATCCGGGATAGCAGCGGCCGATCGACGGGATCGGTGACGACGAAGAAAAAACCTTGATCGCGTGGGACCGAGCAACCGCCTCGGGTCGATTCGGTTCAAGGCTGAACCGCTGTGGCTCGATTCTGCATTCGATGGATAACGTCACCTTCCGGCACCCAAACGACGATATCACCCGACGCAAAGCCGGCAACGATCACATCTCGCCCTAATGCTGCGACGTTGATCGATGTTGGTGCATCATCGATCCCGTGCGACTCCAACTCCAATGCATCTAGATTATCGATCGAATAAATTGTCTTCTTCTTTTCTTTGCCTTCCTCGCCCTTGGGTTCGGTGACTTCTTCTTTGCGAAGTTTGAACCTGCGGATCGCACCTGCCATAGGCACTACCAGGACCTCCTGAGTCGCAGCCAATTTGTCGGTCCCCTGCCGAAATCCATTTCGCGAGGCTCTCGAATTCGAAGCGCTCAGGCCGGGAAAAAGTCTAATGGTTCCCGTCTCGTCCAAGGTGATCACACCTTTTTTGAGCGAGTGGATTGAAGCCACGACGCGTTCATGATCTGTGTAGCTGGTGAGGACTTGTCCATTCCTAGCATCGTAACTCTTCGCCGTGCGATCACGCGAGGAGGTCAAAAGGGTGAGCCCATCCTCGGACCAATCAACAGACGTAATCGCAGCGGCGTGGGCGGCTTCCTTCCACACGGTATTGTTGGTATTCAAATCCAAGACCAAGACTACCCCGTCTTGATTGCCGATTCCCAAACGTGTGCCATCGGGGCTGACTGAAATATCCAGCGGAATATCCCTACAGGTCCAATGCACGACTCGCCGCGAAGGTTCTGAATCACGACCGTCGGAGGAGACGCCGGGGTTAGACCATGAAACACTCTCGACCCAACCGATTTTCCCAGGTTCCCCCGAACCAACAACCAACGACGAGTTCACATGATTCCATTCAACATCGGCGACGAATCGACCTCGAGTCGGAATCCTACCTCGCAGTTTTCCATCAAACCCCCATACTAAGACCTCGTAGTAGCCTGATGCAAATACTACTTGGAGATCGTCCGCCACCGCCACAGCGTTCACCGGATGGGGCCTCGGGTATTCAATCATCCGAGGCGAGTCAGGAAGACTGACCGATAAAAAACTTTCTAGCGGAGCGTCCATTGCACCGTCGACCACGGTTCCGGTAGCGAGCCATTCACGAATCGTCTCGACTTCTTCCCAGTCGAGTGGCTCCGTATCTTTGGGCATGCGATCTCGTTCATCGGACGACACGATTCGACGAAAAATTTCACCGAGAGGGGACTCGGGGTTCGCAGCATTCATGTCGATTGGCTGCCGCTGGCTTTCCCCAGGCTTAAGCATGGCCAAGGGTGTGGCCATGGAGTAGAGCCCATCATTTTGGGAATCGTTGTGACAACCCAAACAACGGTCTACAAAAATACCCGCGATACGACCTAATCTCGGCCGGAGGGATGCGGGCGGTTCGACCAACAATGAAAAGTCTTGGGTTTCCCAAACACCACTATGCGGTGTTAGCTGATTTCCCACAGTCAGCTGATTGCCACTCCCCCATTCGCGGCTCCCTTGACCGTGTGCCATCGAGTGGCCCACGCTAAACGCGATCATGCACGAAGCTAGAAATACGAGGAACCGGGTCAACGAAGGGACAGCACAACATCGCAAAACATCGACATATTGAGTTCTTACAAACTCGGTTCCCGGTCCGCTCTCGTGCAATCTCATAGCTGCGTCAAATCTTACCAAGGCTTTTCGTCCATCAATGTTTCGGCGATCCAATGATCTGCCCACCGACGCCACTTTCCTTCGCGTTTAGCCGAAGGTTCTCGCGTCCTCTGCAGATAACCTACATGACCTCCGAAATCTGTCGTGATCAATTGAATGGACGGAGAGTAGCGACGATTTTCAAACAATCGAATTGGAACGATAGGATCATGCTTATCCACCAGCAGTATTGTAGGAACCTGGATGCGGTCCAAGACGTCTTGTGACGAACCTGCACGATAATACTCTTCGGCGTTCGCAAAACCTGCCAGTTTTGACGTTACTGTCTCATCGAACCTGCGAATGCTCGAGTAATCCGCAGACTTTAATACTTCCCTCCAGGAGTCCCAGCGATCGCCTCGCTCCCTCGCCTGACGCTTCAAAGCCTTGATGAAATAACTCGAGTACACTCGATTGACTCCTCGTTCGATATTCTTGCAACATTCCGCCAAATCGATTGGAGGTGCCACAGCCATAGCTCGCTCGACGGTGCAATGAAGCGGAAATCGGTTTGGATCTTTCTCGGACTCTCCTAGCAACTTGAGGAGAATATTCGCGCCGAGGGAGACTCCTGCAATCCTCCAATTCCTAATCTGCAATTGGTCGCTTAAATAATTGAGACAAATCCGAATCTGATCGTAACATGCGCCGTGCGGAGGCAAGCGGGTTGTCTCGTAGGACCTGCCTGCTCCGGGGAGATCGACCCGAAACACACGGCCCCCCAACTGCAATGCGGTCTGCGCGATGTTGGTCATGTACGTCCCAGAATGTGACGAACCGAGACCATGAAGAAGTAAAATCGCCGTGTCGGAAGCAAGGTCCTTCGGACAATTTTCATGAACCAGCATATGCCCATCGGAACCGATCGGGATCTGATGTACGATAGGTAGCGGAAGCGTTGCAATCGGGCGAAAGAAACCGGTGATTACGGTCTGAAGATGCCCGTTTCTCAAGAACCACGGTGGAGAGTAATCCAAAGCTGGCCATGTTCGTCCTCGGATGCCAGTTCCGCCCGTGTGTTCTTCAGAGTTTGCGTGAGACATCGCGTGCAGGATTTGGAACTCGTTGTCGGAATACTCAATGATGAGCGTACTATGCGTTGGAACATTGGCGTTCGATACCGTCGAAACACCCACGGACATACGAGAACGTGTTTTAGGCGGCAGCGCCAGCTACTTTTCGTATGCAGCTAGTTTTTTCACCTCCGTTCGCGTTGTCGGGCGAGTGGGTTACGACTGGCCAGATGATTTTACTCGACGATTGACCGAACGCGGAATCGATTTCCAAGGCGTTGCGAAAGATCTTTCGCACAAATCCTATTTTTGGCATGGCCGATACCGAAACGATTTTCAGGACCGAGAGACCGTCGCCATCGAGCTCAATGGCTTTGAGAATTACAAGCCGACAGTCCCTGCTGCATTCAACGACTCGGAGTTTGTATTTCTCGCCGCTTCC
>JBKCUW010000004.1:0-57845 GCA_046318275.1 Pirellula sp. | reverse complement strand
CATTGGCTAAAGGCCAATAGAGAGTAGGCAGGAGAAAGTTGAGAGTAGAATTTCCCAAGCCAAGGGAGATTCGAGATGGCCAAGAGTCATTCATAACCGCTCAACTTTCTCCTTGGCTACTCGGTCTACTATCTACTTTCTGGGCTGTTCGGTTTTCTTGCCTGGCCCGGCTGGTGATCATCGCTTGCCCCAAAAAGGCTCAATTCGGGGTAAAAGGCTCTAAATCGCGTGACTCACCCCCAAGTGAGTCACACGACGTAAGTTCAATGAAAACATGGGTTTTCGCGATTTTGCCGCCAATCGAAGTTTTAGCGGAAATGGCCTATGGCAGTGGGATGAAAAATCAGGGCTAGCGCGTCACGCGGGGGACTGCCTCATCCAGTTGGTTCGTGTGCTTTCCTGGGGGGCTTCAAACTGTCGTGCCACAACACCTTCAGTTCCGACTATCTTCCCCCGAGCCTATGCTTAAGATATTTTCCCCTGCTCGCTCCATAGCAGCGGGATCCCTTTTCGAAGTTGACGTAAGCTCATGCTCTCAGGTTCCTTACCTTCGAGTATCTGCTCGACTACCGGTTAAGCTTTGGTGCATTCAAAAAAGGCAACAGGTGGATTGGACAAGAAGTCCTGCCAGTGAGATCCTCCCCATTGCTGAAGTCCCTCGGGTGATACTTGCGGCTTGTGCCACTGGATATTCGTCAGTCCAGCGGCAAGCAGCGCACGCTCTAAGGTAAACTTGGTCAGATAGTAATTAGTTACTTCAACGGTTCCTTCAGCGAGTTGAAAACTCCAAATGATTGGTGCGCCTTCCTGAAGATGCCCTTGAAGACGTTTTGAGTAACCGTAAATTTTCCCTGAGTCAAAGTTTGACGGTGGGTCATTGGGGTTGTTGTTGACCGTCAAGAAACGGCCCCCGGGTTTGAGATTGCGCGCAATTGCCCGGCACATGGAGACGAGTTCCTCGTTATTGCTTGCGTAATTCAGTAAGTAGGCTGCAAATACCAAATCTGATGTCGCTCCGTTGTCGATGTCGCTTGCATCGCCGACATGGTATTGAATACCAAGCGGTTCGGCGGATTCCTGGGAAATCGCCAATTCGATCATTCCCTTCGAAAGGTCGACGCCTGTGATAGGTTCCGCTCCCATTCGACGGAGTAATCTCGTGTAATAACCCTCTCCGCAGGCCAGATCGAGAGTTCGAAGTCCTTGAACGTGACCGACAAGGCTCAGCAGAGTGAATCGTTCGATATGAGTTCTCCAAGGCTGAAGTTTCGACTCCTGATACTTCCTGGTGATTTTGTCATAGTCGGTTGTCATGGGTGAATACCTTGGCTCGCAGATGGGGTGGGAATTGTCGGAGGGTTTTGGAGTGCCGGAGTGATCGCCAAGTACACTACAAAAGAGATTCCAAAGCTAATGAACCAAGCGTAATGATAAAGTTCAGTCCATAGGGACACAGAGGTATTCATGCCGATCGTTGCGAGAAAACCAGGAACGCAGGGGAGTATTCCAGCCACCAAGGCGACCATTGCTGAAATGTGAAACCCCCTTGTGTACCAATAAGGGCCTTGGGGTTCATACAGACCGCGTAGGTCCAGTCGCATTCGTCGCAAGACATAGTAGTCCGCAATCATCACGCCACCGACGGCTCCCAATAACGCTGAGTACGCAACCAGCCACTTAAAGATGTAACCCGATGGATCCTCCACAAGCCGCCAGGGCTGAATGAGAATGCCGATCAAGCCTGTCAAGATCGCACCCGTGCGAAACGAGATGTGACGCGGACTCAGGTTGGCAAAGTCGTTGGCTGGCCCGACGACGTTGGCGGCTAGATTGGTGGCAAGGGTGGCAAGGACCAATCCGAACAAGCCTAACGCGTGCCAGAACGGGCTCTCGAATCGAGATAACAATTCGACAGGGTCCCAGATAGCTTGACCGTAGATCACTACCGTTGCCGAGGTGACCGCGACTCCAATGAACGAGTATAACCCCATGGTTAAGGGAAGCCCTATAGCTTGACCAAGGATTTGGTCTCGTTGTGTTTTTACATAGCGAGTGAAATCGGGGATGTTCAGCGACAGTGTGGCCCAGAAACCGACATTCGCTGTCAGAGCGGGAAAAAAGAAGTTCCAGAATTGGCCCTCCCGCTGGCCGCCTACTACGAACTGTGACGGTTGCGAGAGCATGGGGCCCCAACCGCCCGCCTCGCGATAGGCCCAGACCAAAAGTGCAAGGCCCAGTCCAATCAACAACGGGGCTTTGATATTTAGCAATGTCCTGACGGAATCAATCCCGCGCCAGATAACGTACTGATTCAGGCTCCAGAAAGCCAGAAAGCAAATCAGTTGAGGCAAGTTGATCTCAAGAAACGGGAGTTTCGTTTGCTCTGACCAAGAAGAAAAGTAGAGTTCTAAAACCTTATAGATAGCCCATCCCCCGATCCAGGTCTGGATGCCGAACCAGCCACAGGCGACCAACGCTCGCAAGAGCGCCGGTACATTCGCACCGCGCAAGCCAAATGCAGCCCGGCAAAATACGGGAAAGGGTATCCCGTATTTCGTTCCTGCATGTGCGTTGAGAACCATCGGCAGAAGCACCACGAGATTCCCGAGGAAAATGGTAAGAATCGCCTGCCACCAGTTCATTCCCTGTTCGATTAACGATGAGGCAAGCATGTAGGTTGGGATGCAAGCGGATAACGCGACCCACAATGCAATCATGTCCCGCATTGCCCAGCGGCGCGCGGACCGAGGGACTGGCGCTAAATCTTCGCTCCAATAGTCTCTGCCGGTCAGCGAAGCTTCAAGCATTTCGACATCATGGTTTTTTGAATTCAATTCTTGATTGGCGACTTCATTCATAGCAGATTGCATTTGGGTAGCGGTGAACTTCATCATGCCGAGCTGAAAATCGAGATCGCCCGCGTTGTAAACATAACACCTCAGTAGGTGAAGTAGTGGATCTACCGCGATTTTCGGCACTTTTTTCTCGATGATCCGTTGCTCTTGGATTCAGTTCGATTGCTCTTGGCCTCGGATGCGATGGTTGGGAATGGCGACCGGTGGGTGAACGCCAAATCAATGGATTGTTGCTTCTCACTGGCGTCTGGGATTGGCCACGATGGTTCCAACCGATTCGAGCTAGATTGACTCTTCAATTTCATCGAGTTTGAGAAAACCCTGTCGCCGGAAGTGTTGGATTGAAAGTAAGCAGGATAGGATCATCAACCAGTTGCCCATCATCAACGCTATCCATGATTCCCAGACAATGGAATAGCCGGTAAACAAGCCATATTTTCTGATCTGTTCGGCTTCAGCTGGCAGAAACCACAATCGCAAAAACGTCAGAGCAAGCATTGAGGTGGTTGAAGCCAGGGCTCCATGAACGTGCTTAGTGACGAGTAAAACAATCGAAAGCCCGAGGAGAATTAGAAACGCTCCCGCAAAGTAGGGATGATTGGGCGAATCCAGCAGATTGGACGTGCTGAAAGCCAGCCGCAAACCTGCCCCAGAGAAAAGGATTTGCATATCAAGGACTGGGAACAACTTTGGAAAAAAAGCACAGACAACTAAACCGCTTATCCCGGCCAGGATAAGAACAACTCCAAAGTTCGATGTTGTTGGCCAACTCGATGCGTCCTCGCCTGGTGAAGCAATTAGTTGAGTGCGCCATGTTCTTTGTCGATTGTTATTCAGGTCTATCAGAACAAGTAAGGAGCCTGTGAGCGCCATGATTAGTGACACGATCAGGACCGCAGAGAAACCTCCAACATCAAAGGCTTTGAGGGCTTTTCCCCAGATTGACAAAGGAAGCAAAGTGCCCATTGCTGTCGCTAAAGAGCCTGCGATAAAGACGGTAATAGGAAATCTGGCTCCTCGCCAAGCTGCCTTGTCTTGGGGAGCTGGAATTATGTGACGAAGTACAGCCGCCGCTGCGATAAGCACTGAACCAGCGACCATCGCAATATTTCCACCAGCAGTCAGATTTAAGACGGATTTCAACCACAGGTACAAGATGAAAAATGAGATTCCAAGGATCAGTTGTGCGAGGGCTCGCTGTAATACTATCGCATACATCGTTGCGATTAATAGTGCAAGGAAACAGGCCACCTGTGAGTCATATGCCCACGCGGAAAGTGGACTCGCATGCTGCAAGTGCAAAGCGAAGGCAGGGCCAAGCATGGATAGAATCCACAAACTTGCGCCCGTCAATCCAAGACCTATCGCAAAGATGTTGAATGTTTTGTTTTTTCCATCCACAATTAGCATCCTTCAACTTCAATATCCAGCGATTCTGCATTTACATAAAATTTATCTGACGACCCCAAACCAACTAAATTCCTGTAGCTCTCGTTCAACTCGCGAGGATGCTCGCACGGTCTCTAAGCGCCCTCTTTCGGCCTACTCTATATTTCTTTTTTCAGTCTCTCTTTTCATCACCGTAATTGTCGAATCGTAGAAAACCTTACCGGTTGCATCGGTGACCTTAAGGTTTAATTCGCGCTTGTCAGGACTGACGAGCCGGACGGTACTTCGCGAAACACGATCTTGTTCCAGTTGCGATTCGAACGGCCATACGCTAGTGGGCCGAGAGTTTGCGATTGCTTGTGTTCGAACGAACGTAATAAAGCAAAGCTCTCGCCAAAAGCGGAGTATTTGGGCGGCGAGGCGAAACTTTCTTTTCATCTCTGGGTTTTTTGTAAGGTCCGGTCGCATCCCGGGAATCGAATTCCAATTCCCGCTAGTCCAGCACTTCTGAGAGGTCATCCTTCATGTGGATCAAACATCTTTTCGCGAGAGTTTTGTGGGTTGCCATCACGGTGACGACCGCTGGACCAACTCTAGGCCAATGGTCTCTAATCCCGCTTCCTGGTGATCATCCTGAAGTGTTTGCTATGGTCACACATACTAACAGTGAACTCTTCATCGGCACCGGTGGGCTGCCCAATTCGACAAATGCGATCGGGATCCTGCGATCTGATGATCACGGAGGCACCGTCACCGCGCAAAACAACGGATTAATGGACACTCGTTTTGACCGCCTTTTTAGGTCGCTTATCAGCATTGACAAAAGTTTAGTAGCAGCGAGTGCTGACGGCACCTATTTTTCAGATAATGGTGGTCAAAGTTGGGAAAAACGAGCTAATGGTCTCCCCGTGATTGACCGCACATCCATGAGGAGTGCCAATGCTCTGGTGTCGTTAGGAGGCGAGATTTTTTGCGGAACCCCCGAGGGTGTTTATAAAACAGTGGATCAAGGAAAGCATTGGATCAACTCCAGTACCGGTTTGTCTAATCCCGATGTACGCGCGTTGACAAAGTTGGACAAGTTTCTATTTGCTTCTACCGATGGAGATGGAATTTACCGATCATCCGACGGTGGTGCCAGTTGGACGCGCTCGGGGAAGGGGATTCCCGACACTGTCCATTCGAGAGCCATAATTGCCGATGATGGGGTGATCCTTGCCGGTACCACTATGGGAACGTACCGGAGTCTCGACCAAGGTGAAACTTGGACAACTACTCTACCAAACGCGACAGCCAGATCCTTTGCAGCCGGGAACGGCTTGCTCGCTATTGGTGCATTTCGTGGTGGACTGGTCTATATCAGTCAAGACCGTGGTGAGCAATGGACGGACGTTAGCGGGAATCTTCCCGGCGGTATGGGAGTGTGGGCCATGGCTTTTGATGACCAATTTCTTTATGCCGCAGTGGCTCGTCAGGGTCTTTGGAGAATCTCTCTTTCGGAGCTTAAGAGTCTGGGGAAAAAGCAGGCTACTGACACGGCATCTACACCAGCTGCAGCGGGATTGCCACAGGGACCGCCCGGACGACCCGGTAATATGCTTCGTCAGAATCTACTGTCATTCGATTCGAATGGAGACGGAAAATTAACCAGAGAGGAAATTCCATTGCGAATGCAACGGATTCTTTCTCAGGCGGACGCGAACAAAGATGACGCATTGGATTCGGAAGAAATCGCAAAGTTTTTCCAGCAGATCAGACCAGGCAGGCCTAAGTAAGATAAAGCAGCTTCGCGCGAAGCAGGCCTACCAATCAACACTAGGTCTTTCTAGGAAATGCTCGGTAACTTGCAATGATGCCGTATGGTTAGAAAACTCAGCCCATCTCCGCGTCACAACATTGCTCCGAGCCAAAACATTGTGCACATTTGTGTCCGTGAACTCGGCACTAGGTGCGGTGCTTTAGAGAACTCAGGTCTCGTAGTGGCCGAAGTAAGACTAGCTATTCCAAGGTTCTCAAACGAGCGACGGATTTGTGAACTTTATCAGTGGTTTTCATCGTTCGCCGGCAGCTCCCAAAACAGAGAAAGATTGCAAGTCCAGGAATGGCCTATGGCAGTGGGACGAAAAACCAGGCTACCGGGTCCCGTGATCCTCGCTCGGAGTGAGCATTATTGGGATCGTTTCGAAGGACGGCTAAATCACACCTAAATGAAACAGCGCATACGAATGTGGGTGCAGGCTCTGACGTAGTCTGACTTAAGTCGCATCGTTGCAGGCAACCGCTGCGTTTTCCGAGTTTCGGTTTGGCCCAAACACCCTCCGCTGCTCTTCCCACAAGAAAGGGATGCCTTTACGAAAATCACGCGAACTAAGCTCGGAATACTCAGTCCCCTCGAGGATCGATTCCACGATATCGGGTGCAAGCGAGGTCAATTGAAGGAATCTGCCGACGTAGCTTCGGTCGACCTTATTATCTCTAGCGATGTCTTCGAGATCCCTGTACTGACGGGATTCGAGCTGGTCTTGCCACCGATACGTTTTAGCCAACGCCGTGATCAAAGACACGTTGAGGGATTTGTGCTTCGTCTGTTAATCGCCGGACTCGTTGCCTTCGGCCAAGATCATCTTCCGACCGTTGAGCCGATAGACTTTGATCGGAACCGATACGATCACGGTCTCTCCCTCTCTTCGTACCGTCGGCTTTCCGGGCAACGCAGGGATTGATCGACTTTACGCTGATGCTAGGCCTCTTTCTCCAGGTGCTAATCATTGGGATCCTGGTGATCGGTATCGGTCGGCTTCGCCCTTGAGAACTGGGATTGGACATCGCAAAGCTTCCTGCGGGGGGTGCATGGACCTTCGTCGCATGGCTCGCAGCCCAGTTGGTCACGCTGCTGCTTTGTGTCGTGGCGGGGGAACCGATTGGCCTGAACCCAGCGTGGAGCGGTCAATGGTTATTGATCCTTCAGTTCTTGATGGGCCTCGCTTTCTGCGGCATTTACATTCGGACCGGCAACCTCTTCCTGGCGATCGGATTGCATGCACTCGCGAACAATCCCGGGCCACTTCTGACCGGAGCTGAATTCCTAGTCCCGCCCACTCTGTTTTCCTGAGCGAAGACGTACTATTCTGGGGCATGGTGCCTGTGCCAGCGAAACGCTGGAAGGGCACAGTCAGTCGACCGATGATTCAGTCGTTCGTCGGGAGTATGGACATGATCCGCGCCAAGAAAGGTGTCGTGAACCTCGCAAACAGATCAATCCGCGTCAGCGTGAGGCGGTGCGGAAGTTGCGTGAACGGACAGAAAATGGTCCTGTTCCGGCTGGGCTCGAACGACGGAAAATTCAAGTTGGTGAGACTGAGCGGGAGTACTTCATCAACATCCCTCATTCGTGCCAGGACAAGCCGTCGCCTGTTGTCTTTGTGCTCCATGGCGGAGCAACCAGCAGCGGAATTGCGATGCATCTGAAAACCGATTTTACCAAACTCGGGGCCAGTGCCGGTTACGTCACGGTGTATCCCAGTGGCATCAACGGATGGAACATCGGTAGCCATGATATGTATTCGGTACAGCGAAGGACCAGCAATGCCGATGATGTCGGCTTTTTTCGCATGATGTTCGATGAACTGATTGAGAAAAAAATTGCCGATCCCGCCCGGATTTATTTGGTCGGTGGAAGCAATGGCGGGGTGATGACCCAGTATCTCGTTTGCAATCTTGCAGATCGCATCGCGGCCGCCGGGGTCATGGTGGCTACGTTGCCAAGAGCGGCCGAGACCAAGTGGCCCAAACCTACCAAGCCAGTGCCGATGATCGTGCTGCTAGGTACGGAGGATCCGATGAAACCATGGGATGGGAATCGAGACCAGATGAGTGCCGAGGAGACGATCGCTTATTGGCGCAAGCAGAACAAGTGCGACAGCGAGGGGAAAAAATGGGAATTACCGGACAAGGATCCCAGGGATGGGTGCCGGATCCACGCTCAGCGTTGGGGGGGAACAGCTCCAGTGGTTTTCTATACGATGCAAGGGCATGGGCATGGTTGGCCGATGCAGCGGCGTCGAGCCAATGAAGATCTGGGTAAAGGGACCAACGACATTTCGGCACCGGAAGAATTCTGGGGATTCTTCGAAAAGCTGCGATCGTCGAAGAGCGATCCATAAGTTAGCTTCATTCGGATAAACCTACAGCGAGCCAAAACCGAAATAAATGGCACCGTTGCGAGTCCAAGAAACCGCCTCCACTACAAGCCGATTTGCGATTCGTCGCAAGTCGGCTTCTTTCTTGCGCTTACATCAATTCGCCGTGCGAAAAAACAGTCCCGCAAGGACGTTTCAGGGCTGATTTTGTTGACTTTGCCCTGTGTTTCCGTTGACTTTGATGCCAACCGACTGGCTTCAGGCACCCCACCAAACCTCGTCAGGGAATCACTTAGTGTCATTGTACCCCACTGCTCCGAGTAGCCATTTCAGGACTTTTCGGAGGCAGGTGCATGTACAAGAAACCTCTACAGCGAAAAAAAGATGGGAGCTTTGAGCGGTGGCTCGGCGTTGACGGCAACGGTGTCAAGCAGGTCTTTCGGATGCCCGCTGCAATCAGCCAAGATGAAGCGAACAAGCGTTGGCGGGAGATCGAAGCTCTTTGGCAGATGATCGAGTCCGAAGTCATCGCTCCAGACTGCCCGATACAAAAGTTGGATCAGCCTATTTCCGCTTTCTGGGATGAGGAACGTCTCGAAACGGCCAAGGCAATTGCTAAGGGAAAACCGGCGACCATGAATCGTCGAATGGGCGAAACCTCGGCGGGTTACGTCAAGCGAATTCTCAAGACTCAAGCGATCCTGGAATCAGAATTGATTCCAATTGACAAAGGTAACTGAATGGACAAGCGTGTGCCGGGAAATGCAACGCTAAGTGCAGATTGGTCGATTTCCGCTTGAACTTCTTCAAAGATCGTCTTGGATACACTCCGCACCTGATTCAATGCCGACTTCAAATCGTCCGAATCTTCATGCTTTCCGACTAGATGCCGCATCAACTTGCCAAACCACGTCCATGACGACATTCGCAACTGCGACTGTGGATCACGAAACGAAGGAATGATCGCACTTTGAAGCAATTCAGTTCGGATAGAAGCCGAGAATGTCAACATCCAGTCTTTCTGATCGTCTTTTCCTGCTGTGAGTTACCTCTGCCTCTTGATCTCGGCTACACGACCCACCAAATACCCGATTTCGTCGCCGTCGAGTTCGGCTACCGGGGCAACGCCGTGGATGTTCTTGGTGAGGTCTTCGGACGCACCCAAGAACGCCTTGAATGACGGATCGCCGTCGCATCGTCCAAGCAGGTGGCCGTCCGGTGAGATGACCATTTCGATCAGCCTGGGCGTAGTCCAGTCTTCTCCAAGCAGGCATCCGAGGATCGCCTGGAAGTGATCGCTGACCTTTACGGCCCGGAGATTGCGTGCGCAGTCCTGCTGAAACTGTTCGGGTTCACGTATGAGCGAGACGGGGCTGACCTCGATCAACTGGCTCTTGCTCAGATGCAACAGCGGTTGAAACAAGTGACTCCCGAACCAGTAGGCCGACAGGTTCCCTATCTCGCATTTAGCCTTGAAAGTCTTCTTGTTGATCTGGTCTTTCAAGGCTTCGAGGCCGACCTTGACGTTCTCTGCCGATTCATCAATCAGCAGGCGATACTCTTGCACAAAGTTCGGGTCGTTCTCCCGAAGCTCGTGATACTCCAAGTGATCGGCTTCCCATTCCTGCCTCTTGTGCTTGTAGAAACGGTCGATGTATTTCTTGAGCAAAGCGACGGCAATCTCTTCCCATCGTCGAACTCGGTCGAACCGGCTGAACTCCATTTCCTCCGATGGGATGTAGAGTCGATACCAGTGGGAATTGCGGAGTATCTTCATGATGCTCTCGCGAGGCAGATTCAGGTTGTACCAAGAACGTTCGTTCTTGAAGTGCTGCAACTCAAAGTAAATGGCGTCCAGGTCCATAAAGGCCAAGTGCTTGTCACCAAAGTTGCACGCGTAGAGCGGTGTCGATTCTGTAACCATCGACACGCCTTTGCTCTGCTGGGCTTGAATCTTCGGATACCAGTTGGCCGAATAAGTGGAGCATTATTTGATTCGCTCAATGAAGTCCGTGACCAGTGCGGTTGTCAGCGATGGAAGCTTGCGTTGAAGACTTGGGCGGCTTAAGACCTCTTGCAACTCGTGAAGAGTCGCTTCAGAAACCAAGAGTTCGATGGCACTAATCTCTGCAAGTTCTAGAAGTGCAGCCGCAGGTCCCGTGGGCCTTGCTGCGGCTTGCAGAAAGATCATGCAGTCAAAAACGACTTTTGGCCTTCCAATTACTCTTGCCCTTGATTGGCCGCGTGTACTTCGTTTCTGGCGCCTTCGAAGGCGTTTTCCAGCTCAGCGTCAGTGATTTGGGTTCCAGCAATTTGTTCACGGAAGGGAGCCAAGATTTCAGCAAATGATCGGCTACCGATGACACCCTTGCGAATCAACTCAGCCGCATAGGATTCAACAGACTGGCCGCGTAATGCAGCTTGCTCAGCAAGTACCTGCTCTGTTCCATCGGGGATGTTAACGCTAATGACCATTTTTTCCTCTCTAAGGTTTGGTCGGCACAAGGCTATAAATAGCGATCACGTATGCCATTATAGCAACCCTCCCAGATCGGATCACCGCTCGATCTTCTGACCATTCTCGTAATATGCAACGGACTGATAAGGATTACCCAAATCTTCGTTGCGATAGACGATGACGTGTGGCAGCCTTTGGATCGCTCGCTGTAGATTTGCTTGAGTACGAGCGAATCGGGCACGGAGCTTTGCATCGGGTACATCATGGCCGCCCTGGGAAGCACGCATGGCCACTCTCTTGATCGACTCGTCGGGACTCTCAATGCGAATGAAGATGAGAACGACTGTGTATCCGAGCGCCTCGTACGAAGCGAGCTGGTCTACTTTCTCGCCAACCGGATCGGACAACACCGTTTCAAAAATAAAACTCTCTCGCTGGCTCACCAGTTCCCTTCGAATCGACGCTGCCAGCTCGGCGGCGTCGTATGGTAACATGCCAAGCGAAGCGGATAATTCATCGGCATTGATAAAACGCAAGCCCCCGTCCGCTAGGTAGCTATCATAGAAAGTTGATTTGCCCGCGCCGTTGGAACCGGCCAAAGCGATAATCAGCGGACGCTTATCAAGAAAGTCAAACAGCAGGATCAACGCGGAACCTCAACCGCGATAAACTCACGACCAACAAATCGACCGATCGTTTCACTCCCATTTTCTTCAATGCGGCAGATCAGCTCGGGGTGACCGACTACTGGTTTGAAATGCGGATAGGGACGTTCTTTCAAAACCGCCTCAAGTCGTTTTCGCCCTTTTCTCGTCTCGACTTCCGCAAGAAGCTCCGAGAGCGGTCGATCTCCACCTGCCATCTGAAGCGATAACGCCCTATCGCCACGAAGAAGGGGTTCGATCGATTTCCCGAGCCCCGCCCAGAACTCGATTTGCCCTGCAATACTCCGTTGCGAAAACGGCACGACAGCGCGAGCATCATCGACCAATTCGTCCGAGAGTTTAACCGGTTGACTCATAAAAAATCCTCCAATGCAATGGTAGCGTTTTGCTACCCACAAGTCCAGTTCGTACCGGTTGCGACCACGAATTTTCAACGAGACAAATGACTCCCTGGTAGCTTCCAAAACAGAGCAAGGTTGCGAGTTTAGGACGTTGCCTCCATTGGCTAAAGGCCAATAGAGAGTAGGCAGGAGAAAGTTGAGAGTAGAATTTCCCAAGCCAAGGGAGATTCGAGATGGCCAAGAGTCATTCATAACCGCTCAACTTTCTCCTTGGCTACTCGGTCTACTATCTACTATCTACTTTCTGGGCTGTTCGGTTTTCTTGCCTGGCCCGGCTGGTGATCATCGCTTGCCCCAAAAGGCTCAATTCGGGGCAAAAGGCTCTTAATCGCGGGACTCACCCCCAAACGGGTCCCGTGCCATTCCACCCTGTAAAAACATGGAGATTGGCGATTTTTTCACCTATCGAAGTTTTAGCGAAAACGGCCTATGGCAGTGGTATGAAAAACCAGGCTATCGCGTGCGCTCTCGTCCACTCGGTTGATGCAGGGACACTTCTCGCAGCATCCGACACACGCATCACTTTCTGATAAGTTTGAGATTGCCCTCAGCAAAGGCCCTGCCCATTTGAGCAAAGATCTTTGCGCTGCCGAAGTAGTGGTAGCCACCATTGGATGCGCCCTTGAGTACTTCTCGGTCTTGAAGTGAAAAGACTTCCTCCAAAGCGAGGTCGAGCTTCTCCTGATCCGCTTTCGTGATTCCCTCAATCCATGCATCGATCGCCGCATAATGCTCTGGAGAACCTGGGGAGTATTGGTCGTTGGCATAGACGGCCAAGACGTTCTTTCCAGTCTTTAAATGCTGTGTCTGCTCTTTGTCGAGAACGATCGATCGATAGAAAGGCTTATCCTGCCACCAGATGTAGGTGTGTATCTTGTGACCGTTCAAATAGACATGAAAGCCTTGCCTGGCCAAAATGGCGATGCGATAGGCATCGTACTCAAGGTGATCTACCTCAAAAGTGGATCGCATGAGCAGGAATTCCTCTTGGCCCCAGATGGATGAGTAATTGTCCAGCGTGATTCCGCTGTGCTTCCAAACGCCCTTTCCAATGGGTGCATTGCCCGATTTCCATTCGCTGTCATCGAAGTTTGGCGAGTTCCAGTTCTTCCATGCCTCGGGCAATCTGATATCGCGAAATCGCCTATCGGTGAATGCCTCCAACTTGTCCTTCGTCGCGGTAGCATCGACCGTGACGAACCGCCAGTTTCGCTCCTCGGGCGAAGGCTTACCAATCGGCTTCCAGTACCCATCCCATTTCCGATCTCGATCGAGCGTGCCATCCGCCTTCAGCTCATGCGCTGTACCGACGATTTCGTTGTATCTGCCCTGCTTGGGTTCGGCGGCTTCGATAGCGTGATCCCAAAAAGGAGCGGTATCCACTGCAACTACGTTGCCCTGGAACTCGGGCATTTCTGCGGGAGCAGCCATGGCTTTTCGAAAGTTGGCATTCTTTTCGCCTTCAACGCCGAGAACACCGATAACGAATGGCATCGTCGGGGCAGCAAGGTCTTTGCGTACGTCGCGGATGAAGTGCGCCAAGAGACGCGAGTATTCGTCGTAGTCGCCATTCGGATAAGTTTGACCGTCGACGAGATCGTTGAAACCCTGCAGCCATACGAAACCCGCAATCTCATAGCCCGCGTCGGGATCGTAGGCTGGACAAACCCGCGCAGGATCTGCCAGTACCTTCTTCACATGTTCGATCATCATGCGGTAAAACACACCGCTGGCGGCATCCTTGGTCGCTTGCCATTTCTTGCGATCCTCAAGTCTGGGAATGCCGTGGGCGCCCTGAGGATGTTTGTCCCACTCATCCTGAATCTTCTTGGGCAGTTTATAAGGCCCTGCGCTGGGCGGGCGGAATTCGGTGTTGAGCGACCTGCCGCCCCACGCGGTCTTGATGATTAGAATGGGTTGCTTGAGTTCTTTCTCCATATAGATACCGAAGGTGAACTCAGGACCAATCTTGCCTCCATCTTTGGTGGGTTGGTCTCCACGAGCGCCAAAACCTGCGGTTAGCTTCCCCAATCCTTCGCCGTTGGCGCTGCCATCGTACGGCCCTGTCAAGTACGACATCCAAACTTGGTCGCATACGCGAGGCGTACCGTCAGGATTTCGCATCTCCTTAAGCAACGGGGCCGTCGCTGGATCTTTGCCGATATAGTCAAATGTTCGGATTTCGGCATGTCCTTCCATGTTGGATTGACCAGCCAGAATGAAGACCTTGAGCGGTACTTTCGCGGCTGCCTTCGGTTCCGTTGGGCTTGGCTCTTCCTCAATCGATTCCGTGTTGAGCCGCCGAAGCTCGGGTGTCTCGGTCGCCTCCTCGATCGCTCGGATCGTGTCGCGAACCGATTTGGCCTTCTGCTTCATCAGTTCTTTGGGGAAGTTGGGCTCCTCCTTTTCAAAGTAGCTGGCGAGTTTTGTCAGTTCCGGTACGACCGCCTTTGCATGGGTACCGTAGCGGAGCAGAATTGCCATCAGCTCCGGGGTCCGAATCTCGCTCGCCCACGGGTTTTGCTCCCGCGTGTAACGGACGCATGCCTGGATTCCTTCTTCGATACGGTGCTCGGCAAAAACGCGAAGCCCTGCAATACGGATTTCATCGGCAAACATTTCACCGCTCGGCGCAGGTTCGGTGATCGCCTGATAAATCGCTGGCAATAGCGGATCGATGTCGCGTGCGGAAAGATTCTCATAAACCGAACTGAAACTTCCTCGGGCACGACCGTCTTCGTTTTTCAGGCCAGCGCGAACTGCTTTGTACAGCGCGTCGCGGTCTACCCCATCGAGAGACCCGCGAAGCATTCCGCCACCATCAAAAAGGGCAAACGAAAGATAACGCTGTTGCATGCCACGGGGGTCGTTGACCTTGTCCACTTCGGCCAGTAACTCTAAAAGCTTTGGGATCGATGGTTTTGCAGCTGGTCCGAGCTTGGCAAGCGCCGTCGCGGCCATGACTCGGAGCCAAAGGTCTTCTTCGGTTAGGCATTTCTGCAACGCATCTACGGCTGATGCAGCTCGCGTACCAAGTTTGCTCAAGGCCTGGCACGCTCCATAGCGCGGCTCGAGACTAGGACTGTCGAGCAGGCTGACGATCGTTGAAACCGGCGCCTCGCGACGTCGGCCGATCGCTATCGCGGCTCGCTCTCGCACGATCGGTGACCAACTGCCCAGTCTCGCGACGAGCTGATTGTCGGTGAATTGGTCGTAGACGCTATTGCGGTCCTTGTTGTCCCATCCACGGCCATCGACGATCAAAGAGTCGGATGCCACGGCGTCCAAATTGGGGACGACCGACTTCGCAGCGCCGGTCAGTCGAATCTTCTTGAGCGGCATAGCGTAGGCCAACAAGTAAGTGCCTGTAGCATCGAACCCATGGAAGCTATCGTGATCGTTCTCAGGAGGTCCTTGATGTGGGTAGCTGCCGTCCCAGTGGCGAGCCAGGTCAAAGTACCAGGAACCGAACTCCATCATCCACGCTCCCGAGGCGTTTGGGCCGGAAAGTGCGATGCTCGGCATCGCCCAGAGTAGGTTGAAATAGTTTCCGCAGTGGCCGCAGTCCCGCTCCGCCCCGTGCGCGGCAATACTCATCCGCGAAAAGAACTCGGCACCCGTCGCCTCGCCGAGCAAGTTGAACAAAACCGCCCCCATGCCGCACTTGCCGTTATCTTCGTGGCCTTCCATCCACGGAGAGTGATCGCCATAGGGTATGGATCCTTTGCCGATGTAGAACCGCAACAGCTTGGCACTGCGTTCGATCGCATTGTCTACTGCGACATCCTTCACCCCTGCGTCGCGCGCCAAGACCAAGCCGATGGTCAGTACCACTCCGGGGGAGTTCATCATTCCGTAACCACCCAAACGACCATCTGGGATGGCAAAACCATGGCCCCACGAACCCACAGCACTTTGCCCCTTCGCTGCTTCTATCGCGAGCCGCGTCAGCCCCGGCAGCACCGACTCATCGCCGGTCGCCAGAGCGTACTCCGAAAGGAACAAGATGCAGTAGCCGTAGTACCAAGTCTGCATGCTCTTATCTGAATAGCGAGCAGCCCACTGGGCCTCCCTCTTCAAAACCGGCAAGTACTCGGGATTCCCGCTGGCTAACAAAGCGAGAGCATTCAGCGACCGAGGTATCGGGTCCGTCGCTCTGTAGTCCGATTGCGACATCCGCGCTGCTAGCGCCTTGCAGCCTTGATCGAGCAAGAGCTTGGATTTGTCGCAGTCGAACGGAGCTATTGCGCTGTAGCTACCCAGGACTTGGAGGTTGATTACGACCTCATCGGATTGACCAGCTCGCCAGCGAGTCAGAGTGAGTTTACCTTCACCCGCTTTCGTTTCGGCCGCCGTGATGGCTTTGCCAAGTTCTGTCCGGGGGTCGAACGAGAACGGACTCCCACCCACACCGAGAATCACGTCGCCTACGCGGAAATTCCCTGCGGCGGGAGATCCCTTGTCGACGTGGGTGACCAGGATCTGACGCGCGTCGGTGGTTACCAACTTGTCGCAAAAAATCCAGCCGCGAAGCCCGGTCGGGCCGAGGTTCCAATCGTGCCTTGAGTCCGCCGGGATCTTGTCCCCCTTGGTGAAGTCTGGAACGACAACCCGGTCTTGCGCAATCAGACTGGTGATAGGAGCCAGCGCTGCAATCACCAGGATCGCCAATATTCGCAACGAAGTCGTGATCATCATCGAGTCGTTCTTGGAATTGGAAGTTTGTTTCTAGGAAATCGGGGAATACGCGACGGGCCAAGGTAAACAATCGTTCGCTCCGGAGCCAGTAGGACACACGGCGATTTCGCAGATTGGTGCATCAACTGCAGACGTATTTTCCAATCCTGCCTTCTCCACCATCCTGTTGCGGCTCAGCATTTGTAGAATGTTGTGTGTTCGCGGAGGTCGAGCAAGTGCGCCAAATCCTCGTCGGTGCTCAGGATGCGTTGTATGCTAGACTCGAATTCGATGAGATCGTCGCGCTCGCTTTAAACGCTAACTAGACTTTCGAACTGGGGCATGACTTGGTTCCCCCATTTCCAAACTTCACCACGATCTCGGACCATTCAAAAATGAATCCAAAATCACGGATTACGAAGTTTCATTCCAATGAATCCTATGAACATGACAATTACTAAGTCGGTACTCCTTCTCGCTGGTATGCTTAGCGTTATTCAGCCTTTGCAGGCACAGTACCGAACGGTTCTACCGCCACCAGCACCGGAGTTCCAAGGAAAAATCGGGCCTAATTACAAGGAGTCCAAGCCTGACTTCTCTCCCGCTCTTTCGGTGACCGCACCCGAAGGTACGCCCAACATCTTAGTCATCGTTCTTGATGATATCGGCTACGGGCATCTCGGCTGCTATGGCGGTCCCATCGAAACTCCCAATATCGACAAACTCGCTTCGAATGGGTTGCGGTATAGCAATTTTCACACCACTGCACTTTGTTCGCCTACGCGAGCAGCATTATTGACCGGCCGCAATCATCACGCGGTGGCAATGGCTGCAATCACTGAAGCGGCGACAGGTTTTCCCAGCAATTACGGATCGATCCCAAAGAGCGCAGCTACCGTTGCGGAAACGCTTAAGCAGAACGGCTACAACACTTCGGCCATCGGCAAGTGGCACTTAGCCCCATACACCGCGTATACGGCCGCAGGACCGTTTGATCGTTGGCCATTGGGGATGGGATTCGAGAAATACTATGGCTTCCTCGGGGGCGAGACAGACCAGTGGGCACCGCTCTTGGTGCAGGACAATCATTTGATCGATACACCTATTCGCCCTGGTTACCATCTCACCGAGGACCTATGTGATCGGGCCATCGCGGATATTCGAGATCAAAGGCAAGCGAATACGGGGCGCCCTTTTTTCACATACCTCGCTCTCGGTGCCGGGCATGCGCCCTTGCACGCTCCAAAAGAGTTCATCGCCAAGTACCGCGGGAAATTCGACCATGGGTGGGACAAAGTGCGACAAGAGACGTTTGAACGCCAGAAACGGCTTGGAATCATCCCCAAGGACAGTCTGTTGCCACCAACCAACGCAGGGATTCCATCATGGGACGAACTAACAGGCGATCAGAAGAAGGTCTACTGTAGATTGCAGGAAGTTTTTGCGGGGTTCGTCGATCATGCCGATTATCATCTCGGGCGTGTGTTTACTGCCATCGACGATATGGGCATCCGAGACAATACGCTGATTGTGCTCGTATCGGACAATGGCGCATCTCAAGAAGGTTTGCAGAACGGCACGCTAAATACCGATCGCTTTCGGAACTACTTCCCTGATACGGTCGAGGAAATGCTCAAGAGCCTCGATGCAGCCGGAGGCCCGTCGACAGATCCCCATTATCCGATGGGCTGGGCCATGGCTGGTAATTCGCCGCTAAAGCGATGGAAACAGGACACGCACGCGGGAGGCAATACGGACCCGTTCATTGTTTCGTGGCCCGCAAAAATCCAGGATACTGGGGCGATCCGCAGGCAATACCATCACATCATCGATGTCGTCCCTACCATCCTGGAGGTGAGCAAGCTGCCCGCGCCGACATCGGTAAATGGCGTAAAGCAGATGCCGATGCATGGGGTCAGCTTCGCCTACACATTCACCGACCCGGATGCTGAAACCCGCAAGCAAGTCCAGTACTACGAAATGCTCGGTAGCCGTGCGATTTGGTCGCAAGGCTGGACTGCTGTTACATGGCATAAAAAGGATACGCCGTGGGAAGACGACCGTTGGGAGCTCTACAATACCGACGTGGACTTTACTCAAAGCAACGATCTCGCGACGACGAATCCCGACAAGCTGAAGCAGTTGGTGGCGATGTGGCAAGACGAAGCGAAAAAGTACAACGTTTTACCGCTGGACGATCGTCGGTACGAACGAGTCGCTGATCCAACGCGTCCTGTCGCATCCCTTCCGATGAAACAGTACACCTATTACCCTGGCACATCGATCCTGCACCCATTAGCGGCACCCCAGTTGTTGGGCATCGAACACACGATCACCGCGCACGCAACGCTTGCCGAGGAGGGCGCAGAAGGAGTGCTCGCATGCAGTGGCGGCGAATTCGGAGGCTGGACACTCTTCCTGAAGGACGGGAAGTTCTATTACGTTCACAACTACCTCAAGTTGCACCAGTATTCGGTCTCTTCGCAGGATCGTATTCCTGCTGGAAGGCACACGTTCAGTGTTCATTTCACCCCTCTGGAAAAGCACCTGAAGCCAGACTACTTCATCGGCAATGTCGAATTGCAAGTGGACGGGCAGCCAGTCGCAACATTGGACGGCATCAAGGTCGCCGGGCAGTACAGCGCGGTGACTGGATATGGGTTGTTGATAGGCCGGAATACGGGCACACCAGTAAGCCACGAATACAAATCCCCGTTCGCCTTTACCGGCAAACTGGAGAAAGTCACCATCGATTTAGAGTAGCCAATCCTTCGTCAGTCCCGAGGCGATGTAGGACAACAGTAGGTGCATGAACTGAAATGACTTGGTTAAAAAATCGACGTTGTCAGGTTTCGTTGCGGTCAACACTGGTGCTTTTTTGCGTGGTCTGCTCCGTCATTGCTTATTTCTCGCATTTAAAAAAACGCCAGGTGCAAGTTCAGAAAATAGTTTTGGAACTAGGAGGCTGGGTCTATAATGTTGACTTCGAAGACGGCAGAGCGATCGCGTCCCCTAGGATGGACTTGGTTCCAGACTGCTTTTACCTCTTTCTTCCAGAACGCTACAACTATGTTTACGTTCCTTTCCCCAAGGTCGACGATGATCGACTGGAACAGATCCTCCAGTTGCCTGGCATCGAGGGATTGAACATTAGCTGTAGCAGGATAACTGACAAAGGCCTGGTGATGCTCGCGAAAAAGTCGGGCTGGAAGGAACTCCAGTTGTACGACATCCCGACAGTGACAAAAGAGGCACTCTTTCGACTCGAGGCTTCAACTACCTGTCGAGTGCAGCATGACCATGGAGCGCCTTAAGGCAGACGGTTCAGCCAGTCACGGGCAAATTCGACGCAGCTCTGAGGCAGGGTGAAATGGTCGTCTTGTGGGTACTCGCGGATCTCGACCTTGCCGCCGAGATCTTGGACCTTCTTCACGTAAGCTGTTCGAGGGGAACGGTCACTCGGACTGATTTCTTGCGAGCAAGCTCATTGCTGCCAATTACTTTTCGACGAACCCCAGAGCTTTAGCGACTTGGAGGTGTCCTTCAGGTCGGTGCGAAACCAGCAGCATTCGATCCGAAAGCGGCATAAGCACTGCCGTGCCCCCAGATTGAGTCCACTCGTCTGGTGTTACGCTCTGCATCAGATTCTGCATCACCGAGGCGAGCTTCTGGTCTTGCGGTGGATCGAGAATTGGATAGACAGCAAGAAACTCGCTGGCGCTGGAACTTCGCTTGGTGATGATTACTTTGCCATCTTCGATGCGGTAACCCAGTTTGTACTCTGACAAAAGAGCGTTCAAATGTTGCCCCAACGTCTCGTTCGTCGCGGGATATCTTACATTGATTTTTTTATCGACCTCATTGAAATCAAAATCTACATCCAACGACTTGGCTAGACGCGCAACCGCAGACTCGATGGATTGGTCGTCGCATTGAAACTCGATGGTCCGCTGAAACGCTTTGCGAAGCATTACCGCTGGTTCGCTTTTATTCCAGAAGCCATTATTGCTTTTGGGCGATGTTGCTCCTTGGGCAAGGGAAAGCAAATCGAGAAACTCCTTGATCTTCTGATGATTGCTTGGCGATTGCCAAATATCGAAGCTACCCGGTTTGTTAGGCGTTGGTACAACCGAACCTTTGCCACCGTTCAGATCCCATTCTGTGGGTGCAATGAACGAAGTTACTGTTCCAACAAAGCGATTGGTCTCTAGGAGATCGTCGCCGCACTTATAGCTTCGAATCTCCAAGGCCTCCTGGGCATTGGCTAGAGAAACAATCGATCCCACAATGAGGAGAGCCAAGCCAAATTCCCAGTTCCATCGTTTCATATTCTTCTACGCTTTATTCTTCTCTTTTTTCAGTCAGGCCATTGGTTGACGGGCGTAAATGCTTGAACCTCGTTTGTCCATCCGGTGCTTTATTGTAGGTCAACTCGCGGATGAAAGAAAACACTAAAGAAATGCTGCTAATTGGTTTCGGATAGACTGAAAACTCGCGAAGGTCTAGCCGCGATCGAAACGCTGAATACGATTCGTGCGGAGAGTACGGCGGAGTCGTATTTTCGACCACCTGAACACACAGACCTGTTGCTAGCCATCAACATTGCCGGTGTAGCGACTGACTTTTCGAAGGATACCTGATTCTAAGGAGTTCAAGAATGAGGGGTGCGATTCTAGCGCAACCATGGTTCTATCCCACGGTGATCGTTAGCTTTATGATTGGGAATGCATTGGATTTGGTTGGCACTTACATCAGTCAACCCAACTTCGAGCACGAGGGCAATTGGCTTTACGTCACCCTCAAGCCTTACGGGTTACGATTGACATGGCCTCTTGTCATTCTGGGAAAAGTTCTGGTCTCGGTGTTCGTAGCCGCATTTCTTGCGCTTTTTCTAAAAACCCGACAGCAGTATTATCCGAGACCCGGGGTTAGCTTTCGCGAATTTGTCACCAATTTTTTCTATGCACGTACGCTCAGTTGGTGGCAAATGAACTACAAGATCCCGCGAATCAAACCCGCCTTGCTGTGGGCAATTTTTAGCCTTTCTCTAGGGGGTATCTATTACGCTGTGCTCGGCTACGAAAATCTCGCAGTCAAGTACCATTGGTGGTGGCTGGAGGGGTTCTGGCTGGGAAAGTATTGGTTGGGCTGGAGTTCCTTAGCCTATGTCTTGTTGGCGATTCCTTTATCCCTTTGGCTGCTATTTGATGACTATCAGAGAATGGCCGTTCGATCCGACCAAAACTTCGAATAGGTCTCGCGTCAACGGCTATAACGCTCGAAGGTTTGATGACGCTGCCGTTTTAAATCCGTGAGACTTCCCGCTACCCAACGGAATCTCAGATTTGTCGACTCATTTGACATTCGCAGGTTCCAACCAACATAATGCGGTCCCACAAGTCCATATTGGTGTTCAAGACATCCTCCCCAAAGGTGGCTATTCAGAAAACACAGCAACTACAACGATTGCGATTAGGGGGATCATCGTGTTCGGAGGATCGGGGAGTTCCGTTGCATGGAGGCGAGGGTTGCGAATGGAACCAAGATGCGATCACAAACTGCTTTCGACGATGATCACGAGCACCGTTCCAGGGAGCTTGAGTACGGAGTTGCGCCCCGGCACACATCAATGCAAGCGACTAAAAGTTAGCGACTAAAATACGTGAAGCACAAAGAAAGTCAGCCCTTACCAAATCGAGAATTCCCTCATGTCACTTTTCGCGATCTCTAATCCTTGTTGGATCCGTATAACTTTTGTTCCCATTACCTTGTTGGTCGCGTTTGCAGCGGTTTTCGACGCGTTGCACGCTCAATCGCCGGATTCGCCTCAGGTGCTGATCGCAAGCTTGGGCAATGGGGCCAAACTCGAACTGGTCCACGTGCCTCCTGGGGAGTTCATGATGGGAAGTACACAGGAGGAGAAGGACTGGGCAACAGGGATCGAAGGTGGTGCGCAACCAGGGACTGAACGCGAGTCGTATGAAGGCGAGATGCCTCGCAAAATGAAGATGCCGCATCCATTCTGGATGGGACGCACCGAAGTTACCGTCGGACAGTTTCGCCGATTCGTCGAAGAAACGGGGTATGTGACCGACGCCGAAAAACCGGGTGGACACACCCAGTGTTTCAATCCCAAGTGGACCAGCTACAACTTCCGTGCGGCGGTTGTTCACCCGTGGGACCCGATGCCTGGCAAAAGTTGGCGTGATCCGAATTTTCAATTTCCATTACAAGACGATTTTCCGGTGGTCTGCGTGAGTTGGACTGATGCGAAAGCGTTCGCTGCATGGCTCAATCAGCAGGCGAGCGTGCAACAGAAAATTCCAGCGGGGTACGAGTACCGATTACCCACCGAAGCGGAATGGGAATATGCATGTCGAGGTGGACGACCTGATAGCACCGCCTATTGGTGGGGAGATGATCTCGCGGAAGGAGAAGGCCGATTCAACATCTCTGCTGTCGATTTCCTACCGGATCGCAAACAGAAGTGGCCTCTTTCAAGTGCTCCCTGGAGCGATGGCCATTCCTTCGTCGCCCCGGTTGATCATTTTGGCGAGCGAGGAAGGAACGGCTTTGGAATCGCTGACATGTGCGGGAATGTTTGGGAAGTCGTACTCGATCACTTTGATCCAACGGGTGGACATGAAGAGTTGTACACGACAACTGAAAACTATCGTCCGGTGTGCAAGGGAGGGAACTACTTCGATGTTCCAGGCAACGCTCGCTGCGCGGTCCGCTTGGGGCTCGCTGGTCCGAATTACTCTGATTCGCGCGATGGCTTCCGGGTCTGTCTTGGGCCCATCGTAAAGACTAAAAAATGAGACTCAGGCGAACGAAGGGCCGCACAAAAACTATCGTGATACGAAATACGATGGGAATGCAACAACCTGGATCTAGTACCGCACGGCGGATTTTATGATCGGGGGAAGTACCCAAGGGACTACGGGGATCATACCGGAAGCAAACGGTAGCGTCTTCCGTACCATCAATAAGAACCTGCTTTCCCCGAAAGCATGGCTTGTCGAAGATCTTTGTCTACTGGGGTATCGGAGAGCCAAATGCCGAATAGAGCTTTCTTGAACTCTAAACCGGGAATCACGCCTTGTGATTTACCGTTTTTGAAGACGCAAAGTCCCTTGTTGGGAATATACACGAAGTCGTAAACATCGTTCTTTTTTACTTCATCCTGAAGCAATTGCTGCAGCTGCTGGGTCTCCCGCGCTAACGCATCGGGCTTTCCTTGGGTGGACTGTGCAAGTCCTTCCTTGAGCGATGCGACTAAGGAGGAGCGGCTGACAAAGCCTGAAGTGATTTTGACCCGAATGGCCATCAGTTCGTCCGCACCCAGGATCGTCTGCGAGTCAGTGGTGGGTTTCGTTAGATACAGACCGCTTTCATAGATCTGCACGAAGGATTTTGTTCGTACCCCTGCGCCGTTGAGCTTAAGAACCTGATCGCCGATCTTAATCTGCGGCCCAAGTTCCGCGCTGGCACTAGAAATACACACAACGCAGAAGGTCATTGCCAGAAGAAAACTTCGAATCGTGGACATCGCAACCTCGGCACCAAACTGGGGATACCAAAACGCCAGGCCGTGGCGTTAACAAAATGGCTTCCTAGCGGACCTAAGCTCGCCATCAATAGGTCGCCATCAATTGGGGGCGAAAGTAGTTAATTCAGCTTGGAAGGAAAATAGCAATCGTCACGTTTCGCAGTTTTGGAATGAATGCAATGCCATCCAAGTATCTTGAGGAATACACGCATTAGGATTGAATGCAAAACGCTTAGGTTCCGGCGGTGGTGCTGATGTATTACGACTAGCCGCAGATCGGCCGTCTTAGTTTGCGGGAAACGCGGATAAGATCGGTTTGAGAAAGGGAGCGTTCTTGAACCTTCGACCATCGACACTCGCTTCCGCGAAACGGACGATTACCAAATCTTGATCGGGCAGGACAATCAGTCTCTGCTTGCCCAACCCCGCTGCCATCCAAACGCGTACCTGCTTACCCTGCAATTCCATATCGACACTTGCTTCCTCGTTGAGTGCACGGCTGCGAATTCGATCGGACAAATTGGATGCGGAGGCATTTTGGGGCACCCCAGTGTCCGCTTCATCGCTGTTCCCATTGAGCCACCAGGTTAATCCATAGGATGGATTGTTAGCCGACGGAACAAAGCACTGCGAGAGAAGATCGTTGTCGATCAACTTTAGCTTGGAGCCATCCTGTTTTGTGACGCACCCCTTATCGAGAATAAACTGACCGAACTTGGCCCACTCCCTCGCGGTCAAAAACATGCCTCCGGGTATGTTCACATTTCCCGCTTGGTCTTTTGTCCAAACACCGATCTGCATTCCCAAGGGTTCAAACAGCCGAGTTCGCGCGTACTGCTCGAAGGATTTCGCACTGGCTCCGTCGCTTGAAGCTAGCTTGCGGTTGAGCAGTTCGCCAAATGCATAAAAGTGGCTTGGCCCATACTCAAATGTGCTTCCCGCTTCATGCTTCGTGGGCACCTGGATTGAATCCTTGAACCAATTCCCGGTAGCCAATTCCTTAAGGCGCTCGTTGGAATCTTGACGTGCGATCCTCTCCTGGCGTTGCTGTATCACCGGATTCGGATTGATTCCGTTTTGCCGTCGATTCGGGAATGCTGCATCGGCGGGATGCAATCCTGAGGACAAGGTGAGTAGATGCCGAATGGTGATCTTGGACTTCCTCGGGTCCTCTTTCCATTCCGTCAGCGTTTCACAAGCCAATTCGTCCAACGAAAGGAGACCATCTTGAACGGCCATCATCGCGATGACACCGGAAAAGCTCTTGGTACCACTGGCGAGCATATGCGGACGGGATGCAATCCAATTCTTGTCATAGCGTTCATAAACCAATTCGCCGCGATGCATCACGAGCACCGCTCTTCCGCTGAATTTCGCCGAGTAATCGGCAGCTTCATCCAGGAGCGACTTCTGGGATGAATCAATACGAGTCACAGGATCTCGATCGGATCCTTCCTCCTGAGCGAGGGCACCGGCAGGCCACTGCGAGTGGATTCCCAAAGCGATGAGTAACAGCAAGATCGGGTGCGACATCGCTGGCGAACGAAACGGGGGAATGACCATCACGAATTAGCTCTCAATGCATGAAAACGATTGAAACCTAGCGTCTAATTGGGTACCGACTTTCCGACCGTTACATCCACAAATATTTTTATGAGTAATAATCCTGGATTCGAACGCGCCTTCGCGTCGAGGTCCTATATTCGGTTTTGAGATCGCTCTCTAATTTGAGCAAAGGTTTGATCGACCAACAGTTCTCCGTTCCTGAATACGAATTCAAGCTGGTCCGGCCGAGGGTCCGAGCCTGGGACGGTCGCAAAACCAGACCGCTGTTGACCGTCTAAATGCACCAGCTTCAAGCGACCTGCTTTGGATCGTTTGCTGTTGTCAGTAACCGGCTGCTTGAAAACTTCGCGTTCCTTATCTCCGACTTTCACCGATGAACATTTGAAGGCGAAGCGCTGTGTATCGCGGTTGAGCTTTTGCAGCAGTCCTCCGCCTGAACCGAACGCAATGTTATCCGCGGACCATCCGGCGGCGGTGATCGCTGAGAGAATTCCGTCCAGCGACTTGAAGTCGATGCCGTCACCTTGGATGACGCGGACCTTAGGGTTCAACACTTTGAAACCCTTAGCATTGGCGGTGAATCCGAATCGCTCTCCCAGGATGTCCAAGACTTTGACAACGACGGTCGACGGGTCGCCCGAATCCGGTCGAACAACGAGCACTCCATCGCGGGCCAGCACTAGTTCTTTGAGAACGCCACCCCAAATATTCGAGCAGCAATAGAAAACATCGTAGCTGTCGCTTACTGTCGCTACCATACCATGGGGATACTGCACAAGCATGTTTCGGCACGCATCGACTTCGTGATCTTTTCCCCAAGAGGTGATGGTGCTGTGTTCTGCGGCGGGGATTGAGTATCCGGCGCATGGCTCATGATAAAACTTGTTTGCTAAGACCAACCCAGCCACCGTGTCTGTTCCTTTGAAGTTGACGAGGTGGGATGCGCCACCTAATGCGGCTTGCTCCGGGCATGTTACACCGCGAAAGCCGAAATCATGCAACTTGAAATCAATAAGAGATGGATCACCGGTGCGGACTAGGTATTGGAGGATCAATTCCTTCATTGCCCGGCTTTGGGTCGCGACCGTGGACGGGTACCATGTTTGAACGAGAAGTGTTTCCAAATAATTGGTAAGCCAATAAGCATGATCATCCGTGTTTTCGACGGTCATCAGGACATTGGATTCGCCGACAATCGATCCTTCGGGCACCGCTTTGATTTCGATGGGGAGCCGTCCATCATGGTTGTTGAGGATGTATTCCCAGCCAGATCGATTGAATACGCGGTCGCCAAAGTGCGAGTTGTAAAGTCTCTCGGCTTGGTCGATTTTATCTGCGGTTACAACTTGGCCAACCAAATACTGTTTCAGCCAATACTGTAGCCCGAAGAACGTCGTTTGCGGATGGAGAGCCCCAGCCCGCGATTCGAAGTACGAATATACTCGACGAGTTTTCGGCGGGTATTGCTTATAATGACTGACTTTGTAGGAGTCGGTCAGCCAGCAGATGTTGTTCAGCCAATCCATTCGTATCGCCCTTTCTCTTTGATCGGCGGTCGTTCCATTCCTCGCGGGTGGGCCGCTTGCTTGCTCATCATATCTAGCTTGCTCATCATAGAATGAAGCAGAAAACAGAATGAAACGGAAAACAGAATGAAGCGGAAATGCAACGAAGCGGCAGAACGCGGCCGTCCCGAAATGCGTCCTCCCTGATTGGGGCGATCTCAAGGGTACTTCGCGGTTGCTGCCGAGAGATCACGAACGGATTGGCGGATGATAAGTTCGCCGGGGACCTGGATCGAAGTAAACACTTCGCCTTGAAGCAATTTCAAGATCGCAGTGGCTGCATATTGGCCCATTTCGCGAGCGGGTTGACGATACGTCGTTAACGGTGGGGTCATATAGGCTGACTCCAATTGATCATCGAATCCGATCAGCGATACATCGCCCGGTACACGCAGACCATGCTGGTCGAGCGCGAGTCGAGCACCGAACGCGGTCAAGTCATTGGCCGCAAAAATCGCGGTAAACGTTTCTCCCCGCTTGATGAGTTCGTTCACTGCAGTGATACCCGATGCCGGGGAGAAGTCACTCTCTACGACCAATCGAGGGTCCGGGACCAGACCGAACTCTTCGATAGCTCGACAATAGCCCTGATAGCGTTCTATTGCATCGGCGTGGTGTGGTAGCCCACGAATGATGGCGATTTTGCGATGGCCTCGGTCGAGCAAATGACGCGTGACTGCGTAACCTCCGCCAGCATTGTCCATCGAGATGCAGCGATAATACGACTCTTCAAAGGTTCGAGCGACAATCACGGTCGGCAATCCTTCGCAGGAATCTTCGAGCTGCTGGCTCGAGATTCCTCCGCCGATCAACACAAGGCCGTCGACGCGGCGACCGACCAAGGATTGCAGGGCGGAAAGCTCCTTCGGGATCTGCCACTGCCCATCCGCAAAAATGGGAGAGTAGTTCGAATTGGAGAGCCCTGCAATGACTCCTTGAGCAATCGCGTCGTAAAACGGACTGCCCATGTTTTGGGTAAGAACACCGATAGTCATCGATCGACCGGACGCGAGGCTTTGGGCGACGATATTCGGTTTGAACCCGAGCCGCCGGGTTGCGGTCAGGACCGCATTTTTTTTGTCGGGGTGCACCGCAACCTTGCCATGAAGCACTCGGGAGACGGTGCTTTTCGACACACCTGCGACCTTGGCGATATCGTCGATCGTGACTTTATTCATGGTTTTAGTTTAGTGTTTGTGAAACCGGTTGCAACCTTAATACAGTTCGCATGTGCTTGCAAATCGCTTAAGTCGCCGATATCCTGAAACCGGTTTCACGGCGGCCGGGAAGCTTGGGATCGAGGGCGGTCTAGGGTTTCGGCGGCATCCTCAAACCGACTGGCACTCGGGACAAACCCGCCGTAGCCAACTTGTTTCCAGTAGATCCTCTTCTTTCAGGTGGCGGGGTTTGTCATGGCCGGTTCAGGTAGTACGAAGGTCCCTTTCGGGCAGAAGTTGGCGTTCGGGTTCGGCATGCTCGCCAATCAGATGTTCCCTGCGGCGCTCGGAGTGTTTTTGGTGGTGTTGGTCCAGGACCTCGGATTTCCTCCGTTGGCATGGGGGTTTATTTTCTTCGCTCCGCGTGTTTACGACGCGATCACCGATCCGATCATGGGCTTCATCTCGGACAATACCCGATCGCGTTGGGGACGACGTCGCCAGTATGTTTTCATCGGTGGGTTGATACTCGGTATTTCGTACATCGCGATGTGGCAGTTGTATCGCGAAAACAGCCTGGAGTTCAACTTTACCTACTTCATGCTCTGCTCAATCCTGTTCTACACGGGACTGACTATTTTCAGTGTGCCCTACGTTGCGATGGGCTATGAGATGAGTGATGATTTTCATGAGCGAACGAGCATCATGGCAGTCGCTCAATTCATCGGCCAATGGGCGTGGGTGATCGCCCCGTGGTTTTGGGTCATTCTCTACGATCCACAATGGTTCCCGAACGCGGATAGCGGAGTTCGGGCGTTGTCCATTTGGGTTGCTATCCCCTGCACGTTGCTTGCGATTATTCCAGCGATCTTTATCAAAGAGCCATCGACGCTCAATCGAACTGACTTTCTACCAATCAATATCGGATCGGTCGGTAAGAGTCTCGTGGAGATTTGCCGTACGAGTTACGAAGCCTTTGCTATTCCTCAATTTCGGAAATTGGCGATCGCCACATTTTTGGTGTTCAACTCGTTCAACATCATCGCATCGTTCACGTTCTTCATCATTGTGCATTACTTGTTCCAAGGGAATGCAGCGAGCGCAGGGGTTTGGCCGGCACTCCATGGTTGCGTAGGGGCCCTAATCACGACATTCTTTGTGATTCCGATTGTTGCGGCGGTGTCGAAGCGGATTGGGAAGAAGTGGACGTTCATTCTGTCCCAGGCCATTTCAATTGTTGGTTATCTCTTGTTCTGGTTTTTGTTTGTCCCTGGAAAACCCTATCTATTCCTGTTTGCTTTGCCTCTGCATTCCTTTGGTATCGGTGGCCTTTTCACACTGATGATGTCCATGACAGCGGACGTCTGCGACATCGACGAACTCAATACCGGCAAACGTCGAGAAGGAGTTTTAGGAGCGGTCTACTGGTGGATGGTGAAGTTCGGTAATGCGTTCGCTGGACTCCTCGGAGGGATGATTTTGTGGTTTGTTGGTTTCAATCCCGATTCGGTGAGCGAAGCGGCCATGACGGGCATTCGCTTTTTCTATGTCTTCCTGCCGATCGCCGGTGTGATCGGCGCGATATGGGTGATGTGGAACTACGACATCACCGAAGAAAAGGCGATGGAGAACCGGCGATTGTTGGATAGCCGACGCGATGCTTCCGCCTCATCGGCCGCTAAGCATGCGTAACAGTACCTTGAACAATTGGCGGACCGAAAACTCGTTCGACTTGCTGGTCTGCCGGATAGCCAATTCCCCTGATTACATTCAAATCTCCCGTGTGGATACAATTCGATGGTCAATGCAATTGCGCAAAACGCTGAGGTGTCAGGAAGCTACGTAGAACTCGACGGTGAACGGTATTATCGTATTGCCAATTCGCATTGCATGCCCGAGTTCATGATGTCCTTGGTTGGTTCCAGTGATCACTGGATGTTTATTTCCAGCGCCGGCGCATTGACGGCCGGACGCTGCAATCCTGACATTGCGCTTTTTCCATACGCCGCAGATGATCAGATATCGACGGCGATCCGATCGACGGGTTCGCTCACCCGAGTAAGGCTCGCGCAACAGGATGGAGCTGGGCGGGAGCCCGTAGTTTGGGAGCCATTTACGGCAGAGAATCGATCCGATGGGATCCTCCGAAATCTCTACAAATCGCCGTTAGGAAACAAACTGATTTTCGAGGAGATACATGAGGATTTTCAGTTGGCCTTCCGATATCAGTGGACCTTTAGCGAGCGTTTTGGGTTCGTGCGAAGTTGCCGATTGGAAAACCTTAGCGACTCCCAATGCCACATCGAGCTTCTCGATGGACTACAGAATTTGCTGCCGTATGGATTGACCAGCGAGTTCATGATGCGGTTCAGCAATCTCGCCAACGCCTACAAGAAGAGCGAGCTTTTGGCAGATTCTGGATTGGCAATCTATTACCTCAGCTCTATCCCGACGGATCGCGCCGAGCCTTGCGAAGGCTTGAAAGGAACCACCGCATGGCAAGCGGGGCTGACTCCTGGTGCCACATTGCTATCGACAACCCAGTTGGAGCGATTCTATCGCGGATTACCTCTGGCGAACGAAGTGGATATTCGAGGCAAGGCTGGAGCTTATTTGGTGTACCAAGCACTAAGCCTATCTCCTCGACAAGCGATGTCTTGGAAAATGGTTGCCGAACTTCAGCAGGACCATTCCGATATCGTCGCTCTGGACCAGTGGCTTTGCCAATCTGCGACCATCGCCAGTGAAGTGAATGCAGACATCGAATCGGGTGAGAGGGAGCTATTGAAAATTATTTCATCCTCGGATGGACTGCAATGTGGAGCAAATACTCGTCGCACCGATCGTCACACCTCGAACACGATCTTCAATGTCATGCGAGGCGGGGTTCCCTTGGATGGATACCGTTTTCCTAAGGCTGATTTCCTCAAGTATCTCCGTGGATTTAATGTGGACGTCGCAGAGCGAAATCGGGCGAGGATTGAAGAGCTTCCAGAGCGGATCGAGGTCCGTCTGCTTCATTCCCTCATCGAGCATTCCCAGGACCCAGATCTGATTCGATTGGCTCAAGAGTATCTTCCATTGGCGTTCAGTCGACGGCATGGAGACCCGACGCGCCCATGGAATCGTTTCGCTATTCATCTTAGGTCTTCGACTGGAGAGACCGTCCTCAATTACCAAGGGAATTGGCGGGACATTTTCCAGAACTGGGAGGCTCTGGCCTCTTCATTTCCCGGGTTTTTGACGTCGATGATCTGTCGTTTTGTCAATGCAACCACAGCCGATGGGTACAACCCTTACCGATTGACAAAGGATGGTTTTGAATGGGAGAAACCTGAGCCGCATGATCCGTGGTCCAATATCGGCTACTGGGGTGATCATCAGATCATTTACTTGCTCAAACTACTCGAGGGAAATCGCAAAACGGATCCAGAGGGGCTCGCCCGATTGCTGCATCAAAAGATTTTTACCCATGCGAATGTACCCTACCGCATTAAAAACTTTGAGCAGGTGAAAAAGGATCCTTGCGCCACAATCGAGTATGACTACGATCTGGATCAAGCGATCTCTGAACGCGTCGCGAGCGTTGGCGCTGATGGCAAATTGCTTCGCAATTCATCAGGTGATATTCACCGCGTCACGCTTTTTGAAAAGCTTCTGACACTCACGTTAGCAAAGTGCAGCAATTTCGTTCCCGACGGTGGTGTTTGGTTGAATACACAACGTCCCGAATGGAATGATGCGAACAATGCGTTGGTCGGGAACGGCCTTTCGGTTGTTACTGCATGCTACCTGTACCGTTGGTGCTCCTACCTCGAAGATTGGCTCGCGAGTGTCGAAGACGAGTCCTTTTCGATCTCCGTGGAAGTTGCGCAATTGCTTCAGGAAATCTCCCGGATCATCGACTCTTTATGGAGCGATCACGAGTCGGGTTCGGGCGGCCGCGGGGGGGCGATGCCAGCTTCCAAACGGCAAGAAATTGTTGAGGCTTTAGGGAAAGCGGGGAGCGAGTACCGAAGCCGCTTGTATCAGGACGGTCCGACTGGCCGATTCTCGCCTCTGTCGCGTTCGGAATGTCGAAAGTTCTTTTCGTCCGTCCGGAGTCGCTTGGAAATCACCATTCGAAATAATCGGCGTCCCGACGGCCTTTTCCATTCCTACAATTTGCTCGATTGGCGAAAAGAGGGGATCCACATCGAGCATCTGGATGAGATGCTCGAGGGTCAGGTGGCTGCTTTGAGTGCAGGTCTCCTGAGTACCCCCGAAGTATTGAACCTGCTCGATGAACTGCGAGCGAGCAAGTTGTATCGTGCGAATCAGAACAGTTATCTGCTCTATCCAGATCGAAAGCTTCCTCGATTTTTAGCGAAGAACCGGATCGATGAAGGCGTCGTTCGATCGAGTCGATTGCTGCAGCGACTTTTGGCTGATGGCAATGATGAGATTGTCAAACGAGATATTGCTGGTGCTTTGCACTTCAATGGACGCTTTCGAAATGCTCGAGATTTGAAGGGGGCGATTGAAGCTTTGCCGGGGGATTATCAAGCCGACGCAAACAAGGAGTGCGAATGGCTCGCGGAAAAGTTCGTAGAAACGTTCGGGCATCGTCAGTTCACCGGAAGGTCAGGGACGTTCTTCGGGTACGAAGGATTGGGTTCCATCTACTGGCACATGGTTTCCAAGTTAGGACTGGCTGTTGCTGAGAATTTTTACTGGGCGATCGACCGAGGGGCTACGCCGGGCCAGATCATGCAACTACGGAACCATTATCGAGCCATCCGTGCAGGGATAGGATCCGAAAAATCCCCGAGCGAGTATGGTGCGTTCCCATCGGACCCTTACTCGCACACCCCTGAGAATGCAGGAGTCAAACAACCGGGGATGACGGGCCAAGTCAAAGAAGATCTACTGGCCCGATTTCTCGAATTGGGACTTAATGTTGAAAACGGTTGTATTCGCTTTCGACTGGAACTGTTCGATCGCGATGAGTTGTCGGACGAAGCTCGAAACCTACAGGTTGCAGGGCCATCGGGGGAATGGATCACTGTTCCGGTCCCCGAAAACGGATTTGGGTATACGTATTGCCAGATGCCGATCATCTACAAACCCAATCCCGTCGATGCGATCACGATTCATTACAACGACGGTCGAAAAATGAAAATCGACGGTCTCACTTTGGATCGTGACTCGAGCCAGCACGTTTTCTCCAGAACGGGAAAAATTGCGTGGATCGAGTGCTGCAGTCGGGAACTAATGCCACACCCGGCATCCTGACGCAATAGTCGTTTGTCCGATTCTTTATCTTTCCATTCAATCCGTATCTTCATTTCATCACTCACCGAAAAAAAGCGACCGCCATGCGAGCCAAATTGGATATGCAGAGCCTTCGATTCCCTTCGAGTCTGTTGGTATGTTTGTTTTTCCTGGTGGTGGCTAATACGGCTTTCGGGCAATCCAAAGTAGTGCTGCAACAGCGTGACGGTCGGTTTGAATTGCTGAGAAATGGCAAGCCCTATCCGATTCATGGTGTCGGTGGAGAAACCGAATTGGCGAAATTGGCTGCAGCGGGTGGAAATTCGATTCGAACATGGGGCGTCGATAACCTCGGCAAACTTCTGGATGAGGCGCAGCGGAATGGCTTGACGGTTTGCGCAGGAATCTGGGTAGGGCACCAACGGCATGGTTTCAATTATCAAGACGCAGCATCCGTCCGAAAGCAATTCGAGGATTCGATCGCTGCCGTCGAGAAGTACAAGGACCATCCGGCATTGCTTCTCTGGGGAGTCGGTAATGAAGTGGAAGGGGAAGGAAACGATCCATCAGTCTGGTTTGCAATTAATCACATCGCACGCGAAATCAAACGCAGGGATCCCAATCATCCTACGATGACCGTTATCGCAGAGTTGGGGGAAGGGGGATGCAAGATTCGTAACGTCGATTTGTTTTGCCCAGACATCGATATTGTTGGGGTCAATTCCTACGGCGGCATCGAGTCGGTCGCCGAGCGATACCGGCAAGCAGGTGGCATGAAACCCTATATCATTACGGAACATGGTCCCCCAGGGCCTTGGGAAGTCGACAAAACAACTTGGGGCGCACCTATTGAAATTACAAGCACCGCAAAAGCAAAACTCTTTGCGAAAGGCCACCGGGCCAATGTGGTGGAGAACCGTAACGCTTGCTTGGGTTCGTATTCATTTTTGTGGGGGCACAAACCAGAGACTACAGCGACTTGGTTTGGCATGTTGCTCCCCGACGGAACCCGATTGGCACCCGTGGATGTGATGGAGGAAGCTTGGACTGGGAAGCCTCCGAAAAATCGATGCCCAGAGATCCTCGAGTTTCAGGTTGATCGACAGCAGGTAACCGAGCCTAGCGATGCAATCACCGCTAGGATTCGCGTGTCCGACCCCGACGGAGATGAATTGACGATCGATTGGGTGTTGCGTGCCGATTCGAGAACGATTGGCGTCGGTGGCGATCGACAGGATGATGAGTTAGTGATCAAAGATGCCGTTCAGTCCGAGCGTGAGCAGGCGGTAGTGAAGTTTCCCAAAGGCAACGGAGCCTACCGACTTTTTGCCTATGTTTACGATGGTGTCGGCGGTGGAGCAGTCGCCAATATTCCGTTAAAAGTTGGAGGCGAATCAAACGCCATCGAAAAGATGGCACCTGTCACGTTGCCCTATGTGATCTACGGAGATGGTGCAATGGATAGCGTATACACTCCTTCGGGCTACATGGGTAACACGGAAGCGGTGAAGATGGAGTTCGCCTCGACAGATGCTCCGTATCAAGGCGAGACATGCCTCAAAATCGAGTATCGAAGCACGCAGGCATGGGGCGGGGTATTGTGGCAATCCCCAGCAGAAGACTGGAACGGAGCGAAACCAGGTGGAGCCAATCTAACGGGCGCTACACAGCTTCAGTTCTGGGCGAGGGGTGCCAATGGGGGCGAGAAGGTCAATTTTGTTCTTGGGGTTCTCGATGGAGAGCAGCCATACAGGGATACGGCCAAAGGGAGCCTTGATAACGTCACCTTGACGAAGGAATGGAAGAAGTACACGATCCCCCTGCAGGGACGCGACCTGCGACAAATCAAAACAGGCTTTGGTTGGTCACTTGCAGGCCAGGGCAAAGCAGTGGTTTTCTACTTGGATGATATCCAATACATCACCGAGTAATTACGCAACGTCTTCTAGACTCAGCCCTACGCACTTTTCTGCGCGAATCTATCCCAAGCGTTGTTTCGGTATACACCGTTAACGTGTTGTGGGCTCGGTAACACAAACGATCGTATAAAACCTAAAGCTGAAATATTTCCGATGAGTAAAGTCAGTCTCTGGTTTGGTTTGGTGCTCATGGTGTGGCCGATGCTAGTGCGTGGGGGAGATCCACGGCTCGCAAGTGTGTTTTCCGATCACATGGTGTTGCAGCGAGAAAAGCCGGTTCGGATTTGGGGGTACGCGGATCCCGAAACCAAGGTAGAGGTTGCGTTCGATGGCCAAAGGAAAGCAACTGCCAGCAAAGCGGATGGAAGTTGGGAGGTCACTCTCGATCCAATGCCTGCTTCGAGCGAGTCTCGAGACTTAAAAGTATCTACTGCCGGTGGAACGGCAACGCTCTCTGATATTCTTGTCGGAGAAGTTTGGTTGCTCGGTGGCCAGAGCAACATGGAAATGCCGCTATGGTGGCGGGGTGATTCCGATGGGATGAAAAACGCTAAGGATACTCGATTGGTACTGGGAACGGATCATCCATGGCTACGTATCATGACCGTCCCTCAAGGTGTTTCGAGAGTCCAACAAAATGAGTTATTGCAAGGCGCGATCGATGGCGATGGCGTGAAGACAGGGCAGTGGTTTATCGCAAAGGAGAAGGATTCCGCGATTAGTGGCTTCAGCGCATTGGGGTACTTCCTTGGAGTTCAAATGCACGAAAAGCTTGGGGTACCAATCGGTTTGATTGATACATCGTGGGGAGGCACAATCGCTTCGGCTTGGAACTCGCGAGAGTCCCTCGACGAAATCCCCGAAGCATCTGCAATGATTCAAAAGAAAGAAGCAGCGGCGAATGCTTGGACCGAAATAAAAGCGCGCGAAGAACACGAGACTTTGCTAGCGGATTGGGAGATTCGAGCTGCTGCGGCTAAAGCGGAAAATAAGCCGATTCCTGGAAAGCCCGAGATGAGGCCGGATCCGGGGCAGGACCGCAATTTTCCCGCCGGCCCGTTCAATGCGATGATTTGGCCACTTCGTCACCTCGCCATTCGAGGTGTTTTCTTCTATCAAGGCGAGAACAATTACTTTGACTACGATGATCCTTTTGCAAAAACATTTCCCGGTGTCATAACCTCGTGGCGAAATGCATTCGAGTCGCCCGAACTACCGTTTTGTATTTTCCAAATATGCGGTTGGGAACGCGCCGATGTTCTCTACTTCCCGACGAAACTTCCGATTATCCAGGAGTGGCAACACCGAGCTCATCTCATGTTGCCCAACACCGGTTTCGTCGTCACCATGGATTACCCCCACGAGGATATTCATCCGATGGTGAAACGCGTGATCGCGGAGCGAGCGATGAGGTGGGCTCGAGCCGAAGTCTACGGAGAGATTGGCCTCACGTGGGGTACCCCCCGATTGAAATCTTATAAACGGGATGGGGCACAGATACTGCTATCCTTTGATACGTTCGGAGACGAGGCGATATTGCTCAAAGGGGAGCCATCCGGTTTGGTAATCGCCGGGAGCGATGGGAAGTTTGTAGAAGCGAAGGCTCGAGTTGTTCAGAGAACTTCGCTAGCGGTTTGGAGCGATCAAGTCCCGGAACCGATGGTTGTGCGCTACGCATGGAGCCAACGCGCCGTCTGTCGATTATTCTCCGCAAGCGGATTGCCTATTGGTCCATTCCGGACCGATGAGGGAGAAATCCCACGCTCTGAAATCCGCGATTAGATCCATTTTTTACCGATCGCTAACTCCCGATCAACTCCTACGCGTATCGGGATTGCTTCCATTGTCCGAACTCACCACTAACAACAATGGCGTGCTTCGCAGGTTCTGCTGTTGCGATCATGGTCAGATGCATACGGTTTACGGAACCTGCAGATCGTAACCCATCGCGGTAAGTTTTTGACGGATGGTACTGATGGTTTGATCGACCAATGCATCGATCCCCGGCAGCGTGGCATCTATCTCGGTCTTGCAAATCTCGAATTGCTCCCGATGCGTTTTGGTCGGGCCATGAGGAGAGGACATCATGCCACCCAGTACGCTGTTTAAACGCTCCGCAGGTGCCGGGATCGTTTCGATGTATCGCTCCTGCAGAATTGGATTTCCCAGCAGCTTCTGTTCGAGCTTTTTCGCATCAAGCTTTGCTTGACGAATTTCGGCCCAAATCGGACCGAGTTCCGGAGCACCATCCTTAACGACACCTTCGGCTTCGTCCAGTTTCTCGGCCCCTTGCGCGAGTTTAGCAATTGATCTCTGAAGTCGATTCTGAAGGGCGACCACTTGGTTTTGAAACTCCAAGGACTGGAGGCGATCGACTGGCGGCATCGACGGTTCGACCATCGACTCGAGACTAAACAATACCGGTTCGGAAATGGTTTTGAGGTTTTGGCCATCCCATGCCATGACCACCGCGTTGTATTTCCCGGGAGACGCCATTGGGCGAATCCCCGATCCTCGGAGCGGGGATTTTTTGAGATCCCATGTCACTCGATGCAACCCCTTTCCGTTTGGCAATGCCACGCGTGCAACAAATGCTCCCGCTTCGTCCGTGATCCGGATAAACCGCATGGGCACCAACTCGTCCGCTTCTTTCTCGAGTTGGGCAAGCGTTGGAACTTTTGCGTCCTTGTTCTCCCTTTTTGCATTTTCTTCAGATTCCGATCGCGTGTCTTTCAGCGATTTGAATTCCTCCTTCAGGTGGACGGTGAACACGGTTCCGTAGCTAGGGTTGTCGGCGATAAAATAGCTTTCACCCTGGAAGCCCTCTTTGCTTCCCATGCCGCCCAGTCGATCGACCGGAGCGTACCACCACGTGCGCCGAACGGGGAACAAGTGCGATTCTTTGTCGAGCCGTTCTGTTGATAACTCGCGAAGCGCGGAGTAATCATCGAGCACGTAGAATCCTCGACCAAAGGTTGCTGCGACCAGATCGTTTTCCCGCTTTTGGATGGCAAGGTCGCGAACGGGAATATTGGGAAGCCCACTGGAGCACTTGAACCATTTCTTTCCTCCATCCACCGATGCAAAAACACCGAACTCGGTACCGAGGAACAGCAAATTGGGCTGCACATGGTCTTGCTCGATTCGCCATGCCAAATGGCGTTCGGGCAAAGTCGCCCCGATCGACGACCAAGTCTTCCCGCGGTCGGTGCTTTTGATCACGTACGGTTTATAATCCCCGGTCTTGTGGTGATCTAAACAAGCGTAGACGGTATCGGGATGATGCCTATCCGCTTTGACGTCATTGACGAATGCCCCTTCGGGAATGTCGAAAAATCGATCGACTTTGCGCCATGTTTTGCCCGCATCTTCAGTAATTTGGATGAGCCCATCATCGGTGCCGACGTAGAGTAGTCCCTCAACCAGCGGTGACTCGCTGATCGACGTGATGTTTCCGTAGGCGCTCATCGCGAGAAGGTCGAAGCCAGCATCGATTCCCCAGACCCGCCCCATGACCGGCAAAGTCCATCGATCGATTCCTTTGGAGAGATCCGGGCTGATGGTGGTCCAGGAATCTCCTCGATCATCGCTGCGGTGAAGTTTACGGCTGCCGAAATAGATCCGTTTAGGATTGTGGGGGCTGAGCAAAATTGGGGAATCCCAGTTGAATCGGAAGCTTTCTTCGCCGGCTGCGGGTTGTGGTCGGATATCGACCGCTTGCCCGGTTCGACGATCATAGCGATGGATGAATCCTTGCTGAGACTCGCAGTAGATGATGTTGGGATCGGTTGGGTCGATCGCATTGTCGTGGCCGTCACCACCTAATACCACTTGCCAATCCGAATTCGCGATTCCTTGGACGAATCGTGTCGCTGAAGGACCGTACTGGGTAAAGTTGTCTTGGGTCCCGCCAACCACATGGTAGAAAGGCAGATCGTAATCGACATCGACTTTATAAAATTGAGTTACTGGCAAATTAGGAAAGAATCGATAGGACTTGCCAAAGTCATTGGACTGGTAGACCCCGCCATCGCAGCCCACCAATAGGTAATTGGGATCGGTGGGGTGGAAGACGACCGCGTGATTATCAACGTGCTTCGCCCTCCCTTCGATCGGTGTAAAGGTTCGGCCACCATCGAGGCTTCGAACCAATGTGTCGTTGGCATGATAGATGACATCGAATCGATGAGGATCGAGATAGATTTCTTGATAATAATGAGGGCCGGTACCGCCAGAAACGAAGTCGCTCCGCTTCTCGAAGGACTCGCCGCGGTTTTCGCTCCTGAAGAAACCTCCCTTTCGATTTGGAAGTTCGATGCTCGCGTACACAACGTTGTTTTGTTGAGGGGACACGCCCAGTGCGATCTTTCCTTTGTCTCCTCCCGGTAGCCCTTGACTCAATTCACGCCACGTCTCACCGCCGTCGATCGATTTGTGGATTCCCGATTCGGAACCCGTGTTCAACAGCGCCCAAACGGTTCGATGACGCTGGTGCGTCGCCGCATACATGGTATCCGGGTCCGTGGGGTCAATGACGACATCGGTGACTCCGGTGTAGGGGCCTTTGCTCAGTACATTTTTCCATGTTGCACCGCCGTCGGTGGATTTGAACAATCCCCGTTCGCCACCAGGGGACCACAACGGGCCTTGGGAGGCGACGAAAACGATATTTGAGTTTCGTGGATCGACAACGATTTTACTGATGTGCTCTGATTGATTGAGCCCTAGGTGCTCAAACGAGCGACCGCCATCTTTGCTGCGGTAAACCCCATCGCCGAACCCAATGTGACGACCGCCCACGTTTTCGCCAGTACCGACCCACACAGTATCGCTTTGCTGAGGATCGATCGTAACGCATCCGATCGAATAGGAAGGCTTGTCATCGAAGATAGGTGTGAATGTGGTTCCAGCATTGGTCGTTTTCCACAGATTGCCCGATCCAACGGCGACGTACCAAGTATTGGGTTGTTTGGGATCGAGGGCGATATCGGAGATTCGACCTGCCATGAAGGCAGGACCGATGCTTCGAAATTTAATGGCGTTAACCAATCCCGAATCAACACGATCCGCGATGGATTTCGGCGCTTCGTCCGACACCGGAGCAGTTGTCTCCTGCGCATGATTGTTGGAAGCTACAGCATTGAGAACCAACCCAAGGAATAGCTGGCTAAGTATGAGACGAAAATTCATGAGGAATCTTGCTGAGTAAATCTAGAATACTTCGAAAACGCCACTTTAGTCTGTTCGGCGATTGCGATGTCGTCAATTGCGCAGTATCCCGTTAATCCGTATTTTTGGCGCGGTTTAAAATGTGTAAACTACGTTGAGTCGCCGGCGATTCTCTGCCTGCGTTGCTCCAACTTTCCTGCGGTACTCTCGAATGGTTACCATGATGCGGAATAACATCGCCCAACCGTACATTGCGCTGCTCGCAATGCTTCTATGCAGTTCGATCTCTGGCCTTGCATATGCACAGCAGGATCTTGAGAAACGTTTCGAGGAGCTCGATCGAAATCGCGATGAAATAATCACTCCGGACGAACTTGAGAACAGTTCCATTTTCAAATTGTTTGATCGGAACTCGAATGGCGAGATCACCCGAGACGAGGCATCTCAATCTGCTCTGCGCGACCGTTTGCGGAATAGACTCGGTGGTTTGCTGGGAGGAAATAAAGCAGGGCGTGACGAGACTTCAGAAAAACCTACCGGTGCGTCCAAGACACCGGTGCGGCAGGGCCCCGTCTTGTTGGCTCCTGGTGAACAAGGCATCGGACGCTATGTGCGGGATTTTGAGTTCCGCGATCTAGATGGAGCGATGAGAAGAATTCACCACGCACCGCCCAGCGATCTGACGGTGATCGCGTTCACCAGTACAAGTTGCCCCATCAGCAAGAAGTATCTCCCTACGCTGGTTGAGATCCAACGAGATTTTGCACCGCGCGGGGTGCGGTTTATTTTGGTGAATTGTGTGGCTAGCGATAAGCCGGAAGAGATGAAGATCGCTTCGTCGCGTTTCGAGCTACCCGTCGAATATACATTTGATGCCGACGCTCGCTTGACGTCGCATCTTGCGGCGAAAAGCACCACCGATGTATTTGTTCTCGACCGTTCGTACACAGTGATCTATCGAGGAGCGATCGATGATCAGTACGGTTTCGGCTACTCGTTGGACACTCCTCGACAGACATACCTTCGAGATGCCTTACAAGCGGGACTTGACCATCGTTCTGTTTTGGTTGCAGCAACCGCTGCTCCCGGTTGCGCGCTCGAAAATCGAACGACCAAAGAACCAGTTACCGAGGTGACGTATCACGATCAAATCTCAAGGCTGCTGCAACGCCATTGCGTCGAATGCCATCGGGAAGGCGGAGTTAGTCCATTTCGCCTGGACACCTATTCCGATGCTGTGTCCCACGGTGCGATGATTCGACAAGTCGTCGAATCGGGAGTCATGCCACCTTGGTTTGCAGCCCCTGCCGAGAACATCTCGCAATCGCATGCGTCCCCTTGGATCAACGACCGTTCGTTATCGGCCACCGAAAAACAGCTGATCATCGATTGGCTCGATAACAAAATGCCGGAAGGGGATTCAACGGAATCGCCCATGCCGACGTTGTTTGCGGACGGATGGACGATCGGAAAACCGGACGCGGTTTTTGAATTTGATCAACCTATGAAAGTCAAAGCTACCGGTACGATGCCGTACCAAAATATCACGGTGAATACCCATCTGGAGCAAGACCAGTGGGTTCAAGCGATCGAAATACGTCCAGGTAATTTGAGTGTTGTTCATCATGTTCTGGTCTTTGTGCAAGGTAGCGATGAAGAGGATGGGGCTCGCGATGACGCAGCCGATGAGCGAGGCGGCTACTGGGGAGTCTATGTGCCGGGGAACAGCAAGTTGGTGTATCCCGCTGGGTACGCTAGAAAGATTCCCAAAGGTGCGAAACTGCGATTCCAAATGCATTACACCCCTAACGGAATGGCGACGGAGGATAGCACACGTATCGGGTTGGTTTTTGCCAAGGAAGAGCCCAAACATGAGGTGCGTGTCGCAAGTGTCGTCAACATGGGGTTTCGGATTCCAGCAGGAGCCAAATCTCATCCCGTCGTTGGAAGCATAAAGAGCATTCCGGTCGATGTTCAGATTCTCGCGTTTTTACCCCACATGCATTTGCGGGGCAAAGCTGCACGTTATGAGTTGATTTCCAATGGAATGACACAAACGCTTTTAGATGTTCCAAACTACGATTTCAATTGGCAACTTCTCTATCGTTATGCTGAACCCTTGCGAGTCCTGGCGGGAGATACGTTGCAATACACCGCATGGTACGACAACAGCAGTCAGAATCCGGCGAATCCCGATCCTAGCAAAGAAGTGCGATGGGGACCTCAAACGTTCGACGAGATGCATCTAGGTTATGTTGAGTACATCGTACCGGGAGCCAAGCCTGGCGAGCCCAATCCGTTATCCCCTCGCAATCGTATCCGAGGAGCAGTCCGCAATGCATTTGGGCGAGGCGAAACTAGCGGACCGAACCTTGGTGATGGCCTTTTCCAGCAGTTGGATTCTGATGGTGACGGGAATGTCTCGCGCGATGAGGTCCAAGCAAAATTTGCAAATAATCCCGCTGCATCGACGACGATCTTCGATCGGCTGGACACCGATAAGAACGGCCAATTGAGTCGGCAGGAGTTTCGCAAACTATCAGAGATTCTAGGGCGGTAAACAATGTTTCCGGTACGAAAGAGTGAACGGTCGTCCAGACCGAACAGTTGGTGCGAATCCAGAGGAAGAGTCATGAGCCAAAAATTGGTTATTCCAACGCTACTGCTTGCAATATGCAATGCTTACTTTGCGACGGAGGAAATCGCGACGGCGCAGCCTCCGGCGCGTCCATCAGTGTCGGAGGGGGTAGCAGTGTCGTGGGTAACCGCAAAGATCCCCGGCCCACGAGTGTCGTATCAGACGTTTGACAGCGCATTGGTAAAGACCAAAGTTAGTTACCACATCTACAAACCCGCAGCCTATGAAAGCGACCCAGAACGTCGCTTTCCGGTTGTCTATTGGCTGCATGGATCCGGAGGGGGACTGCCAGGTATTCCGCGCGTGGCGACATTATTCGATGCTGCCATCGAGGCAGGGAAAACGCCCCCTTGTTTGGTCGTCTTCGTGAACGGGCTTGCCGAAGGCATGTACGTCGATTGGAAGGATGGGTCGGCACCCATTGAGACGATCATCATCAAGGAACTCGTACCTCACATCGATACGACGTATCGCACCATAGCGGCACGGGAAGGCCGACTGCTCGACGGCTATAGCATGGGGGGATACGGCTCGGCCCGTTTGGGATTCAAATACACTGACCTGTTCAAAGGTGTTTCGATCATGGGTGGTGGTCCATTGCAGCCTGAACTAGTACAAGCCCCGCGCGCGAGCAGGCAGCGGGCAACCGAAGTTTTGCAAAAAGTCTACGGTGGTGATCAGGAATATTTTCGAAGCGTTAGCCCTCGGCGCTTGGCAGAACAGAACGCCGAAGCGATAAAAGGCGATTCGATCATCCGACTGGTGTGCGGCGACCAGGATGAAACGTACAACAACAATTTGGCTTTTCACGAACATTTGGACAAACTTCAAATTCCGCATACGTGGACGGCACTTGAAGGTGTCGACCACAATCCGATGAAAACGATCGAAGCGCTCGGTGACAGCAACTGGAACTTTTATCGCAAGGTGTTTGATCCTTTGGCGAGCAAGTCCGCCACGAATCGCCGATCGGATTTCGAGCTAAGGCTCAAAATCAACCAGCAGGATCGAAGAGCCTTGGTAGTCAACGCTCCGACCGATTCATCCAAACGACCCGCCGTAATCGCACTGCATGGAGGCCAAGGAAGTGCAGAGGTGATGAGGGCCAACTCGGGCTTCGATCCAGTTGCTAAATCGGAAGGGTTTATGGTTGTTTATCCAGAGGGAACTGAATTCGGAAACCGCCGTCACGCTTGGAACACAGGGTTTCTGCTTAGAAGGCAGGTACGCGATGCAGATGATATCGCTTATCTCGACGCATTGATCGATCGACTGATCGATGAGCACGGGGCGGATCCGCGGCGGATCTACATGACCGGCGGGTCTAATGGTGGAATGATGACATTCGTCTACGCTGTCGCGCGAGCGGAGCGATTGGCTGCCATCGCCCCAGTGGTGGCCTCTATGTTCACATTTGAGCAAGTCCCCTCCGTCCCGCTACCAATCCTTATCATCAATGGCGCCAAAGATGAAGAGGTGCCGATTGAGGGAGGAATGAGCCGGAATCTTCTGGTTCGTGCCGCCCAAGACGCTCCCTACAAGCCGCTTAAGGATGTTGTTCAATTTTGGATTGACGCGAACAAATCTCAAAACGAACCCAAGATCGCCATCGCGGGAACGGTGACCACGACCGTCTACGCGGCGACGAGCGAGGGAGCGACCACCGAGTTCGTGGTGGATTCAGCGGGTGCTCACGGGTGGCCAGGGGCACGAGCCCGCCGAGAGGGTAACGCACCAATCTCCCTCCCCGGTGCCAACCGCGTTTGGGAGTTTTTTGTTGATAAGCAACGGATAGGTCGCTAGGTGCAACTCCTCCAAAATGCCCTCGTCGCGGATCTTGCTACAGGTCCCTTGCTTTCCCTCGTATTCCTTGCTTCCCCTCCCGAGATCTCGAATTGCGTTCGTTGAAGAGAGTGACGGCTCGAAGTTTTTAAAAGGTCCGCTTCGAGAAGAGACGCTTTTTATGGGCGTCGTGAGACATTAGGGAGATATAGTGAGTTCCAATCAGGGTTACGTTCGAAATCGTTATCAAGATCCACTACAAGCTGGACTTTGATTGCTATCGACGCTGGCTTCTGGTATTCTACGGATGGAACGCAATCTATTAGTAGAACCAGGTGATGCGAGGCCGCAATGAGCACCGATGCGAATCTTATCGTTGAGGACAGGATGTCACCCCTAGGGGGAACGCCGGGATCAGCTCCGGCATTGGATCGCGCGCTGGATATTCTGGAACTCCTCAGTAGATCCCCAGCAGGCCAGACACTTTCCGAATTGAGCGAGCAACTACAACTTCCTAAAAACTCTGTGTTCCGGATCACTCAAACGTTGCTCGCCCGAGGCTATTTGGTTCGTGATTCAGACACACTCGCCTTTCGACTCACCAGTCGCTTGCTTCGGCTAGCTCCGCCCCGATGGGGCAGTGTCAGCTTGCCTGCCATATCGCGCGAGGCCATGATCGCACTTCGTGACAAGACCCGTGAGACGGTTCAACTAGGTGTGCTCAGCGGACTAGAAGGGGTGATCATCGATCAAGTCGAGGGGCTAGAGCCACTTCGGATATCCGTGGACCTGGGATTGCGCTTTTCGCTTCATAACAACGCGCCCGGGAAACTGCTCCTTGCGTATTCACCCGTAGAGCAACGGAACGCCTTGTTGGCGAGGATCAAGCTTCCTCCCACCACGTCTCGTACCATCACGACCAAGAGCGAACTGCTCGCAGAATGCAACCGTATCCTCGAGTGTGGCTATTCTGTCGATTTCGCCGAATCAGATGAAGGAATCCATTGCGTCGCTGCACCCATTTTCGATGCAAACGAAACAGTCGTCGCCGCCCTTTGGGTTTCTGGCCCCGCAAAGCGTTTGCCAAAAAGCAAGTTCCGTGAGTTGGGAGCCCAGGTCAGCGCTACTTCCAGTCGCATCTCGCGCACGATCGGAGGCTTAGGATGAATCGCATTCGTCTCGTCGTGTTGATGGTTATCGGTTTCGCTTTGCTCTCGGATCGTGATGGGTCTGCACAGCCACCGGACACGTCACCTTCCAGGGAGGATTCGATCGCGAGGGTTCGGGAGTTGGTGGCCAAGTACTGCATCGATTGCCATGATGCGGCCTCGAAGGCAGGGGGACTCGACCTGAATCAGCTGCTAAGCCGAGATGGTTTTGATGGAACTCTAGTCTTTGAGAATGTTATCACGCATCGAATGCCCCCGAGCGATGCGGAGCAACCGACTGCTTCCGAGCGTCGAGAGCTCCTAAATGGTCTATCTGTTGCGTCCCTCCATGCAACCATCAAACCCTATCGGCGTATCAGTCGCTATGAATTCAATCAAAGCGCCAATGACCTTCTCGGGATACAAATGGATCTTTCCGGCGAGATTCCGGAAGACCGAGGTACAAATGTTTTCGACTCGGATCGAAGGATCATGCTTTCCAAAGAGCAAATGGGCGCTTACTTCGCCGCAGCCGACGAATTGCTCGAATTTGCCTTGCCCGAAAATGGATTTCCCGCCGAACAATCATGGACCACGAGCACGATCCAGGACAGCCATGAAACTTACAACATCTATGTGCGAGATTACCAGGAAGGGCTTTTATTCTCATGGACGCGTGCGAACAATGGGAATAGCTATTCCTATTTCTATGATCACTTTGAGCCGCCGGTAAAAGGCTGGTACGACTTGACGTTTGATGCCGCGAAAGTTGGCGACTTCGAAGAGGATGTTAGCGTTCTGGTCTATGCAGGGAAGTATTATTACGCGGACGATCGCCCGCAGCCACAGCGTTTGCTAGGGGTACTATCGCTCGGCAATAGGGAATTGCAGCCATACAAGATCCGAGGCTTTCTGTACCCGGGGGAAAACGTCTCGGTACATTGCTATTCGCGGCATACATGGCGTCAACAAGGCGGCAATGAAGGAGCGTACATCAAGCAACTCAATATCCGTGGACCAACGGTCGATGCGTGGCCACCAGCGACGTATCGCAAGCTTTTCGACGGTGTTCCGTTGAATATCCCTGAGCGTGCCACTCATACCCACCAATCATCGGTGACGGCCTTGCAACAGATCGGCGGCCGAGTCACCGTGAGTAGCTTTCAAGTGGGGATGGAAAAAGAAAAGATGCTGGATCGCTCCAGCAAGACCTTTTGGCATACACGTTTCACACCCGACGTCGCGGCACCGCCTCACTACGTCATCCTAGAGAACCCAACGCAACAAGAGATTTTGGGGCTGTTGTACACGACATGGTCGGGTGGGAACGGCAATGGGCAAGTCAAAAAGTACGAAGTATCTCTGTCGGACGATGGTGTGCGTTGGGAGGAGCCGATCCAGCAAGGAAGTTTGGAGGTCATGCATGCAGCCGAACAGGAGATTTGGTTCCCGGAAAAAACGCGCAAGCCGTTTCTGCGGTTTCTGGTCAGGGAGGCTGTCGAACTCGATGGCAAGTCATTGGCGTCGATCGGTGGCTTGGACGTGATTTTGGAAACCTCAGCGAATGCAGCGCTGAGCGTCCCTGCTCCGCAAAAGATTTCCGTTGGCTCGGACTCAATACAAGATTTGCAGCAAGTCGTTCGACGTTTTGCCAACCAAGCGTTTTCCTCTGAGTTGTCCGAAGCCGAACTGGCTCCTTATTACGCGGTCAGTCTGGACTCTTTCCGCGAAGAAGGCGATTTTGAAAACGCCGCACGACAGGGATTTAAGGCAATCCTTTGTTCTCATCGATTTCTGCTGGCTCCAGGTTCGTATCGGAACGATTCGTTTCGTATAGCCGCGAGTTTGGCCCGTTGCTTGTGGCTTTCGGTGCCAGATCCCCAATTAATGGCTTTAGCCGCAACGGACGATCTCCGTGGGGAGTCCATGTCAGCCGAAATCGACCGCATGCTGCGCGATCCTCGGGCTCGTCGTATGATCCACTCGTTTTGCGATCAGTGGCTGAATCTTAGATCCTTTAACAAGGTGTCCCCGTCTCTGAAACTCTACCCAGAGTACAATGACTTGTTGAACTTTTACCTTCCGCAGGAGACCGAGGATTTCCTGTTTCACCTCATTCAAGAGAACTCACCGGCTACCGATTTGATCGATTCCGATTTTTCCATGTTGAACCAAAGGTTGGCGCAGCATTACGGGATCGATGGGGTGATTGGTGAGGAAATGCGAAAAATAAAGTTGCCATTGGATAGCCCTCGCGGCGGACTGCTCACCATGGGAAGTGTTCTCAAGGTTACCTCCGATGGTTTTCAAACATCTCCTATTCTGCGCGGGGCGTGGGTTTCCAAGAACATTGCTGGAAACACGTTATCGCCCCCCCCTGAAAGTGTAAAAGCGATTGAGCCCAACGCCCACAAAGCAACGACGCTCAAGGAGCAAATCGAGGAACACAAAAACAACGAGACCTGTTTCGCATGCCACAAAAGCATCGACCCTTATGGATTTGCTCTCGAAAGCTTCGATGCTACGGGAGCATTTCGTTCCAAGTATCGAGTGGAAGTACCGCATCAGGGTACGTTTTTGTACCGACTTGAAGGTTACTTCGATTGGGGTGGCGAGGTGGATCCATCAGGCGAGGTGGGGGACTCTCAGTTCGAGGATATAAACGGGCTCAAGAAACTCCTGATCTCCGACCATAAAAAAGTCGCCTACAATTTCGTAAAGAAATTCTTCGAGTACGCTAATGGTTACGAACCGACGCTCCAACAACGAATCGATCTGTACAGTATGATCGCCGACTCTCCCGAAGATTGCCGATTGAAGGACTTGATCACCAAGGTCATCATGGTTTCATTCGGAGAAGAAAAGCTAAAGGGGACGGCTGGTGATGTACCAGCTAACCATGGAGACGCGAAGCGGAGGATGCAGCCATGAGTCATGCACGTCTATGGTCGCTACCATTATTCGATCAGGAGGCCAAGGCACTTCGATCGGCGAACACATCGCACGTGGCCAGTTCGGCTCGGCGATCGTTTTTGAAATTCGGTGCAGCCCTTCCGTTAGCTTTGCACTCGCTTTCGCTCAGGGCTGAAGAAAAGTCGAAGAGTCCCCCGCGGCGTGTATTGTTCATCTGCAATTCGCTGGGCTTCCATGCTCCCTACTTTTTTCCGAGGGCTTCAGGGGATTTGGGGACATCGGAATATTTGAAAGGGATGGTAGCGTCGGAGAAGATGACGGTCTTCGGCAATTTCTATCATCCCGGGATGGCAACCAGTAACCATGATTCTGAAAAATCGTTTTTGACGGGGACCCCTAACCCGGAAGCATCTCAATTCATCAATGGGATTTCGCTCGACCAGTTGCTCGCCCGAGAGATCGGTTCGGAAACGCGTTTCCCGTTCCTTAGCTTCAGTATTTACAACCGTGGTTGGGGATGCAGTTGGAATGATCGAGGTGTTGCCATTCCGCCGATGCACGACGAGGAGCAGATTTTTGATCTGTTGTTTGGTGAAGATGATATCCGTGCCAAGCAGCGGCAGCTTGCGAATGATACCAGAGTCCTCGAATGCCTAAGGCGTGATCTGGCAGCGATGCGCTCTTCGGGTGACGATCCGGCCAAACTCGACATGTACCGTACGGTAATTCGAGAGTTGGAGGCTCAGTTAGAGCATGAGATGTATTGGTTGAATGCGAAGAAGCCCGTTGTCGAACGGTCGTTGAGTTCAGATCGTGAATTCGAGTTCTCCGCCAAAGTACACAACATGTTCGAACTGGCAAAATTGGCATTTCGTAACGACTCAACACGGGTGATTACTTTTTCCATGGATTGGATCTACGGCGCCATCAAGGTTCCAGGGGCGACGGGTGGTTGGCATACCCTCTCGCATCACGGAGGCAATCCCGAGGTTCTCAACAGTCTCAGTTGTGTAGAACGGGACATCCTCAAGCACTTCAATCAGTTCCTTTCCGAGATGGATCGAATCCCGGAGGGAGACGGAACCTTGCTCGATCATACGACGGTGGTCCTGGGAAGTAACTTTGGGAACTCGTCCGATCATACCTGCAACAACCTTCCGATCCTCGTTGCAGGGGGTGGGTACAAGCACCAAGGGCATCAGGTACTCGACCAGCCAACACCGTTGTGCAATCTCTATTTAGAATTGTTGCATCACCACAACATGGATGTGGGTAAATTCGGTAGCAGTCATAAGGACATGCGACTGCTTTGAGTCGGCCACTGCTCGAAAATCATCAATCAATAAAAACGTTCTTGGATTGCCCACTCCCATGCGAAACCAGTTTGTTTGTTGCTTAGTGCTATTCCTGGCTGGCTGTGCGAGTGTGGCCCCCGGGGAGGAATTGTCATTCAGTCGCGATGTTCGTCCAATCCTTTCGGACATGTGTTTTTCATGCCATGGTCCGGATGACAAAGGTCGGAAAGGGGAACTGCTACTCAGCGAGTCTGAGGGAGCGATCAAGGGCGGGGAATCTGGTGAACCTGCGATCGTTCCTGGGAAGCCGGCATTGAGCGAGTTGATGAATCGTATTCGTTCCGAGGACCCGGACCTGCGCATGCCTCCGCCTCATACGAAGAAATCGCCATCACCAGAACAGATCCAAATTTTAGAGAAGTGGATCGCTGAGGGGGCCAAGTACGAGAAGCATTGGGCATTTGAGGCCCCCGTAATGCCGACGATTCCACCTTCGGAGTCGCCGAATCCCATCGATGCGTTTGTCGGAGCCACCCTCGCGCAGCGAGCTCTCGCTCCATCGCCGGAAGCGGACAAGGCGACATTGTTTCGTCGGGTTAGTTTCGATCTTATCGGATTGCCACCGACCCCCGAAGAGTTAGCGATGTATTTGGCGGATGATTCCCCTAATGCCTACGAGAGAGCCGTGGATCGTTTGCTCGATTCACCGCAATACGGAGAGCGTTGGGCGAGAAAGTGGCTCGATTTGGCGCGCTATGCAGACACCAATGGGTATGAGAAAGACCGACAGCGAACGATCTGGCCTTACCGCGATTGGGTGATCAAGGCGCTCAACAAAGACATGCCGTTTGATCAGTTCACGATCGAACAGATCGCTGGAGATCTGCTGCCCGACGCGACGATCGAACAGCGAGTCGCAACTGGTTTTCATCGAAACACGATGCTCAATGAAGAGGGTGGTATCGATCCGCTGGAGTTCCGTTTCAATGCCATGGTGGATCGGGTGGCAACCACTGGCGCGGCATGGCTCGGTCTTACTTTGCAATGCTGCCAGTGCCACAGCCACAAATACGATCCTATTCCACATCGAGAGTATTACTCGATGATGGCCTTTTTGAACAATGCGGACGAACCGGATATGGAGTTACCTAATCAGGAACAGGAACGGGAAGCGGAATCTCGGCGGGTTCGAGCGGATGAGTTGGTGGCGTCCCTACCTCTCAAATGGCCAGTCGAAGAACCATCGATTGTATGGACGGTACCCGCTGTATCGGTTTCTACGGATCCATCGGAAAGGACCCGTATTCTCGATGATGGTTCGGTGCTGTTCCCTCCATCCGGGCCTGCTTCGAGCAACATCGAAATCAAGTTGCCCGACCTTCGAGGAAAGTTCACCCACATGCGCATCGAAGCGTTGACAGATGATTCATTGCCCGGACGAGGACCGGGGCGAACGCCGCATGCCAACTTTGTACTCAGCGAAGTGGAAGTTCGCAGCAACGGTCATAAGATCAAGCTTTCGAGCGGCATCGCGAATGTTGAGCAAGAGGGATATTCCGCGGCAGCGGCGATCGATGGAAGGAACGAAACGGGGTGGGCCGTGCATGCCAACGGTAAGGATATCCACAGCGATAAATCCTTAACCATATCCTTTGACGCGATCTTGGATGCGACCGGTGATACCGCGGTACTGTTGCGTCAGCAACATGGTTCGCATCACACCATAGGTCGTCTCAAAATCAGTTTCGGGACCGCCGATACGGACCCTGCGGAACTTGAGGAGCGACGGCGTGAATCTCTCGAAAGGGCGTTTGCGGGTTGGCTCGACCAACAAAAAGCGGCGACTGCAAGGTGGCAGGTGGTGGTACCTGTGAAGGCAACCTCCAATCTTCCACTCTTAACCGTTCAACCCGATTCGTCGATCTTCGTTTCTGGCGACATCACGAAAGCGGACACGTACCATCTGGACCTCGGCAAGCCCATCGGCGCGATTACAGCGATTCGATTGGAGGCGTTACCGGATCCACGCTTGCCCGGTCGTGGCCCTGGAATGGCGTACTACGAAGGGCCCAAGGGGGATTTCTTGATGGGCGAGTTTCAGCTCACCGCAGATGGCGAACGGGTAAAGATTGCATCGGCGAGCCAGAGTTACGCCAAAAACAATTTTGGCTCACAGGCGGAAGCGAGTTATGCGATCGATGGTGATCCAGAGACCGGGTGGAGTTGTGCGCAAGGTCAAGGCCGTGCTCATGAGGCGGTATTTCGATTGGAGAAGCCTCTAACCGCGTCCGACCTGCAACTAACCATGATGTTCGGCAGGCATTACGCATGCTCCTTGGGTCGTTTCCGTATTTCCGTAACGACAGATTCAGGTGAAATACGGGCCAGCGAGGTGGCGTCCGAGGTTCAAGGGTTGCTGCACAAAGCAGATCGAACGGACCTGGAAACTCAGCGTTTGAAAAATGAATTCTTGCTGCATGCTCCGGAGCTTGCAGCCTATCGGGCTGAGATCAAAGAGTGGCAACGGCCCCCGGCATTTCTAACATCATTGGTACTTCAGGAACGCCCTGCCGAAAATCCGCGAGCAACCTACATCCATCATCGTGGGGAGTGGACGCAACCTACGGACGCCGTTGAACCAGCAGTGCTTGCCGTCCTAAATCCAATGCCAAATGGAGTTGCGCGGAACCGGCTCAATTTTGCGAAATGGCTCGTCAGCCGCGCAAACCCGCTAACCTCGCGCGTGGTGGTCAATCGAGCGTGGGCTACGTTCTTTGGGCGCGGGATTGTGAAGACACAAGAGGATTTCGGTTTTCAGGGAAGTCCGCCGTCCCACCCTCAGCTTCTGGACTGGTTAGCCCTTCGCTTTATGGATGATGGATGGTCTTTTAAAAAGCTTCATCGCTTAATTGTGACCAGCAAAACCTACAAGCAATCCAGTGGTTCGAACGCAATCGGCGAGGAAATGGATCCTGACAATGTGCTGCTTTGGAGAGGACCGAGGTTGAGGCTCGATGCGGAAGAAGTACGCGATGCGGCTCTGCGTTCGGCAGGAATCTTATCAGAGAAAATGTATGGCCCCAGTGTGTTCCCACCGCAGCCGCCGAGTGTAACCACCGAAGGAACGTATGGAGCGATGACATGGGCCACGAGCAGTGGAGAAGATCGTCACCGTCGAAGCCTCTATACATTCACCAAGCGCACGGCACCGTTTGCATTTGGAAATACGTTTGACGCTCCATCCGGTGAAGCATGCATCGTTCGCCGCGACCGATCGAATACGCCTCTACAAGCACTAACCATGCTCAACGACGTCACCATCATGGAATCCGCTCAGGCCTTAGGGAATCGATTAGCTAAGTCCGATGGAACCATCGAACAGCGAATTACCGAGGCATTTGTGCGTTGCTTTTCGCGCTCCCCAGATCCTGTCGAGGTGGCAGCAGTACTCGCCTTTTTCAAAAAGCAGGAGCAGCGATTTGCGGCGGCACCCGAATCCGCTCCATCGCTTGCAGGAGCCGGCCCCGCCGAAACCGTGGTGGTCCGAGCAGCCTGGACTGCGTTAGCCCGTGCATTGATGAATATGGACGAGTTCGTCACCAAAAGGTAATCAGCTTTATGGACCAGATACAACGAAATAATCTTGAAGTGACCCGCCGCCATTTTTTACGTGATTGCGGCGTTGGGGTTGGAAAGATGGCATTGGCCGGATTGCTCTCCGAAGAACTGTGCGCACAACCGCCTGGGACCTACGTGGATCCGCTGGCACCTCGTCCGTCTCATTTTCCTGGTAAAGCAAAAGCGGTTATTCATTTGTTCATGGCGGGTGCTCCAAGCCATCTTGAGCTATTCGATTTCAAGCCTGCTCTTTCCGAGATGGATGGCAAGCCGTTGCCTGCATCGGTGACCGAAGGCCAACGATTAGCGTTTATACGCTCCGATGCGGCGGTGATGGGGCCGCAGTTCAAATTTGCAAAGCATGGCCAATCGGGGATGGAGATCTCGGAGGCATTGCCGTACCTATCCAAGATTGTCGACGATATTTGCTTGGTCCGTTCGTGCCACACCGATCAGTTCAATCATGCTCCGGCGCAAACCTTTTTCCAAACGGGATTCGCTGTGCCAGGGAGGCCCAGTTTTGGGTCGTGGGTCACGTACGGGTTGGGTTGTGTAACGAAAGACCTTCCAGCCTTTGTGGTACTCAGTACCGGCAGCGGAATTAGTGGCGGAAGCGGCCTGTGGTCGAGTGGTTTTCTACCGAGCATCTATACCGGAGTTCGATTTCGCAATCAGGGCGATCCGATTTTGAATGTTTCGAATCCCGCTGGAGTCGATGCATCCTTGCAAAGGGATACGATCGACCTAGTGAGCGAATTGAGTCGCAAGCGTTTCGATGAGACCGGAGATACCGAGATTTCAACGCGACTCGCCAATTATGAAATGGCCTTTCGAATGCAAACTTCGGCTCCCGAATTGATGGACTTAAGAGGGGAGAGCAAGGAAACATTGGAGCTGTACGGATGTGATCCTGCGGTCCCATCGTTCGCGCGAGCATGCTTATTAGCGCGCCGAATGATCGAACGCGGGGTGCGTTTTGTGAATATTTTCCATGAAGGGTGGGATGCGCATAGCGATGTGGTAGGAAATCACCGAGGCAACTGCAAAACGACCGACCAAGCCAGCGCGGCTTTGATTATCGATTTGAAAAATCGAGGGTTGCTCGATGAGACGCTCGTAGTCTGGGGTGGAGAGTTCGGGAGAACCCCAATGGTGGAGAGCAATGCGGCGTTGGGGCGTTCACGCGGTAGGGATCACCATCCTAAAGCGTACAGCATGTGGATGGCGGGGGGCGGTATTCGATCCGGCTGGACGCATGGAACGACGGATGAACTAGGCTACAACATTGTTCAAGATCCCGTACACGTCCACGATATCCAAGCAACGCTACTTCATTGCCTCGGTTTTGATCACGAGCGACTTACTTATCGAGCGCAAGGCCGAGACTATCGACTGACTGATGTTCATGGTCACGTTGTCAAATCGATTCTTTCTTGATTTCTCGTGCGACCACGAACCTATCCCACTACCGAGAAAAATGAAATGCATCGCTTAGGTTCCGAATCCATACCAGCCCTCTCTGGTTTGATTTTGCTGCTCGCTTCATGCGTTGCCCCATTATTCGCCGAAGACGTGCGCGGAATGAATTTTTACGTTTCGCCTACAGGGAACGATAAGAACTCAGGATCCAAGGCGGAACCGTTTGCCACGCTTGGTGCCGCGCAGCGCACCGTGCGCCAGGTCGCAGGTCGAGAACCAGTCACAGTTTGGTTGAGCGAGGGGACTTACTATCTACCAGAGACCCTGAAATTCACTGCCGAAGATTCAGGTTCAGAGACGGGGCCAATTGTCTTTGCTGCGATGCCAGGCGAGAGACCAATTATCAGTGGCGGGATGCGACTGACTCTGGAGTGGAAGCCATCGCGCGATGGCATCTACGAAGCGAAAACGCCTGCCGGATTGACGATGGATCAAATGTTTGTCGATGGAGATCGGCAACACATGGCGCGTTATCCCAACTATGATCCGACAGCGCGACAGTTCAATGGATCCGCAGCGGATGCGATTTCACCTGAACGCGTCGCGCGGTGGCGAGAGAACGCTGCGGGCGGTTATATCCATGCCATGCACACAGCTCTCTGGGGCGATATGCATTGGCGAATCCTGAGCAGGAAGCCCGATAACACGCTCGAAATGGAAGGTGGTTGGCAAAACAATCGCCCCAGTCCGATGCATCCCGATTTCCGTTTTGTCGAGAACATACGCGAAGAACTCGATGCACCGGGGGAATGGTTTCATGATACCCAAACAGGCGTACTGTACTTTTACCCACCCACCGGCATGGATTTGAAGTCCGCGACGGTCGAGGTCGTTCGACTTCGACACTTGATTGAATGGAATGGGTCATCCCACAATCCCGTCCGGTTTATCAATTTTCGCGGAATCACATTCAAGCATACCACTCGGACGTTCATGGAGAACCGCGAGCCGTTATTGCGTTCCGACTGGACCACTTATCGCGGCGGAGCCTTGACGTTCAACGGCGCCGAAGACTCCTCGATTGACGACTGTGATTTTGATCAACTCGGTGGTAACACAGTCTTCGTCAACAATTACAACCGACGCATTGCGGTGCGAGGATGCTTGATCCGCGAAAGTGGTGCTAATGGGGTCGCTTTTGTCGGAGATCCGAAAGCCGTTCGAAATCCGCTCTATAACTACAATCAAGCTACAGATTATTCAGCGCTGGATCGGAATCCTGGACCTCTAACGGAAAATTATCCGAGCGACTGCGTCGTCGAGGATTGCTTGATAACGCGTAGCGGCCGATTTGAGAAGCAAACCGCACCAGTGCAGATCGCGATGGCTCGAGGCATCACTGTGCGCAGCTGTTCGATCTACGATGTGCCACGCGCCGGAATCAACATTGGTGATGGTTGCTGGGGGGGGCATCTCATTGAACACTGCGATGTATTCGATACGGTACTGGAAACGGGAGATCACGGAAGTTTCAACTCTTGGGGACGCGATCGCTATTGGAAGCCGGGACGGGAACCCGTGGAAGAAGCCGTCGCGGCGGATTCCAGACTACCCTTTTTAGATATGGTTCAGCAGAGTGTATTGCGCAACAATCGGTGGCGTTGCGACCATGGCTGGGATGTGGATCTGGACGACGGGTCCAGCCGCTATGCGATTTACGAGAATCTTTTTTTGAACGGAGGCTTGAAGCTTCGCGAGGGTTATGAGCGGATCGCCACCAATAACGTCATCGTGAACAACGGCCTCCACCCTCATGTTTGGTACGACAACAGTGGCGATGTGTTTGCAAGAAACATTGTGATGCACGCGCATCAGCCAGCGATCATGAAGGATTCCAAGTGGGGGCGGCAAGTAGATTTCAATCTTTATGCAACAACGGATGCGGATCGAATCGCATTCGCAGGTCAAGGGTGCGATGCGCATTCGACGGTGGGGGATCCCCTCTTTGTCGATGCGGAGCGTGGAGATTTTCTAGTCCAACAAGGCTCTCCGGCATTGGATCTGGGGTTCGTGAACTTTCCGATGGATCAGTTCGGCGTACGATCGCCGCGACTGAAGGCGATTGCCCGAACACCGGAGATTCCTAACGTGACAATAGTGGCTCGAAAAGCCACTGCATCCAAGGATGAGATCGAATGGCAAGGAGCGAGACTGCGATCGCTTGTGGATCAAGAGTTTTCAGCGATCGGGGTGGGCGCAGATGCGAA
>JBKCUW010000003.1:0-2930 GCA_046318275.1 Pirellula sp. | reverse complement strand
GGTTCAACTCCTTCCGCCCGGGCTGCAAGAACAAATCAATACTCCGGAGTAGCAACTGTTGGTCGTTGCGTCTGGCTCTGAACCAGAAGCTCGCAGGTTCGATTCCTGTCTCCGGTGCTGTGGCCGTCCTGTATTGGTTCAGGAACTTGGCTGTGAACCAAGTCTATGTCGGTTCAATTCCGATCGGTCACCCTTAGCCAGGCTTCAGACTCCAGGTATCAGACTTCAGTGTTTTCTTCGGACTGGAACCTGACTCCTGAAACCTGTCTCCTGGAACCTGATACGGAAGACATCCGGCCGGACGCAAGGCCCGGCCGCCGACCAGGTGGGAGGATGAAGGCGAGGGCCGCGGGAGTAACGACTCGCTTGAAAACAGCTGGCGCTAATCACGCTTCGGGGTTCGAGTCCCTGGTCTTCCGCTTTGATTGAAACAAATAGTCCTGTGGCCAAGCGGCGAAGGCACCTGGTTTACACCCAGTCGATCGACAGTTCGAGTCTGTCCAGGACTACTCCATAGAAATGGCGCTAATCCGCTTGGTGCGGGGCATGCCTGCAAAACATGCTCATTTGAGTTCGAATCTCACTAGCGCCTCTAACGTTAACGGCCCGTCGGTCCAGCCAGGAGTGGACGCTGCCCTGTCACGGCAGAAATCACCGGTTCAAATCCGGTATGGGTCGCTGGGAAAGCTTTGAGGAGTAAGCAGTAAGGTTTAAGTATTTGCAATTCACTTACACCTTATACCTCAAAGCTCAATGCTTCATCTGGTGTGGTACGCCAACGGCTGAGCGGCTTGTCTTAGGAACAAGTGTTTGTGGGTTCGAATCCCTCCTGCACCACTGGAGAGAGACTTTAGGCTATAGGCGTTAGGCTAAAGGTGAAAACCATTTGTCCTTGAGGTGTACGGGACTGCATTCAACTCTGCGAAGGTTGCGGACTAGGTTCAACTCCTAGCAAGGATACTTCTTCCTAAAGCCTATAGCCTAAAGTCTAAAGCCTTCTATATGGCTTGCGAGTGTGATGGATTCGCACGACAGTCTTCGAAACTGTTAGACAAGGTTCGATTCCTTGGCGAGCTACTTTCTGTAAATGGTGCGGTGCGCTAATTGGCATAGCGGCTGAGCTCAAACCTCAGTGTTTGTGGGTTCGATTCTCCTCTTCGTGACTTTTATTGCAGGCTAGTTGGTACTGAGCTGACTTTCATAAGGTCGGTAACCCGGTTCGATTCCGGGGCTTGCAACTTGCGGGTGGGCTAGTGCTCATCTGAGTCTCTTAAGCTCGGACTGCCAGGTGCGACTCCTGGACCCGCCATTTTAAGCTTTGAGATTTAAGGTTTAAGCGTTAAGGAATTGGTTTTCACTTATACCTTATCGCTTACACCTTACAACTTGCTTGGTTGAGTACGCAAACCGGAAAAGCGACTTGGTCGAGAGCACCGTGTTTTCTGGATAACGGGGATTCTGCAGGTTCAACTCCTGTCTCAACCACCTTGTTTGATGATCGCGTGGTCCAGCGGCTAAGACACCTGCATGACACGCAGGAAATCGAAGGTTCGATTCCTTCCGCGATCACTGATGGTAATGGTTTGTAAGTGTTCCGGAAGCACGCGTTCTTGGTAAGAACGAAGATCGAGTTCGATTCTCGAACGAACCTCTGTATGGAAGGTAGCCGGATACGGTTCGCCGGGCCTGTTTGCTAAACAGTGCAACGTAAAAGTTGTGAGGGTTCAACTCCCTTGCCTTCCGCTTCGTTGGCTCAACCGATTTTTCAAAGATGATACGGCTCGATGGTGAAGCGGACATCATCTCTCGCTTCTAATGAGAAGTTCCAGGTTCGATTCCTGGTCGAGCTGCTTGTTTGGAAAATGATGGCAGGGCAAACCGAATGGCGACGGGACCCGGTTGGAAGCCGGCCGAGCTTGCATGACAAGCCTTGAGGGTTCGACTCCCTCTCCTTCCGCTGCGATAGAAACATTTGGAGACAACGATCGACTGCCGAGTTGGAGTACATGCCTAAGGAGCCGGATGTCGTGGGTTCGAATCCCACCGGCGCGACTTTGATGCAAATCATTGCGCCGTAGCTCAGTGGTAGAGCGCCGTAAACCCTCTGACACACAACTTCGTCGATCGTTTTTTCGTACAACACTTGACTGCCGATTTGGAGTACATGGCTTAGCAGGTTCGATTCCCGCCCGGTCCACTCGTTGATTCAACAACGGGCCGGACCCTTGACGGTCGCTTTGCGTACGCCGGGGAATATCTCTGGTCACAACTTCGTCAAGTGTTTTTTCATTTTCACTGAACCAAAGAACGCTGGAGCTGTTCTTGTTACTGACGTTTCGCAAACCCTTTTTAACGGACGCCGTCCATGGACTAAGCATGAGCACTATCGCAGCAACCCTCGATCCATACAGAACCCATATCGGCTTGAGCCCGACGCTTCAGCGGCCAACGTTGGTGCTGAACCGTCACTGGCAGCCGATCAACGTGGCGACGGTTGCGCGTGCCTTGATCATGCTATGGAACGATTCGGCCAAGATCGTTGACCCGATCGACTACCAGTTGTATGACTGGAGCGATTGGAGCCGAATGGTGCCGGATCGCGATGAGCCGTTCATCCAGTCGGTACGCCAGCGTATCCGCATTCCGGAGGTCATCGCATTGACCAAGTTCGATGCGATGCCGACGCAGAAGGTTACCTTCAGCCGCAGAAACGTTTTCAAGCGTGACAAGATGTGCTGCCAATACTGTGGAAAGCAGCCTGGCAGCGAAGAACTCACGATTGACCACGTTGTCCCGCGTGCACAAGGCGGATTGTCGACGTGGACGAACTGCGTTTTGGCTTGTATCGATTGCAATTCCAAGAAGGCTGACCGGACTCCGGCTCAGGCGCACATGAAGCTTCGCAAGGAGCCAGTGCGTCCAGCTTGGAA
>JBKCUW010000002.1:0-130294 GCA_046318275.1 Pirellula sp. | reverse complement strand
TCCTATTTTTGGCATGGCCGATACCGAAACGATTTTCAGGACCGAGAGACCGTCGCCATCGAGCTCAATGGCTTTGAGAATTACAAGCCGACAGTCCCTGCTGCATTCAACGACTCGGAGTTTGTATTTCTCGCCGCTTCCTCGCCCCATGTCCAACTGAAGACGATTTCGCAATGCCCCAGTCGCAAGATCGTTTTCGCCGACACTGTCGACATGTGGATCGAGACGACCCGCCCTGAACTTTTAAAGGTTCTCTCACAGATCGATGGACTTTTCATCAATGACATCGAGGCGAGGCAACTGACGGGTGAACATCAAACCGTCAGGGCGGCAAAAGCGATCCGCCGGTTCGGTCCACAATGGGTCGTTATCAAAAAGGGTGAAAACGGTTGCTTGGCGATAGGACCGGACGATCTAATGGTCTCTCTCCCCGGTTATCCCACGGACAACTTACTTGACCCCACAGGGGCTGGAGATAGCTTTGCCGGTGGAATGATCGGGTTCCTTTGCCAGTCGTTCCGCGAAAACGACTTTGCTGCAGGCTGCTCGAATCCTCACCGTGGCCAAATCAACCGCGCCCTACTTCACCGCGCCCTTCTCCACGGAACGGCAGTGGCAAGCTTTACGCTGAGTGATTTCAGTTTAAACGCTCTTGAAAGGCTTGAAAAAACAGACATCGAGCGACGCGTTGCCGAGATCCAATCGATGCTTTCTGGCACATGAGCATCCCTTTCTGGCACATGACCTAGTCATTCCAATGCATTCCATACATAATTCTGGGCTTGTTTCTGAGTTAGGGCGAGCAACCCTCTAAAAACAACATCGACCAAAGACTCTCCATAAAGGCCTTATTATGCCTCTGGCACGTATCCTCACCCAACGCGGCATCGCTGCCGCTCGAGTCCACGGAAACCACGTGACCCCCCTGGATCTCAAGCCTGCAGGGGTTCACTCCCTTTCAGAACTGCTTTCGCATCCGGACCTGGTGGAACTCTCAATGAGCCTTCCTGCGTCAGGAGAGCCGATCGAGCATTCGCAAGTCAATTGGTTGCCACCTATTGATGATCAAGAAGTGTGGGCGGCGGGCGTTACGTACAAACGCTCTCAAAAGGCTCGGATGGAGGAGAGCGAAGCAGCGGCGAGTTGCTACGATCGCGTATATACCGCTCCGCGGCCAGAGATTTTTTTCAAGGCTACTCCCAACCGGTGCAGCGGACATCTCGGTTTGCTCCGAATCCGCGAGGACGCAACATGGAACGTCCCCGAACCTGAGCTTGCACTCGTGATTTCCCGTCGGGGGCAGATCGTAGGTTATACCGTCGGAAACGACATGAGTAGCCGAGACATCGAAGGCGACAACCCGCTCTATCTTCCGCAAGCTAAAGTCTACAACCAATGCTGTGGGCTGGGTCCATGGATCGCACTCGCACACGAGATGCCTCCCCGCGAATCCATTGAAATCGGTCTTACCATTTCTCGAAACGATGCATCTGTCTTCGAAGGAAAAACCTCTGTTTCACAAATGGCTCGTCAGCTTGAGGACCTTGTCCAATGGCTGATGCGGGATAACGACATGCCTCACGGTGTATTTCTGCTCACCGGCACCGGCGTTGTTCCCGATAGTAATTTCACGCTCCACCGAGGCGATATCGTCGATATCAGCATCTCGGGCATCGGAACACTAACCAACACAATCGTCCAAGGCTAAACCATCATGACTACTTCCAACGCAACCCCACGCCCTGTACTAATCGGCGGCAAATGGGTACCCGCTAGTTCCGCAAAGACCTTTCGTGCAACGAACCCCAGCACGGGCGAGCCGATTCCTTCCCTATTCCCTGTGAGTGACTGGAGCGATTGCGACCATGTATTGGCATCTGCGGCTTCGGCGTTCCGCGAATCACGAAATCTACCGGGCTCGAGAATTGCGGAATTCCTCGACGACTACGCCCAGCGGATCGAAAGGGATAAAGAGGCACTGGTCTCGTTGGCACACGAGGAATCTGCGTTACCCAAATCCCCCCGCCTCGCCGATGTAGAACTTCCGAGAACGATCAATCAACTGAGGCTTGCCGCCGAAGCAGCCCGAAACGGCTCGTGGCGGATGGCAACCATCGATCGCAAGGCAAATATTCGATCTTGCTATCGTGCTCTCGGACCGATTGCTGTGTTCGGGCCCAACAATTTCCCCTTCGCCTTCAACAGCATCGCCGGTGGGGACTTTGCCGCCGCGATCGCCGCTGGAAATCCGGTGATTGCCAAAGCCAATTCGTCCCACCCTGGCACCACCGAACATTTCGGGAAACTCGCCGCAGAGGCTTTGCACGCAACAGGTATGCCCGAGGGATTGGTGCAATTGATTTACCGTACATCGCACGAAGATGGGGAACGGTTGGTGGCCGATCCACGCTTGGCAGCGATCGGATACACAGGAGCTCGGACCGCGGGGCTTCAACTCAAGGCCGTTGCAGATCGCGTCGGCAAGCCCTTTTATGCCGAGCTGTCCAGCGTCAATCCGGTTGTTTTCTTGCCAGGCGCTCTTCGTGAGCGAGGTGCCAAACTCGCCGAAGAGTTCGTCGGTAGCGGTTTGATGGGAGCCGGACAATTCTGTACCAATCCAGGATTGCTGCTTCTCATCCAAAGCGATGAAACCGAGGAATTCATTCGAGCGGTCGTCGACAAATACACATCAACCGCTGCAGGCACGTTGCTATCCCCCAACGTGGAATCTTCCCTTGTCAAAAGTATCCAAGTACTGTCCAACGCAGGAGCGCAACTGCTAACAGGAGGAACCAAAATCAATGGCCAGCGCTGCGCCGTCGCCAACACAGTACTTCGTGTCAACGGAACCGAAATGCTCGCTGATCCTCATACCTTCCAAACGGAAGCGTTCGGCAACGCCGTCCTCATCGCTGTGTGCGATTCGCACCAACAAATCGTTTCGATCATCGAAGCCCTTGAGGGGAACCTTACAGGAACCATCTACAGCGATACTCTAGGAAACGACGATCACGATTACATCAAAATCGCGGATGCTTTGGAGCAACGTGTTGGACGCGTACTGAACGACAAAATGCCCACCGGCGTCGCCGTTAGCCCCGCCATGAATCATGGTGGACCATATCCCGCAACCAGCCACCCAGGATTCACGGCAGTGGGGATTCCAGCCAGCCTTCTTCGCTTCGCAAAACTGACCTGTTACGACGCAGTCCGCGAGTCGCGACTGCCAGAGATCCTGAGGAATGAAAACCCAACAGGTACGACTTGGCGATCCATCGATGGGAAATGGACTACTGGAAACATCGAGTCGGCTTAGATGGCGGTACACGACGACGCTCGCAAGTGTTAGCGCGCGGCGCCCCTAATCGACCACGCATTCCTTCCGATATAACTCAATCTCGTACGGCCCTAGGAACAAGAGCAGCAGCGATTGGTCTGCTGCGTAGTTTCTAAACACATCCTTGAGGAAGTAGTCCTCGCCTGGCCACGGGTACGCAAAGACAATCGCAAAGTCGTCGATTCCCAAATCATGGTCCGCATAAGCGCAGGGGACTTGGTGGAAAAGCGACGCGTGGTTGGCTTGTCTCTTCGCCAAACGCTCACTCCCCGGCGGAAGAAAATTCCCATGCCAAATCTCAGCATCAATGCGTTCGCTGCGCAGCCATTTCCTAGCTTCGTCGACCAAAAACTCTTCCGCTTCAATTCCGATCGCATCCCACCCGAGTATCGACGCCATCGCGGTGACCACCCCAAAGCCGCATCCCCATTCGCAAAATAATCTGCCCGGTGCGAGCCGATTGGATTCGACCGCCTCGAGAGCCCTCCAAACGTCTCGAAAATCGCAAGCTACATACTGCTCGATAGGGCGACGGTACCAGGAATCCCAATACTTTTGGAGCAATCCGTCCGCCCGGTCCAAAACTGCTAGTACGTTCGGAGGTACCTCCCGCTCCGAATCCCAGGGTAACGAAACCGACACGAGTTGAGGCTCGCCATCAGGCCTCTTGGACGATCGATTTGCCATAGGGTTTTTCCTCTTCTATCCCTGAGATTGCTTGCTGAGCGGTCATTATCAAAATAAAATCGGGGCGGAAACCCCTTTGTGACTTCCTCGTCCTTCAATACAACCAGCCTATTTATGCAGTCTTCATTTAGCCGTCGGAATTTCATCGCAACTTCGCTCGCATCCACAGCAGCAATTGCTTGTGCAAACTCTTCGCCACTCGCCCTCGCGCAAGCAAAGGCAGAACCCTTCAAAATATCGCTGGCTCAATGGTCGCTCCACAAGCCCCTATTCAGCAAGGAGATCGACAATCTCGATTTTGCGAAGATCGCTAAAGAGCGGTTCGGCATTGAGGCCGTCGAGTATGTAAATCAGTTTTTTAAGGACAAGGCCAAAGACGAAAAGTACCTGGCCGAAATGAAGAAGCGAACTACGGATCATGGCGTTACTAATGTATTGATCATGGTAGATGGCGAGGGAGGCCTCGGTAATAGCGATGCCGCAAAGCGAACCGCCGCGGTTGAAAACCATTACAAGTGGGTCGATGCGGCGAAGTTCTTGGGATGTCACTCCATTCGAGTCAACGCTGAAACCGACAAGCCGTATGAGGAGGGTTCTAAACTCGCAGCGGATGGCCTGCGACGGCTCTCGGAATATGCAAAGCCGTTGGGAATCAACGTGATTGTGGAGAACCATGGAGGACTCAGCTCCAATGGAAAATGGCTTGCAGAGACCATTCGGGCCACAGGCATGGAGAACTGCGGAACCCTACCCGATTTCGGCAACTTCTACGAATACGACCGCTACCAAGGCGTTACCGACCTGATGCCATTAGCGAAAGCCGTCTCCGCGAAGAGCTACGATTTTGACGCCCAAGGCAACGAAACCAAGATTGACTTTGCCAAAATGATGAAGATAGTTCTAGCTGCGGGTTACCATGGCTGGGTGGGGATCGAGTACGAAGGATCCAAGCTAAGTCCTGACGATGGAATCAAAGCGACCAAAGCACTGCTGGAAAAAATTCGAGCAGCCAGCTAGAGTACCCATTTAGTACATTGCTCAAAAAGCCGGTTGTGCACAGCACGCCGGCTTTTTTCGTTAGACGTCCGATGCTGATCGCAGCAACACACCATCCCGGTGCTTTACTGACCACCGGGCGGCACTGGTGGCAAACTTCCCGCGGGAGGCGTCGCCGGCGCACCGCCGAATGGTCCACCCGCTCCGAACCCTGGGATAGGTAAGTTCGGAAGTGGCAATTGTTGAAGGTTCTGCTGAACTCCTTGCTGCATTTGTTGAACGCCTTGCTGAATGGGTCCGAGTTGATTCGACAATGGGCCGAGCAACTTGTTTAGCCCACGGTCGATTTGTTTCTGAGCCACACCTTGCAGCGCCGATGTCGCCAAATTTTGGCCGATGTTGACCAATCCCGCGAGATCCAACTGTGGTCGTTGAATCGTACCCCGAATAGGTACTTGGATCTGCTGGCCGGCTAACGATTGCAACGCTGGCGTCTTGTCCACCCAATCCTTTTGAACTGGTACGCTGGCGATCAGTTCCAAGGAACCATCCACGCCCACAGATCCAGAGGTTGTAATGATCACATCGCCTGCTTGAATCTGCATATCGCGGTGTGCCACACGGCCTTGTTCAACCGCAAATCCGATGTTCTGTTCCGGCAATTGCAGCCAACTGGTTGGCTGCCCTCCACCGTCCGCTGCACCAGCACCACGGCGCAAATTGCGAATCTGTTGGACCAACCCCAGCAGTTGATCGGCTAACGGTCCCGGGCCAACATTGGCTCCATGGACGTGAAGCTTGCCAACCAATGTCTGCCGTTCCCAAGCCGTTGGCATAATCTCGGCGCGATCGATGTCGAGACTCAGATTCCCTTGAACACTCGTTACATCGGCTAGTAATGGCGCGACGTACTTGAGCCAGCCTTGGCACATCTGTCGCGTGATTGCAACATTCTCGATGACTCGCTCAGGCGCTTGGCGAATAACCATCGGAGTCGCTCCGAGATCGCCATCCAAATTCCAACGCAGTGTCCCCTGAGACACCGGGAAAGATGCCTGCGATGCGAACTTTCCGTTTTCGATGGCGATAGGGATATCGGTTCCACCTATCTCAATCCCAACAACATTGGCTCGATCCCATCCAATGCTCGATCGAGCTTGCAAGGAATCAGCCCATTGGTTGGACTTGCTCGATTTCCACGAAACTTCCAACGGCTGTGTTCGCTGGCCTTCGATCGCAACCATTCCACCCGTATATGGTCTCAGGCGTTGCGCAACACTTGCTGCGTCATACGCGACCTCGCCTTTTGAATCGAACTCCACGCCAGCCTTTTCATTCTTGATGGTCGCTTGGCCGCCATAGGCCAACCACTCAGTTTGCAACATCAGTTGAGGCAGGCTCACAGTACCATTTGCCATATCGTATTCGCCATCGACGCTGAGCCGAACTTGAGGTTCGTCCCAGAGAACTGCGTCCGCAGCAACAGCACCACCACCTGTACTTACCAATTGGGTGGTGGGACGCGAAGTTGCTCCCTGGGTCGCGCGAATATTCTTCCCGTCCGACACCAGCTTCCAAACAACGCGCTGCGGGTCAAGCGTCCAATTCATTTGTCCGGTAATATCGCCGGTAACAGTGATCGGTGCCGAGGCAACAGTGTTACCCGGCACTGCTGGCGATAATGGTTCCGCCTGCACCGACGCGATCAACCGACTAGGATCGATTCGAAACGCAGCTTGCCCTGTCCTACCCATGGTTTGATTGGGCGTTGCAGCATCCTGCGCTTGGAGCGCGAAAGATTCAGATTGCACGAGCAAGTTGTCCACTTGGAGTTTTGCCAAGTCCTGCGTATCGATTCGTCCCGTAAAACGCCCGATCATTCGGGATTCTTGAAGCGTGGTTCCTGCACTGGTCAATCGGAACGGTTCTGTGGTCCATTCGACCTGACTTATCTCCAAATGCTTGGTATCAATAGCACCTCTGGCATCGAGTACGCATCGTCCAGCCAATTGCACACCGGGGTCAATACCCGCAAAAAGTTGACCGCGCCGTTGCCAACGGGACAATTCCCCGCTGAACTTTACTTGGAGCCCCGCCGCGGGAGCAGTACCAATTTTTGGATCAAACGATGCCAATGAGAGTGGCTCCAAGATCTGCACGACCAAGGACTCTTCATTGGATTTCAACGAAGCCTGACCTCGATCCACTTGGAGGATTGAAGCCCCATCCATCCGCGCGATCACCGCAAATTCACCGTCCCAAGCCGGTTCGTCGAGATTGCCATTCTTGTGAACAATACGCACTGGGGTGGTACGCATAGAACCGTTTGCAGCCAATCGGTTCCCTTCATCTAAAGTCCACGCAACCGATGCTTGCGCCGAGCCACCCAAGCTCTCGAGCGGTAGTACAAACCACTGCGAAAGCCTCTGCTCCATCTTGTCCAAATCCAACTGAGCCGTGATTCGGCCATCTCGCAAATCGCCGGAACCATCAACATTGCAAAACTCGGAGGTACACCCAACTTTGAAACTGGGTGTCCCATTCGCATTTCCAATAACATCCACGGATGCTTGGAGCGCTTGATCCCAGCGGATCATCTTCCCTTGCATATTTGCCTGCAAGCTACCCAACTGCAACTGGTATTTGCTAGCGGGTGGCTCGGTAGGCGAGACGGCCAATCCATTAGAGTTGTTTTCCGTTCGGGGACTCCGACGCTGCATCGCGTTCAAGGAAGCCACACCAGACACGAGTTCGACCTGATCCTGCATCTTCAGCAGATCGGGGGCGACACGGCTGAGTTGCGGCAGATCCAATGTTCCTTGGATGTCGAGATCAGAGTCGGCAATCCAGGGTTGAGTAATGCTAGGAAGCACGATCGGCCACGCCAAATCCGCTTTGGCAGTGATCGTCCCAACATCGCAATCCAATTTGGCGCCGCGGGTACTCATCCGGTTCGGCGACATACTAACATCGCCGCTCAGTTTGATCTGCTGCATTCTTGCCCCTCGATCGCCAAGCAAGGTCGGAGCGGAGACTTGCAACTGATCGAGTTGCGCAGTTTGTACAATTGCTAAAACGGAATTTGCACCTGGAAACTCCACCTCGGCCTGAACCGTCGCATGTCCTTCCACCCGCTCGATGGGCAAGTCTGGAAGTCTGCGTTTAACCAGGCTGATCCATTGAAGTGGCATCCCCTGGGTGACGATGCTCATTCGCAACGCCGCGAGACCTGAAAGCATCGGTGCATTTGGATTCTGCGTTACAGGCTGTGTTCTTACGGTGAACTGACCGCCCAAGGGAGACTGACCTGGTAATGTAGCGGTTTGCACCAAGACTCCCACCAAGGTCATCGGCGGAATGCTCTGTTCCGCAGTTGGAAGGGGAATATCAGCCTCGGTGATCTTCATCTCCCAAGCGGTTTGATCCACGCTATCTCGAGCATGAACAATTGCATCCGCAATGCGAATCCGTCCCGCGTACGAGGGAGCAACTCTTTCGCCAGAAGTCGAATTGTCAGGCGCGACCGATCCAACCAGTAAAGGCTTGATCGCCTCCTCAATGTTGGTTGTTCCTGGCTGCACATCAAGCAAAACCTGAGTGTCTCGTATCGTGATCGTTCCAAGATTTCTCGGACTTGTAAGCAGAGAAAGCAAATTCAACTCCGTATCGACGGAGCCGACTTGAACCAGTTCTGCCCCTCGATCATCGATCAACTTGAGTCCGCGGATTTTCAGGGGACGAAGCCACCCCCCTTCCATGGACGCCAAATCGATCCGCATAGGCGAGATCCCAGCGTTTCGATTGATCAAACCGACCACAAGCTCGCGGTTATGAAGTGCCATTGGGACGGCCACAATCGGAACGATTACCAATAGCAACAGCATCGCAACTAGGACATACCTTCGTCGGATTCGATCCCTCAGCCGTCTCGAGCGGGGACGTTCGAAACCAATGTCTGACACTCGATGGTCTTCCATGAATCGCATTACCTCAGTCAAAATGACATCATTACTCTTCTCAACCAGGCGGTTCGCCCACCGGGAGCTTAGTCGTCAGGAGTGTAGTAAAATCTTCGGAACCGGGTCGAGATCATAAATATCACTCTTTGTTTGAACGGAAAAAATTGCTATCCTCCCGGCGAGCGATGTGCAATTCGAGTCCGCCGTCGCACGAGGGTTTCTTCCATCAGATGTGTAGTCGGAGATGCGAGCATGGATGCAGCGTCATTTGTTGATATCACCCGAATCCTAGGTCTCTCCGCAGCAATCGTCGGCGGAGTATTCTTCGGTGGATCTGCTGAAGCGGATGAATCCGATCGCTGTCCGTTGAAGTGCAAGTCACCTTGCGAGAGTTGCCAACAGGAGGGAAATACCCCCGCCGAGCTTGACGCTAACTCAGTGACAACGAGGAAGAACGCCGCTTGCGAAAGCACTGCTAACAAATGCTCCACCGACGATGGATGCAAGAATTCTTGTTGCGAAGCCCAATGCCCAGAGATCCATGAGTCATCAGCGAGAATTGTCGCGACGAGCACTCGAACCAACTGCACCGCCTGTGACTCAAAGCAAAGCGATGCAGCTTCGGATCCCTTGCTCGTTAAAAAGTCCTCAAAGAATCGAAAGCCTCAAACACTTGCGGTTTGGGTTTCAGACCTTTTGACGAATCAACCTCAGATCAAAGCCCATTTGGCGGTACATGGTGTCGTTCCCGATTTGGAATTGGAGCCCATCGTCAACTGCGGGCATAAGATCTGTGCGGGTAACAAATGCTACGAAGTCGAAGACGAAACTGTAGAAGGCAAAGCATGCGATCAACCGGTCGAAGAATCCGATTCAGGTAATGACGAAGACCCAATCATCATGGTGCCAGCCGCCCCACCGGTTCCCACCACCTACCATTTCACAGCCACCACTTCCGAGACTTGGAACGAATCTTCCCCCCAATTATCGGCGGCAGTCCAATCATTAGGTAACTCCCATGTTTCCGTTCCAGCTTCGCTCCTACTTTCACTGATGGTGGAACGGGCTGACGCAACGGCTCGTCTAGAATTGACTCAGGCGTTGATGGAGGAACGCGAATCGCATGCCGAACAAGTTCGACTTCTGGCCGAACGAAACCTGCAGCTTCAAAACCAAATCTCTTTGATGGCAGCTCGCTTGGAATATTCAAATACTGTCGCGGCCCTAGAACATCAACGGGGCATCGCGACCTACCATCAGGTCGAATCAGCTCCAGAGCACCAACAAGCCCCATCGCAAACGGCCCCGTCGCAAACGGCACTGTCTCGCGACGCTTCCAAGCTCCAATCGATCCAAGAGGACCTGACGAATATCCGACGACAAATCGCGTTGCTAAAATGGCATCAACCCGTTCCCTTCGCGCCCAGCTACATCGGTGCTGATACGGCGGACAACGAAAGCTATTCCTGGCGACAAGCGAGGATCTCTCCCTATATCCCGGTGTTTCCGCACGCAAATGCCATCCAAGGCTCTACGGAATGCTCCAGCGATAAAAATAGTGTTGGCACCGAGGTGAAGTAAACCTAACTTCGAAATCGATAGGGCACTTGGTATAATGGTCGGCGACGAGAGCTCGCTCTCGTATGTGATGCTGCTTCATGCCACACTCCAACGCCGTGCCGATGCCCCTTCCTATTGTCGATCTTATCAGCCACCAGCTCCAACGCCTCCAAGAAAGGCTTGCAGTCGTAGAGCCCGAGCAAGCCAGCTTGACCGAGGCGATGGGAAGAGTGCTTGCGCAACCAATAGTGGCGTTTCGAGACAGCCCTGCGTTGGATGTTTCTGCGATGGATGGCTATGCAGTACGGCTGGAGGATATTGGCACTAAACCTCTGCCAGTTACTGGGACCACAACTGCTGGGTCGATGCCGGTAGAGCTAACCCCCAAAACAGCCATTCGGATTTTTACCGGCGCAGCTGTCCCTCAAGGAACAGAGGCGGTTGTCCCTCGCGAGCATTGCATCGAATCCGAGCATCAAATCGTGATCGAAGGTGCTGCGAATCGATATTCGATGGGCACCAATATCCGTCGCCGAGCAGAAAACGCCTCTCGGGGAGAGTTGGTACAGAGCCCCGGATGCCTGATCGATGGTCCTCGAGCGTCAACGATCGCTACATTCCATGAATCTCGATTCCTCACGATTCGCCGCAGGCTGAGCGTATCGATCATCAATACGGGTGATGAATTGATCGAAGCGGGTGAGCCGCTGCAACCTTGGCAAATCCGTGACTCCAATGGTCCTTTGTTGCACACGATGCTCGATGCTTATTCTTGGATCACGGTCCGTCGCATTCAAGCAAAAGACGATGCAGACGAAATTAAGAATCGCATTCGTGAGGCTCTCGACCAATCCGATGCAATTCTACTAACGGGTGGCGTTTCCATGGGTGACACCGATCATGTTCCAGGTGCGATCCAAGCCACCGGTTCCGAGATCGTGTTTCACAAACTACCAATTCGTCCAGGGAAACCTATCCTTGGAGCTGTTGGCCCTCGAGGTCAATTGATCATGGGACTTCCTGGGAATCCGGTAAGCGTTGCTGTGACTTTTCGACGTTTCGCCTACCCTCTGCTTTGCCAAGTATCCGGCCAATCCGGGTTGAAATTCTCGGTTCCCGCCCAAGTCCAAACCAGCGACGAGAAAACGTTAGACTTGGTTTGGTTTCGACTGGTCAACTTCAAGGAGCCCGGAATAGCAGAAATCCTATCCAACCAAGGCTCAGGGGACCTTGCGGCACTAGGGCGAAGCCATGGTTTCGTGGAAATCCCTGCCGGAGCAACATCCAACGGTTCCTTCCAATTCTACGATTGGAAGGGGCTCGCGTTGTAATGATTGATGGGGCGGGATTCTCAACGACCACGACCCGCCTATCGGATCTTGATCTCTTCGGACATCAAGGCCCACGCCTTCGGCAACCCACTTTCTGGCTTCGACATGGAGCGGAATAACAACTTGGTGGCATCCGCCCTGAATCCTTGACGCGTCATCAATCCCAACAATCGAGACTCCAAGCTTCTCAGCACCGAATCGACGGAATCTGTAGTGCCGATTTGGATATCCCCCATTTCATCGTCGGAACCACCGAGAAATTTAAAGATATCGAGTCCTGTCGGTGCGTCCGGGCGTGAGATCACCTTCGGTTTTTCGATCGAGAGCTTCTTTGCGACCATCGCAATCGCATCATCCAATCCTCCGATATTATCAACCAATCCTCGCTGCTTGGCCTGCTCGCCCGACCAAACGCGACCACCCGCTAAGGGCTTGATCGTATCAACGCTCATGCGACGAGATTCACTAGCCAGCTTTAGGAATTGACCATAGGTATGATCGATAAAATTTTGCATTCTCGCGATCTCCTCATCGGTCCACGCATGGTCGATCGAATCCATAGCAGCGGATGAATCCAGATGTACAGTTTCGACCCGGACCCCAACTCGTCGGAGGAGTGAACCGAGTGTCACTTTGAGAGAGAACACACCGATCGAGCCAGTGATGGTTCCATGTTCTGCGAGGATAGGCTGACCGATACAAGTGATCCAATAGCCTCCTGATGCTGCGACCTCACCCATGGAGAACACGACGGGCTTCTTCTTTGAGAGCGCATCGAGAGCTTGCCGAATCGCTTCGCTGGCCGTTGCGCTACCCCCCGGCGAATTGATACGAACAACGACACCCTTTACTTTGTCATCCGCATTGAGTTCCTCGATCAGCTTTACAGTTGGTCCGGAAACAATCGCACCCGGGCTAGGATCTTTTCCGTCTTGAATGGCTCCACTCAAATGAAGCACCGCAATAGATTCGTCTTTCAACTTAGACGGATCTTTCGGGGGAGACATCGCTTTGGACATCAATTCAAAAATTGAAACATCGCGTTTTGGCTTCGCTTTAGGCTTACTCCATTCGTACTCATCGCCCAGGTCCGCCATAATGGTCTGCTTCATAGATCCGTAGGGAGCGAGCCTATCGACGAGTTTCGCGGACAAAGCCTCCGCCGGCAGTAGCATCCTCTTCTTTTGCAGTTCGCGGACACTACCGACGGTCAACCCTCGACCCCGCGAGATTCTCGCAACTTGCGCGGCGTTGATTGACTCAAGCATCTCCATGTAATGCTGCTTGAGATGCACAGACATGACTGAATTGGTGTAGGGTTCCACGGCGCCCTTGAAGTCGCCAGCTCGCACCACAGAAGCGTGCAAACCTACCAGATCCATTGCGTCCCTATAAAACATGGACTCCATAGTCGATGAAGGCATGTCGATTCCACCGAAATCAGCCATAATCACTTCGTTGCATGAAGAGGCTATCGATAGATGGGTATTGTCCGCATTCTCCAACCACGCGATCAGTTTTTTACCGCTGCTCCGAAGTCGAGCCAGTCGTCGATCGATTTCATCCAATTGAGCAGGATTCATCACCATCGATGCATCCGATAGATCGAAGACGACATGCGTCACCTTCTCTTCACTTTCCAATTCACTAAGATAATCGCACAACCGATAAAAAGATTTTGTCTTTCCCCCTCCCCCTAAAATAAGCTCGGTTGGATTCAAGCTACCAGGGGATGGAAGATCTTCGTAGTTACCGCTTAAAGTCAAAACACGAACATGTTTCTTGTTATCGTTTTTCTCCGCCCGCGACTTTGACTCACTCCGAGCCGACTTGGGCGGCGCTGCCTCGGATTTGACTTCAGATATCTTTTCCTCGCCTGCTTTCTTCTCCACGGTGCCGTTGTCTTGGGTGCCGTTGTCCTGCGAAGCCGCGTTGGATTCGGCCGCCGTCTCGGAAGGAGTCGTCGCGGTCCCAGCTACCCCAGTGGGGTCGGCAGGCTTATCCTGCGCCCAAGAAGTCCCTAATACGAAGACACTTACGAGGGCAACCGAACCAATTATTGTGCAAGGCATTCTAGAAAGAATACGGTTCCAGATTCTCATAAAAAACTCCCGAGCGAAAAGAAAAATCATCCATGGATCCATCATACATCGAGTCACCGCGTGGGAGAATAATTCTCTTTGGAACGATGGATGGCGGACTTCAGAAATTGACCGTGCAATTTCATTGAGTTCTACTAAAATCTGTCGGATCAGGATCTGCACAAATCAGATCACGATCCGCACGAAATAGTCTCTAGGCTTTCCCCCAGCAATCCAAACTCCTCAATGATTGTTACCATCGACGGCCCAGCTGGAGCTGGAAAAAGCTCGGTTGCCAAGAAACTCGCCAAAGAGTTGGGCTATCACTTTCTGGATACAGGAGCCATGTACCGCTGCGTAACGCTGGCCTGCCTTGAACGGGGGGTCCCCCTTGAGGAACCAGACAAGGTGGCAGAGGAAGCTCAACGCATCAAAATCGAACTTTTGGACGATGAAGTCTTTCTCGACGGGAAAAACGTGACCGAGGAGATTCGAACCCCTCGAGTAACCAAAGCGATCAAACATGTGGCAGACAATCTGCGTGTTCGGGCCGCTATGGTTCAATCGCAGCGTCAGTGGATTCAAGGAAAAAATGCGGTGACGGAAGGGAGAGACCAAGGAACCATTGCCTTTCCGGAAGCACCATGCAAGATTTTTTTAACCGCATCTCCAGCCGAACGGGCGCGGAGACGCGTCCGCCAATTGCTTCTTGCCGGTATCGACGCCGACTTCGATGAAATCCTGCGTCTTCAAGAGGAGAGGGATAAAAACGATATGGAGCGGGAAACAGGTGGGTTGCGTCCTGCGCCCAATGCGTTAACCGTCCAAACCGATGGGATGGATGAATCTCAAGTATTGCAGAAATTGCTTGAGATCGTGCAGTCCAGAGCGCAAACTAATCCCTAAAACACCGGGGATCCTCCTGCAATCACTGCTTCTTTACATCCGTTGCATCGAATCTGATACCACTCCATACCCCAGTCCGCAATGACGACAAATGCAAATACACCCGAGGTTCCATCCCCATCAAGCAAGCTTGCTTCCGAGGGACAGGAATCGAGCGTGTCTCGGGTTTGCCGAAAAATCTTCTACCGATCGTTGCGTACGCTTGCACGCCTTTTCGCCACCATCGCTTGTCGGATGCGAGTGGAAGGTCGCCATTTGCTCCCAGACCGCGGCGGAGCCATGTTGCTATCCACCCATCAATCCGTCATGGATCCGGTATTGGTCGGACTCTGTTGCAATCGCTTTATCAACTATCTCGCACGGCATACACTTTTCAAGAACCCTCTTTTCTCCCTACTTATCCGTGTCCTAGATGCTATTGAAATCGATCGAGAGCGGGGTGGACTCGCCGGATTGAAGGAAATGCTCAAACGGCTCAAACGAGGCGAAGCGGTCCTCTTGTTTCCAGAAGGGACCAGAACCAGCAATGGTCGCATCGGGGAAATCAAACCTGGGTTTATTCCCATCGCTCGACGCTCAGGAGTTCCCCTAGTTCCGATTGCCGTGGTGGGTGCCTACGAATGCATGCCCAAAGGTGCCAAATGGCTGATTCCACGCCCCATCGCAGTCGTGTTTGGTAAACCCATACTCGAGAACGAGTACAAAGAACTTTCGGACGAGGAGTTGCTAGCCCGGCTAACTATTTCCCTGCATCAACTGTATGCACGCGGTTCTCAACTTACTCTTCGATCGAGTCAGTAAGCCTCCACGAAAAGGGTCCCCTGGGTCCCGGGGCAGTCGTTACTTTCGTTACAAACGATTTCTTGAGCGTTTTCACCGTGAAATCGTGATCGTGCGGTTTATCGGGGTCATAAGCTGCGCAAAGTTCGACCTACCATCTCTTGGATTCTGGAAATCCCAGTGAACAGATACCTCGTCGGTATCCTCCGGAAATCCACAAGGAACGAAGGTTTGCTCGAACTCACACCGACTCCCACTTCACCGCAGAAAAGGGCCCCATGGGCACTTGATATCGCGCTTCCGATCATCTTGGTCGGACTTGCGGTAGCGTGTGGACTATTCGGTGTTTCCGACCATCTCATTTATGATCCAATCGAGCAGCGAGCCCGTGGCATTTCCGATGAGATCGCCAAGCGATTCACAACAAAAACGGATTTTGAAAACCTGCAAAGTTGGCTTGAAGAACCGTCGGATCCATCGCTTCAATGGGTGACCGTTATCGACCCCTCGGATTCTAGAATCATCGCTGGAACACACCTAAACTGGGTCGGTTCCGTCATCGAGGAAGTACCTGACAAATCATCAGCCAAACGCCTGTTTGATGCCGTGGCCAATTACACCAAAGCGAAAGCCTACTGCACGAAAGATGGCCTTTATTGCTACACTACCGCAATCGACTCATCAGGCGAACACAATACCTCTTACATAGTGTCAACCTGCTTCGATATCCGATCTGAGCAACAACTTTTTCATCGGGTCATCCAACGAGGCTCAATCTGGATCCTGGTCGCAACTCTTCTAACGCTGGGATTGATCCAACTACGACTTAATCGTTTATTTCTGCGCCCACGATACGAACTGGCAAGCCTCATCCAGGAAAATCGAGAGTCCACACAGAAGCGTTCAGGACTACTCTCAGAATTATTCGCCTCGTGGAATGCTCATCATGCAAAAGTGTCAGAACAGCGAAGACTCGTAGAAAAACTGATCGCAACTCGCGATCAAATGGAGGCAATACAAAACGTCTTCGATCAACACTTCCTAATCTCCCGAGTCGATCGCTACGGGTACTTTGAGGACGTCAACGATACGCTTTGCCATACCACGGGTTACAGCCAATCGCAATTACTTCGGAAACCGATCTCCAAGCTATTCTCGATACCAAATAATCCCGAAGCCCTAGAGTCCCTTTTGCAATTCAATAATCAACCGGGAATCTGGCGAGGAGACATTCGGTTGATGACGGAAAATGGCGCATACCTTTGGATGGACACCGCGGTTAGTGTCATCACAGATGACAAGTCGAAAAGGCTCAGCTTACTTTTCATCCAAGCGGACATCACCGCCAGAAAGCAAGCCGAAGAGGCAACCGAAACCACCCAAAACGAACTCAGGCAAGCCAACGAACTAGCAAATGCACTCGCCAAAGAGTCGCAAGCTGCCAGCCAGGCTAAATCTGAATTCCTGGCCAATATGAGTCATGAGATTCGTACCCCGATGACGTCTATTCTCGGCTACTCCGAGTTGCTCACCTCGGAACTTGGAAGCGAGATTGGAATCGATGTCCAGAAGCAACACTTGACGACTATCAAGCGGCACGGGGAACACCTACTAGCCATCATCAATGACATTCTTGACTTGTCGAAAATCGAAGCTGGAAAGATGCAGTTGGAAGTCATTTCCACATCTCCGATTTCGATTGTTAAGGATGCCATTTCACTGATGCATTTCAAGGCTCAAGAAAAAGGATTATTGTTGGGATTCTGCAACGAAACGGAGATCCCAAGCGCCATTCAGACCGATCCCGTCCGCCTACGTCAAATCGCTGTTAATCTGATCGGGAATGCGATCAAATTTACCGATCGAGGATCGATCAAGGTTTCGCTAAGCTGCGACCCTATCCGAGAATTGCTCAGCCTGAAGGTAGAGGACACCGGAATTGGCATGACCCAGGAGCAAATCTCGAAACTGTTCCATCCATTCACTCAAGCTGATACGAGTACGACACGCCGATTCGGAGGAACCGGTTTAGGACTTCGAATCTGCCAACGCCTCGCCAATATGCTTGGCGGTGATGTCAAGGTAAACAGTCGATGGGGTCGAGGAAGCACGTTTGTAGCCACGATCTCAACTGGCCGGCTTTATGGAGTTCAGTGGGAAGAATCTGGCAAGATCGATTTCCAAAACCTTTCCGATACTCGACCTCACGAGAATTATCTAACGATTGAAGATTTTTCGAACGACCTAGACACCGATGCTTCGTCGTACCCGATGACTTCCTTTGAAGCCAATGAGGCCTCGGAAACCACCTTGGTAGGAATCCCCGATATCGCTGACCCAAATCCGCCTCCTCAAAATATCGAGAAGCTACTAGCAGGCGTACGCATACTCCTCGCCGAAGATGGTACAGATAATGCCAAACTAATCCGCTTCTTTCTAGAAAAATCCGGAGCCCAAGTCCAAATTCACGATAACGGTCGAACCGCATTATGCTCGTTGACATCCGACGGGACAATTGATGGAGACTTGATGCTCCCACCTGCGTTCGACTTGATCATCACCGACATGCAGATGCCGGAACTCGACGGCTATAAATTTGCAAGTTTGCTTCGGCAAAAGGGCTGGGTACGCCCAGTGATCGCTTTAACTGCCCACGCAATGTCCGATGATCGGCAAAAGTGCTTGGATGCTGGCTGCGATGATTTTGCAACAAAACCGATTGACCGCAAAGTGCTAACTGAAACATGCGTTCGCTGGGCCTCGAAAGTCAAAGCCTTCAATCCCGCTCCGATTTCACCGATAACTACGTTGACTCCGAATATGAATCCCAATGCCTAATTCATTTTACGGAAGAAAAATGATTGTAGGCATCTTCGATTCGATTATCGGGCTCCCGGCTCGGTGTACCAGCCGATTACTCTCCCGTCACTATCGCCGCTAAGCAATGTCATGCCGTCCTTGGAGAATTCTAAAGCGGTCACCTTAGCACCAAGGTGTCCTGGCAATGAATAGAGTTCCCTCGCCTGCGTGTCCCACCGTGTCGTAGCAAACCAAACACTAAGTGTTCCAGAGCCGTCCCCGACTACGAAAACATTTCCATTCGGAGAAACGGCAACACGCTGAATCATCGACTGATTTGCCAATGAGAAATCGGACTTCAACAACTGCCGTTTATCTCGATCAATACGGCACCAATCAATCCTGCTCTCCCCGCCATGAAACTTCCGGGTCAGCATCAACAGTGAGGCATCGCCTCTATCTCTGTCCGTCGACTCGGTAAACCAATTAGCGCTAAGACCTTGTTCGGTATCGTTTAACAAACCGGGCTCCACTTCAAGTGCGTAACGCCTCCATCCAACGGCATCCACCTCCACCATCTCCGCCTTACCGAGTTCAGATCCCAACAACCATCCCTCGCCAGTAGCAAGCGGAACAGCCCATCGAACACCATCCACTTCCAACGCAACTTTCCACTCCATTCCACCTTGCTTGCTAACCAAACAGGCACTCGATCGTTGCTCCTGGTCGGTACCAATCAGACATACCGATTTCTGATTGTTTGAAATTCCAATCGACTGAACCTGTTGGAACCGATGTCGAATACGACTCCATGAATATCCTCTCTCCGGATCCAGATACTCCGCGGCAAATACCCCATGGTTGTCCATCTTCATTAGTACCATGCTACCATCGCGGGACACAATCGACTCCAAACATGGACCTCGTCCCAATCGATCGTCTGCGACATTGTCTTTGCCGAGATGTGACACCAACTCGATCACTCCCCGTGAATCGGTGAGGATGATCTCGCCATCGGCGGATTTCTGAGCCTTCACTGGACCACCATACGACTTGTTGGATTCAAAGCGCAGAGCGTCCTCCTCCGCATTCAAGTAATTCCAGTCACCCATCTTTTCGAGATGCGAAGCTAGTTTAGGTTCATTGGAACTGTGCTCCCAATCCAACACCGAAAGCTTGCTTTTGCGTCTGCTTTCACTCGACCGTACAGCGAATCGAAGTTTATCCTCAGAATCGGAAGACTTCGATAAATCCAAGTCGACATAGAACCAACGCAATTCTTGCTCGGCCACCGCAAGTTCAGGAAATTCTCGACTCCAATCGATTCCTTTGAATCCGCCTTCATCCCACTTTAGTCTTGCAATTCGACCATGCTCAAAGAGTATGTAGAACCTCCGTCCATCGCTAGACCATGCTGCCTGAACCGGTTGAAAGCGATTGTTAATCGCTAGATCAAAATTGCGAAAGCCCTCCTTATCCCAAGAACTTGGATCAACGCGGTCGAGCACACGGACCGAGCCGTACCCATTTACCAACGCATACAGATTCCGGTTGATAGGATGTGTTGACGCAATGACCGTTCCAAAACGTTTTTCTTCTGCTCCCAATTTCCATTGTTCTGTTGAAATGCCCCACGTGGAATTCCCATCGCCGCAGATCAACTCACTATCCTCGGAGATAAACGCAATCCTGACAGGGTCGTCTGAAGGTATTGCAAGCCGCGCGAGCATCCGCCCCGCAACAATATCCCAGATACAAACTTCACTTCGGTCTTGCGCGTCATCGAGATAAAAATCGGACTGAGATGACCTTCGTGCCGACGTCGCGACCCAAGGATGTTTCGACGCACAAGCGGTATCGACAATTCGCGAGTAAGGTGTGTGCCCAATATAGTGGGTCGAGAAACCTCGACGCGAATTAGAGGTCTCAGAGTCCCCACCTAAAAGAATGACACCGTTTGAATCAACAATACAGGGTACGCTAGCAGGTCCAAATCCGGTGCTGGAAATGGATACGGGCGCTTTGAGAAGGGTGGAGCCTCTTCTTCGTTCCTGCTCCAACCTATCCCAACGCATTACAACTCCTTGGCGATCAAATCCAACGATTCGATCCCCCCCCTCCATGAAACAAAAACCTGCGACGTCTGATTGCAATCCTGACAAAAATCGATCGTAAACCAACCTGTCTGTCTGCCGAAGTTGCCATACGTGAATGATTGGGTCATCGCTTCTCGACAATACAGTACCATCGGAATGGCAAAGTACCTGATTGACCGAGCTCTGATGACGTCGCTGTGCACGATGCGTTTCAATGATTGCATCGAAATCCTCGGTTTTCAAAACTTCAACATTCCAATTTCCTGTTTCTTCGCTTAGGCCGGTCCAGATGAGGGGCAAGGGAAGAACCGAACCATCAGTACAACCGACGAGCAGAGTCGCTCCGTTGGGAGACACGCCTGCAGTCGTCACTTTGCTTCCAACCGATGGTGGTAGAGTGATAGATACTACATTTCCATCATTCAGATTCGCAACAAAGCAGACGCTACCAGCGGCCGGCAATTGACTGAATCCAAAAACAAAATCTTCGAGCTTTCCCTCGAGTGGTTGCAAGATTCCCAGATCACCGCGTATCGGCAAGACCGCAGGCTCAGAGAGCGAGTCCCCGTGCACTCGCCATTTCCAAAGTCCGTTGTTGATCCCTCCCACCAGCCATGCACCATCGTTGCTGAATGCGATAGAACTCAACTTTCGTTTTTCAATCCCTGGTACCGAAGACTTCCGACCCGATTCAGTAGAGACCAAAACCGTACTCGACGCCGATTCGCCTGCAACGCCGGAAGCGAATACAAGTTTTCCGTCCGGTGACAAAGAAAAATGCTGCATGGGGCCATCGATACGAACTCCAGGTTCATCACTCCAACGCAGTTCCGCGTCGGATGCTCGAACAAATCGAATACGCCCCTCACTGTCACCAACCGCTACGCGACCGGTCGTCCGATCAAATGCGATCCCAGTCAACTTAGAGTCAGACTGTATTCGAGCAAGATCTTCGTTGTTGTAATATCGAATCCGCTGTATCGCCCAATTATCCAACATTCCTGCCACTTGAGCTCGCTCTGAATCAACAGAACTATGTGAAGCGTTCGAATCCGAATCAATTCCATCCGTTACAGGCCAGCCATTTGCGATTTTTCCGATATCTCGAATCATCGCGCTGCTACGAGCTGTCTCGAGCCCGATCGCCTGCGAGTTCGACAATGTGACATTGGATTGGTAGGTTCCCAACAAAGCGACTCGAGCGTTTCGTCGAGCCTCCTTCTCATTTTCTTTGGCTTCCCTCTCAGCTTCTCTTGCGTTTCGCTCCTCGATGCGGGCCAATTCAAGTGCTTCAGCTTCCTTCTTCCTCGCCTCTTCCGTTTCTTGAAGGGCCTTAATCGCCTTGCGTTCGGAGGCCTGTGCCTGTGTCTTTGCTTCGCTTTCCTGTTCCTTAGCAGCCCTCTCCTTCGCAGCAGCTCGGCGGGCGATCGAAGCCTGCATGCTGGCGTAATAGGTTGCAATCGAGAGCGTGACAGTTGCAAACAAAATAACCCCTGTCAGCAATCGACGCGTAAAACGCAGTCGGGATTCGCGAAGGAGCAAGGTTTCCTTGCGAACCAACGCAAGCTCTCGATACGATGCATGTTCCGAATTGCCCGCGTCCAAAACCTGTAAGCAGAGATCGAAATCGCCACGGTCAAGGGCTGATTTCCCATAGGCCAGTTTCGCCTGCCCTAGGCCTAGTACTGCAGATTGATTTTCCGGCCAAAGTTCGATTGCTTCCTGCATCGAGAAACAGGCTTTTGCAAAACCTTCGTAATCGTTTGTTTTCTCAGCGAGTTCTAATGCTTCCTCGGCACGACGCGTTAGCGAAATACTCTCGGAATGCCTTAGAACCTCACGAATCGCATCCTGAAACGTCGTTACCGATTCGTACCTGTTTTCGACCTCGGTCGATAATGCTTTGCGGGCGATGTCAAGCAATGGATCCTCAACATCGCTTGGAACGATCTGATTATTCATCGCTTGCAACAAGCACTCTCTTACATTTTTTCCTCCATGTGGTGGATGCCCCGTTATGATCTCATATAAAATTCCACCGAGGATATAGATATCGCTCGCTTTTCCAATCTTAGGAACGATGTGACGTGCCATTTCCGGTGACATGTAGGCAGGTGTGCCACTCATGCTGAAGCTATGTTTAGCTGGCAACTGAATGGCCAATCCCCAATCCATGACGAGAACTTCACCGAAGGCACCGATCATTACATTTTCCGGCTTTAAATCCCGGTGTATCACATTCCGCGAATGCGCAAATGCCACGGCATCGCATACCTTCATGAAGATTTCAATGTTCTCGTCGCGGGTCCTGCTGCCAATTGCATCTTGCCATGGCTTCCCATCGACCATCTTCATCGAGTAGAAGAGAGTTCCATCGTCTTGGGTGCCAATCTCGTGGATTGGAACGATGTTTGGATGGTCTAGATCCCCTGTGATTCGAGCTTCGTAATAGAACTTCTTCTTCGCATCGAAACTGACTTCGACACCAGACTTGATCGCCTTGATAGCAACCTTACGATCTAATGCCTTTTGGATTGCGGCATAGACCACACCCATCCCGCCTTCACCCAGTTTTTTTACGATGGTGTAGTCGGGTGTCGAGCCAATCACGCGATCGTCACTTCGGGACAAAGAACGTCGACTGATCGTCTTTAAGATGCTCTCTTCCGCCGATTCCACCTCAGGTTCGACATGGGTCTTCGCGCCTCGTCCGCGGTGAACCGTAGGTGTCGCCGGAACCTTATCGTCCAATCCTATCGTCTGGTCTTTCGCGTTCAAATGAATTGTCGCCGTGACCGGAATCGCAACGGAATCCATCGAAAACGCTCCCGTTGCTAAGGTCGACCCAGCTTGAGAATCAATGGTCGCTGTCATCGCGTCTAGTTCGAGCTCCCCGCCACCATCCTTTGGTAAATCGATCGTCATCACCGTAACATCGGTAATTCCTCTCCCCGAGGAAGACTGCGATTCCTTGGGGATATCCAACGACGCGTTGCTCGCGATATCGATTGTTCCATTCGCGTCTCCAAGCGTTTTTGAAGACTCCCCGACGATGTCAAGCGAGGCGGGTAAATCAATGGTTGCCGTCCCTGCAAAGGCATCGATAGTCTTTCCAAGGTCTTCTTCGGGTGCCAGTTTCGAAATCGCACCTCCACAATGCGGGCATACTTTTTCCGCACGCATCGATTCGATTCTCTTTTTACAGTGGGCGCAGTGAATCATGGCTTACGTGGTTCCTCACTCGCTGTATCTTTCGGTTTGCTATCTTCGTCTGCGACACCGTCCTCCTTGGTAACAGTCGGCAACTCTTCGCTCTTGGAATCAAAATCTCGGACGGAAAAAACTTTGAGTACTCTAAAACCTACAGCTGGATCCAACGTAATGATCGCATACGCGCCTGCCGGCTTGCTCGGGTTGTTGCGATATTCTTCCACCCATCGATCAATATCACTTGCTGACGGAATCATTACACCTTTCGTGTCCTTGGTTTCGATGTCGAGCTCACCATTAAGTAAGTTCGTTCGTACGCCTAGTGATTTATTCGCTCGTCGCAACAGCTCTTGAGACTCAGCTGACTTTAGCATAACCACTTGTACTTCACCTCGATCCGGCAGCTCGGTTGAATCGGGTTGACCGTCTTCGTTCCTGTCGTCGAACCCAACCCGTATCATAATTACTTCAACAGCGTTTTCCGTAACATCACGCATCTCCACATCTCCTGAAATGCTGGGATACGTTGTCTCAATCACGGGAAATGCTCGAACGGGTGCAGTGAGAATCGCCGGCGTTACAGCAATCTCGGTAGGCATCGGCAAACTGATTTTCCGACCTGGAGCATAAACATCCTCCACGAAATCCGATTGAGGAGTCAAATCGATAAACCGAGCTGATGCGTCTTGCAAACCTCCATTCTCAAACATGAATATCTCACTGGAACGACGGAATATTGCGGTCGTAGGTAGGGTTTGAAACGAGGCCAGAAATGAATCAGTGAATGGTACTGCTCGCTCGACCACAGCCGCATCCGAGTTCGCAACGTGAGCAGGAATGGTACCGTTCATAAGAGTGACGGGATTGCCCGCCCGAAGCGAAGCATAGAGTTCAGAATAATTATCATAGAGTTGCGACTTACCGTCCGCGTACTGTATCAAGACTTGAAAACCAAACTCTCCCTTTACTCCAACCTGTGTAGCAATACGCTGAAGCACGTTTTGCGTTCCACTATCCGCTGCACTGTCTGCGGCATAGAGAATGTCTCGGGTTGAAAAGAACCCGGTGGCAGGACCGCGCCCACCATCAAATGCCATTGCGATTAGTTCAGGCTGTAGCACCTGTCGCAGGGTAGCAGGATCCGCATTGGTTGCAACGATCTCCAAAGATGCCCCATGGTTCAGGCTTAACTCAGCACCAGAGATCAAGACGATTTTACCAGGCGACTGACCAGAGAAAATCTGGGAGACTCCTCCACGAATGGCAAGAGAGTTACCGGGCAACGTCTCCAACAAAATATTAACGGCATCCCCTAGGGCGTCGACATGGCCGACCTCCACCGGTCCAGCGTTTCGGAAAAACACGCCATAATTACGACCAATGGATTCGATGTACGAGGCACGGGAATACAAATCCGATACGGTCTCACCACTGATGAGCCGATTTGACGCTGAAATGCCCGGAGACAAATTGGTGCCGAGTATTCCAAGGTACTTCTGGCCAACTCGATCTGCGACTTGATTCAATGAAAAGAGTGCATCAGCAACCAATTCACCGTTTCTCATCGCCGTAATGTCTACAGCCCCAATCTTTGTGCCTGAAAGATGCACGTGCGTCGCCGCAGTGAACTCAGCAATTGGTGAATAAACGCCCTCGGATCTGACTGCATCGTAAAAGTGGGTGTTCGTAATACTTCCGAGACTCCTAACGGAAAGCGATTCCGTCGCAAAAACATCGATTAAGGTTGTGCTCGCGCTCTCATCGACCGAAATCTGTTTAGCGAACAGTGATAAGTCACCGAGTGATACCCAACCACCCCCAAAACTAATACTACCTTGGGTTGCATGAGCTATCACATCTGCCAAGTGAACGTTTCCTACGCGTCCTACATCAATTGATCCATTTGCGCTTTCAATCGATGCTACACCAATCACGCTCAAGGAATCCGTAGCATGGTCTGCTAAGCGAATATCTCCCAAGGCAGCGATCCTCAGATTACCTTCAATATCGAAACGTAACGATGAAATGTCCTCAACATCACCCGAACTCTGTACTATCAGATCTTTGGCGTGTGAATTAACGGAACGCAAATCTGGTGCAGGCAATACCGCTCCAACCAAACCGAGATCTCCATGATGCCTTATTTGGACATCTCCAACGGAACCGTTCGCATCCGGATGGCTGGAAACTCCCAAACTCCCCGTTTCCAGTAATCCTGCTATCCCTAGATCGATATCGCCACCAAGCCACGAAACCACAGATAGTGTTCCTTGAACCACGAGCGATTCCGCGACCTGACCAGATAAACTAATCGTCGATGCGGCAAAAACCGCCATATCGCCCGCAACATCCAATTGCATTCCTTGGGTAGCAACCGTTGCATTCGGGTTCGCGATGAAAGACCAGGATTCCAACCCCGTAACTGCATGGCAGTCTCCAGATCGAGCGTTCGCCAAGACATCCATCCCAGCAACCAGTTCCACTCGGCCAAACACGCTCTGTAATTGTCGGCCAAATACAACATCGGCCATTGGATTCCAAATCACAAGATCCATCACTCGGCCATTCAATTCCCCGAGGATGGGTGATACAGCGACATTACGCAGTTGAAAGTTGCCATTCAAATGGTCCGCGGAAATCATTCCTCCGATGGAGTTATCCATCCAATCCCCATCATTCAAAACCACACCTGGGTTCATGGACGCCCGGACCAACTCTACGGATCCTACAGCAGACGAAAAATCCAAGTGAGCGTTTCCGTGAATTACAACAGCACAGACACCCGCCCCCGTGTCTAGCCCCGTCTGAGTAATCCTTTGTACTGATTCGAGCGTCAACGACTGAAGCAGAACCCCATCCAATCGCGTTTCTGTATCTTGAGAAATCTCAGCATGAGTACCTAGCAGACCGATCGAACCGAAGGAAACAAAGCCCAGTTTGCCGACTGAGATACCCCCAGCAAAATCTTGTAAAAATGAGCCTCCGCCAACAATCAATCGGTCACCATTATCGTCTGAAAACTGAATTCTCGACGCGACAACACTGAAGTCACCATCGACCTGCAATCGGGCTGCGGTACCGTCGACGACATCACCGGCTGCGTTCAATCGAAAACCGCTTACGATACGCAGTGAATCCAGAACAAGATTGTCGCTTTCCCGAACATTTGCGTCATAGGCATCCACCGTTATCCGTTCCGAATCCCAAGTACCGCCTTGGCCAAGACTCACGTCACCTAGCGAAGTTACAGTTGTAACTCCCGCGATACGCCATGAAGCGTTCAATGTGTCCGCTAAAGCAATGCTGCCAACAGCTTGCAGCAAGGAGTTCCCGCTGACAACTACTCTCGCGGCATCCGTATCCGTGATCGATCCATTAGCGATCATCTGGCTGTTTTCGCCAACGGAGATGTTACCGTCGACACTTATCGAACCACCCGAGGTTATCGAATAGTTATTCGCGATCGAGTGATCACCCAGGGTGACACTGTTAACGTCAGATACTATCGCATTGCGTGCCTCAAGCAACAATCGATTCGAATCCCAAATACCGCCTTGGCCAAGACTCACGTCACCCGGCGTAGAGACCGTGGTCACGCCTGTGATACGCCACGAAGCATTTGGCGTATCTGCCAATGAAATATTACCACCGGATTGCAGCAAGGAATTCCCGCTGACAACGACCCTGGCGGCATCCGTATCGGTAATCGATCCGTTGGCGATCATCTGGCTGTTTCCGCCGATGATCATGTTTCCATCAACACTAATCGAACCACCTGAGGTTATCGAATAGTTATTCGCAATCGAATGATCACCCAGGGTAACGTCATTGACGTCCGATACCGCTGCGTTGCTTGCAGCGATCAACAATCGATTCGAATCCCAACTACCGCGTTGGCCAAGACTCACGTCACCTGGAGTAGAGACCGTGGTCACGCCCGCGATACGCCAAGAAGCATTTACGGTATCCGCTAAAGCAATATCACCACCGGCTTGCAGCGAGGCGTTGCCACTTACAACGCCCCTGGCGGCATCCGTATCCGTGATCGATCCGCTGGCAATCATCTGGCTGTTTCCCCCGATGATCATGTTTCCATCAACACTAATCGAACCACCTGAGGTTATCGAATAGTTATTCGCAATCGAATGATCACCCAGGGTAACGTCATTGACGTCCGATACCACTGCGTTGCTTGCCTCAATCAACAACCGATTCGAATCCCAACTACCCCCTTGGCCAAGACTCACGTCGCTAGGCGTAGAGACCGTGGTCACGCCGGCAATACGCCAAGAAGCATTTACGGTATCCGCTAAATAAATATCACCACCGGCATGCAGCGAGGCGTTTCCACTTACAACCACTCTCGCGGCATCCGTATCCGTGAGCGATCCGCTAGCGATCATCTGGCTGTTTCCGCCAATGATCATGTTTCCATCAACACTAATCGAACCACCTGAGGTTATCGAAAAACTGTTCGCGATCGAGTGGTCCCCAAGCGAGACATTATTGACGTCCGATACCACAGCGTTGCTTGCCGCGATCAACAAGCGATTCGAATCCCAACTACCGCCTTGGCCAAGACTCACGTCACCTGGCGTAGAGACCGTGGTCACGCCGACAATACGCCACGAAGCATTTACGGTATCCGCTAATGCAATATCACCACCGGATTGCAGCAAGGCGTTTCCACTTACAACGACCCTTGCGGCATCCGCATCCGTGATCGATCCGCTGGCGATCATCTGGCAGTTTACGCCAATGGAGACATTACCGTCGACGCTTATCGAACCACCCGAGGTTATCGAATAGCTGTTCGCAATCGAGTGATCACCCAGGATTACACTGTTAACGTCAGATACTATCGCATTGACCGCCTCAAGCAACAATCGATTCGAATCCCAACTACCGCCTTGGCCAAGACTCGCGTCGCCAGGCGTAGAGACCGTGGTCACGCCTGTGCTACGCCACGAAGCATTGGGCGTATCTGCCAATGAAATATTGCCACCGGCTTGCAGCGAGGCGTTGCCGCTTACAACCACTCTAGCGGCATCCGTATCCGTGATCGATCCGCTGGAAACAATTTGAGTGTCTCCGAGTACATTCATGATGCCATCGATAACCACCGATCCACCCGAAGACAACGCGTAAGGACCACTGATTACGTGGTCGCCAAGTGTCACATCATCGACTTCACTTACCGTCGCGTTATGAGCAAAAACCGACAATCGGTTGGAATCCCACACACCGGCTTGCCCAACGGATACACTCCCCATTGTCTCCAGACGAGCGTTACCATCGATCGACCAGTTTTGGTTTAGCGTGCTCGCCAAACGAATCTCCATCCCGGATCTCAAGTCGAGTGTCCCCACATGAACTTCATGGGGGGCACCTCCCTCAGTAATAGTTTCATTGAAACCCGCCTCAATGCGCATCAATTGCGACACGTCGATATCCCCGTCGACGACCACAGACCCCGCTGCTGTGAGTGTGAATGGCCCGTGGACGACAATTTCCTGCAATCGAATATCATCCGCCTCTACGACCGTTGCGCTCAACGCGTTGATTTCCAGTGACGAAGAATCCCACTGTCCGACGCCGCCTACGTCAATCCAACTACCTGAATTCAATCGACTGGTCCCAAGCACTTGCCAACCAGAACCGCTTGATCCTGCCAGCTCAAGAGAGTCTTTCGCCGACCACAATGCATCACCACCAATAAAGCCGAGTGCGGCAGCATCGTCACGGATGGCTCCCTCCGAAACGAGGGAATAATTGCCGATAACACTGTGATCCAAAAGTACGACATCACGGATTGCTCGCACCGATGCTGAAGAAGCCGTCACGCCAAGAAATGCCGAATCCCATTGACCGGAATCACCTAGGCTCACAAAATCGCCTGCGTTGAACACTGCTGGACCAGATACAGTCCATCGGCTTCCAATAATCGATGCAAGTTGCAGATCGTCTCCTACATTGGCGTTCATCGATCCATGAATTTCAACATCGGCGACGGAACTCTCATAGACGCTACCGGATGGACCGGTCTGCAAGTTCAAATCGCCCGATATCTGCACACGCCCACCAAACCCGATACTATTCCCTGACTGAAATGAAACATCTCCGGTCGCGGTCCAATAGGCCTCCACGGCGATCGAATTCACATTAGCAACATCAACAGCAAAACTCCCACTGAGCGATGGCAACAAGGTCGCTCCCCGGAAATCACCCCCCCAATAAAAATCTCCCTGGTTTCCCCAACCCCTTACCCGGACACTTTGCAAGTCCGCAAGGGTACCAGATGTCTCTCCGGCGTCTTCTATAAAGTCGTCATTGGCATCTACGTAAAACCTAACACCATCACCAAGCAAATTTGCGGTTTGCACCCCGGATGCAGTGATTTCGATATCCAGCACTCCAGCATTGAAAAGCGCATCTACGGCCAAGACGCGACGCTTTTCCAAACGCCTTAGTTCAAATTTGGGGTATCGCTGTTGAAGGCGAGAACGCACTTTCGCTGACGAGAACTCCAATCGCTGCGGCAGAACAAGCCAACGGAGTACCGAAGAAAACGAGAAATCAGCACTCTGGAGCAGACGACGCAACATGCCACAAAGCATTCGCCATGCGGCTGGATCTTTCGAGATAGGCTTTTTTGGCCTCATTCAATGGATTCCCAGGTCGGCTCGATTTCCTCGTCGCTTGCCCCAACTCCCAACCGATTTCACGTAGTTTGAGGCGATGGCCCTATTCTAATTAGGCCAGCTTTCAGCCGCGCTATATTCAGGCATCCGCCCCTAAAACGAAGTCGGATTAGACCGATAATAACGGTTTAGAGGCATTGTACGGAGCAGAGTTCCCCGTCGAGGAGGTTTCGCAGATGGGCTCGCCCTCGGATCAAGCTCGGTCGCGTCGAGGGCACACGCGTCTGCTCTTCAAAACGGCGACAATACAGCCAGCCCGTCCGCTCGACGAAAAAGAGGTCATCGCCAACACTTTCAGCCCGATTCGCCTCGGGGCCCCGATTCGCCCCGGGGCATAGAGGCTATGCCGACCTGATCTAGAGTCCATGTTTCCTTGCAAACTCGATGAAATGCATCCAATCCGAAGGCGTCAAGTCATGCTCTCCGTCACGAAGGTGGTAACCGATTAACTCGCCGATGGATTGGTTGACTACCGGAAGTTGGTTTGGCAGTCCTGCTTTCAAACCGAACAGGGCATAAGCTGGATTTGCGTGGTATCCCGACAAGAGTTCTCCCAACGGATCTGCCCAAAGATCCTTGCTTGCGCTCGCGATATACACCGGACGCGGGGCGATAGCTGCAATCAACTGATGCTGGTCGAATGGCATGCGATCTTCCTGATCGTTGTAGCTTCGGAAATTTCGATTGAACCAATGTGGAAACGACGTATTAATCCGAGCCACCGACTCGCCGAAACACCGCTTGCTCAAGGCAGCACCACCACATCCTGAGTTGTTGGAAATAACGATCTTAAATCGCTCGTCGTTGGCACCAGCCCATAATGCGGTTTTCCCAAGTCGCGAATGCCCGAGCACCATCATCCCCTCTGGATGGATCCCCTCCGTCTTCGTCAGTACGTCGGCGATACGTGCTAATCCCCAAGCCCAGGCAGAAATCGCCCCCCATCGTTCAGGCGTCTTCTCAGTGCATCGATATTCTGGAAATAACGCGTGCACTCCATTCTCAAATCCATCATCGAAATCCGGATCGATATCACCATAATGCGCTGTCGCGACCCCATATCCAGCACTTACAATCTCGCGTATCGGCCATCTTTCTCCTTGGCTCGCCCGGCTTGCTTCCGTGGCACGGTTGTTCACCACTCCTGGATTACGAGCATCGCACCAGCTCGATGTTAACCGCACCTTAGGATCATCGGTGGTGGATTGGTTTCCTCGAAAGTTCAGGCCCACGAAACAATTCACCGGCCGGGACGACTCCATCGGAGTCCAAAGCAACAAATCAATCCTGACAAACTTGCCGTTCCGACTCAGAGTAACCGCAAATTGTCGCCGTCGGATCCCCGGTTCCTCGTTTCCCTGATAGCTTGCTGGACCATCGTCAAACTTCTCGACCTCGATACCAACACTCTCCTTGGGCATCAAGCCATACTCATTATCCGCAAGCAAGGACAGCAGATAGTTGCGTTGTTCCGGCCACTGATCGGCAGAAGAGATTGTTTTGCCATCCTTACCTGCTAATACACTGGGTAACTCATAACGAGGCACCATGCTTTCATCGTAATTCGGGGGCCGAATGGTTGTTTGAGCGAAAGAAACCGAGTGTCCTGTTGCGATCGCTAGGATTGCGTTTGCGACAAACATCGACGTGCCGAAAAACCGCGAGGAAAACGGGGTAGACGCACGAAACCCCTGACGTGTCAGCACAAGATTTCTTAGGCCGAAAAACATGTGTATTTACCTCTTCAAACTTCGATAAAACAGAAAACCATGCTGACGTTCGGATGGCAATGTAACAACGCTATGCAAACTATGCGTCTCGATTTTTTTTGCCTTCCAAGGTCACCAATTCAATCACGCGAGATCCCGTCATCATCGGCTTCGCTTCGCACCCAGCGCATCCTCCGCCATCGCAAGATCGCCCATTAGAAAAGGACCGGGCGAACCGCGTCAATCTTCGAAAAGCAACCAACAAACAAGCAACAATAATGAGGGCAACAACGATCCATTGCATAGGAGCACCAGCATTCGACACTCAGACTGAATTCAAACCAAATGGAAAGTGTCCATCGTCTTACAACAATGGATTGTAGCCAGTGCGCCCCGGTTTCGACCCCCATACACCCGTAGAATCGGCCATGAGTTCTAAAAATCAAGAACTCACCGCCCTTTTCCCTCGTGCAAACGCAGGCACGGCTTATCGGTTTTCGCCGCAGGAAACCTAGGCAGCCCCAAGCCTCATACACGTTATGCGGGGATTTGCTTACACTATGTCCCAATGAAACGTGGCTAAGCGTCGAGGCTTTGTGTTCCAACAGACTTCTCTACGGCATGCTCCACGGCGAGGATCCGGGCGTAACGTCAACTTTTGCTTCCTGGCCGACCAAGGTATCAGTGGGAAACTCGCAACGACGGATCGCTTCTGGAACGCGCAGGAAACGGTTTTCGCAACAAGGAACTACGAGAATGTTTCGATTTACCCCAAGGATTCGCATAGGGGCTATTTTGTGCTTAACCATCCTTGGCATGCTGACTGACTCCTCGCAAGCACTTTCCCAGCAGTCTCTGAGATGGAAATTCACCTCTGGAACTACCTGGCGTGTGACCACCACCCAAGAGATCAGTACCAGTATCAACAACCGCCCCAAAACTGTGTCCCAGTCTCTTTCCATGGATTGGAATATCGTATCGGTAGAAACCGATGGAACGGCAATCATCGATCAGGTGGTCAAAGACCTCCAGGTCCAAATCGATGGAGTCGTTGTATTCGACAGCAAGAAGCCAACAAGATCCGATGCCGAGGAAAAAATCGCTGATCGATTTCAATCCATCATCGGTCAAAAGATCACTGCGAAGCAATCACCACTCGGGGAAATAGCCTACCTAAACACTCCGCAAAGCACCCCTGATCTTCTTCGCTCACAAGCACCTGAATCCCTATTGCTCTTTCCTGAAAAACCGATCAGTGTTGGGAGCAGTTGGATCACAGAAGCGACTAGAACGATCGAGCTAATTGGAAAGCTCCACACGACCAACACGTGGCAATATGTCGGACTAGAGCCTAATGAAGGAAAGAAACTTCACCGCTTTCGTGTCACCCCGAGCTTTCAAATCGATGATGAATCCCAGCGAGAGTTAACCCGGCAAGAAGGCTCTGGAAATGTTTGGTTCGACTCTGAAAAAGGGCGCATCGAAAAGTCTGAAATCATCCAAGCGGTAGACTGGAAGAGAACCGAAGGGGATCTGCAAATCGTTCAAAAGTATTCGACAAAGACAACATCGCAGTTCCAAGACGGAGCACCATCGTCGGAAACGTCACCCTGATTGCTCGTTCGCATGAACGAGACTAACCGTCCATCGACGACCATCACCTAGTGGCCGCCAAAAAACTCACCATTTCAAGGGCCGCCGATCGGCCACTTCGGTGCTTGGTTTTGTTCTGGCTTTTTTCGTGCTCGCGCTCAGTCCGACAGGACGGTGCTCGTGCTCGTAATCGCCTGACTGATTGTACTCGCTCGATCTTTCAGGCTTCGTTTTCCGATGCCCTCGGCAATGTTGAGCGGAATGGATTGGGCTGCTCGTAACCACTGATCGCGTGCATGGCGATGAAATCCCTCCAACGACCGCGATGTATCAATTGCTTTGGCGACGTACTCGATCGAAAGGCGATAGGCGTCAAGAGGATCGTGATCGAAGAAGTGGTCTGTCATGATTGCCTCGATTCGATTACCAGCACGAGCGCCGTTTCACTGAGCACAAGCACGATTTTGTTAATCCATGCCAGAACGTTGAGTTATCCCTGGATGGGACACTCTCGAGCTGCCGAAGTCACATGTTCTGCGAAATCAATTCTCTGGAAATCATCCAGTGCTAAACGCTCCGGATAGAACCGTTCGATCCATTCCTTGATCTTTTGGCTAGCCCTGTCGTTCCATCGATACTTCGCGAGCGATGGCGTCGCAGCGTCAGACAGCCAATCATTCGGCCAATCCATCCTCAGTCTCAAGCACGCTGGTCCACCTCCATTGGCCATACTCTCGTTGAGATGAACATAGCTGACCCCACCAATAGGGTTCTGCGCATCGGAAATCCATGCTTCGATCAAAGCTCTGACGGCCGTCGATTGCTCGCACTGAGCCGGACAGACCATGTGCATCCCACCATGAGGCAACGAAAGGATTTGGCTATTAAAAAGGTACGTGCGGACAGCTTCGGATAGCGGGATTGATGCCCGATCAATGCAAATGGAGTAAAGTGACGACCCAAAAAGCGCTTCATACTTAGTACGAATCGCTCGAACCAGGCCGCTGGTATCCACAAAGGAATCCGCGTGATAAACAAAGAGATTTCTGTTGGAGGTTGCGATCACGTCATTGTGAAAGACACCCGCATCAATAGCTTCTGGGCACTGTTCGGCGAATAACGCCTGCTCTGTTGGCAATCGCATGAATTTACTGATCGTCTGGGAGGCCAAGCTCGACTGGCGTGCGCGAAAGGAATACCCGCTCGAACTAGGCCCATGAACAAAGACATGCAACCCCAATGACGACTGATTAGCGTGCGGGGCGGAGAATCTCATATGATTTGCTGCACCTTCATCCCGCAGTGGATCAACCGCGGGTATTGGCAGACAAACGTGAACCTTATCAATACCTCGAAATAAATCAGAAAACTGCAGGTAGCGTTCAACGGCCTCCATTCCTCGGTGAAGGCTGCTCGCGAGGTTCGCGAGCACTAACCTCGAAACTCCATCCGCCGCATCTGCACCCGGACAAAACGTTCCCGCATTTGCAGTCCACATGTACGATGAACTGTACGCTGCCGAGAGCAATGTCGGCGATTCATCAGCACATCGCTTGAGCGCATCGGCCTGCTTGGATCGATCGAGCCGCTGCTTGGAATCGATCCAGCCGCAACGGACGAGAAAGTCCCAATTGGGCCGTACCAGCGGTGGCAAAAAGAATTGCGGCACGCCGAGCGATGCCACAAGATCCATCTTCGCGGCGCCTTCGAGAGCTGCCGCTCTCGGATGCGATGGTTTCGATTGATTGGCTAGACTGGCAACGTTCCCAACCCCCAACCCACCAAAATGGTGTGTTGGTCCGATAATTCCATCGATTTGAACTTCGATCAATTCCTCTGCTCGCTGCAAAGAACCTACAACGGACTGTTGGTTGCTATCCGAGTTCATTGCAGCACACCTCAATGCTCAAAAGTACCCTAAAGGATGCTCAAAGGTACCCTACAGCGGGAACGACGACCTGTAAAAAGCCGCCTGAGTTAGGCATCCGCCACGTCGACATAGACCTTGAGAGCGCTGTTATCTTCGACGAGCAATCGCATCATTTCCTGATATTGATCGAGGCCTTTTACAGGATTTGTAAGAATCTTTTGAAGGACTCCCGGGAACATAACTTCACCCAAGGCGAGATCGCGAATTCCCATCTCAAAATGCTCACGATTTGCGTTAACACTCCCCAGAAGCAGCTTGTTCCCCAGCACCCACTCGATATTTATTTTGTCGGAAGGAACCGTCGTTGTGTTTTTGCCACCGGTGATGCTAGTCCAAACCAGGGCACCGTTATGACCCAGCGATTGCATGGCGTTGAAGGCGATCTGCGAGGAGCCTGTGGCGTCAACGATCAAGTCAGCCTTGCCAACTTTAGCCGTCAGTTGCTCAAGCGACACCTCGGAGGTTGGAACATAGGTTGCTTCCATTCCTTCGACTATAGAACTCTTGAGATGCGGGCCTTTCGCTCGGGCGAGTGTGAAAACTTCGAGACCTTTCAAACGCAATACCAGCGTCGACAGCAAGCCGATTTGTCCGGCTCCTAGAACGAATGCTCTCTTGGGGCTCCACACCTTCATACGACGCTGAGCTTCATATGCTTGATAGATAGCTTTGGCCGCACAACTCATCGGTTCCATCAGCACGTGGAGATGCTTAAGCCCCATCGGAACGCGGACGATATAATCTTCGTGGTCCACAAAGTATTCAGTGAGATAGCCATGCAGCAAGTTGATACCTCGCTCGTAGTACGTCTCCTCACTGGTCATATCGTAAGTGCCGATCTTGTCATAAATCGAACCACCTGGTCGACGCACTGTAGCGGTCACGTAATCGCCGACACGAATATTGCGAACATTAGGTCCGACTTGCTCAACAATCCCAAACGATTCGTGACCGAGGACCAAATAGTCATCTCCCGGCGGAGGATTACCGTAAAGCGCATCGTTGATCTCCCGATCCGTCGCATCGACACCCACCTTGAGAACCTTCACCAAGATTCCTTTTCCATCCGGAATCTTTTGGATATCGGGCATCGGGATGTCACGCTGATGGACACTATTGGGGGTACCGGGACGTACTGCGATCGCTTTCATGAGAACTCGAATACGGAAATTAAGTTTTGACTGAGAATTTAGCTGGGATCATCCCGTGCGCAGCCTCTTGGGCCGCACAAAAACACAGGCCCAAAAGTCCCGCCGAGACGCGGGCAGACCATCAAGTTGGCCTGTCAACCAGCCGAACAATCGCGACAGTATAGCCATCTTTCAATTTCCCTCCCATGCCATCTCGCGCCCCATTCCGGTCTGCATTCGACTCCGATTCACTTGGCGATACAATTGGTTTCCCAAGCATTTTCACGGTGCCCTCCAAGTATTTTCACGGTGCCCTCCAGGCAATTTCACCTCGAACACCCCCGACTGCTCGGGAAAGGCCAAATTGAGCCATGTCCTAGGTGTCATAAATAGAAGTGATTAAGCATGCAGGATACGCATGGGAATTGGGGGAATAGATCCTCGCCACTGGGTTCCTTAACCGGAGTGGGTTAACCTGTACAAACCCGCTCCAAGATTTCGACTACGAACACGTTGGGATGCGAGGTTAATGGTGCACGATGGAACGCGCTGGCAACCGTTGGCAGACAGATAAGTGGGGGCCATTTGTCTTGTCCACTCCCCCACCCCCCTGCATGCAAGCGACGAATCAACTCGATCTCGGTTTCTGGGGAAACCGAGTACAACGATCAAGCCTCATCAATCGATAACCTACCGTACCTCCCAATCCAACTGCACCAATCCAACTGCACCGCTAGTTTTTCCGTCCCTCTAGTTTTTCCGTCGAAGGTAATTCCAAATGACCAATTCCACTCGCCGTGTTGTCCTAGCAATGAGCGGAGGCGTTGACTCCAGCGTGGCCGCCCACCTGCTATTGCAACAAGGCTACGAGGTGGTCGGAGTCTTCATGAGGCACGGTGAACAATCGAGTCAGGCTTGTGAGCTAGGTGACGGACGTCCCAATCCTCTGCTTCCGATACTCGAAGGGCGACTGGACCACAAACAAGGTTGCTGCAGCGCGAGCGATGCTGCAGATGCAAGGCGTGTTGCCGACAAGATGTCGATTCCCTTTTACGCGTTGGATCTCGAATCAGACTTTCGACGAATCGTCGACTATTTCGTCGATGAGTACCACCACGGGAGAACCCCGAACCCCTGTGTGCAATGCAATAACTGGATCAAGTTTGGGAGATTGTTCGAATACGCCGATGCGGTTGGAGCTCATTTCGTCGCGACAGGTCACTACGCGAGGATGATTAACAAGCCTTCGTCGGACCACGCCGCAGCTTCTGAATTTACCCACCAAAGCACGCAAGATCACGTCGGGAAAGAAACCTACTACGAGTTGCATCGCGGGCTCGACGACGACAAGGATCAGGCCTATGTGCTCACTGGAATCGCCAAATCGCTCCTGCCTAGGATGCTACTTCCGGTGGGCAGCTATCACAAATCCGAAATCCGTAGCATCGCGACGGAGATCGGCCTGAAGGTTGCCGACAAAAAGGACAGTCAAGAAATCTGCTTTGTGACGACTGGACAACATGCTGAATTTGTTCGACGAAAAAGCCACACCGATACATCCGGTGAGATCGTCACCAGTGACGGCCGTGTGGTGGGACACCATCCAGGAATCGAAGGCTTTACGATCGGTCAGCGAAAAGGAATCGGAGTCGCGATGGGTAGCCCCTATTTCGTCACCTCCATAGATCCGATCGCCAATCGCGTTGTTATCGGTCCCCATGAAGAATTGGGGAGGACTTGGCTGGAGGCCGATGAAGACAACTGGCTGACCGAGTTCCCCCTCGATGTACCTTGTCCCGCCGAGGTCCAAATTCGTTACAACTCATCTCCAGAACCCGCGACCGTGACACGGTGGAACGATCGTCGGTTCCGTGTCGATTTTTCGTCACCCGTCTTCGGTGTCTCCCCTGGGCAACTTGCAGCGGTCTTCTCAGGAACCCGAGCCTTGGGTTGCGGATGGATTCGGACAACCGGGCGGCAATAAGATCGCTTCGTCCGGCAAAAGACAAGGAATACCGTCTTTCACTGGGTAAAACCAACCGAGATCCGCCGAAACTAGACCTTGCGTTGGAACCGTGGAAATTGTACGACCCAATTTCGTGCAGAGATCCCCACGTTCCAACCGCTCTTTCAAGAAGAGCAACAGGCTTGGGGATGCTAGCATTAACTTGGTTTTTGAATTCGGGCAACGGACTACGCCCATGAGCCACTCGGGCAGATCTGCATTCCACTCCATCGCTAAGCGACTCCTCGCAGGTTTCGTTGTTTGCTTGATGCACATCGAGCTCGCATCGGAGCATGCCTTGGCATATCAGTCCGATTCCATCACCTCGAGCATCGCAGCACCGTCAAGTTTTGCAGCACCGTCAAGTTTCACAGGTGTGAACGCGAGTGCATCGGGTTCAGCCGACCAATTTCAGGGTTCCGCCCCGGTCATGACGTTCCTAGACATGTACACGGGACAGCCCTGGGGACGGTATGTTGTATCCGAATCGGTGACCGTTCCAAAGTACGAGTATCGGGAGGTGAAGGAACGAGTTTATGTGCCGACATGGGTTCAAGAGCCCAAAGCCACCACATTGACTCAGTACGATCCAATTGTTTCGTACCAACTCAGGCCTCGGTCGGTACCGAGCATGAATCCATTCTATCCTCCGCAACAAATCGTGGAGTACGTTCCTATCGTTCAGTACCAGCCACGCAACGTCCAAACGACGCAGATGACGCAATACCAAAAGTACGAAGAGCGGGATGTCAGCAGGATGGTCCCCGTTCTTGTAAACGCGACCGAACAGAGGTCTCGTTTCGTCGATCGCCCATTGTCAGCAAATCCCAATGCTCCGATATCATCGAGCAACTTGGTTCAATACTCCGCGAATATTGCTCAGGCCAACCGGACCTCGGCGCGCTACCCAACGCGGTCGATCGACTATCCAACCCAAACGGTCTACGGCGCCCCAGTGTATGGAAATAATCCATCGGCACTCGCTTGGTCCACGCCAAAAACAATGATTCCTCCTCCCCCTACGACCATTCCAGCTTCCTACGCGTCTTCGACAACTCCACTGGCAGGGCAGTACAACGTCGCCGCCGGTTACCCTAGCCCTACCATGACTCCCACAGCTGTACCCAATCAAGTGAGTTCAGCTCCTATCGTTCCCATTCCCCAGAATACCACTGCATTGCCGCCTGCCTACGCAGGGGCAGGCAGTCCCTTACCAACCTACACCACAGCATCGCCCGGCATACCACCCAATGGCTACGCCTATGGACAACCCCAATACGGCGCTCCGCAATACGGCGCAGCTCCCTATGGGGCAACTCCCTACGGCATGGTGGGCCCAACCATGAATGGCTATCCACCATCGCCCTATTACGCGAATGCCTACGCTACCAACCCGTATTATCCCTCATGGCTTAGCTCTCAAGGAAGCCTCTTCAGTACCAATTGGTTCACTCAACGTGGCGGCACAGCATCCATGACCACAACGGGCGGCTTTCCCTACACGGGATACCCTCCCGGCGCGTATCCTCAACCAAGCGGTGCAGTTCCCGGGTACAACAGTCCAACCAACTACACCGCGCCTCAGCTTGCATCGAACAACCTGGGGTATTCGTCCAATTCGCCAAACTACTGGGGCCGCACGACACCGCCAATCGCGCCGCCAGCAGGAACCCCAGGTGCCTCTCCCGCCTACCCGCCGACAACCCCTTACCCTCCCACTGGATACCCACCTGCCGGAGCCTATCCACCTGCTGGAGCTTATCCGCCTGCTGGAGCTTATCCACCTGCAGGTCAGCCGAGCTATGGGGCGCCCACTGCACCGCCTTATGGTTACTCCACTACAGCGAATTACCGCGACCCTTACCAAACAGGGATGCCTCCGACGGTTATGCGTTAAATTCCAGCCGTTTTTATCCTTCTCCTGATCCAAATTGACCATCCACCTCGCTGTATAAGAAACACCCATCCAGCGAATCTTGGCACTTTGTTTGCTGTGTTGGTCCCAGCTCGGTTTGACATGGGGAAACCTTGGTATTTTAATCAAGGTAAGCCCGTTGTCCTCGAGGGACCTTTCGGTGAGTCAACGAAGGGTTCGACGTACTTTCCTGCCCTGCACTCGTTTCTGGAGTTACAAAACCGAATGAAAAAGTTTGTCATCTACACTGCCGTCGCTTTGATTGCTACTGCGGTATCTCCGAGCGCATTCGCCATCAAGGAGTTCGGTGAAACCTGGACCAAGATTTACGCGGAAAAGAGCACGAACGAAGAATTTAAGAAATTAGCTGCAGAAGCGAAGTGCAACGTTTGCCACATCGACGGCGAAAACAAAAAGAAGCACAATCCCTACGGAGACGCCGTGGAAGCCGCAGGTATCACCAAGAAGAACTTCCCAGCTCCCAAATTCAAACAAAACCCTGACGAAGTCCGCAAGGAAGTCGAAAAGATCCTCAAGACTTTGGAAGACAAAAAAGCTGAGGGGCAATCCAAAACGTTCGGAGAACGGATGAAGGAAGGTTTGCTCCCAGGGGGCGACGTGAAGGGCAAGTAAAAGCCTGACAACTCGTCCCAAAATTAGGGTCTCCGTCGAACCGAAATACCATTTCGTTCGTTTATACTAAGTGCGTCCGGGCTCTGAAGTTCGGACGCACTTTGATTTTCGGGGTGCTTCGTTCCTGTGCCATCGGCGCCTCGCAGCGGGCTTCGGCTCACTCGAACCACCCTCGAAATATCTACCTCCCTCCCCTCCCATTCTGAAAGCAGTATCCATGTTGCGTTTTACGATCTTGTTCGTCGCTTTTGCGGGCTTGCTCCCGCAAACCACTTCCCGTGCCTTTGCGCAGGAATCTAGCAAGCCTGATACCGAAGCCGGATTTGTGAGCCTTTTCGATGGCAAGTCGATGAATGGCTGGAAAGTAAATGAGAACCAAGCCAGCTGGAAAGTCGAAAATGGCACCTTGGTTTGCAACGGTGAGCGAAGCCACATTTTTTATGTCGGCGATGACAAACCCTTCAAAAATTTCCATTTCAAGGCAGATGTGAAAACGGAACCCAACAGCAACGCCGGTATCTACTTCCACACCAAATACCAAGACTCCGGTTGGCCGAAGTATGGTTTTGAATGCCAAGTCAACTTGTCCTACAAATCCGACCCGCGAAAGACGAGCAGTCTATACGCGGTCAAGGACGTACTAGAACCTGCCGCTAAGGACAACGAATGGTATACCCAAGAGATCATTGTCGTCGGAAAAAAGATCACCCTCAAAGTCAACGGGAAAACTCTTGTTGAGTACGTTGAACCAGACGACCAAAAAGCTGGCTCCGACTTCACTCGCAAGATCGATGAGGGAACCTTTGCCCTCCAAGCCCACGATCCAGGAAGCAAGGTTTACTTCAAGAATCTTCGCGTCAAGCGATTGGATTAAGGTCGAACCGTTGACATGATCCTCACTTCGATCGCTCGATCCGATCGCATGTCTTCCCAAACTCGAGTTTCGCCACGGCATTCATTGCTGTGGCGTCTCTTGTTTTGTTTGGGGATTGCATGCCAACTCCTGTCCCATTCTCAATCGTTGGCCGTTAATCCAGATGCTTTACAAGTGTCTGTAACTTCAGGCTTTGCGGGTTATTGGAAGATAGGTTTCCCGACGCTCCATCGGGTAAGCGTATCGAGTCCTGGCAATGGATCGGATAAGGCGTTGAAAGGTTTGGTCGAGGTGCACACGTTTGATGGAGATGGTGTTCCAGTCATCTACCGATCCAAAGAGTGGGTGTTCGACTGCTCCGGGAATCAAACCTCTACCATCGATGTTCTAGCGAAACATGGTCGCGGTAACCGTCCTATTCGGGTCGTCTTCGTCGATGACCAAAAGCAGATCATTCTTGAACATATACTCGCCGATTCCGAACGAGGAACGGCCCTACCCGCCAATCAGCCGTGGATTGTGGGGCTAGGCACGTCCCAACTCACCCTTGCTCAAGGGACCATGAAGTCGGCACAAGGCAGCTTTGGCGAACTCAGCGTTTCGGAAATAACCGACGCAGAGTCACTCCCCAAGACCGAGCTTGCTTATTCAGGAGTCGATGCAGTCGTGTTCTCTTCGGCCAACGTGGAATTGAACCGTGGAATCACGGCGAAACAAGCGACAGCGTTGACCGCATGGACCAAAATGGGAGGCCAATTGGTACTGACTTGGGGTAAGTCCGCGGAGTCCCTGGCTGACATACCCGAGCTTAAAGATTTGATTCCAGGGGAAATGGCGAGTTTTTCAGACGATGGAGAACCGGGTCCGATCGAATCGCTCCTGGGATCGCAGCAGCAGTTGCAACCGTTACCCTGCGCAGTACTGAATATCAAACAAGGCCGCGTGGATGTTGTAACTGCGACAGGGACACGCACCAAACTGCCCTTCATCGCTCGATGGGCGTTAGGTGTCGGGAGTGTTGTATGGATGGCAACTGAAATCGATTGCCCTCAAATGTTAGCTTGGGAAACAAGACCTGCCCTCATCAAATACTTGCTGAAGGACTTTTGGGAGAAGCCTGAGTCGCGGGTCAACAAATCCATTTATCAATCCTACGATGAATTGGTTGGGCAACTCAACGCAACGCTCGATACGTTTCCGAATCTTCGACTTGGAAACCTAGGTCAACTCGTTCTCATCGCGGGCTTATTGGCACTGTTGATCGGACCGCTCGACTACTTCTTGGTCTCGAAGGCTTGGCAGAAGCCTCGATGGACATGGTGGACACTCATCATTTCGTCCCTCGGAATTATGGCGGTATCCTCCGTTCTTGCGAGAGCCTGGAAGCCTGAGCTACCCAGCATCAATAGCTTGGAAATCATTGATGTCGATGACCAAACACAGCAACTCCATGGTCGCGCTTACACCCACTGCTACGCGGGACGCCGTGGCGTATACGATTTTGCTACCTATCATCGTCCACTTCAGAATTTGATCTCTGACAAAGAGGCTAACCCGATACCAACCTCCTCGGATTCAAAACCGCGTCCGAATCGCATCGATTGGTTTGGTCAGCCGGGAAAGGGATTGGGAGGCTTTGATTCCAACGTCACCACCCAACTGGGACTTCCAACCTACGCAGTTGAATCATCGACAAGTGACTCAACCGATATTCAAGGGATGGGTTTTCCTGCGGCTGGCACCAAGGCCTTCTACTCCGAATGGTCGGATCTGTTCGAATTCCCAGCCTCCTACAATGGGCTTGGAACGGTATCCGGCAAAGACGACCTACTTCAAGGCTCTTTTGCCAACCCGTTAAGTGTCGATCTTCTCGAAGGAGTTCTCTACTTCGCTGGTCGAGCGTACACCATTCCATCACGAATACGCCCTGGGGAACGGGTGCCGATATCGACGTCGATTCCCAAAGACATCACGCGACGTCTCCAACGTAGAACATTCGTTGCCGGTGAGGAACAAGGTTCCGAGTGGAACCCTGCAGACACCAATAGCCTTGAGCGTTTGGCCGAGCTACTCTCGTTTCATCGTTCTGCAGGCGCCTCGTCCTACACCAGTCTATCGAATCGCTATTTGAGCAATCTCGAGTGTTCCGACTTATTAAAGCTGGAGAGAGCTGTGATTTTCGCCCAAGTCGCGGAGCCTGCTAGCACGTGGAATCTACGGCGTAATGGGGCTCCGGTTCAACCGATCGGGGGCAAGCAACTCTCCATCGTTCGTATGGTATTCACCGTCGAAAACAACAGCAAATCCTCGACCGCATTGCGCGAACTTTCCCAGAATCCCAACCCCTAACGGCGTCCTATCGTGATCAAGACGATAAAACTTACTAAGAAATACGACGACATGTACGCCATCCGAGATATCGACTTGGATCTAGGCCAAGGGGATCTTTTCGGATTTATCGGTCCGAACGGTGCTGGCAAAACGACCACCATGCGTATTGTGGCAACCTTGCTCGAACCCACCGAAGGCGAAGCGTACGTCTGCGATTACTCGATCTACACCCATCCCAAAGAAATCCGACGCCTCGTCGGTTTCATGCCTGACTTCTTTGGTGTCTACGATGACATGACCGTGATCGAGTACCTTGAATTTTTTGCTGCAGCCTATCGGATAGGACCTCAAGCACGTCGGAAGCGCTGCAACGAAATGCTCGAAGTCGTCGATTTGGATTTCAAACGCGATGCGTATGCAAACACGCTTTCCCGCGGTCAAACGCAGCGATTGGGGTTAGCCCGTACGTTGCTTCACGACCCAGCGGTACTGCTCCTCGATGAACCGCTCAGCGGTCTCGATCCGCGGGCCCGCATTGAGATGCGAGCCTTGATGCGTCGGCTCGGCGCGATGGGAAAAACCATCATCGTCAGCAGCCACATCCTCCCCGAACTCGCAGACGTTTGCAATAAAGTTGGAATCATCGATTCTGGACGAATGATCGCCAGCAACGATGTCGCGTCAATCATTAAACAAGTCAGCCCGTTTACGGTTATCCTGATCGATCCTGTCGTCCCATCTGACCTGGACCCCGCAGGTAAACTGCTCGAGAAACAAGAAATCGTTTCTACTGTCGCCGCAGCCGGCAACACCCTGCGCGTCACGCTGAAGGCTGACGTCGAGGATTATTCGTCGCTGGCAACGAGTTTGATCGAAGCTGGTATACGCTTCAAACGATTTGCTGCCGAGGAAATCAATCTCGAATCGGCGTTCATGGCATTCACCAAAGGGGCCGGATCTAAGATCTAATTCTCGCGCCTTTTACATGCCTTCAAAACTCTCGAGGGAAATTCGCTATGCAATCCCCGCAGGAAACCGCCTCAACTCCATCAAAACCAAACATCAAACGATGGCATGAGGATTGGTTGGTGGTAGCCATTGGCGCCATGGCACTTCTGGTGGCAACCTTCTTCGTCTCGATCAAGCCCACAAAAAATGTTGGCAAAAAACCCGAAGTCGTCAACGCTGCGAAAGGCACCATCGCAAAGCTCGAGTCATGGAAAGATGCGCCGGGGCAGGCTTTTTATTCCAAGCCCAAAAAAGGGGAACCGCAGTTTCTCGGCGGCGCACTGCTCATCACTTTCGCCGTAATCGGCACCCTCCTCATACCCATCGCTTATTCTCGAGGCATATCCCCAGGGTCGTTCCTCGTCGGTTATCTCGTTTTGTTCGTGCTGGCAATTTTAGCGTTTCTGATGTCTACCCAAGAAGTCGTCAAGCAATACAACTTTGAGTACGTGTTGTGGGCACTCCTGTTGGGGCTGACCATCAGCAACACGATCGGCACGCCCGACTTTCTCAAGCCGATGGTAATCGGCGACACATTCATCAAACTCGGCCTCGTGTTGTTTGGTGCAGAGGTATTATTTGGAAAGCTGGTGGCATTGGGAGTCCCAGGTGTCTTCACATCATGGATCGTAACACCCATCGTCTTGATTACCACGTACTGGTTTGGCCAACGCATTTTGAAAATCGAATCTCCAAGCTTAAACATGGTGATCTCTGCGGACATGTCCGTGTGCGGCGTATCAGCTGCGATCGCTACCGGAGCCGCATGCCGAGCTAAAAGAGAGGAAGTCTCCTACGCAATCGGGGTCTCTCTCCTGTTCACAGCTGTCATGATGATTGTTCAGCCCTACATCGTCCTTAAAACGGGAATGAACCCAATCGTTGGTGCTGCATGGATTGGTGGAACCATCGATTCTACAGGCGCTGTTGCTGCTGCCGGCGCCGTACTCGGCGATGATGCGGCAACGGTTGCGAACACCGTAAAAATGATCCAAAACGTTTTGATTGGTGTCATCGCATTTGGCGTAGCAACCTACTGGTCAACACACCACCGCGAATCGGGAGATACCACTAGAGTCGGAATATCTGAAATCTGGACGAGGTTCCCGAAATTTGTGATCGGATTTATCGGTGCTTCGCTCGCATTCTCCTTCCTTCCTTCCCTAATCGGTTGGGATAGCAGTGCCGCCGAAGCCGTATCGAAGGAGATAACGTCCCAAGTACGTATTTGGTTGTTTTGTCTCGCCTTTGTCGCGTTTGGACTCGAAACCAATTTTCGAGAACTTTGGAAATACCTCTGCGTTGGAAAACCACTGATGCTCTACATTATCGGACAAGCATGGAGCATGATCCTGTCGCTGGCGATGGCAACATTGATGTTCGGTATTCTATATGCCGATAAAGTGAAATCGATCCTTGCGAAGTAGTACCAAGGTCTTGCAATGAAATCCGTACATCCACACGATCAACGAGGGATCGGGGCATTGCTCGGTATGGTATTGGCGATCGCGACCATCTGGATGGTGGTACTTCCTGCTGCGTCCAAAATCCCAACGGTCCGGAACCACCTCGAATTCCTTGAATCAAAACGCGTCAATGCTGCCGCGATGTTTTATACCGAGCTTGAACCCAAGGAATAGTTCTCCACGAAAATCCCCCGCTACTCTAGATCGAATAGCAGTTCAAATTCGCTGGCACAGGGGTGCAGACACTGGAGCGGTGACACTGGGTTGCTGGCCGCGGCCAAGGTTCATTGGCTCATCGCGCGAGCAAAATACTGCCTCGCCACTTCGTGGTAGGGCAATCCTTGCCAACTTGCAGCGAGCTCTCGTGCAATCAATCCATCGACCAGGGGTTTGCGTTCGTAGACAGCAGACAAACATTCCTCAACTAATCTGGCAGAAGAATCTTTTCGAACCACGAGAAGCGCCGCTGTCGCAATCATCATCGTCGGTTCCTGGATGATCCCCCGGTACGCCCCAGCTTTCAGTTCTAGCAATCGAAACATTGGTTCCGTCATAGTCAGTGAGGCGGCATCTCGGATGGAGAGCAATCGGTACTTACCCTCCGACAATAGCTCCACCATTCCCAACTGCTCAGGTTTGACCATAGCGACCAATACATTTTGGGGCTGCCGGAGCGATGATTGGGTCCAATCACCGTCTACAATTTCAAAGTCTCCCTCCGACAAATCGAAATGCTTCAGCAATCGCAGGGCAGCTTGTCGAGTTCCAGACTCCTTATTCCCCAATACGATCCTCTTGCCTGCCAATTCCTCGATCCGTTCGACTCCCATTTCCACGGGTACGAGAATATGAATCGCTTCAAAAAACAATGGGGCCACAACCGCGACTTGATCCGATCGTATGGTGGACTCTTGCATCAACGCAACATCTGCGTGCGACTCAAGGAGCTGGCGAAGATTTTCGATCGATCCACCAGTAGATATCACCGATGGAGGACGCCCACTCCCAGTCTTCATACGATCAGAGAGTTTGCCTGCAATGTCGTAGTACATACCTCCAGGAGCTCCCGATGCGATCGTGATTCTGCCTGGAAGACGTTTATCATCAATCCAGCGAAGGATTGAATTGCCAAACAAGATTGCCACCAGCATGAGTGCTGCCATAGCGATGAAAGCACGCTGGGCCCAACGCTGCGAGGCGGACGGATCAACCTGTCGCCCGCCGGTCAATGCAGCAACAATAGGGATGTTTGAAAACCAGAAACGAAACCGACGAGGCCACGATGGCGGTCGAGCTTGAATTGGATGTCCATTATAAAACCTATCCAGATCTTCTGCCAAATCTGCAGCTGTTGCATAACGAAGGCTGGGCGATTTCTCGAGGCACTTACTCACGATTGTTTCTAAATCCACATGAGTGTTGGGCTGCAACTGCCGGACACTCGGCGCAGGCTTATGCATCACTTGCATCATGGTTTGCAAAACCGATGCCGCCTGAAACGGGGGCTTCCCCGTCAAGAGCGCAAATAGAATCGCCCCCATCGCATACACGTCTGTTGCGACTCCTTGATCCTCGCTTTTACCGGCGGCTTGCTCCGGAGACATGTAACTAGGGGTACCCAATGTGGCACCTGTTGCCGTCAAGCCTTCGTCGCCGCCCATTTGTTTTGCAAGTCCAAAGTCGGTTAGGTAAACCTCATCCTCTTCATCGAGCAAGACATTGGCTGGCTTCAAATCACGGTGCACTACTTCATGCTCGTGTGCGTAATCAATCGCACGTGCTACATCGCGAACATAACGAACAGCGCGCTTTGGATCGATAGGACCGTTCGAAACGATCTTGGCAAGATCCGTACCCGGAATGTAGTCCATGGAAAAAAAGTGGTGACCATCACTTTCACCGCAATGATACACGGTGACAATATTCGGATGATCGAGCTTTGCCACGCTGCGGGCTTCGCTGTAAAACCGTGCAACCTCTTCATCAGACGCAAGCGCCCCAGATCGAATCATCTTGATCGCTACCCGTCGATTGAGCTGCACTTGGTTAGCCAAATAGACCACCCCCATTCCTCCTCGCCCGAGAACGCGTTCCAGCAGGTATTCACCAAATCGGCACGGAAGTGACGCTTGCGTCCCATCGAGCGACGGGACATCGGACAGGCTAAAGTCTGTGTCGCTGGAGAGTGGAGCATCAACGAACGAGAACATCGCGCGTTTCTTTTCCAAATCCTCACCTTGAGTTTTTAAGTCCAAGGTAACGGCATTTGGATCATAGTTCGAGTGCGAATCTTCGCTCGCAGAAGGAGACTCCGGTTCTGCGTTAGCGTCCGACCTAGTTTCCCCTTCGAACACGCCTCCGTGAAACGTAGGCCCTGCCATCGTTTCAATCCAATCGGCCGCAGCAAGCAGTTCTTGCAATCTATCCGCATACTCTGGGTGCTCGCGAAGGAAGGTCTCGCGATCTACCAATTCACCGCGATCATGCCGCTTCAAGAAATCCAACAGAACCTGATCCAATTCCAAGTCACCTTGGTCTTCGTGATTTTCACGCATGCTCGCGAATCCCTCGACTGCCTCGTGCCGATAACACAGGTTCTTCACACCCCCCCAACGCACGATTTTCTCGGCGTTCTATTTGTTCTGCCCCGCCTCTGGCCAAATCAAAACCCATCCGCGGACAGAAACGTTTTTTCATGGGCTAATTTCGGGCGAACCTTATTGTACGTCCAATGCCAGCGATCACCTAGCCACCGGATAGCCCAGGGATTTCTCTCAGCACTGCATTCCCCTCAAAAAATGAGCCCTACCTCTAAAAAACAGGCTGCCCCTAAATTTGCCCAAATAAGACACTTACGGACACGATCGAACGTCGCTTCAAGATCTCTGCAAATACGCATGCTAAACCTCACGGAGTACTGTCGCGGTAACGGAATTCGCCCCTCTTAAAAAAACGTCTCGCGTCCCCTCAGCAACAATCTCTCCTCCTTTTTCTCCGGAGAGAGGGCCCACTTCGATCAAATAGTCCGAGGCTCGAATCATCTGCTCGTTGTGTTCGATGACCAAAACCGAATTCCCTTGATCGATCAATACATCGATGCAGGCGAGCAACCGTTCGATATCTGCGAAATGCAAGCCAGTCGTTGGCTCGTCCATAACGATCAATCTGCGACTCTGCTCTTCAAGGTTAGACGCCAGCTTCAGTCTCATAGATTCCCCGGCAGATAGCGACGAAACGCTCTGGCCCAATGGCAAATATCCCAATCCGATATCAACTAGAGGTTGCAACTTCTTTTGCAGTTTGCGTTCGCCGCGAAAAAACTCAATCGCATCAATCACGCTTAAGTTGAGCACGTCAGAAATATCAAGATCGCGATAACGCACATCCAGTACTCTAGGCGTAAACCGCTTGCCATTGCACTCCGAACAAATCAACCGAACATCTGCCATGAACTGCATGTCAACGGATGTAAAACCTAATCCTTCACAAACAGGACAACGACCCGCCGAACTATTAAAGCTGAAATGGCTCTCGGTCAGCCCTGCAGCCTTTGCGTCAGCCGATGATGCAAATGCAACTCTTATTTCGTCCATCGCCTTTACGTAAGTCGCAGGTGTTGAACGAATCGACTTTGCAATGGGAGATTGATCGATGGCAACGCATCCGCGAATGCGATCCTCGCCGATGAGCCGATCATAGGGTAACGCGTTCGCGGACAACTCCCCCTTAGATGCCCCGATTGCAGGGACCAAAGTATCCAGTACGAGGGAACTCTTCCCACTCCCGCTGACACCGACAATCGTGCAAAGGCACCCCAGTGGTATCTTGAGATCAACGCTCTTTAAATTCCTCCCTCGCGCCCCGCGAAGCTCCAAAACTTGCTTACCAACCTCGCGTGGTAAACGACTAGAGCTTTTCGATGACAAGTATTTCGCCGTCAGGGTTTTGCTTTTACGAAAATCAGAAGCCTTGCCTGAAAAACAAAGCTGCCCACCACGAGAACCAGCCCCGGGGCCGATCTCAAGAACATGATCTGCTTGAAAAAGCAGGTAGGGCTCATGTTCAATCAAAATAACCGTATTTCCACGTTCCACGAGCTTCTGCACTGCCGATGCTACCCGTACCGTATCGCTGGGATGCAACCCGACCGTTGGTTCATCGAGTACGTAGAGCATGTCGACCAGGTCAGAACCGAGCAGTGTCGTTAGATTCACGCGTTGGGCTTCTCCTCCACTCAAGGTGTGCATTGTTCGACCAAGAGTTAAGTACCCCAGACCAACCGCAATGAGATAATCCAATCGCGACACAACTTGCTTCAACACTGGCTCCATCGATTGCACGTCCGCACCGATCGGCAGATGGTCGGAACTCTCCTGCAATTCTTGCAGTATCGTTCGTAAATCATCGATGGTCTGCTCTGTGATTTGCGAGAAATTCATGCCCCGGAAACGATACGCCAATGCGCCGGGGGATAACCGTTGACCGTTGCACATTGGACATAGCGAATACGATTTCCATCGAGCAAGAAACGCACGAATGTGCATCTTGTACTTTTTCCGCTCTAGCCACGCGAAAAAACCATCCAAGCCACCAAAACTTCTCGCTGGAACTCCATGTTGAATTAACCCCCAATGCTTGGACGAAAGCTTGGCTACAGGCAGGTCAAGCGGTATTCGATACTCCGCCGCAATCGCCATCAATTCATGGAGTTCATGCTCATAGGATGGTGTTCTCCACGGTGCAATCGCTCCTTCTCGCAACGTCATATTGCGATCGGGTACGATCTTTTCAAGATCGAGCTCGGAGACCTCTCCGAACCCAGTGCATTGAGAACACGCACCTATGGGGCTGTTAAAACTGAATAACCGCGGTTCCGACTCGGGACACTCCTCGCCGCAATCAGCACATCGCAAGTTTTTGGTGAACAAATGCTCGTCGTACTCTTGCCCCGAAACTACACGCGTTCGAACATTGTGATCCAAGTTTCTAGCGGATTCACCCTTTCCCGTAGATTTTGCCACCAAGACGACAACGTTTCGCTCCGCTCGCTCGAACGCTAGCTCAAGCGATTGCAAGGTGGATTGAGACACTGGGCTACCGTCGATTCGAAACCGATCGATCACGACAATGCCAGACCCCTTTGCTGGCACCTTTTTCGCTACCGTGCCAAGATCTTCCGACAATTCCACCAAGTCATCGGTGAGGATCACACGGATAAAACCAGACGACTGCAAGTCGTATAATTGTTGCGATAAATCCGTCTTGGTGTCCCAGTTGAACTCGAATCCTAGCATCGCTCTTCCGTCCCCCACGGACGACATGCGCTTGGCCAACGACGATGCTGAGTGCTTGAGGATCGGTCGACTACAGGTCGGGCAAAACGGACTGGCGACATGCGAAAATAGGATTCGCAATGGTTCCAGAACCTCACTGGCTGTCCCAACAGTACTGCGATTGTTGCGACTGCGATCTCCTCGTGTCACTGCTAATGAAGGTGGAAGATTGTCGAGCGAATCAAATCGAGGCTTATCGATACGAGCCAAAAACTGACGCGTATATGCTGAGAAACTCTCGATGTAGCGACGCTGGCCTTCTGCGTACAACGTATCGAGGGCCAGTGAAGTCTTGCCGCTCCCGCTGACGCCACACACTACCGTCAATCGACGGAGAGGAATGTCCACATCGATGCTTTGCAGATTGTGCTCCGCGGCACCACGCAATTCGATACAACGCATAGTTTTCATACCACTATTATTGCATGAATGCAAAATTCAGCATCGGCAACTCGATGCACTACTCCGCTGGTCAGTACAAAAATGGGAGGTCAACTGCAGAGGCTAAATAGATCAAGGCAGCCGCCCAAATGTTTCGTAGGCCCACAAAGAAAGGGCCGTAAAACAGACAATGTCGCAACGAGTCCAATCCAACAAAATGGATTCGAGCAACAGATGGGCGTTTTTGCAACCGGCTCCCTACCCAGGAAAGCTCGCGACGCCACAAATCATTCATTGAGTGGGCATGTTCACTCAACTACAGTGTGGGTTGCATCAAGTAGCGAATCAATGCGACCGACCACCCCATACCCAAAAGAGCGACACTAATCCAAGCGGACCAAATCCAAAACTTGGTCGCTCCAGAAGTTTTCTCTGGAGCCGCTTCCGACGCAGACAATTGAATAATCCATCGTTCCCGTTCGCTGGCATCCTCAAAAAGTCCAGACTGTACCGGTTCAAGCAAGCCGAACTGGATGGAGAACTCCATCAAGCCAAAGATCAATTGCCGTCTTCCACTATCCGAGACACCCATCGCCTCGAAGCACCAAATTTGCTTCCCGAATGCAACCTCATCCTCTTCCTGAAAAAACACAGGTCGAAGGTTCTCAATACGAGTGCGCTCGGGACAGAACTCCCTGCGAGCCACCGCGCGCAATGCGTGCTCAGCAACAGCTTGCCAAATCTGTCTCGAGAAATGAACTGGATCTGCTTCAGGTGTCACGATTCGATTCCTTCGTCGGACTCTAATGCCTCATCCGCTCCCGCCCGATGTCAATAAACCGGACCAAACAGTAGGCGCTCCTCGATGTGAGGCGGAAAGCTCAAAAGATTGTAAACCGTTGAAAAGCCCTGCGTCAGCTTCAGATCTTCCCTTTTCGGACAATTTCCCCAAAATTGGAGGTTTTGCGAGTCCTTTTTACTCCCCAGTTGAAAACCGCCGAAAAACCAACTTTGTAACCCGTATTGTTCCCGCCTCCTCGATACGATTGTTTTTGGGGACGCGTTTTAAGGGCTTGATCGCGGCCCTCGAGGGTGGAGCAGTGAACCGCGGCTTGTTTGTACACCGAAGTTCTCAAAGTACCCATGGAAACAACAAGGGGCAAGTAGCGAACGGTGCTAGGGCGAGCCACTAGAAAGGAACGTCAACATTGGTGTTCGAACGTAAGAGCCTTAAATGGCCCATCCTGCTAGCAATACTCATGATCGTCGTCCTCGTTGGGCTGACGATAGGCTGGGTATTGATCAACGTTTTCGGGGCATTGCAAGCCCCCAATGAGAGTGGCCTCAATATCTATTGGGTACTCCTCAGTGTTGGCTCGATCATGTTCGCTTTTGTGCTCGCCGGTGTAATCCTCTATCTGGTTTGGATTATCCAAAACATCAATCTCAATCGGCGGCAGAGCAATTTCATCGATTCCGTAACACACGAACTTAAGACTCCAATAGCCTCGTTGAAGCTCTATCTCCAGACCCTCGACCGCCGACCGGTTGACGGCGAGCAGAGGCAGCAGTTTTATCGCACCATGATGGAAGACGTTAACCGTCTCGATGGGCTCATCAATCAATTGCTCGATGTCGCGAGGCTCCAACAGAAAGAGTCGGATACACGTACCACAGAGTGGATTGAGATCCATGATGTCATCCAAGAAATCGTTTCAAAGCTTCAGTCCCAGTATCATTTACCCGACGATGCAATTCGCATAAGCGTAACGCCGTGCGAGGTCCTTGCTCACCGAGTGGACATCGAAGTTTTAGTCCGGAACCTTCTCGATAATGCCATCAAGTACTCGATCGAACCAACGGAGATCGACATTGAGGTGAAGCTCGAAGAGGGGAAAATCCATCTCTCCGTCTCAGATAACGGACCGGGAATACCTAGGCAACTAAGGAGAAAGGTGTTTTCTCGTTTCTATCGAGCAGGGGACGAACTGGAGCGGAAGAAACCCGGAACAGGCCTAGGATTGTTCTTAGTTCGATCCATCGTTCAACGATTGCGAGGCACCGTGCGAATCGCTGATCTTACTAAGAAAAATGGCTCAAAGTTTCTGATTGTCATGCCCAATGGACGAGCATCCCAGAACACCGCGCGGAACCAATCTGCGAAACTCTCCGAATGACCTTGCCATCGAATAGTTGCCATACCGTCTCGTAACCAATACGGATTGGATCGGTCTAACGCAATGGTTACTCGAAACCGTGCACCGATCAAATCGTTTTGCAAGAGCCATTCCTTCCGCTGAGAAATATTGGCGTTCCCGCCGACTTGGCTAGGAAGCGTTTTTGAAACCTCTTTGATGCGATCGATACGCATCACCCTGCCACGCCATTGCTGACGAGGGGATTGGTCCATCCGGACCAACACATCCTTTCCAATTTGAAGTGAAGTCAAATCCGATTCCTGGATGGTCGCTTGAACTTCCCATGCATGAACAGACTCAACGTGGCCCAGCAATTCCCCTCGCTCAAACCAGGGATGATCATCGACATTGCTGAACACGCGATATATTTCGTTGACAACCCCTCCTCGAACAACCTCACCATGTTCCTTTTTGGCCAGCACCAATCGACCCGAAAACTGTGACTTCATGTTGAGCTTTTCAGCTTCGCCCTCGTATTCTTCGAGCTGCTCTGTCAGGCCGTTAAGCTTTTCTTTTGCTTCCTCCAGTAGCGCAGGAACCGATGCATCATCAACGGCCCTGCGTTGCAACTGTTCCACGCGGCGCTGCTGGACTTGCAACTCTCCTTCGAGTTGCAGTTTTCGCCGTTGCATTTCCGGTGATTTCAATTCAAAGATCGATTGCCCTGGAACAACCGAATCCCCATCTCGCATCGCACGGACTAAAAAGGATGAATTTCGCACATGCAATGTCTGCTCCACCGAAGGCTTTAGCACTCCCCTCGCCGTTTGGTAGCGGGGCAAAGGTATCAATAGCAGCAGTGCTGTCCCCGCCATCCCGATCGCAATTCCACTCCAATTTTTCTTGCTGTACTTGCCTCGTTGAGACAACGCAATCGAATCGCCCAACGCACCCGAAATATATTGCGATGCGAGCAGCATCGTTGCAGCCCCCAACCACATTGGGACAGCAGGGGTCAAAACTCCCGCTTGAATCAATGCCATACGAGCCGCCAATATCAAACTAAAAAGCACAAACCACCGATAAGCAAATGAAAGCACATGGTATAGCGACAGTCCGACATCGCTCCATGCCACCCTATCGACCCGCAACTCGCGGGCAGCAACGCTCTGGCAAATGGACTGCCACGCCCCACGGGCTCGTTCGGACAAATTCGTGATTCCGAACCAATCGCTCAAAATGTAATATCCGTCGTAGCGCAAAAGGGGATTTCCATTGATCGCAAGGGTCATCACGGTGCTTGAAATAAAAACCTGAAGCGCCGTTAGTCGCACCCATGGGATTTGACTGGTCAACCAGACCCAATATGCAACCATCGCAAATGCAATTTCTACATAGACCCCAGCCGCAGCGATCATCGCACGACGTTTCGCGCTAGATATCCGCCACGCATCAGTCACATCGCAATAGAAACATGGAACTCCTACTAAAAACATCACCCCAACCTCACGGCATTTTGCTCCAAAGGCATGGCATGCGACAGCATGACCTAATTCGTGACAGACCTTGATTCCAAAAAGCAACAGCAGCAAAACCCACCACTGATCGGCGATCAACGCACTGGCGGCCAAGGGAGCCTCAACGACCAATCGCGAGCCATGCTGAAGGACCGAAACCAAAGTCAGGGCTAATACGGCCAGCCACACCCCGCGCCCTATTCGAAAAAATGGGAACGCTAAATAACCAATCGCAAGATCGAGAATGTGCGCAGGGTTAAAAATCGAAATGCGAAGCTGAAGCCAAGACATCAAAGAGTTCAATCGAGAGGAACGCTTCCGCGGAGGATCTCTCAGCGAGAGATAAGATTGCATCCCACACTCGTAAACCAAACCGAGACTCTTTAAACGAGCGATCAACTGTTCGAGCCACATTCGGTCGACGCGGTATGGAAATCCTCCTCCATCGGCACCATGCAGCAATCCCCGCGCACCGGTTTTCCCATCAAGCTTCGATGCGACACTGGCCTCCAAATCGCTCATCAAATAAAAATCAGAGCTGAGCTTGTCGTACACCACCCACAACCAATTGCCATTTTGTCCCTCGCGTCGCACCCACTCGAGATCGTGACGCAATCGATAAGGAACCACGAAATCGGATTCGAAACTTTGCGAGTGTGTACTTGGGACATTCATTCAGATCGATCCAAAGACGACCGGGCAAAAGCGACGAGTGTTCCGACTCAGCAATAGCTTTCCTATCATTCTTTGGCGGAATGGTAAAGGATTTCCGCCATCACGTTCACGCCGGGGCGAAGTTCCCCCTTCGAATTATCAACATCGAGGAAAACACGAACTTGACCGTTCACCGGATTCGCAGTGGGACTGATAAAACTAACTTTACCAAGCGTCTCTGTCGGCTCTTTGCCTACCATCACCCGGACTCGCGCAGGCATTCCCACTCTGACTTGAACAACCTCTGAAGCATCGATGAAACCTTCCAGCCTTAACTGATCAACACCGATCAACTCGAGAACCTTAGTCACTGAATCAGCCCACTCGCCCACTTGGCGATCGATCGATACTACCGTTGCTCGAATCGGTGATTTGATGGTGTGCTTAGCCACCTGCAATTCCGCTTGATCCTTTTCCGCGACAGCTAAACGCAATCCTAACTTCGCAGACGCTTGGTCAAGTTTCGCACGCTCAATTTCCAATTTGCTTCGTTCAAAAACTAAGCGGTAGCGGTCGATTTCATTCGGCGGATAGGTATCGGCTGCGATACTATTTGCATGCAGTGCGCGTTTCAACTCCTGCTCAGCGACTTCCGACGACTTCTCCGCCAAACGGATTTCAACATCGCGATTGGCTTTGAGTTCCGCCAACTCCAGCGACAACTCGGCTTGTTGTAATGACATTCGCACTTCATCATCACGGATTCTTACCAGTGCATCACCTGCATTGACCACCATTCCCTCTCGCACGAACACTTTCTCGACGATTCCAGGAACTCCAGTTGCGATCGAAATAATCTGTGGCGCCTTGAGGATCGGTGTTTTGACGGCTATGGATTTGTCTTCGGTATCTGATGTCCCCGAGTCTGACGCGGCTGAATTTGAGGCAGCCGAGGGCACCGATTGCGCATCCGATTGCGCATCCGACGGGTTGACTGCGACGAGGAGCAATACCCACGCCATGAGGAGGCCGTAGATCGGAAAAAATTTCGAGTGCATTGCTACCTGCTCCAACCGTGCTTACTAGGGTTTGCTTTTCAAACTTGGCTTTCTGAGAAGCAATTGATTCCATCCATCTGTTGACACCGAAGTCCCCTCCACCGAAGCGCGTTCCAATCTCGGCAAAGAAGCCAATATTTGCAGTGAATCATCGGTAACTTTTGTTCCTGCCAACCATAAGCTCCGTAACGTCGGGTGGCCTCGGAGTGACTTTAGACCTTCGTCGGTAATGTTGCAATTCGTCAAATCCAGTTCGCTCAACGTTTTCATCTTAGCGATCAATGGCATTGATGCATCCGAGACCTTGGTTGCCTCCAGCCCCAACCGAACAACTTCCCACGGCATTTCCTCAGCATCGAGAAAAAGCCGATCATCAACCTCCGTTCCGGTTAAATCCAGCCAGGGGGACTTCCGATAGCGAAGATCCCAGTCCAAGAGTCCACCAGAGGTCGCTTTGCAATTCGAAAGGACGGCCTCCTCGCGTCTGCTGAAAAAAGGACGTCTACGACCATCTACAACTCCATCGTTGCAACTTTCTAACAGGTAATGATCGTATCGCAGGCGTATCGAATCGTCGCTGTCTCCCAATAATGTGACGCTCGCGCCCCCCTCTCCGCGATACACGCCTCGCAGGTACTCGAGAAAGGCTCCTCGAGATTCTGCCGAAGCATCCAACCATGAATGAGTAAGTCCACAGGCCTGGCTGTACCAGGCGGGTAGCTCTTGAATGTTCCGAAATTTTCCCCCGCTGGCTTGGAAGAACTCATCCGTCGGAATCCAAAATTCATCGTGCAGTCGCCTGTAGCGACCAGCCTGCAACCGCGGAGAATCCCACCCGCCGACATCGATCAGCTTTGCACCGCCAATCGAACGGCTAGACGTCGACTCCATGTACAACGCCACACCTTCGATCACCCAAAATCCAGGATCGTTATTGGAGTCAAATGCAGGGGCTTCACCGATGGCTTCATTAAAAAATTGATGCGTTAATTCATGCACCAACGTGAAAAGACTCTTCGTACCATCGAAATAAAAGAACGATGTTCGATGCGTAGGACTGTAATAGCCCGTAGAGATCCCAATCCGAGGCTCCATGGTTCGAAGGGCTTTGATATAAGCATCCCTCGTTCGAAAAAGCACAATACGGAAAGGCTCTTGGTTGGGCTCGTCGGAATCCAAGAGCACCCGCCTATCGCCCGCCCAAACCCCATAAAACAGCTGCTTCCAAATCGCATATGTCATTTCGCATGCTTCAGCAATTTCGAGCGTTGGACGCTCTGCGGCTTGCGAGTTAACCACAAAATTGCGAGTTGACGTCTGTAGATAGGATCCGGCACCCCATGTCACCAATGGCAGGTTCTCGGAGGCTCGCCGTGTTTTCAGACCACTCCACGCTGAAGCTGGCCCCGAAGGCTTGCCATTGGCATCTCGCAGATCAAGCACACTTCGCAACCCAACCGCTCGCCATTGTTGAGCGTAGGCATTCGAGAAATCTCCGCTGGCTTGAGACCTACTCGCATTTTCCTCGGCCGCTTTCGCACGTTTTTCCAAGTATGCGTACACCTCGTCCAAGCTCCCGGATGCGCGCAATCGCTCACGCAATCCGCTAGCGCCAGAAACAACGCGTTCGCGAGCGTCGGGAATGACAAACCGCTGCCTGCCTTGGACGTCGAGTGAATCGAGCAAGCGAAGTGAATCTGCGATATCTTTCCAGCCCGCGCGATCCTCAACGCTGATGGATGACTCCGCTCGTTGAAGGATTCCATCGAGTTCCTGCGCGCCCGCAGCAGAGACTGCGAACGCGAAAAAAACGAGAAATACGATGGAGCTGTACTTGGGAGTCGCCACGCAATGCTTTCCTCGGATCCGAATCATACTCAGCCCACAAAACCTAGAGCATCGCGATGATTATCAGCGATCAGCGAGGTTTGCGCCAGCTCCGGTAGTAGCCGATACGCTCCAACGCTTGATAAACCTCTTCGAGCGTTTTCTCACCAAAGTTAGCGATGCTCAATAGAGTCTCAGGATTTGCCTGAAGCAACTCACGCACCGTAAAGATACCTTTTTCCTCAAGACAGTTTGTCGTCCTGACCTGCAGCCCAATCTCAGCGGTGCTTAAATCTAGCTTCTCTCGCAATTGCCGAGCTTGCTCGTCGGCTTGGCTCATCGGAATACGAGTCATTCGATTTCCCTCCTTCGTGGAATAGTCAGCCATCAATCCGCTAGTGACTGATGTCGATGTCCACCACCAACAGCGCATGCATCGCAGTCACTCCTTGCGTTGATTGGAAATATAATCAACGCGCAAGGCTCAATGTAGAAGGCGCTGCAGAAAAATCAGGCCAAAATTCACCAGTGGGAAAGCTAGCAATCTGTCGCTGGGCTCACTGCAGGCCCACTATCGAATGATTCCCTTGCCGATCAGGAATTGAACGATCGCTTCAGCGCTTTCGTCGACGGTCATTGTCCCGGTATCGATCACAAGATCGGGTTGCTCGGGAGCTTCGTAAATAGCGCTGACTCCAGGGAAATTAAGGAGCTTACCACTCTCAGCGTCCGAGTAATGCCCCTTGGTATCCCGCGACTTGCGAGTCGCTTCATCCGCAGTGCAATGAACGACGAAAAACCGGTCCCGACCCACGACATCTGCAACACGGTCTCGCACGGACTGGCTCGGAGCCACAAACGCAGCCAAGCAAATCAGGCCGGAATCGTTGAACAGTTTCGCAATGTGGGCTGAGCGCCGAAGATTTTCGCTTCGGTCTTCCGTCGAGTATCCCAAATCGACATTCACTCCACGCCGCATCAGCTCACCATCCAAAACGGTCACCGCTCGTCCGCGGTCGAACAACATACGTTCCACAGCCCGCGAAATGGTGGATTTCCCAGTCCCAGTAAGCCCAGTCAGCAGCACTGTCGCCGGCTGCTGGCCAAACCTTGCCGTTCGTTCTGCGGGGCTTACATCGGAGCGATGCTCCTCTTGCGAGCCGATTTTCTCCTCAGCCTCCCAAGCGGCTACGCGTTGTCGAGCTGCATCGCGGTCCGAAATCATCCCAGCGCCAACGGTTGCATTGGTGATCCGGTCGATGATGATAAACGCACCTGTGCTTCTATTTCGCCGATAGGAATCGTAGAAAATAGGCTGGTTCAAGGTGATGGAACAACGACCAATCTCATTGAGTTGAAGATCAGGCGCGGGATTTCGATGCAATGTGTTGACGTCGACACGGTACCGCAACGAATCGATCTGGCCCGCGACCGTTTGGGTCGTATGCTTGAACAGATAGGTTTTCCCTGGAATCATGGCATCAGCGGTCAACCAAACAATCGTGGCGTCAAACGAGTTCCCAACACGCGGCACATTGCCTGGGCGAACGATCATATCCCCGCGCGAACAATCAACTTCGTCTTCGAGAACTAGCGTTACTGATTGTGGGCAGAACGCTTCCGATTGGTCCCCATCGAACGTCACAATCCGCTTGACCCGACTGGTTCGCTTGGACGGCAGAACCATGATCTCATCGCCTTGGCGAACGATCCCAGAGGCGATGGTTCCGCAAAAACCTCGAAAATCCAAATTGGGTCGATTGACGTACTGAATGGGCAATCGGAAATCCTCAAGGTTGCGGTCCGAGCCGATATATACCGACTCGAGGAAACTCATCAATGTGCTACCGCGGTACCAAGGCATATTGGTGCTAGGATCGACCACGTTCTCTCCGTGGAGGGCCGCCAGCGGGATGAAGTGCAGATCGGGAAGATCGAGCCTCGAGACGAACTCCTTATAGTCCGCGCAGATCTCTTCGAAGCGCTCTTGGCTGTAGCCGACTAAATCCATCTTGTTGATCGTCACCACAACGTGTCGAATCCCAAGCAGAGACACGATGAAGCTGTGGCGTTTCGTTTGGGTCAACACTCCGTGGCGAGCATCGATCAGAATGATTGCCAAATCGGCCGTCGAAGCGCCGGTCGCCATATTCCGTGTGTACTGCTCATGCCCCGGTGTATCGGCGATGATAAATTTGCGTTTTGCCGTCGAAAAGTATCGATACGCAACGTCGATCGTAATTCCTTGCTCGCGCTCCGCTCTCAATCCATCAGTGACGAGTGCCGGGTCAAATGCTCCTCCGGTTGTTCCGTGGACTTTGCTCTCCGATTCCAACTGCGCAAGATGGTCTTCATAGAGCATCTTGCTGTCATATAGCAGACGGCCGATCAATGTACTCTTGCCGTCATCAACACTCCCACAGGTGATGAAACGGAGCAGTTCTTTCCGTTCATGTTGCTCAAGGTACGCCAGGATATCCTTGGCGATCAAGTCGCTTTGGTGAGACATCTTAGAAGTACCCCTGTATCTTTTTGAGTTCCATACCTGCACCACCGCCATCTTTATCGATGACACGTCCCTGCCGTTCCGAAGTCTTCGTCAGCAACATCTCTTGAATGATTTCAGGAACAGTCGTCGCATTCGACTCGACTGCCCCTGTTAACGGCCAGCAGCCCAAGGTTCGAAATCGCACCATTTTGTGCTCGAGTTTCTCACCGGGTTGCAACCGAAATCGATCATCATTGGGATGAATCAGCACTCCATTTCGGGTGACAACCGGCCTCATTTTCGCGAGGTACAAATCGGGCAGTGGAATTTTTTCCAAGTAGATATACTGCCACACGTCGAGTTCGGTCCAATTGGACAACGGGAACACTCGAATGCTCTCCCCCGGGTTAACGCGAGAGTTGTAGAGATTCCACAACTCAGGACGCTGATTCTTTGGATCCCATCGGTGGAACTTGTCCCGAAACGAGAACACGCGTTCTTTCGCACGCGATTTCTCTTCATCCCGCCTCGCACCACCGAAAGCTGCGTCAAATCCATACCGAGTCAACGAGGCCTTCAAGGAGTCGGTCTTCATCACCTCCGTGTGCTTGTCGCTATTCTCAAAAGGATCGATCCCCAACTTCAACCCTTCCTCGTTGATGTTGACGATCAACTCGATCCCCAATTGGTTCTTCACATAACTGTCGCGAAAGTCGATCATCTCCTTGAATTTCCATGTCGTATCGATATGCATGAATGGAAATGGAGGCTTCGCAGGATAAAACGCCTTCAGCGCCAAGTGCGTCATCACGGCAGAGTCCTTGCCGATCGAATAGAGCATCACTGGCTTCTTAAACTCAGCGGCGACTTCGCGGATGATGTGGATACTCTCCGCCTCAAGCTGCTTGAGGTGCGTAAGGTTGTACGAGTTCATCTAGTTTTCTCCGGGATGCATGCCTCTGCCAAAACGACGGCACGATGATCGAGGGAAATGCCCTATCCAAGGTTACTGCCGGGGTAGACACGCGGTCAAAATCGGTATCGACGCAACCAACCCCCGAAAGCTATCTTTTTCGTCATCTTTTATTTCCACTCATGCAGTGTACGAAACTTAGCGAAAGTGGGTAGATAGGAAAATGGGTAGGCGGGAAAGTGGGTAGGTAGGAAAGTGGCAGGGTTCGAGCGAAGGGCGCGTATTGCAAGACCAAGCTGCAGAAACGACTCGCCGAGAGCTACAACATTCTGCAGTGGTCCGTCAACGACAAAACCGCGATCGAAACCATAAAAAAAGCGAGAAGCAAAAATGCTTCTCGCTTTTTTGTCATTTCAATCGGTGGTCGAGCATGCCATGCCCTACTAGGCCTTGGCCATCGCAGCGAGTTGCTTCTTGCGCTCGGCGATGATGTCGTCTTGCAAGTTGCGTGGGACTGGAGCGTAACGAGCCAATTCCATAGCGAAGGTTCCTTGGCCTTTAGTCATACTTCGGAGATCCGTTGCATAACCGAAGGTGTTCGCCAATGGAACTTCAGCGGTGATGTACGAAACACCATCCCGAGCGTCGGTGTTGTTCACCAAACCGCGTCGGGAAATGATATCTCCAACGACGGAACCTTGATCGTTCTCAGGGCACTCGATATCGCACTTCATGATCGGCTCGAGAAGAACCGGGTTCGATGCTCTCAAGGTTTCGCGGAAGCAATCGCACGCGGCGATGTAGAACGCGCGTTCGCTCGAGTCCACATCGTGGTAGCTACCGTCGTTCAAATCGATCTTGACACCCACCACTGGGAAGTCTGCCAAAGGCCCCTTGAGCATGGAGTCTCGGAAGCCTTTTTCCACGGGGGGAATGAACTGCTTCGGAATCCGGCCACCGGTGACGTGATCCTCGAACTCGAAAGTCTTTTCACCTTCGGGATCCATCGGCGAAAGCTTGCCCACGATGTGAGCAAACTGACCAGAACCACCCGTTTGCTTCTTGTGCTTGTAGTTGAAGTCTTGGGCGATACCCGGGGTTTCGCGGTAGCTAACCTTCGGTGCACCGACCTGAACTTCCACTTTGTACTCGCGGCGCATACGCTCCACGTAGATATCGAGGTGCAATTCACCCATCCCGCAGATGATCGTCTCGCTCGTCTCTTCATCGTTGTAGACTTGGAACGTTGGATCCTCTTTGCGGAATCGGTTCAGCGCCTTGCTCATCTTGTCAGCGTCCGCGCGGCTAGCCGGCGTCACGGCAACCTTGATCACCGGATCGGGCACATACATGCTCTCGAGGGTGCAGTAGTCACGGTCATTGCTGTACGTTTCACCGCTCGCGCAATCGATCCCCATGATGGCGACGATGTCGCCCGCTTCCGCTGTATCGATTTCCTCGCGTTTATCCGCGTGCATACGAACGATACGGCTAAAGCGTTCCTTCTTGCTCGTCCGCTGGTTGATATACATTTCACCCTTGCTGATTTTACCTTGGTAAATCCGCATGAAGGTCAACTGACCAAATGGATCTTCCACGATCTTGAAAGCCATGCCGACGAACGGCAGGCTAGGATCAGGCTTCAATTCCATCTTGACCGACTCATCGCCAACCTTGCGAGCTGAAATCGACCGCTCGAGCGGGCTCGGCAGGTAACGGATAACATTGTCGAGCAGAAGTTGCACACCCTTGTTCTTGTAAGCAGAACCACAGAACACGGGGGTGATTCGGCGTTGCTGGGTCGCGTCTTTGCAAACCTTGTAAACCAAATCGTTTGGAACAGATTCTTCGCTCAGCAGCAACTCCATCATCTCGTCGCTGTACATCGCGAGACCTTCGAGCATCTTTTGACGCATCTCGGCCGCTTTGTCGGTGTACGCAGCGGGAATGTCTTCCTCGCGGACGTTCTCGCCGTCCTTGCCGTCAAAGTAATAAGCCTTCATCGTGACCAGATCGATGACCCCTTCAAAGGTTTCACCGGCACCGATCGGGATCTGCATCATGATCGCATCCGCGTTCAGCTTGTCGCGAACTTGTTGAGCCACGCGATACGCATCCGCACCGGTACGGTCCATCTTGTTCACGAACGCCAACCGAGGAACGCCGTAACGGCGCATTTGGCGATCCACTGTCAACGACTGACTCTGAACGCCACCGACGGAGCACAAAACGAGAACAGCACCGTCGAGAACGCGCAACGAACGCTCGACTTCGATGGTGAAGTCCACGTGGCCCGGGGTATCGATCAAATTGATAATGTGGTCATGCCATTGGAGTTGCGTCGCAGCGCTGGTAATGGTGATACCCCGCTCCTTCTCCAACTCCATGTAATCCATCGTGGCGCCGTCGCCATCACCTTTCACTTCTTCAATCTTGTGGATCCGACCTGCGTAGAACAAAACACGTTCGCTGAGGGTGGTTTTGCCCGAGTCAATGTGTGCGCTGATACCGATGTTTCGTAGTTTGCTGAGGTCCATAACTCCACTTATTACCAATGCGATCTCGACGCGAAGTGCCACGAACGGCCGCTCAAGATCTTCTCCCAAGAGGAAACCAAACCGCCGTAACGAGCTGTGACCGTCCTGTCCAAGCTCCATTTTCCAGCGGAATCCGAAGATATATGCCGTGAAAAGTGTACCCAGAACCCCCTTTTCGGAAAGGCCAAAAAGCGATCGCTCCAAAAACCAGCCCTACCACCATCACCCTACCATTGGGGCGTCCAGCGGGGCCCAACAACCGATTTCACCGTTCTCCCGTTCCCAAGAAATCCTCGGTCCGCCTCGGATTCCCATAGGCTAACTATCTGGAGCCCCCACAGGCCCCCCACGGAGCCCCCTTCGGATTCTGCGAATCTTAACGACTGCAACAGGCCGAAAGGGAACGGATGAGCCGGTCGCTGGATTTGATCTAGCACCTCAACAGTCTGGAAACTAGCTTTGGACAGACCTCCGGCGTGGGGCGAACGTGCCGACGGCAAACTCGTTTGCCACGGTAACTTCGGTGACCACGGTAACTTCGGTGACCACAGTAACTTCGGTGACCACAGCACACCCACGGCGACGGTGTGGTCGTCACCAAGGGAATTGGCACTGCCCCACAAATCCCGCCCGAACAACAACCCAGTGCCTGCGCGGGGTACTTTTATTTCGGTGCCTTTTATTACTAGGTACCACTATGAACGGGTGCCTTTCCCGGCCTGCCTCACTGGAAGCTCGAAAAAACTAGGAAACGCCATGAGCCAACTCCTCGAATGGGTCCTTCACATGGACCGCCACCTCCGCGAGCTGATGGAATCGGTTGGCGCCGAGTGGTTGTACATGATCCTCTTTGCGATCATTTTTTGCGAAACAGGCTTGGTGATTCTTCCTTTCTTACCCGGCGATTCACTCCTTTTCGCCGTTGGTGCTCTGTGCGCCATCCCCAATAGTCCCCTCCAGCTTTGGATCATGATCCCCTTATTGACGGTTGCAGCTATCTTGGGGGATGCCGTCAACTATTGGGTAGGCTATCAAATCGGCCCTCGCGTCTTCCGGAGCGACACCTCGATTTGGTTCAATCGAAATCATCTACTTCGGGCGCAGTCGTTCTACGAACGATACGGCTCCAAAACAATTATTCTTGCCAGATTCATCCCAATCGTTCGTACTTTCGCGCCGTTCGTGGCCGGGATCGGCCGAATGAACTTCTTGAAATTTTGGCTCTACAACATCCTCGGTGGGATCGTTTGGGTTGCCCTATTCCTGGTCGCCGGCTATTGGCTGGGTACTTGGGAAGTGATTCAAAAGAATTTTTTCCTCGTCACCATCGGGATCATTCTCGTCAGCGTTATCCCGATCGCCATCGAATGGCTTCAGTCTCGACGCTCGCGAACCCCTCACGCGTGATCGCCACCCGACTACAATAAGGGCATCAGCCAATACAGCCCTTTCCTCGGGATCGAACATGCACATCACGCATCATGGTGGACAAGATGGTGTCACCGGCTCGTGCCACCAACTCCATTTTTCGGAATCGAACTCCGTACTCATCGATTGCGGATCGTTCCAAGGCCGCGATGCTCGACTCCATCCGGACCCGAGGATCGAATTTCCTCTCGACGGTATCGACGCGTTGGTACTTACCCATGTGCACATCGACCACATCGGTCGGCTTCCCTACTTGTTGGAAGCGGGGTTCAACAAGCCGATCTATTGCACCCCTCCCACCGCTCGTTTTTTGCCGATCATGCTCGAGGACGCAATCCGGCTCGGCATTACCCGCAATAAAAAAGTCATCGCCGAGGTGATCAAAGAAATCAAGGAATTGATCGAGCCAGTTCCTTATGGCAAATGGCACACGCTGAAGCACAATGCTCAGTTCCGTTTTTTTCCAGCGGGCCATATCCTTGGGTCTGCATATGTGGAGTTCGATCATGGGGACGAACGCATCGTTTTCAGCGGTGACCTTGGATCCCGCTGCACACCGATCCTGAATCCTCCCAAAAGCCCCGAACGGGCCGATGTCTTGGTCCTCGAGAGCACCTACGGCGATCGATTGCACGAAGGCCGGGAAACCCGAGTCGAACGACTCGAAGCCATCCTCTGCGAAACACTCGAGAATCGTGGCGTCACCCTGATTCCCGCCTTCAGCCTGGGCCGTACTCAGGAAATCCTTTTCGAACTCAATCAAATCATCGAAGATATCGGGCGCAAGTCCTGCTGCGATATGCTCAAGGGAATCGACATCATCATCGATTCGCCGATGGCCCTGAAGCTGACTGAAATCTATGAGCAAATGAGCGCTTACTGGAGCGAAGAAGCACGCGAAGTCCTCACCGTCGACAATCAACCGTTCGTATTCAGCAACCTCATCGAGATCGATCAAGGTGGTGAGTCGCGGGGAACCATCGAGTATCTCAAACGATCGGGGAAGCCCGCGATTGTGATTGCAGGTAGCGGCATGTGCACCGGCGGTCGGATCATGGATTATCTTCGAGCCTTCATCGGCCGCCCCAACACCGATATCGTCTTCGTCGGCTACCAAGCGGCTGGTACCACCGGACGCTACATTCAGGATTGCCAAGAAGGTAAATGCAGCGTGAAAATCGATCATCAGGAATACCACGTTCGCGCTAAGACCCACACCCTTACCGGGTACTCGGCACACGCCGATCAAGCGGACCTGATCAAGTTCGTGCAGGGAATTCCAAACAAACCGCGAGAAATTCGACTCGTGCACGGTGAGGATCAAGCCAAAGCAGTCCTCGCTGAAAAACTTAAGGCTCTCGGCTACACCGTGAATGCGTCTGTGTCCGGAAGAACCTTGGAACTTCCCCCAGGATTCGACCCGAAACATCCCGATACTTCGAAATCTTCGCAATCCGAGTAGGTTGAACGCGACGGTGATAATTCCGCGCCGACGTTACTTCGCAAAAGCACTCCATTCCATCGCGACGGTGGGATGTCAATCGCGACGGTGGGACGCGAAGGAGTGGCAGCCTCGGAAGCGGCGAGGGAAGATCGAATGGGAAACGGCATAGAACCACTTCACGACCTAATAGCTACACTACTAGGTACACCACCAGCTAGCTACAACACCAGCGACTCAACGGCTAAATCAACGGCTAAATCAACATGGACGGAAAGAATGGCTCGAGCATCGAGATCCGCGGCGCAAAAACGCACAACCTCAAGAACATCGATCTTGATATCCCGCACGGAAAATTGACGGTGCTTACCGGCGTAAGTGGAAGCGGAAAAAGCTCCCTCGCGTTCGACACCCTCTTTGCAGAAGGCCAACGCCAATACCTTCAAAGTCTCTCGAGCTTCACTCGTCAGTTCGTGGACCAATTAGAACCTCCATGCGTCGATTCGATCCGCGGACTTCAACCCTCCCTATGCATCGACCAAAATCAAGGCGTCTCCAGTCCTCGAAGTACGGTCGGAACCATCACGGAAATCTATGACTTCTTGCGCCTATTGATGGCCCGCGTGGCAACTCCTGCATGCCATTGCTGCGGAAACCCCATCGATCGCCAACCACCGACCTCCATCATCGACGCCATTGCAAACCTACCCGAAGGCTCGAAAATCACCATCATGGCCCCGATGGTCCTGAGCCGAAAAGGTGGCCATCTGGATGTCTTTGAGAAAATCACTAAGTCGGGCTTGCTACGCGCGCACGTCGATGGCGAATTCGTCGATCTTGAGTCTCCCCCCATCCTTTCGCCCCGCAAAGAACACACAATCGCTGCAGTTGTTGATCGTCTGGTCCAAAAACCCGAAAACTCAGACCGCATCGATGCGGCTGTCCATACAGCACTGCGCCTCAGCAATGGGCTTCTTTCGCTTCACTGCACACTTCCAACACTACCATTAAATTCATCGCATGTTCGGGCAACTTCATCGCATGTTAGGGAGCCCAAGGATCAGTTAACAGAGATCGATCAGTTTTTCTCCACGCGATTCGCTTGTGTCGCATGCGGTATCAGCCTTCCTGAAATCGAACCACGTACATTCAGTTTCAACAGTCCCTATGGTGCTTGCTCTACCTGCGAAGGCTTCGGCGAAATCGGTGATGAAACAAAACAATCATGCCCGACATGCCACGGTGATCGCTTGCGACCTGAGTCATTGGCGATCCGTTTGTCCGACAAATCGATCGCCGATATTTCGAAACTCCCTATCTCAGACCTGAGAACTTGGCTTGCGAATCTCCAATTCGAGCGAACAAAACAACCGATCGCTGAGCCGATCCTCAAAGAAATCCAACCCCGACTCGAGTACCTCTCTCGAGTTGGCCTTGGATATTTGACGCTGGACCGCAAAGGTGATTCGCTCAGCGGTGGAGAACTGCAACGCGTGCGATTGGCAACAAGCGTCGGGACCGGATTGATCGGCGTTTGCTACGTCCTCGATGAACCTTCAATAGGTCTGCACCCTCGCGATACGCAACGACTGATCGAAATCCTGCGATCGCTTCAAAAACGAGGTAATACGATTGTTGTCGTGGAACACGATGAAGCGATCATGAAAGCCGCAGACCTATTGGTCGATATCGGACCCGGCGCAGGAGTTCATGGGGGCGAAATCATCGCTTTTGGCCCCCCGAAAAAAGTTTCTCGCGTCGCAGAATCGCTCACGGGACAATACCTCCTAGGGACCAAAGAGACACATGCAACGCATGAACGGCCCGTGGAAGACACTACGCCAAAACTAACGCTCACTGGCGTCACTAAGAATAATCTTCGGAATGTAAGCGTCGAATTCCCCTTGGGGCGACTCGTAGGAATTACCGGTGTCAGCGGAAGCGGTAAAAGCACTCTCATCCATGACTCTCTAGTCACCGCAGTCCAAGCGTCCCTCACGGGAGCCACCCTCAAGGACCAGCATTGGAAGCATTTCACCGGTGGCGAGCATATCGATCGAATTACCGAGATAGACCAGTCTCCCATCGGACGCTCGCCGCGCAGCGTCCCTGCTACCTACTGCGGACTTTGGGATGACATTCGTAAGATCTATGCATCGACTCGAGACGCTAAGCAACGAGGCTTCAACGCTGTCCGATTTAGCTTCAACTCAGGAAACGGTCGCTGCGACGCTTGCGCTGGCCAAGGTCGACAAAAACTGGAGATGAGCTTCCTCGAAGATGTAGATATTCCATGCCCGGAATGCGTAGGTAAACGGTTCAATCGCCAAACGCTAGCCGTTCACTTCAAAGGAAAATCGATTGCTGATGTCCTCGAGATGACCGTGGATGAAGCGGTTGAGTTCTTCGAGAATATGGACTCCCTCAAGCGCTCGTTGCAACGATTGCAAGAAGTAGGCTTAGGCTACATCACGCTGGGACAGCGATCCACAACGCTCAGCGGCGGTGAAGCTCAGCGGTTGAAGCTAGCTAACGAACTCACTAGGACCGCTACCGGCAAGACCCTCTATGTCCTCGACGAACCCACCACCGGACTCCATCTATCCGATGTTGCTCAATTGATCCAAGTCCTCCAAGGACTGGTCGAGCGAGGGAATTCGGTCCTCGTCATCGAACATCATATGGACCTGATCCGAAGTTGCGATTGGGTGATCGATCTGGGTCCCGAAGGTGGCAATGAAGGTGGCAAAATCCTCGCGGTTGGGCCCCCGGCAATGCTAGCGAAACTCGAAACGCCTACGGGCATGGCACTTCGCGAGGTCATGACCTGATGTCGCTGGAAAAAACAGAGGCCATCGTACTCCGCACCGTCGAATGGAGTGAAACGAGCCTCGTGGTAACTTTGTTCACCAAGGATTTCGGGAAGGTATCTGCAATCGCTAAAGGCGCGAGGCGGCTTAAGAGTCCTTTCGAATCTGCTCTTGACCTCCTGTCGTTGTCGTCCGTAGTGTTCATCGCTAAGAGTGGCGACACCCTCGACTTGCTGACAGAAGCGAAACTTCAACGGAGATTTCGTTCGTCCCAGATCGGGTTATTGCCCCTCTACTGCGGGTACTACGCCGCCGAGTTCCTTCAAACGATGACAGAGAACCATCAACCTATACCGGGCTTGTTGGAATTGCTCTTACAAACGATCGAAGACCTCGACGAACAAAAGGATCCCGCAAGTGTCACACTGCGTTTCGAACTTCATGCATTGCAAAAGCTGGGGCTCTTACCGAGCTTCGAGGTTTGCATCGGATGTGGCGAATCGATCGACACAACCAGTCCGACGGTCGCATTGAGCGCATCGGGCGGAGGTGTTGCATGCCGTCGATGTTCACCCGCGCAACGCAATGTGCTTCGAATAGATACCAACACCTTACAGGTCCTGCGGGAGGTGTCCGAGTGCAATCCCATCCAGGAATTAAAGATTTTGACGTCCAAGTCACGGGGCGAGCTTCGCTTCGTGATGGAGCACGTTATTGGACATGTCACGGAACGTCGATTGCGACTCATCGATTACCTAGAGGAACTGAAGCGTTGAACCAGCAGAACAGCGATTCGAACAGCGCAAGGGTATTTTCCTCCCTGACGAATTGCACCATGCGTTCATGGCTCCCAGCAATTATTCTGACGTCGCTGCTCCCAATCCTCCCAGGTTGCGCGAGCTTGAATCCATGGAAAGATGAGGAATACGCCCGCGCGAAAAACGCGATCGAGGGCTATGAAGACAACGAAGGGAATTGGGTACGCCCCGAAGGCATCTCCGCGGATAAAAGACGAAACAGCGACCTTCCAAAATTCATTCAAAAGATCCCAGGCATCGGTACTCGCCCCGTCAACAAGGAACTAGCTCGTAGCAAATACCGGGAGTCGGACGAGATTTTTCGGCAGGCAACAGCAACGAGCGACGAATCCGAACGACGAAAATTGTTTCGCCAAGCTGCGAAGAAATACATCGATGCGGGCAAGGACTGGGTCAGCAGCGCTCTCGAACAAGACGCCTATTTCATGGCCGCCGAAAGCTACTATTTTGCGGAAGACTATCCCAAGGCTGAAGATTTGTACTTGAAACTACTCAAAGAGTACCCACGGACACGCTACCAAGACCGCGTCGACCAGCGGCGCAGTGCGATCGGCCATTACTGGCTTCAGTTTCCAGACAAATTCTACAACATCAACCTCACGGACAACAAAAAGCCTTTAAATGACACCCAGAACCATGGCAAACGGGTGATGGAGAAAATCCGTCTTGATAGTCCGACCAGCTCCATCGCAGACGATGTCACCATGGAGATTGCGAACACCGAATTCCAAAGAGAGAATTGGAATGAAGCCCTAGACGCCTACCGCGACTTGATCCAACAGTATCCTGACAGCCCCCACCAATTCGACGCGCACTTCCTCGGTGTGAAAGCCGCATTGCTTGCCTACCAAGGCCCTCAGTACTCTGAGGAACCCCTCGCCCATGCCGACAGCATGCTCAAGAAGATCGGGAAACTCTTCCCGACGCAGGCCCAAGAGCACCAAGACAAAATTCGAGAAGCTATGGCGGAGGTGAAGTACCGCAAGGCCGAGCGATTGTTCGTGGAAGCCCAATACCGCGCCAACAGGGAAGAATATGGCGCAGCACAGATCTACTGCGAGCGGATCATAGCGGATTACGAGGACACTCCGTTCGGAGATAAAGCAAAACAGATTCTCGAAAAGGCGGATGGAAAACCAGCGATTCCGACCCCTTACCTCCACTTCATGACGAAAGCCTTTCCAACACGAGACAAAATCACCCCTCTGTTGAAACCCACCGAGAGCGAAGCCAACATGGATAACATCGTCCGGCAAGGGAACCGAAACAAGCCCGCTGTACACAACGCCAGCTCGGACGATTCCGTCAAGCGATGATACCTCGACTCACGCTACTTCGAATCTTTTGCATGCTGATACCGTTGTTCACCACAACCGGTTGCTTCGGCTATCGCTTTGGAACCAAAACTCTTTTCCGACCAGACGTACGAACGATCCATATACCGGTCATTCGCAGCGATAGCTTTCGCCCCGAACTCGGCGCACTTCTGACAGAAGCGTTGCAAAAGGACGTTGAGCGTCGAACGCCTTACAAAATCGTCGATGCAGCATCCGCCGATTCAGCTCTAGTATGCCGCTTGACCAAAGATACCAAACGCGTGGTTGGTGAGACGAGTACCGACGAGCCACGCCTCTTGGAAACCATCCTCAACGTCGAGATCAGTTGGACGGACCGACGAGGCATGCCACTGGTCGAGACTCGCTTCCTTCCTCCCGGGGAGGTTACGTACTACTTCTCGGAACGGACGTCTTTCATTCCAGAAGCTGGCCAATCCATTTCAACCGCGTTCCAACGAGCCGTCGAACGACTGGCCGACCACATCGTCGATCAAATGGAAGCCCGCTGGTAAACAAATTTTTGCAACAACACGACTTCTGAAAAACCGCCAAAACGAACCCAGCAATCCTTGACGCTCACCTCATGACGACCCCCTACTCAATGCAGGACGCCCATTCAGAGTCAACCAGGACGGCTTTTTTCCCTAAGTTACACCGTATCGCGCTGTTCTTGGGATTAGCCCTCTTCGGACTGGGAGCCGACCTGTGGACTAAAGAGGTTGTCTTTTCTTGGCGTGGGCTCCCCGGACAATTGCCTCCCCACTGGATTATCGAGAACTATGTTGGTATCGAAACCGCAGTCAACCTAGGTGCCTTGTTCGGGCTCGGCCAAGGTTTGGGATGGCTCTTTGGCGCCGTTTCTATCGTCGCTGCCATCGGAATCGTGGTTTGGCTCTTCGTCTTCAATGCATGCCGATCGCACTGGCTTACCTTCGCTCTTGGGCTGATAACCGGCGGGATCTTTGGCAACCTCTACGATCGACTCGGATTCCATGGGCTCCAAGACCAATACTACGGAGGTGTTCGAGATTGGATTCTGCTGCGATACGGCACATACACCTGGCCCAATTTCAACATCGCAGACAGCCTGCTAGTCGTCGGCGCGATCATGTTAGCAATCTATTCTTGGAGCAATCCCGAGGAAACCAAGCCCCCAGTCCAAAACTCGTCGGACCGCTCAACCACCTAGCTGAAGCAGCTTGACGACATCGCTTTGGATCGCAGTGCCTATCTCCCGCAATGACTTCGCGCGTTGCAGTTGCCCAGCCCGCTCGGCTCGCGCAGCTTCCTTTTCTAACTGCCTAGCCGAGCGAATCATCCCTTCCGCGGCTTTGAGCTGGCCAACACTCGATGGCTTTGAGGCAAGTGCATCCCTCTTCAACCTCATCGGCCGATTTACCGTCTTGTCGCCATCGGCAGGCTTGGGCTCGTTAGCCTCTGGGACTTTCCCATCAAGCCTTCTATCAAGCCGGTCGATTGGCCCGTCGAGCAACTTCGGTTTGTCATCCAACGATGCTCCCTCGGGTGTTAGCCTCTGCTCGATACTTTGCATGAGGGGATCTCCTCGCAACTCATCGAGCTTTTTGGCCGGTTCGATTTTCTTAATCAGCGGAGGTGCCGGAGGTTCACTCTCCCCTTGAATGCCCCAGCAAATCGATGCACACACCGAACATCCCACTGCAATCGACAATGCTGCCATCACGACTTGCAAGGACCTAATCCTACGACTCAAAAAGAACATTGCATGCCTCCTTCCAATGGTTCATCATTTGCACTGCAACATCGATCCACCAGATCCTATCTCACGCCAGCAATGGCTTTAACACATTGCCATGAACATCGGTCAATCGATAATCACGCCCTTGGAAACGATAGGTCAGCTTGGTATGGTCGAAGCCCAATAGATGCATCCATGTAGCTTGCATATCGTGCACATGCACCGGGTTTTCCGCGATTGAGAATCCCAGTTCGTCGGTCTGGCCGTACTCAAAGCCACCGCGTGTCCCGCCTCCAGCCATCCACATGGTGAAGCAATCCGGGTAATGGTCTCTACCCAAAGACGCTCCGCTGGCCGTTCGACCTTCTCGGAACGGCGTCCGACCAAACTCACCTCCCCAAATGATCAATGTTTCATCGAGCAAGCCTCGTTGTTTCAAATCGGAGATCAATGCTGCAACGGGTTTGTCCATCGTTTCACATTTCTTGGTCAATCCATCGCGGATGTCCTCGCCAGGACCAGTCCCGTGGAAATCCCATCCCCAGTCGAAGAGCTGAACATATCGCACGCCAGCTTCTACCAAGCGACGCGCGAGCAAGCAGTTGTTCGCCAAACTAGAACCACCTACCTTCGCTCCATAGGCATCCAATGTGGACTGGGTTTCTTTCGAGATATCCATCACATCTGGAACACTGGTCTGCATCCTGAAAGCCAACTCGTATTGGGCAATGCGAGTCAATGTTTCCGGATGCCCAAACTCCTCAGACTGAATCGTGTTGAGCTGGCTCAGTGCATCGAGACTTTTACGTCGAAGTTCGCGATCCATCCCCTGGGGATCGGAAGCGAACAGCACCGGCTCTCCCTGCGATCGGCACTGAACACCTTGATAAACGCTCGGTAAGAAACCACTTCCAAACGAACTCTTACCTCCGTTGGGCTGCACCCCGCTGCTGATCAGCACGACGAACGCTGGCAAGTTTTGGTTCTCGCTTCCCAAGCCATACGTGACCCACGACCCGAACGACGGACGTCCACTTCGCGGAGATCCTGTGTAGACCAACAACTCAGCCGGGGCGTGATTGAACTGCTCTGTGTACATGCTATGCACGATACAGAGTTCATCCGCGACTGTTTTCAAGTTCGGCAAACAGTCCGAGAGCATCAAACCGCTCTTTCCCGATTTTTCAAACTGATGTTTGGTACCCAGTAGTTTTGGTACGCCGGTGGTGAATGCGAATTCTTTCCCTTTCAATACCGATTCAGGAGCCTCCATTCCATCCATTTCTATCAGCTTGGGCTTGTAGTCGTACAAATCCAAATTGGGAGGGGAACCGGTCATGTGCAAGTAGATAACGCGTTTGGCTTTGGCGGGAAAATGGGGTGCGCGAACCGCGAGGGGATCGTTGGAACTCGGACCGCTAGCGAAGCCTTGAAGCTCCGACATGGCGAGAGCACCGAGACCCATTCCGGCAGCCCCAAGAAAAGTTCGACGAGTTCGGAGGGCCAATTGCTGTTCAATCAATCGTTCCATCGCATGCACTTTCTATGGGGTCATCAAAAATTCATCAAGATTCAGGACCACGTTGCAAAGCGTCGTCCACGCCGCCAATTCGACCGGATCGACTCCATTGGGCAATGGGCCAATAGGCTCCGAGGCCAACTTCGTGGCTTTGTCTCTTTGGTCACTCAATTCCTGAACTGCCTGTGCCAGCAATCCCTTGACGGCAATCATCTCTCGTTCATTCGGAGAACGTGATAGGGCGTGATAAAATAACCGACCGATGCGATCTTCCTCAGAGCCGTTTGGAAGTTCATGAATGCACACGCGTCGTGCCAACCCCTGTGCCGCCTCCAGAAAGACGGGGTCATTGAGGGTGACGAGGGCTTGAAGAGGCGTATTGGTCCTATCGCGTTTGAGCACACAAACTTCACGGCTCGGCGCGTCGAAAGTAGCCATAGCTGGATAAGGATTAGAACGTCTCCATTGCGTGTAGATCGCGCGACGAAATCGGTCTTCTCCTTGACTGGTTTCCCAATCCGTGCGAGATCCGAATGCTGCACTCAAACCCATCGATGGTTGAGGCGGACGGGTAGGGGGACCGTAAAAACGGTGAGAGAGCAGACCTGCAGATGCAAGTGCCATATCGCGGACTTGTTCCGCCGCAACTCGGAATCGCGGCCCTCGCGAAACATAAATATTCTCTGGATCCTCTTCGTAACGCTTTGGATCCACACTCGATCGCTGCTGGTATGCCGAGGAAAGTACAATCGATCGAATCAATCGCTTCATGTCCCAACCTCCTCGCATCATGTCTATCGCAAGGTAATCTAGCAACGGTTGATTGGTCGGCAGGTCTCCTTGAGAGCCAAACTCTTCACTCGTCCTCACGATCCCAACTCCAAACAGGGATTCCCAAGTCCGATTGGCGATCACTCGTGCAGTAAGCGGATTATCCGCGGAGACAAGCCATTGCGCCAATTCCAGCCGTGACATCGGCAAATTGTTATCCGGGGTAGATACTCCCGTCAAAAAGACTTTTGGCACCCCAGGCTCGACCGATTCGCCGGTCACTCGATAATTCCCCCGCAGCTGGATTCGTGTCTCTCGCCTCTTTTCTTTGGCCAATTCCCTCAACACAGGAACCGTTGTCACCGGCTTCAATCCATCGAGCTCGGCCCGCAGTTTGTCCCGCTGATGCCGCATTGGGGCACGAGTTGGAGTGATCACGCGTACGTAATACTGATGCAGCCGGTCCTGCAGCAGCGCTTTCTCCTGTGCTGCTTTCTCCTGTGCTGCTTTCCCCTGTGCTGTTTTCTCCGGCGTTGTATTTTCCGCCGCTGTATTCTTCGGCCCTCCGCCCTCGCTGGTCAAATCCACCATGTCGCTTCGAACGATGTTCAATATTTCACTGGGAATAGCGAGCATGTCTGCAGCGCGGGAATCCGTCGTCAGGCTTACTGAGAATCGAGCCAGAACCAATCGCTTGTGCGGCGAGTCGAACCCAAGCCTCAAGCGAAGAATCTCGACTTTGGCGGCAGTTTCTCCAACAGCGGACAAAGTATTACCAGCATTATTCTCGGCACCTACAGGAACCGATCCTTGGTCGGAGGGAGTTGGTGGTGACACACTGGCCGGTGGGTTCTTTGACGTCGCAATTCCGCCTGCAATCTTGATAGCGTGCGGCATGTTGACCGAGCCGCCCACAGCCCAACCACTCTTTGGATCGGAATCGATCGCGTTGGAGGCTGGAAATCCACTTTGCGAATAGTCGGAACTCGCGATACGTGGGGTCCAATTGCTTTGCGTTTGCATCGCCCAGCGATTCTCCGCGGCTGCTTTCGTCAATGTTGTTTGCCAAACTTCATTGCGATTGGCGTCGAGCAGCGCGATCTTGGCACCCGACAATCGATCGAGCAGGTTACTATCCGTCCGATTCCATACCGCAATTGAATCGACAACTTTCATCTCACCCAAATCGAGTTCCCACCACGGGGCTTCGCTGATCGCCGTATGAGTCGTGGAATTATCCGCCCAGTTTCCTGACGTGTTGCCATCGATGGCGCGAAGAGCCGCCCCGCCGAGTATCTCGGAACTTTGGGTAGGTTTGCCATGGGGAGCCACGTTTTCCGTTCCCGAGAAAACCTGAACCTCCGCCAAGGAAAGGATCCGATCTTTGCCCGGCAAATCGATGCGAATGAACTGACCGCTAGTTTTCGCCGCATTGGGATCAAAAAGGCTTGCCGAAACATGGGTCAGAACAAAATTCCCATCACCCTTCCCGGCACCTTGATTGGGCAAGGTCGCATCGGGCCTTGATTCGATCCGGATCCCCGTTAGGTTTTCCGCCGTAATCCCGTTTGGCAATGGGATATCAAGGGTGAGTGTGTCGTTTTCCGACTTGGAATCGACCTGTATGAGGCCTTGCTCCTGGATGGTTCCAGGATCCCCCGATTTCGTTTGGATCGAAGTAGGCGTCACCGCCAACCAATCCAAGGGCCGCTTGTACTTTTCCTCCCACTCCCTTTGCTCCGCTATCAACCCTGGATCCGCGAGATCGATCTGCTTCTCAATCCTCTCCAGATCGCGTTGAAGTTCCTCGCGTCGATTGCGTTGCTCGGGAGAAAACCAAGCATAGGTGGGCGACTCATCTCCACGGTCGGCATCTTCGCTTTGATTCAAAACTGCAAAGACCTGGAAATACTCTTTTTGAGAAATCGGATCGTATTTGTGACTATGGCATTGGGCACATGCCATTGTCACGCCCATCCAAACCGCCATCGTAGTATTGACTCGATCCACGATTGCAACATTTCGAAACTCTTCGTCGTTCGTTCCACCTTCGTTATTGGTCAGCGTGTTTCGATGGAAGGCGGTAGCTACCAGTTGGTCGGGAGTGGGATTGGGCAACAGATCCCCGGCCAATTGTTCGATCGTAAATTGATCGAATGGCATGTTGCTATTGAATGCGCGAACAACCCAATCTCGATAGGCCCAGATGGTTCTAGGTGGGTCATCCGCATAGCCCGCGGAATCGGCGTAACGGGCCATATCCAGCCAACGCCTACCCCAATGCTCTCCATACGCCGGTGATGCGAGCAATCGATCGACCAATTCTTCGTAAGCGTGCGGGGAGGGATTGTTCACAAAAGCCATCTGCTCATCGAGCGTCGGAGGCAATCCAGTTAAATCCAAGGTGACTCGTCGCAGCAGCGTAGCCTTATTCGCGCGCGGAGCCGGCTCCCAACCTTTTTCCGCCAATTTGCGCAAAACCAATCGATCGATGACGGATCCGTGCCATTCGGGAAATCGGGACTCCCAATCGGAAACCTGGGCCTCAACCGCGGGCAACCTGGGTGTTTCGTACGACCAGTGCTTTGCGTAGGCCGCGCCTGAAGCAATCCATCGTTGGAGCAACTCCGTCTCGCGAGCGGTTAGCCGCTCGCCGAAGTGTGGCGGAGGCATTCGTACTTCATCGTCTTGGGACGAAACTCGACGCAACAATTCCGACTCATTAACATCCCCTGGAACAATCGCAGGTCGCCCCGAATCGGCCTTGGAAATGGCGCTGTCGAAACTGTCCAAACGCAATCCAGCCTCGACGGTATTTTCGTCCGGACCGTGGCACGCGAAACAACGATTCGACAGGATAGGACGAATCTCGGTCTGAAAATCAACCTTGCCCTGCACTTGGTTCGCTTGCCACGCGCCGACGGTGCTGGCGTTGAGCAGAATCCAAACAATCGGCAGCATTCTTTGCATTACCACAGATTGCAATCGCTGTATCACCACAGATCTTGGCAGGAATCGAGATTTCATAGGTGGGGCAGGAGGGGGGATGAATTCGGGAGCGGGTCATCACGCCCTAACATTATAGCTCATGCACACGAACTCCACACAAAGGGAATTCAGTCTCGTTTTACCAACGATTTTATTTCCGCACTCCCAATGCATACCCTTTCGGCAATGCGACGAATCCACTTTGCCACTTTGCAACCGTGCAACCGTGCCAGCGTTCCACCGTGCAACCGTTCCACCGTGCCAGCGTTCCACCGTGCCAGCGTTCCACCGTGCCAGCGTGACCCATTTATCCATCGACCATCACGGTATCCTCATGCTCGTACGAGGGGGAACACGCGCACAGAAAAACCAATGGCTGTGCCCCTGGGTTTTCGATCCAGTGAATGGTTCCAGGAGGGATAGCTATCGCATCCCCTGGACCAACTTCCCTCGATTCATCTCCTAGGTGCATCATTCCAATCCCCGACAGGACATAATAAATTTCTTCTGTCTTCGGGTGAAAGTGAGCCGCTGTTCGAATTCCAGGTCCGACAATGGCCTCGGCCAAACTCTGGTTGCGTATCGACGAATTGCGATGCGCGAGCAGTTCGCGAATCACCGATCCGTCCTTGGTGACAAATGCAGTACAATCATCCCGTTGAATCACTTCCATTTTTTTAGCCTTCGTCTATGACCAATCGCCGAACTCGAATTTTGCTCTGCTCCTCAAGCATGGAAGCAGGGGGTAGTGAACGGCAATTGTTGTATCTGTTGCAGGGTTTGGACAGAGCGCGATTCGAGCCGATGCTCTATTTGGTTTACCGCACGGGCTCGCTTTTGACGGAAGTCCCCTCCGATGTGCGAGTGATTTCTTTTTGGGACAACCACCGCCCGCCGAAATGGAATTGGCCCGGGCGGATCCATGCCATGCAAATTGCCCATCTCGCAAACATTCTCACCCGTGAGAAGATGGATGTTGTGTATGACCGATTATTCCACATGACGCTCATCGCAGGTCCTGCCACGCACCGCGCACGCATCCCTCGCATTTCGACCATTGTTTCACCTCCCCAATTCGACCTTGAAAGAAGTGAAAAAAGATGGCGATGGTGGAAGCGTCGGGCTCTGGCGAAGGCTTATTCGACGGCTACCAAACTCCTGACCGTATCCGCCGGAACAGCCGATGCTGCATCGGAGTATTACGCGATTCCTAGAGAGCAATTCGAAGTCGTCCCCAGCCCCATCGACAACCATCGTATCAGCCGACTCGCTACAGAACCTATCGAATCAGGCCCTTGGGACTTATCTCGAAAACATATCCTCGCAGTTGGCCGGCTAAGTGACGAGAAAGGCCACACTTTCCTGATTGATGCCATAGGGCGGTATTACCTCCGCCGGGAAATGGCTAGGACTCGGATTGCGACGCAAAGTGCCGAAACTTCGAGATCAGAGGCAGCCACTCGCACTGGTACATCCGATTTCGACCAAGGCTTACCAGACATTCAGCTTCACATTGCCGGAGACGGTCCGTTGCGTGAAGCACTGAAGCAACAGATCGATCGCCTCGGACTACAAAACTACGTAGTACTTCATGGGCATGTCACGAACCCCTACGCGATGATGCAAAACGCTGACTTGTTCGTGATGCCATCAATCTATGAAGGCCTCCCCAACGCACTTCTTGAAGCGATGGCATGCGGTGTGCCAGTGCTCACCAGTGATACTGAACAGGGCCCCGGTGAATTGCTGCGTTCGATCGATCTCGGGACCAGAGTTCCGATCGCCGATCCCGAAGCCTTATGCGCTGCTATCCACGATCGGTTTGCCCGAGAAGACGCTTGGCTCGCCAAAGCCCAACTCGCTAAATCGTATGTGGAGGAACGCCACGGCCTACGCCACTGGATCGATCGTATGAGTCTGATCTTTGATGAATCCGCATCCTCGTCCGGCAATCGAAAGCAATCGCCATGAACCCAATCAACCGTGTCAGCAATGACGATCTGGTAAAAATATTCGAGGAAATGGCTGACCTTCTGGAGCTATCCGGTGAAAACATGTTTCGCGTCCGCGCGTATCGAACCGGTGCTGCTGCGATCGCCAACCTATCCCAGCAATTGTCCGACTTGATCGCCTCAGGCCATGACTTGACCGAAATCGAAGGGATCGGTTCCACCCTTGCGGAAAAGTCGAAGGTGATCCTTGAAACAGGGGTACTGCCGCAACTGGAAAAACTACGCGAAGAGGTCCCTCCCAGCCTTCGCGATATCATGAGGGTACCTGGTCTTGGTGCAAAAAAAGCCATGAAGCTTTTCCAGGAACTCGGGGTCAAGGATTTACAAGGTCTCCGGCAAGCTTGCGAACAAGGGGTCATCGCATCGATCAAGGGCTTCGGCGAGAAGACTCAACAATCCATCCTTCAAAACCTCAGCATTGTCGAGAAAGCAGCCCAGCGTCTGTCGATCGACGCAGCAGATGCATTAGTAACGAAATTGCGAACCCACTTTGAATCGTGTGCTGAATTGCAGCGGATCGAGTTTGCCGGAAGTTACCGGCGCGGGAAAGAATCGATCGGCGATTTAGATATCTTGGTCACCAGCGATTCCCCGGACGTGATCATGGAGCGATTTGCGAGTTTTCCGGCTGTCAAAGAGGTGCTTTTGCGAGGCGATACGAAGATGAGCGTTCGTGTGTCCGACTCGTTCCAAGTCGACCTTCGAGTTGTCGGTCCCGAATCCTGGGGGGCGGCTCTTCAATACTTCACCGGTAGCAAGGAACACAATGTACGGATCCGATCCATGGCCAAAGCCAAAGGGTTCAAAATCAATGAATACGGGATCTTCGACGCAGAGGATGAGTCGAAGAAAATCGCTGGAGCGGAGGAATCTGAAATCTATCACCTCGTCGGTTTACCCTGGATCCCTCCCGAATTACGGGAAAACCGTTTTGAGTTTGATGCTGATATTGAGCACAGAATCGCCTCGCTGCTACGCTTGGAACAAATCCACGGCGATCTGCATATGCATACGGTTGCGACCGACGGCGAGAATACCATCGAGGAGATGGTATCAGCCGCAAAAGCCCTTGGTTACTCCTACATTGCGATCACCGATCACTCCAAACGGGTGAGCGTCGCGAGGGGACTCGATTCAGAGCGATTGCTCGCACAGTGGAAGGAAATCGATGCGATCAATCAACAGCACAGCAATTCCTCACAACAAGGCCGAGGCTTTTGGATTCTCAAAGGAATCGAGTGCGATATCCTCGAGGATGGCGAACTCGATCTTCCCGATGAAGTCCTCGAGCAGGCCGATTGGGTCACGGCTAGCATCCATTTCGGACAGAAACAAACACGAGAGCAAATCACCGATCGGATCGTAGGAGCGCTCAAAAATTCAAATGTGCACTCGATATCTCACCCTACGGGTCGATTGATTTCGCGCCGGGCTGCCTATGAAGTCGATATGGCTGCAGTGATCCAAGCGGCGAGCGAATTCAAAAAATGCCTGGAGATCAATGCCCACCCTGAGCGACTCGATCTCAACGACATTCACGCGATGAGCGCCGCCGAGGCGGGTGTCTCTCTGGTCATCAATACCGACGCCCACAGCATATCTCACTTGGGCCTGATGAAATACGGAATCGCCGTTGCCCGTCGAGCAGGGATTTCAGCCTCGCAGGTCCTAAACTGCCTCGACGTCGATGCATTGAGAAAACGACTCCAACGCTGAATCGCCTACGGCTCACCCAAAGCCCGGGGAGGCCGGAGGTTGGTTATACTGGCTGCTGTTGAACCTAGGTCGTTGCTGCCCCAAGCCCGATGTCATGCACACCTTGAAACTTCGCATCACTCTTTGCGTTTCACAACTCGCACATCAAACCGAGGAACCTCTCTATGAAGATATCATCTCCAACACGACTCCTTGCGATCGGACTGCTTTCTGTGTTCACGACTTCTGGATATGCAGAGGATGTGATCCTCAGGAATCAGCACCAACAACCGTGCTATGTCATCGGTAACAAACAAGTCGAAGTCGCAGTGACTGAGAATGGGGGCCACATGGCTCCCGTCACCTTCTACCGCGATTCGGACAAACCCCTGAAACCGTACTACGTAAGTCCTTGGCAAGACGAGAAGCCATCGGAGATGCCAGTACCTGTTTTGGTTCCCCTACGCGGCGACTTCTTTTGCATGCCCTTCGGCGGTAACTCGGATGAAGTTTCTGGCGAAAAGCATCCGCCACACGGTGAGATCGCTGGTGCTAAATGGAAACCGCTCGGCACGAAGAAAGCTGGGGATGTCACGACCTTGACGATGGCCATCGACACCAAGATCCGCCGGGGCCGAGTAACCAAGGAACTTTCGTTGGTCGATTCCCAAAATGTGGTTTATACCAAGCACACGATCGAAGGTTTCGCAGGACGGGTTCCCTTGGGCCATCACGCAACCCTAGCCATGCCAGATCAGATTGAAACAGTGCGACTGGCAGCCAGTCCGTTCCGATTTGGAATGACCTATCCAGGAACTTTTAGCGACCCAAAACAACGCGAGTACCAATCCCTCCTGCCCAATTCAAAATGGACTTCGCTCGAAAAAGTTCCCGTCGCATGGAAGGGTGAAGCGGATGCAGACCTTACCAAACTGCCCGCCCGACAAGGATTCGCGGACCTGATCCAACTCGTCAATGAACCCTGGGAGAAAACCAACGGCCCTGCGTGGATGACAGCAACGTTTACCGACTCCAACTATGTCTGGTTTTCCCTAAAGGATCCAGCGGTTTTGAGCACGACCGTGTTTTGGATCGAAAACCACGGTCGGCACGGACATCCTTGGAACGGTCGCAATAATTGCTTGGGCCTTGAGGATGTGACGGCCCACTTCGCCGATGGATTGAAAGCGTCGATGGAAGATAACATCTTGAGCAAAGAAGGAGTTCCAACCGCCGTCGAATTGAAAAGCGATAAACCGACGACTGTGAACTACATTCAGGGTGTGGTTAAAGTCCCTGAGGGATTTGAAATGGTGAAGACACTCGAGTTCTCCCCAGGACAAGTAACCTTTGTTTCGACGGCAGGAAAAAAGGTCACGGCTCCCGTTCGGCATGAGTTTCTCAAAACAGGCAATCTGTAGACCATTGGTGAGACTTGCCCCTACTCAGTTGAGCATTTCCTCCAATTCAGCAATCACGTCCGCTGGATTTAATTCTACGATGACGTGATAGCGCAAATTCGATTGAGAGCCTGCGCTATCGCTTGCGGAAATCTCGATGGGGAGAGTAACGGGAAGCTTCTCCGAGTAGCGTCCTATAAAATGGCGTGTGTGCTCGCGTACGCGCCTTTGATAGCTTGTAACTTCGATTGCGATCCCGCTGCCACGAACGTTATTCTTCAAATAGGCAGCGAGCTTCCGATTTGCATAGGGGACGAAAGCCTCCGGATCCAAAGTGACAACCCCCGTATCAGCTTCGATGGACATAGGAATACGATCTGACGCAAGCGAGAACTTGGTTCGTCCCCGGCCGTTAAGGACCTCATGATGGAGCTCGCTTTTTTGGTCAGTTGCAATCAAGAAATGAGACTGCTTGGGAGAAATCACGAACACTGCGTCGGATTTTTTGGGAGGCAGGGTCAGATCTTTTTTATACAAGTTCCTCCCAAAATAACACCATAGGCCACGCTGTGTTCCAGTGAACAGCCCCAAGCTCTCATTGCTTGGCGAACTAACAAAACTCGGTTGAGGAACCACATCCAGCAACTCGGGCTTACTAGATTTAGGGGTTTGGAGAAACAATTTCCGAGTGGCATGTTTTCCTGTAGCCATGTCGCCTGGTAACGACTGTACCTCGAACTTAATTTTCTCACGAGTGCCTGGAATGTCGTATACCAAGAGGTCTTGGTTCCGGCTTCTGGATTTGCCAGCGTTTCGACTCGATTCACTGAGAACCGGCTTGGACTTAGCGATCAGCATACTCGGAATACTCGGCTGGCTCTCATCGATATCAAACAACCTCTCCGGCGCAATGAGCAGTTTCTTTTCCCCGTCAAAACCATAAAGAAACCCTTGAGTTAGATACCCGAACGATGTCCAAAGCTGCCCTTCCCAGCTTTGGTACTTCTGAAAGGAGACTTGGCCCGCTGCCACCGATTTCAATGTCCCTTCGGGGAATACATGCAACCCAGAGCTATCTTGGACTAGGAAAACATCACCTCCGGAACCGATGTACTTGATCGGACTAGAAAACGTCGATTCCTTTACGAAATTCAGATTTGATCTTTCCAAGAAATAACATTGGTTCATGTTTTCGGAAGCGGGGACGACAGCAATCCGAGACTTGGAAAATGCAGCAGCAGCTGCATAGCGACTGAGATTCCTCTCAGCGACAATTCGCATGGAATTTAGATCGATCAATGCGAGCCGTCTTTGCTGGTTCAATGATGCATCTCGATTCGGTGTATCCCATATCAGGACTTGTTGATTGGCATCGTCGATCTCAAAACCTCCAGGCGTGAAAGGTAGACTCAAATGCCGCGAAGCGACAAACACATCTACTTGCTTAACATCACTTTCGATTCCATCGGTGATCGTAGCGGAAAGAATTTGCGATCCCAATTGCTCTCGAGATGGGGTCCATCGAACACGATTTCCGTCTTGGCTTACTCCCGACGGAGTCGAAACCTCTGTCACACGGGCGCGAGAATCGATGGTCTCCAAAGTCATGTCAGCCTCGGTCCCAACAGTCAATACCGATGCATCAGTAGGCCTCAAAGACAAGCGAGGCACCTCAGGCAACTCTAATTCGTCCCAAGGTATGAGGTGAAATGAATCGGAATCAGCGAGTACCAGCAGTCGCTGCGTCGGAATCACGAGCAATTGTGGCAACGGAGCCTCGGGAGCCTTGGTAAAGCCGCGTTGGGCCGGTACCGAATCCGCAGAAATCGAATCGCTAGGAACCGAATCCACGGGTAGGGTAGGATCCCGTTTTACGTTGTAATTGATCACGATCTCCTTCCCTACCGGACTCAAGGTGCGCGTCGAGCATGCCAAGATCCTGATAGCCTTCTCTTTGCCATCACGATTCCCGAAAGTACTTCTGGCTTGCACTCCCGCGCCGGCCAATGGATCGAGCTCCACTTCCTCGTAGCCGATCACAAATGGTTCATTACCGAGATAGACGCTCGGAGAGATCGGCAAAGCATCGTTTTTCTTAACGAGCTCCGTACTGTAGATATCGCTTCCGACGAAGGCTAGTTCCTCGAAGGGATCGAGGCATAGTTGCGGCTTCGCTACGGCGACCGAATGGACGTAAGAGAATCGTTGCAAATCCTCGCTGAACTTGGAAAGCCGGGAGGATACCCGAATAGAGCGAGGGTTTTCCAGTAGATATAGAGTTCTGCCAGTAGGAGATGGTGTGCACGCATACGCGTGCCCAGGAAGGTCACCGTGGCTTATGAAGTCCTTGACACTGACTATTTCTGTTGAGGGCTCTCGCGAATCTCTCGTGGTGCAGTAGATAAACGGATCCTTGGTGCTCAAGGATGTCGCGAGATGAACACAACAACTCGCCTTGAGTCGGATCGAAGCCAATACCGAAAACTCATCGCTACGTGTGGCATCGATCAAATGGAGTTCGGCCCCTGATTCGCAGGCAATCGCGAATAGCCTCCGCTGCCCATAATTCTTATAAACGACTTGAGACGGTTTATCAGGCAACTGAACTTTTGAAACAGGTCGTACCAAACCTACTTCTAGATCGGACCGACGGAAAAAATGCACTTCCTGATCTCGCCGATGAAGAGCCGCAATGACGCCCGTCTCAGGCTGAACCGCGAACCTCGAGTACGATTCCGCAAGCGACACTGACTTCACTTCTGCATACAGGCTTGATGCAGTGATTAGCCCCAATGCAACATGCAACACAACCGAGCATGAAAACCGAGTGACGAACACGATAATTGGAAAATTTCCTACGAATCGAAACATCAGCGTCTGGAACCTTCCCGAATACTTTTTAGTTCAGACTCCAGTCGCTCCAGCTTGGACTGAAGCGCTTTCAACTTCACAGGCGGCGCACTTACCCCAGGCTTCTTAATCGCAGTGTCCTTCTTACTCACAAGAATGGGATCGCTGAAAATTCTCTGCAATTCACCTTCGACAGTTTCCACTGGGATGCTGTCGTACAAAGCATACTGAATTACTATCTCAGTTCCTTCCGAGTCGGTAGCCGTCAACTTTATCGGTATGTTTACAAGGATCTGGTTCTTTCCGATGGAAAGCAAACTGCGCACTATCGACTCTCGTCCGTAAAGCCCCTCGAGAAATTCCTCAAGATTCTTCCCATCGGCGGCGCTCTTACGAGCGACCTGCAAGAGCGCGTTGAGCCCTTGCTCTCGTGCCATCGAGTTATCCATCCGCACATCCCCTGTCGCTGCTTCCACTGTACAGAACAGGTAATCCGAAACTAATTGGTAATTGTAGGGCGCAACACCACCAGAGATCGTGTGGGTCAATTTTGTCTGCGCTTGCAAGGTATCTAAAAACAAAGTTGTTTGGGAATGATCCCAAATCATCGGCGAAGTTTTGACGGGAAAGAGCGGATTTCGTGTGTACGCAACCACTGCCCCGGTCCCAATCGCAATCCCACCGATTGCATTTGCATGCAAGTGGAGTGACGACGCGTCGATCTTGAAAGGAAATCGCGATTCACGGTAACGAAAAAGCTTTCTTGTATCTACGGAGCTCGTTGGAAAGTCCAGCGAAACATCGACTAAGGGAGGATCGGAAAAAGGAACTGTTGCGGTGTACGCTACTATTGGCGCATACCCATTCGGTGGAGAGACAGGACCGAACTGAAAAATATTCCCAGAGTCGATACTAGAAACTCTCACACCATTGCTGGTACCGTTTGGCAACCCTTCCACATCTCCTCGAATCGACTCAACCACTCTTTGTTGCAGGATCGGGATCCCTTCGCTGGATCGACTTGAAATCACTTGCAAGCGATCATTCAGCCAGAGCGAACCTTGGCTGGTGCTGATCCCAACCGTTTCGATCCTAGATTTCAACAGGGAAACAGGACTGGAGAGTCGTTTAAAACTCGGGGTGTCAAAGATTACGATATCATCGCCGCTGATATCGTCCGACTCCGATTGAAGCAAGAGCGATTGGTTTCGAAACACCATTTGCCGAATCGGGAACGGCAATCGAAATACCCGAACCTGTGCTAAGTCTTGCTCGCGGTACACCTCGAGCTTTCTCAACTTTGGATAGATGATCGCTAACTCGCTATCCACCCAGCAGACTTGCTTCGGCTGCATGCCTAATTCAACTTCATTTCGCTGTTGCGGACTTTTCAAGTCGATGATAGCGAGCTTTGTGGTGTGCTGCGTCAGATCTATACCACTATCTCGCATCTGAGGCTCGCGATACCAAACTGCAACCTTATGCTTATTGGGATGAACCGCGAGTCCTTGGATCGGCAAAGGAACCTCCGCAATCACAAACTGGTTTGCGGAGGAGGTGACTTCAGGTCTATCGCTCGATTGGGCGAATCCCGATTGAACGAATACCGACGGCACGGAACCTAGGATAGACTGAACGACCACGAGCCATGCGATCATAGAGTATCGACTGGTCCATCCGACCGCGATCGGGTCGACTCGATATAACAAACTCATTGGTAATCGCTGTCGGTGAGTCAGCATATTTTTTCGTTACGGGACTACTTTCGCGAATCCGACTTTAAGGAAGAAATTTCTTTTTCGATCGCACTGATGCGGTGATTGAGCCGCGTTAGTTCGTCCGATGTGTACGGGTGATCGATGCTCTCAAGTGGTACTGTGGCGATCACAAAATAGCGGATAGGAATCCTTGTATTCGCGGCATCGCAGACAGAAAGATCGATCGGAACCGAAATCGGAAGATCCACTAATAGCGGTATGCCTATCCTCTGCTTCAATGTTTCACAGTCGCCGACGACCTTTCCGAGGATATCCTGAGGCGTTATCCCAGGCTTGCCATCCACAGCCCTTAACTTTTTTGCAAAATCCATCGCGCATGTATTTTTTAGCATCTCGTTGTCCACCGTAATGTCACCGCTATCCTCGGACAAGGTGATGCCGGCAATGTCATGGTGCATTGTAAATCGATATGGCAATACGCCGCCTCGAATAGAATGCCGGAGGCGTGTGGTGCCAGAAGGATCGAGCACAAACGCAGACTGCTGAAAATCCCATGCCAACGGCTCCTGACCACTCGATCGTTCAAAGCGTGTGCAAATCAATTCGCTATCCACAGCTACGACCAAATCGCCAATATCATTGATCACCATGAGAGGAATCGGTCTCGATGCATTTCCAGGACGCTCACCCTGGATCAGAACCTGTCGATTTCTGTTCGATGATTCGGGTAAGATCGTGTCGAGCAACAACTCAAATTGGAAGCCCTTTTTGTTGGCTTGAGAATCCTTGAACCAATGAATAGGCGCTCTCAATTCCACGAAACCCGCATGGCCAGGCAAGACTATGGGGCTGTGGTAAAGATGCCCATCCACTGCATCGATATCGTAATTCTCGCTTCGCAAACGTCCCCGTCGATCGTTCGTAGGTAGCTGCTCATGAGCTCGTAAGACCTCATTTGCTAACGAACGAAAGGTGGGCTTGGATAACGAAATGGTGGTGGGCGATGCTACAATCAGCTTGCAATCGAGCTTGTCATCGTACAAACACGGATCCACATAATTGCCTGACGGAGTCAAAACTCGCTGTTTCGTTGCCATCAACGACTGTCGACTATTGCGCTGGGTACGAATCAATCTCTTTTGCGTCAGTGAATAGACCTCGACACCTTGCGACGACTGAACAACCAAGATATCTCCGGATACTTTCATGTCCAATGGTTGGCTCTCCAACACAAAGGCTTGAGCCATGGAAAGGTCTGATCGGTTAGCTACCGTCACCTTTTTCTGGTCACTGCAAAACACAATCCAGTTCGCTTGAATTGCGATCAACAGCGGTGGATGGTTCAACGGGAAATTGCCCGAAGTTTCCTTGGTGGCCAGGTTTATGACGCGATAAAACAAAGCCGCAGGCTTATCGCCTTGGCCGACGGATTCGGTCTCGGATCCCCATACAACCAAATTGCTAGAATCCGGCGCAATGGCGATGCCTTGCATCGCAAGAGGGACGGTGAACCGCTGCAAGGGTTGCGATCGATCCTGAGCAAGCAATCCAGCAGGGAAAGAAAACAGGAAACATCCCAGCCACAACCGGATCGATGTGCTCGTCAGAGGATTGGTTTTTCGTCGGGGTTCGCCCACGGTCGACTCGTTCAAACAAACCATTTGCATGCAACTCGGGTGCGGAAATGCACCGTCTCCCCAGGATCCCTAGTATTGGGTGGGAACGTTAAAGGGTGGGAACGCGATTGATTGTAGCGTTTCGTAATCCAACCGTTGGTTTATTCGACTGTTGGAAATCAAACGGATTACTTTTGCCTTGCCTATCCCCGTTTTCTACCTTCGTTTCCGCGACGCGGGGTTCGGCATCCTGCCCAGCTTTCCCCCCTTCGCAACTACCAACAGGATTGTCTCAGGAATCTATTGAAGTTGGACGATGAAGGTGCTATCTGATGGGACTCTAACGCTCATTACGTTTGCACCAGGGTCATATGCCTCCTTCAAGATTGCCCAAAGGGTTCCGCTACCTGAACAAAACTAGCATTGTTCTCGTCGTTGTTCTTTGGCTTCTCACGGCTTCAAATCCTGCGATTCTCTTTAGCCAGCAATACTCCGACCCGCACCTGGGTTCACTACCCCCCCCTTCGTACAACGCAAGTTGGGGGGAGTCTGGTTCACCTCTGTCGACGAATCAACACACAACTGTGGGAGACCTTCCAACGCTACCCCCACCCCAATCTGCTGCACCAGCCATTGTAGGGAGCGGCGTTACGGGCTCCTTTGGAAGCGGCACTTTGAGCTCGGATGCAGCACAACCGCTCTCGACATCCGAGTGGTTGCGACTGATGGAACCAGATACCTCGTCCTTGGATCGACCGACCGATCAGACTCTCGGTGGCAAACCGGTCGCCCTCGAGGGGTTCGAACTCCCCGATCACATCGACATGAACGAGCTGAAAACGATCGACGGATCAGAAACCGGGGAACCTCTCCTTTGGCAGAAAACGCTTCCAAAACCCCGGTATACAATCTACAGAGATCGCGCATCGCTCGCCGACTACATGCCTGGCGACGGCGATCAGTTTGGTTGGATTGATTTCCAAACGACTCCCTATCTCCCTCGCGGGCAAAGTTCAGGCCTAACAACAGCGATGGGATTGCATCTCCTTTCAGGGCCGAATTCCGCCCCACTGCCACCGCGACTTTGGGATTTCATTTTAGGCTATCAAGCGCGCGATACCTTTGCGGATCGATTTAGCTACGATGTTGCGGCGAACATCGGTGTTTACAGTGATTTTGAAGACAGCGCACGCGATGGCGTACGAGCCCTCGGTCATGCCGTGGGTATGCTCCATGTGAACGACACCTTGGATATCGTCGGAGGCGTCGATTACTTGAATCGCGACGACTACAAAATACTACCCGTCATGGGGTATTCCTGGCACAACCCGAACATCCCTCGTTGGCGTGCCGACGTGGTCTTCCCCAGACCCCGCGTCCAATATGCCTTGGATGGCGGGCAACGTTTGTACACCGCTGGATTGCTCGGAGGTGGAACGTGGGATATCGAAATGCCAGGCGACGTCAACGATGTCATCACGTATAGCGATTTAGAATGGCTGTTCGGGCATGAACGCATTACCTCTGGAGGGAACATCTCTGCCATCGAGATGGGCTATGTCTTCGGGCGAAAACTCGAATTTCGCAGCGGCCAACCGGACATCGATTTCAATGATGCATTCGTTATCCGATGGGTCACCCGCCGATAACGATATCCCCTTAGTTTTCAGCAGATAAGCAGATATGCAGATATCAGAGGACCGGAAACTCACATTTGCCTCTGCCGATCCTGCTTAAAGCCTTCGCGAGTTGTTTTTTCTGCGGAGCGAATCTTCTTTCGGCCAACGATCAATTTTGCGGAAGGGCCTCGACTCGAACCACAGGATTTCCGAACGTACTACCTCCCCCAAGATCGGTCAGTCGCTCGCTGGTGATGTCGTTCAAACTCTTGCGATCAGGAGCAAGTTTAGGCCACCATTGCCCCACTGCGATCAACACTCCTGGTCGCGAATCCTCGCTCACGATAGCCTTGCGCAGAATACTTCCGGTTTTGCTCGTGATTCGTATCCTGGACTGATGCGAAATCCCAAATCGTGCTGCATCGCTTGGATGCAGGATCACGTGAGGTTCCCCGCCAGCTTGCTTGATGATACTGGGCACATTGCCCATCGTCGTGTTGACGACCACAGCACCTGGCGGAGAGATCAAGCGAAGCGGATACTCGTTGTCAGGTTGCTCTTCGAACGTCAATTGCGATGGGGCGGGACTAAAGCGAATCTTGCCATCGGGAAAATTACTACCCGCAGCGTAGGGTAAAAATGGGGATGGAAGTTGCAATTTGACCGAGCGTTCCCGCGTCAAACGTTCCGAGTCGATCCCCCGCAACCAAGGATTCGGCGAATCCAATAATTCGTCGAGCAACTGCTTGGTGTTCCAATAGAGACAAGGATCCGTGAGCCCCAACTTTTTGGACAACTGCTCAAAGAACCATCGATTGCTTTTCGCCTGACCGCGAGGCTTTACCACCGGATCGGCATACTGGAGATAGTAGTGACCATACGAGGTGTACACGTCCGCATGTTCCAGGAATGTCGTTGCCGGCAATAGAAAATCCGCATAATCCGCCGTATCCGTTTGAAAATGCTCCAACACCACGGTGAATAAATCATCGCGTGCGAGCCCTTTTCGGATCCTCGAGGAATCCGGAGCCACCGCAGCCGGATTGCTGTTGAAGACGAACATCGCACGAATGGGATCTTGTTGCCGTTCCAACTCCGAAGCCAAGCAATTCATATTCACCTTGCGAGCTGTCGTTGACGCAAGATGCATGCCGGTCACCCGATCACGCTGGAGCTGAAACGCACCGCTTGTCGACATAGCGGCACCGCCACCTTGCTGGCACCATGCTCCCAATAATGCAGGAAGCAGGGTAATTGCGCGAAGAGCGTTCCCTCCACCTTCATTCCGGGTCATCCCATACCCGACCTTGATAAAGCTAACCTCGGAGGTTGCATAGTCATGAACCATGGCACGAAGGCGATCAAGTGGCACATCGCAATACTCGGCTGCTCGTTCCAAGGGCCATTCCATACATGCTCGCTGGTACTCCTCGAGTCCGTATGCATACGACTTTAGATACGCGTCGTCTTGCAAGCCTTGCCGCAAGATCTCGCCGCCGATCGCCAACGCCAGGGCAGCATCCGTACCTACTCGAATCTGCCAATGCTCATCGGCAAAACGAGAGGTCTCATTCCGATACGGATCGATATGCAGAATTTTGGCTCCCTGTTTTCGAGCCTCTTTTAAGATGGGTGCGAGATGCGAATTGCTGCGTAGGGCATTGATCCCCCAAAGGACAATGTACCGAGCATGCACTAAATCTTCGGGATCCGTAGATAGTTTGTTCGGGCCATAATTGGCCTCCCACGCAGCCCCACCTGTTGTCGCACAAATGGTTTGATCGAGTTCCAATGCACCAATGGCGCGAAAAAACGCTTTGGGTGTGTCCCCTTGAATCACTCCCATGGTGCCACCGTAATGGTAGGGAAGCACCGACTGCGCTCCGTGCCGATCGATGATCGCTTTTAACTTTTCGGCGATCTCTTCGATCGCATTGTCCCACGATACAGGCTCAAAGCGACCAACTCCCTTCGGACCGACACGCCGCATCGGAACCAACAATCGATCCGATTGCTCTTGCCTCTCGGGGTAACGAGCCGTCTTCACGCAAGCAAAACCGCGGGTGATCGGATGTGCAGGATCGCCGTTGAGATCGACAACGCGGTCCCCATCAACGGTGATATGCAACGCGCACGCATCCGGACAATCGAGGGCGCAAACCGAGGGCAAGACTCTGAGCGATTGAGACACTGTTCGATTCCTTTGCCGAAAGACCCACAAAACGGCGTGGGCTGATATCATATTCCACCTAGAAACGATAAAGCTTGCACCGCTGATAAGCAATCGGAAACGGGAGGGCGCGTCGTTGAACCACCAAATTTCAAGCGAGGAAATTCATGCGTTTTTCTGAAAGAGTCGTGCTGGTTACAGGTGGTGCTCGAGGGATCGGAGCCGGGTGCTGCCGGGTGTTTGCCAAGGAAGGCGCGCACGTTGCGATTGTCGATCGCGATGCATCGGCTGCGGAGTCGCTCGCAAGCTCCCTTTTGGGCAACCATGCCGCGATCGCTGCAGATGTCGCCGTCGAAGAGCAGATTCGAGCCGCTGTCGATAAAACCATCGCAACCTTCGGCCGCATCGATTGTGTCATCAACAATGCAGGTATTCACCCACCAGACACGCCGCTTGAAAAAATGAGTCCCGAAAAAGTGATGGATGTGCTGCGGGTAAATTTCCTCAGCACCTATGCTATGTGCTACTACGCGCTCCCGCATCTGAAGGAAACTCGCGGCACCATTGTGAATATCAGTAGCATGACCGCTGTTCTCGGACAGCGCAACTCTACCGCTTATGCAGCCAGCAAAGGCGCCCAACTCTCCTTCACGAAATCTCTCGCTCTCGAATGCGCCGACTTTGGCATTCGCGTCAATGCAGTCCTGCCGAGCAATGTAGATACCCCTCTCATGCGAGATTGGGCTTCGAGTTTACCCGATCCAGACGCAGCCCTATCGCGTATCGCTGCTCTCCAGCCGATCGGCCGCATGGCAGACATCGAAGAGATTGGCCGAGTCTGCTTGTTCCTGGCAACCGAGGACAGCAGTTTCATCACCGGCCAAGGACTTCACGTCGACGGCGGCGCGAGCTTGGACTACTGATCCCCATTCCAAAGGCACCGCGTAAGCCGCGAAAATTGACAGACAAAGGGATGTATGCAGTCGCACTTCGGAATCGATCCAACCGGCCCCTTCGATTACATCATCGTCGGAGCTGGTGTTGCTGGCTGCACACTTGCCGCACAGATTGTTGCCCGCAACCTAGGGACCGTTTTGCTGCTCGACGCGGGCAATCCCGACCGTTCTTACCGATTGCGTGTTCCTGCGGAATACCCGACCGCTTTCGGTACATCGTGGGATTGGTCGTTCCGAACCACCCCTCAAGCAGGTCTAGGGAATCGCTCGATCTCTTTGCCCGCCGGTCGTGCCCTTGGTGGATCCTCTGCCATCAACGCAATGATCTATATCGAAGCTCCCCCGTCGGATTTTCAGGAATGGGCCAAAGTAGCAGGTGGGGGTTGGTCTGAGCCTCAATGCCGTGAGGCATTCAGCCAAGTTCGAAATTGGATCGACTCCCTAACTCGAATCAAACCGACACGAGAAATTGCGACGGACATAACCGCGCAGAACGACTCAGCATTCCACGCGCCCCTGCCGTCCGTCCCCGAACTGCATCCCACGATCCAATTGGCATTGCAGCGATTCCACACCCGGAATCAAACCGCCTCAAGCTACCCTCATGGGCTCGATCGCCCTCACGCTGGATTCGATGCGTACTTGCGTATGCAGCAAAACGGCCGCCGCATTTCCGCGTGGAGGTTACTACAGCTCGCATTGCATACGAAAACGCTTTCGAGAAGCCATCGATTGTCCTGCTTCCACGCGACGCATGTACGCTCGGTCGAGTTTGCTCAAGACCGCGCTGTTGGTGTTCGCATCATGATGAATGGGGAGGAACATTTTATCCAAGCCCAAAGAGGAGTTATCCTTAGCGCAGGCGCCTTTGGCACACCGCGAATTCTCTTTGCCAGCGGTATCGGCCCCCGAGACGAGCTACAAGCCATCAATGTACCTCATCGTTTAGACTCGCCTCGACTGGGCCAGAACCTTCAGGATCACCTCGTGCTACCGATGGTTTATCGGCTCCATAGCGGGACCGCGGTATCGCATCCTCCAAGTCGCGTGGACCGGCTCAACTACCTGCACAATCGAACGGGACCACGCGCTTCCAATCTCGCTGAGCTTGGGGGGTTCTTCGACAGTTCAGCCGATATAGCATCGATCACATCCTCTCAACAACGCTTCGATTTCCAATGGCACATCACACCCACGCATTACCTCGAATACCCCAACCTGGTTTCTCACGCTCCACATTTAAGTTTTGGTTTAACGCATGTTGCACCGAAAAGCAGAGGTTTCGTAAAACCACTTCGAGCAGCGGAAAGCTACAGTCCATCGGAAAGTAACAATCGTGAGATCGCATTGCACATCGACCCCGCTTATGTCACGGAACCAGAAGATCTGTCGGGTTGGTTCCAAGGGATCTCACGAACGAGGGAATTGCTTCAGAGTGGCGGCTGGAGCGATTGGATTGCCGAGGAATCGCTCCCTGGAGCACGTCGGTCTGATGCAAAAGTACTGGAGCTTTTCGTTCGGAGATTCGCGACTACCCTTTATCATTACGCGGGAACGTGCTCGCTCGGAATAACCGACCTCGATCCGTTGGATGAGCAATTCCGAGTAAGAGGCATCGATGGTCTATGGGTTTGTGATGCTTCGGCCATGCCCACACTCGTCCGATGCAATCCACAAGCAACCGTCATGATGATGGCGTGGCGGCTTGCGGACTGGCTACCCTAGCAATGGATTCGAGGCTGCCACGAGAACGCTCGCGAGAGCCCCGCTACGCTTCTGATAATCCTTGGGCGCGTGGATCATGCGCAGCGATCAATCGATCTCCACGGCGCTGGATGCCTTGGGCGATCGCCAAACCACTAGCTTCTTTGAGTGGATGCCCCAATCGCTTTAATCCATCGATGGTCTCTAAAGCGATAGCGTGGGGAGTCCCGGCTCCCACCGCCGACTCTAACTGCAATTGGTCCGGTCGCCATTGATGATGAACGCGTGGCGCTGCGATGGCGACATCGATCGACTGTCCTAAGTCGATCACCCGGAGCAGAACTTGCAACGTAGCGTTGATGATTTTTGGCCCGCCGGCAGCTCCGCAGGTAACCAATGGTTTATCCTCGGCATCGAGCACTATTGTCGGGCTCATGCTCGATAATGGACGCTTTCTCGCCTCAACCGCGTTGGCTTGAGAGCCTACCAAGCCGAAAGCATTTGGGGTCCCAGGCGCGATGCTAAAATCATCCATCTCATTGTTGAGCATCACTCCCGTCCCCGGAACGGTCACTTTGCTTCCCCAGGATGTATTGACGGTGCAGGTCATGGCAACCCAGTTCCCTTCCTGATCTGCTGTTGTCAAATGCGTGGTATGCTTGCCTGAATCATCTGGTCCCTTCTTAGGGTCATTGCCATCGCCATGAGCAGTGCCAAAACGAGACTCATCCGCACCAGGTGGTAATCCTCGCTCAACGCCCAATGTAGCCGCGCTGGTTGAAAAGTCTTGCATACGAGAATGCAAATATGCCGGGTCGAGCAAGGACTTAGGGACCGAAACAAAATCGCTATCCCCAAGCCAAAACGCGCGGTCAGCAAATGCTCGCTTCATCGTTTCCGTGAGAAGATGATAATAAAGCGTTGGGTTGTTCTCATACCAGTCCTTGAGCGGATACTCCTCGAGCATCGATAGCATCTGTGCGATGTGGTAGCCACCGGAACTGGGTGGGGGGAAACCTACCACGGATAACCCGCGATACTTTGTGATTACCGGCGAACGATCCACGGGTTGATACTCGCGAAAATCGGTCTCGGTCAAGATTCCTCCGAGGCTCGCGAGATACTCGCAACAAGATTTCGCGAATGGACCACGATAAAACCACTCAGGCCCATTTTTCGCAATTGCTTTCAAGGTAAATGCAAGATCTTTTTGGACAAGCGTCTCACCCTCTTTCGGTGTACTTCCATCCCGCTTGATGTAGATATCCTTAGAAGCGGCGAACTTGAGCAAGTCATCCTTTTCAGCTGCGAGAGTACGTGCGGTGGATTTCGACACAGGCATACCATTCTCAGCCGCTGCAATCGCCCATTCGAAAAGCTGCTCCCACGGTAGCCTCCCGAAGTCCTTATGCAGTCGATGCATGGCCGCGAGTTGACTGGGAACGGCGCTGGCCAGTGGGCCGGTTTGGCTCAAGCTCGCGTCGGCTTTGCCGTTGCGTACAAACATCTTCGCATGGGCGGAAGCACCAGCCGTCTCACGACCATCGATCGCAAGCATCTTGCCATTGGCCAATCGAACATTGATCAAACATCCTCCGCCGAGCCCCGAATTGTGCCCGTCAACAACCCCGAGTACCAACCCTGCTGCGATAGCTGCATCGATCGCATTCCCTCCTTGCCTCATCGCTTCCATAGCTCCCTGAGTCGCCAAGGGATGGACTGTCGCAGCGGCCATGTTGGTCGTCAGCCGATCGGGTAGACAACCAAAGCTCTTGTGGGGGTGAGTTAATGTCAACCCTGTCCCTGAAATCCCTGAAAGCCCTAATCCGATACCGCTCATGGAGCCGGCCAGGAATCTTCGCCTCGGGAATGATCGCTTCTCCATCCTCGTTCAAGCCTATTTCTCGACAGGGTATATCGGTGGGGAAATCCAAACAGTGGGACGTTTACACACCTTCATAGGGGCCGTGAGGCTTACGCATACCAAGGGTGTCCAACGAACTGTCCGAAACATCCATACTATGATAGTCTACCCGGGTCTTCGTATGCACTCTTAAGGGGCCGAGCCGCCATGACACCTGGCCAACGCGTTTGTTTTTCGATTTTTCATGAGGCGTCGGCGATCAAGCTGGGGAATGTCCATCCGAACGCTTCGTTCCCCGACATGAATTTCACACATTTCGAACGCGCCGCGCATGCGATCGGACAGTGTGTCGATGCAACCGCCAATGACTCCGTGGGCTCATCGATCCTTGCGTGCACCAAAGCCATGCTCGATGCCGTCCAACTCAATACAAGCCTTGGAACCATTCTGCTTCTCGTCCCGCTCTCGCGCACAAACAACCTGGAGAAATCGGCCCCGTCCACACAATGCGACTCGTCACCGATCCAGTCATATCGAAATCATGACGCAGGTTTTCAGCGTGCATCCGATGAGATCCAGCAGTTGCTCGCACGCAGCGATTCGAATGACTGCGCAGCGATTTATGAGGCTATCCGAATCGCTCAGCCTGGTGGACTGGGTCGCTCCAAAGTGGCAGATGTCTCCGAGAATGCCCCGACGTCGATTCTCGATGCCATGCGAATTGCATCCGTATGGGACGATATAGCACTCCAATACACCAATGGTTTTTCACAAGTCTACGAGGGTGCGATTCGGTTGCTCGAGTTGCGAAATCAAGGTTCAACGTGGCCGGAAGCGATCCGTCGCTTGCAATTGGAATTGCTGGCCAGCCGCGCTGATAGTTTGATTGTCAGAAAACTGGGAATGGCGATCGGTGACAAAGTAAAATTGAGGGCTCAACAGGTGATCGGCAGCGGTCCTTTCGGCTCTCCTGAATTTGAAACCGCTTGGAAAGAATTCGATGACTACCTTCGGCTTCCGACAGAGCGTAAAAATCCTGGAACGATTGCCGATCTCATCGCAGCTTCGATCTATGTGGCGAGCTTGAAATGGATCTAAGCCAACCTCTAACCAACGAGCAACTTCGAGGGCTTCGAACTACAGTCGCTCAACCAACGTTCGATCGTGTCACGCGCGGCGTTCCTCAAGGGGCCCTGTTTGAGGATGAACCACACGTTGGGAGTGCCATCATCCCAACGGCAACCTATTTTCTAACAGGCTCCGAATGCCGTTATACGTGTTCGATGTGCGATCTTTGGAAATACACGACAGGTGAACGTACCGATGTAGGTAGCCTGCCTCGCCAAATCCAATTACTGCACCAGGAGCACAATACCATTGAGCGAGGAGTAAGATGGCTTAAGCTCTACAATGCTTCCAATTTCTTTGACACCGCCAATGTTCCCGAAGAAGATCACGACACAATTGCCTCACTGTGCTACGGCTTCCATCGAGTGATTGTAGAGAACCATGCAGCGATGCTCGGATCCTCGAACGTTCGGCAGCGAATATTGCGATTCCAAGAACAACTCGATGGGGAACTCGAACTAGCGATGGGGCTCGAAACCATCGAACCCGAAGCGGTTCGCCTGCTCAATAAGAAAATGTCACTGGAGCAATTTGCCGATGCGTGCCGCTTCCTTCGAGACAATGAAATCCGATCGCGCGCGTTTGTGTTGCTGCAGCCACCTGGTAGTGCACCTGCTACTTCGGTCGAATGGACCGTGAAGAGTTGCCAATGGGCCTTTTCCTGTGGAATCGAGCGATGCAGCATTATTCCTACACGACCTGGAAATGGTTTTACCGATACAATGATCGCCAGCGGGCAATGGCAACCTCCTGAAGCGAAGAAACTTGAGGACACCATGGACGCCATGGATTTGGGTTTGTCGTCAGAGCATCGCATCGCAACCGTCGATCTATGGGACTGGAACAGGATCTCTGGCACATGCGAGCAATGCTGTGGTCCGAGGCGGCTAAGACTCGAAGCGATGAACATGGGGCAGTGTTTTTTACCGCGAATCCGATGTGTTCATTGCGATCCGTAAAAAGGCGAAAACAGGTCAACGATTCATGATCGATTATTTCAGGTTGGGAATTGCACTACTCCCGCTCGGGCTGTACGTCTTGGTGCATGCAGGCCTGATGGTCCGCAAACGTCCGACTCTTTTGAATGCCGGCCAAGAAACTTTGCTGCTCGGATTTGCGATCGCTGGCTTTGTGACCATTGGGCCGATGGAGTTGTTCTTTCCAAACGCCGCATATGCAGTACTTGGGGAGTGGACGTGGCTTTGCTTGGGAGCCCTCTATTTTTTTATCGTGCTATTCATCGCATTGAATCGCCGCCCGTCGTGGACCGTGATAGGACTTGGGGCCAAGGAGCTCAAGTCAGTCATCGAGAGACGATTAAACGAAGAAAAAATCGAGCATCAGTGGATGGAAAACGCATTGAGAATCCCAGCGATGGGAGTTGTAGGAATCGTCGAAAGCGCAAATCGTTCCGATAGTGCGAGCTCGCTGAGCCCTGGTGGATCGACACAGGACCCGATCGGTTGGTATCGACTCGAGCAACTCGTCAGCCGACCCGAGGGACTCCAAGCGGAGGTGCGACTGCGTGCGGGGACAGCCGGTTGGGAACGATCGGCGGTTTGGTACTGTTTAGGGGTCGCTCTACTCATGATTTCGATCCTGCTGATCGTTGCAGGATTGGGGGATATGAAGGAATGGCTCAGCTAATTGGCTCAGCCAACGCTTACTGGCTCCATTAAACAGAACGAATGGGACGGTTTTGCCGTGCAAACATGGCGAGACTGTCGGTCAAAAACGAGGCCTTTGACTTAGTTTTGTACGTGACGAATCAGGGGTGCTGCCTACAATGGATGGATCGCGGTGTCGGCCCCAACCACGTTTTAACGCAACCCCCTATGTCCAAACAACTTCCGGTTTTATCTCCCGCCGACCCAATCGCTGCGGGCGAGTGCTCGTCGGTTGGAGCGAACGCGTCCGGGAACATCGTTTCTCGATATTTGGACAACCTGGGCGAACGGCAGCCGCACGGGCCATTGGCCAAAGCTCCACTGCCGATGTCGATGGAGGAAGCGCGAGCTCGGGGTTGGGATGAGCTCGATGTGGTGTTTGTCACGGGCGATGCGTACATCGATCACCCCAGTTTTGCCATGTCGATCCTCGGCCGAGTCTTAGAAGCGGCAGGCTATCGCGTTGGAATTGTCAGCCAACCCGACTGGCAGTCGTGCGAGGCATGGCAGACCTTCGGCCGCCCGCGACTATTTTTTGCGATCAGTGCTGGCAACATGGACAGCATGATCAACCACTACACCGCAAACAAAAAGGTACGTAACGACGACGCGTATTCACCCGGTGGAAAAATCGGGCTGCGTCCTGATCGTGCAACACTTGCATATTGCCAGCGGGCTCGCCAAGCCTACAAAGGAGTCCCCGTAATTGCCGGTGGGGTGGAGGCATCCCTCAGGCGGTTGGCTCATTACGATTACTGGAGCGACAAAGTAAGACGGAGTATCTTGCTCGATAGCAAGGCGGATTTGGTTGCATTCGGCATGGGAGAGAACTCGATTGTCGAAATGGCGAGACGGCTCGAAGCGGGCGAATCGGTAAAAGATCTTCGCGACATGCGAGGTGTCGCGTACGCATTAGGGGCATCTGAGACGCCTCCAGAGGACGCGCTAGTTTTGCCTTCGTTCGATGAAGTCTCCACCGACAAGGTTGCATTTTCGCTCGCCACCCGGATGATCCACAACGAGACCAATCCGCTGAACGCAAGGCGATTGGTGCAGATGCACGGCAATCAAGCGATCGTGTGCAACATCCCATCGCTCCCCATAAGCCAAGAAGCCATGGACCGCATCTACGGGCTTCCCTACACCCGTCGTCCCCACCCAAGCTACAAAGAGGCTATCCCTGCCTACAACATGATCAAGAACTCGGTAACGATCATGCGAGGGTGCTTTGGGGGCTGCACGTTCTGCTCCATTACGGCTCACCAAGGCAGAATTATCCAATCGCGATCCAAGGAGTCGGTCCTGAGCGAGATCCGACAAATGTCGACGGAAAAGGATTTTAAAGGAATCGTCAGCGATATCGGTGGACCGACGGCAAACATGTACCACATGCGTTGTACCAAACCCGACGTAGAAGCGATGTGCCGACGCCAATCCTGCGTCCACCCCAAAGTCTGCAAGCTACTCGGAGTGGACCACACTCCCGTCATTCAATTGATGCGAGAGGCGAGAGAATTACCCGGTATCAAAAAGGTGCTCGTCGCCAGCGGTATTCGAATGGATTTGGCTAGGAAGTCACCAGAGTACATCCAAGAACTAACACAGCATCACGTGGGTGGGCACCTCAAGGTTGCACCTGAGCACGTGGATCCCGATGTCCTCTACAAAATGCGCAAACCCGCAAACGACGACTTTGAGTTTTTCACCGAACAATTCCGTGATGCTTCGACGGCAGCCGGCAAGAAACAATACATCATCCCCTACTTCATCGCATCCCATCCGGGAAGTTCGATCGAGTCGATGATCCAACTGGCGGTTTTCCTCAAACGAAACGGCTACAAACCCGATCAAGTCCAAGACTTTATCCCTGCGCCGCTCGATGTCGCGACCAGCATGTATTACACAGGGCTAGATCCTTTCACCTTGAAAGAGGTTTACATCGCCAAGGCGTTGCGGGATCGCAAATCCCAGCGTGCGATGATGCAATTCTTCAAACCGGAGAATTACTTCGAGGTTCGAGATGCATTGCGAGAAGCAGGACGAAGCGACTTGATCGGCGATGGTTGCGATTGCTTGATCCCTTCAAGACCTCCGAAAGAAGCCGTCGAACGCCGTCGCGAAGATGCCAACAAACGATTCCGTGGAGAATACGTCCACACAATTCCTAACAACTCTCCAGCAGGATCCCCCAAATCCGACACTCCTAAAGTGACTGATGGCGGAACGCGGGATACCCTCAACGCGGCATCTTCGTCGCCAAGCTCAAAGAAGAAAAAGGGAAGTCAAAAGAAGCAACGGGAAAGCGGTGGCTCGGGAGGAAAACCCGGGACTGGCTATCGCCCCGGACGTCGTGTTTAGTGCAATTCCACACGACACAACCGATATTTCCTCGGATGCTCCAAGCAATCGTTGCGGACGTTACTGCAACCTTCGTTTCCGTTCTTTAAGTGTTCTTCTGTCGGCAAAAACTTGGCAATACAACCGATTACTCAAACAATTCCATCTGTTTGAATCCGCCAGATGACCCTCGGTCGGCGCTCCCGGTAGCAACCCATGCCCCATGCTTAGTAAGCCAACGGAGGACTCGGCCAGCCAGTGCAACACCGCTGCTCATAGCCCCTTCAATCCCGCCAGCTATCCCGTCTGGCGCTAACCAATCGCCGCACGCTCCCATCCGATTCGCAGGATCCCAAAAGCAGTGCGATGTCACCGTTGGTGCCAATCGCGTAGGTTGTGTCGATCGGCTGGTGACCGACCTGTCCGTCAACCAGCGCGGTTGGGCGTATCTCCACCGATGAGCGACGGAATGAATCACTGGTGGCATCTCGATAGTTTGACTCCGCTGTAGGCTTGCCAGCAATCGCTGGCAAGCACCATCAGGATCGAGTTCAAGATTGGACCTGGACCACTTGGGCGAAGCATGAATCACCCAGCAATCCAAGTCCGAAGACCTCTTTGGTTTGCTCGATTCTCTTCCCATCCATGAGATCTCGGATTCGAATACTCTGGCCCCGTCAAAAGGCAATTCCCAACGTCTTTCCAACACCAGCATCAATGCCCAGCACGGCGACATCTCGTGCGACGAAAGATCCCCATACCAGTTGCAGCTCGCCGGAACCAACGGAAGCAATTGCTGAGGTGGCGTGCTCCAGAGGACAATGTCAAAGGGGCCAAAACGGTTCGATCGTGACGAACTTGAAGTTGCCAATGACCTCGCGAGGGTGTCGCTATTCACGGTTGCCTTTGGATCCAACTCAAGTAACCATCGTCCGTTTTCTTCAGTCGCCTTTGCGATAGTGGACTCGTAGTTTACCGTGAGTCCCTCCACTAATTTTCTGCCAATTCGATTCAAGCCTGGAATCCCAACCCAACGAACACCTTCTCTAGGTGCAGGCCGTATTCCTTGGGAATCGATCTCGACGAACGTTCCATGCCACGGAGCAATAAGCCCATCGTCCTGCCATGACTGTATCCAAGGTCCCCATTTGCTATCTCGCAACGTTAAGTAAGGAGGACCGTGATCCAGTCCCAAAGAACTCCCCTGAAGGATTCCTGAACCTTCGATCGATAAACGCTTTGTGGCACATCGACCGCTCGGACCACGCGACTTATCAAACAGTTCAACATCGAGCCCTTGATCGGCCAACGTTCTGGCACAAAATGCTCCAGCAACTCCCGCACCGACAATGGCAATCTTGGCAGGAAAGTTGCTGATGGGGCGAGTCACTATCGTTTCATAAGCCTGGATTTTGATCCTCTGCAAATGCTCCTGCGTCGGTCGGTCGCGCACGACACCCAAAATCGGTTGCTCAGGCTCAAACGGGCGATCGAACTGACCAAGGCACCAAAGGATTCCTCCGTACGATGCCGGATCACGACCATCGAGCGCATAGCGATGATTCAGATCGATCAACAACGCAAGGGCTTCACTCGCATTGCGAGTCCATTTGAGGATCGCTTTGCCCCATGTCATTCGGACATTGTTGTGTAGCTCACCATGCCTCAACAGACTTAGCTGACATGCATTCCACAAACGATCTTCCGTCTTGGCACGCGAAAGTGTTTCCCAAGAATAGATCGCCGGACGAGGGTCCGAACGATGGGCTTCGAGGCTTTCTATCGCCCACTTCGGGAGGGTGAGGACACTTGTATAGTCGTCTCGGTAGAAACAATAGTTGTATGCCAATTCTCTCCAAATCAGGAGTTCCTCGAGATACTTTTCTGCATTCAAGCGAGAAGCTTCTCTCGCTAAGCGCATCGGTGACACCATGCCGTAATGCAAGTAAGCCGACATCCGGCTGGAAACCCAACGGCATGGATCATTTCGGCCCGATGCATAACGGTGGATCTTCGTTTCCAGAAAATCGTTCCAGCGCGCATACCCGGCAACGGTCCCTCCCGGCGTATCTGCCACTGCTGGGATGCTATGATCAATATCGCATGCTGCTACGACAGAATCGAGATCTTCTTCTAGGATCAACGTTTCAGGAAACGGCAACGAGCCGTCCCAAATTTTCGGGGTCTCATGAACAGTAGGCCACTCCATCGGAACACGCTCGGCGTACCATTTTTTGGTCGCATCCCGAAACGCAAATGCACGATCATAGGCTCGACCTACCAACTGCATCGGGACCACGCATGCCGTATCGACAGCAATGATTGTCAAGTGAGGCAGCATCGCCAGACGTTTTGCCCAACGCTCGGTGGGCTCGCCAGGAAAATCGTCGGTGATCAGGATGTCGGTCGAACGGGCCAATTGCAATAGGCTCGGGGGAGGATTCTTTCCCCGTTCAAGATGCAGCGAGTAGCGAATACCGAGCTTCTGGTAGGCGTTTGCCAGATCGCATGCGGCTTGCAACTGAAAGAGATGATGCCGATCCGATGCATAGCGATACGATTGACTTAGACCTTGGTAGACCAAAAGCGGCCGCCTTAATGCATTCGCTAACTGGATAGCCACATCCAGGGCAGGATTTTCGTCGACCCTCAACGCATGATGCGTCCAGTAGAGGATTGGGCTCGATGGCGGAGGGGTTACAACGGTCGACCGGTTCACTCGCGCCCGAGGCATAATCCGGCATCGCGGTACTAAATGACCGGGAAGCCCCGCGATCAGACGCGCCACCTCCCGATCCCCTGCCCCAACCATAGTTTCCCCTAGAAGACTTGCCATAGCGAACCTATCGAAGGGAGGTTTTCGGTCGAGAATCGAAGAAGACAAAATTACTAAGCTGGGCGATAGATCAAGCAACCGCAACTGGAGCATAGGGCGGGAGTACCCATGCGCAACTGATCGATTAGTTTCAGGGTTAGTCCCGTATTGCAACCGCCACACGATTTGTCATCGAGAGGAGCAAACGCCTCTTCCGCACGGCTATCGACCAATCGGCGATAGGTGTCTTCGAAATCAGCCGGGATCTTCGCTTCTTCCGCCTTCAACTCTGCCTCTACTCGAGCGAGTTCCTGCTTGAGGACGACGAGTCGTTCTTGAATCCTCGATTCTGTCTTTGCTGTATCCGACTCGACAACCTTCAGTTTCGATTCGAGCTCGACGCTCTTCGCTTGAAGCGCGTCGATAGACTCCAGGATCTCGAGAATTTCATCCGAGAGAACACTGTTGGCTTGGGTATCAGCCGCGATTTGGTCTTTGACCGCTTGGTACTCGCGATTGTTTTTTGCCGCGTTCAACTTACCCTGCCACTCGTAGAGCTTCGCTTCACGTTCTCGCTGTAGCAATTGCTTGCGATCTCCCTCCATCCGCTTTTGCTTAATCGCTTCCTTGCATTGGGCCAATGCATCCCGGGCGACTTGCAATTGACTTTGGGCTGCTTTGATCTGCTTGGGCCCCCGTTCGATTTGTCCTCGAATGTCGGCGACTTGCAACAGAATCTCGTGCAATCGGCGAAGTGCGGTATCGGTAACAGGCATCGTGAGAGGTCCTTGAGGAGTGCAAGCAAATCATAACTCCGAAAATTTACCCTGAATTCCTTGCGTGAACCAGCCATTGACTAGCGGAAAGGGGGCAGTATTACCACAGAACCCTCGAGTCGCTCCCCAAGGCGATGGACGCGACGCCATGCCAACACAACCACATCCCGAAGCGGATTTCGCTCTCCAAACGCGAGACGGATTTCTGGTATCTTGAGGACACTTTCCTGTTGATCATTCCATGAGGTAGAGAGCATGCCAAAGCCCGTTCGGAAGCACACCGTTTCGAGTCCATTTCGGCCCAATCGGACTTTCTGTTGCCTTGGTCTAAGTCGGCAAAGCATGGCATGGATTTGCTTTGTCGGCCCGATTACCTTCTCAAGCGCGGCAATAACGCCATTCGATCAGGCCCTAGGACAAACGACGGGTAAATCGACTCTCTCGCCACCTGCGGGCTTCCAGCCCTCGGGGTCCGCGAAAGGACTCGGTACGCGTCCCAATGGAGCGAGAACTAATGCACCTCGAACCAGTTGGGATGAGCAGGTAGCACCTGCTGCCCCCGGGATTCCAGAGAGAAACGGGGAGTCAAACGAACAGCCTGCCTCCGATCGTGTTGCTCCGGACCTTCAAGCATTGTACGACCGCGCCCAAGCGGCCACCTCGGTGCTCGAATACAACAGCGTTATCGAAAGTTGTCGAACCGTGATCGGCGATAACACGCGGCTATCGAGCGAACGCACTTACACAAAACGCTTGCTCAGCTGGGCAGCGAACCGCCGAGGGGAATTACGTTCCGACATGGCGGGAAAGATGGTCGCATCCCAGCAGTTCGACGACGCCGAAAAATTAGATCGAAGCGCAGCAGAGGATTTCCAACTTTCGATCCAATTTGATCCCGGACGATGGCGAGCCTACCACAACCTCGGTATAGCCCGAGCGTTAACGGGAAACGTCGACGAAGCGACCGAACTATTCAGCAAAACGATCGAATTAAATCCCAAGTTTGTGGACGCGTTTAACAATCGCGGGGAGCTGTACGCTCGCGCTCGCAACTGGAAACAGGCGATCGCGGATTTTAGCAAGGCGATTGAGTTGAGCCCCGAGGATAGCGGACTGCATCGTGCACGCGCCAAAGCCTTGTTCTCAAACGGAGATACCGAAGCAGCATTGGCGGACTTCCAAAGCGCCATGAAACTCGCTCCAGAGTCTGCAGAGACCGCGTCCGAGTACGCGGATACATGCCAATCCTTGGGCAGGTGGAAAGATGCCGCCGAAGCCTACCAAAAATCGCTGAAGCTCTCACCGTCCAATGCTCAAACGCTTCAAAATGCAGCGTGGATGATGGCGACATGCCCCGAGGATTTCTATCGCAATCCAGAAGCGGCGGTGAAAACGGCCGAGCGTGCTGTGCGCGCAGCGGGAAATGCGCCGAGCGCCTCGCTTCTGCATGTTCTAGGCGTCACCCAAGCCTCCAATGGTGACTTCGATACGGCTATTGCCACATTGAATGAAGCACTTCAAACCACGACGGACCCCTCGTTGCGGCGCGAGATTGGAGAGCATCGAGCCCTTTTCCAACGAAAACGGCCCTTCGTACAATCAGGGCCGAGCAAATAAAGGTTGCACACACCGCACCCTTTTCGGAAAACGCGGCGTTGGATGTATACCAGATGCCGAAGAGAGCTACATCGACATCGACTAGGCCGCTTTGGAAAATTTAGGAACCGACAAGCCGAATAGACCAAATATCTCTTGCTGACTGAGCCCCAGATTTCCCGGAGTTCCCGTCTCAGCGAACAATGTATTGAACAAGGCGCGTTTCTGTTCTAGCACCTCATCGATCCGTTGCTCGATTGTCTCAACGGCCATCATCCTGGTCACCGTCACCGGTTGCTTGACCCCTAGCCGGTGCGCTCGATTGATGGCTTGATCCTCGACCGCTGGATTCCACCAACGATCGAAAAGGAAAACGTAGTGGCAGAACTGCAGGTTAAGCCCCACCGCGCCAGCTCCGTAGCTCATCAGGATCACATTGCAATTGGGATCGTTCTTGAACCGATCGATCACTCCATCTCGTTTATTGGATGGTACACGCCCGTGGTACTGCAACGGATTGTATCGATCCAATCTCTCTGCGATGACCGAGAGCGTTTCAACCCACTGGCTGAAGACGATCGCTTTTTGTCCGCTTGCCGCGATTTCTTCCATGTCTGCTTCCAATCGCTCCATCTTGGTACTCGATCCTGTAGCCGGATCGAAATTGCAGATCTGCTTTAATCGCAGAACGAGCTCGAACACGTGCTGGACCGTGATCGACTCGCCTAGTTCAGAAAGATGAACGATCCCTTCTTCCTCGGCTGCCCGATAACTAGCCCGTTGCTCTTGGGACAAATCCAAATCGGCTTTGCGGAACAACTTCGGTGGCATGTCGGTCAGAACTTTGTCTTTCGTCCGCCGCAAAATATAATCGCGAGTTGCTTTGCCCAATGATTTCAAGTGCATATCGTCCCGAAGGTAACCCGGTGATAGGAACTCAAAGATACTTACTAGGTCTTCGACCGAGTTCTCGATGGGAGTTCCGGTGAGGGCCCATGACCTACTGCGAGGAATCGAACGAACGATCTCGCTCGTCGTGCTGGTCCGATTTTTGATCCGTTGAGCTTCATCGAGCACGACGAGATCAAAGTGAAGCGATTCATCATCGATCACGCTGCTGTCGCGCAGCATCAATTCGTAATTGGCAATCTTAACAGGCGCTTGAGGATTCGACCAAACCCAAGCTCGTTTGGACGAGTCACCTTCGATCACAGCAACAGGTATTTCGGGTGCCCACTGCCGAAACTCACGCACCCAGTTAGTCACCAACGGTTTCGGGCAAATCAAAAGGGTGTTTTGAAGCTCACCCGAGAGCAGCAACATGCGAATCGCAGTGATCGCCTGCATGGTTTTCCCGAGCCCCATCTCGTCGGCCAATATCGCGGCATTGCGGGGGAACAAAAACGCGATCCCTTCCATTTGGTACGAGAATGGCTGGAACGGAAAAGTCAGCTTCGCAGATTGAACAATAGTCTCAAGGGGTGGTTGCAGGAGGTAGTAAAGACGATCCTCGAGACGCACCAAGTCTTTGGGTGGGTTCAAGCGTGTCCTCTTGTTCGATGCGGACTCCACGCCTCCAAAAAGTTTAGTCGGAGCACCGGATGCACTTGCGCCGCTTCGAGTCGCATCGCCCGTGCCTTCGGTGCTACTGCCCCCGCTACCATATGGCGTCCCGGGTGGCGAACTCGGGGTTGGTGTTTTGCCGGCCACACTGTCTGTCTTCAACCAAGCATGGGACTCGGGGAACGAAAATCCAAGCGTCTTAGGAAGCGGCTGAGATAACTGGATCGCTAAAACTTTGGGACTTTCGATTCCGCATAGATCCGCTACACAGTGGCTGCTTGCTTCCGCGATCGTTGCAACTTCAGTATGCAGGTCATCAAAGCATGGATTCTCCGCGAACGCCACACCTAGGTTGGAAGGGCTATTCGTACCGAACGACGGGAAAAAAATCGACTCGACTTCGATCGCGGAAGATCCGTCTGTCGGTGCCATCGTTCACGCTGCTTTCGTCCGTGGATTGGCTTCAGAAAGAGCCTCGTTGATGCGCGAAAATGGCTCGTAGAGGTCCAAAGGAAACACGCCTTGATCGTGGAGCCCCTCCAATGCACGAGCATCGTTCGCGTATTTGCTCAACCACAGGAATTGGTAATCCCCCAGTTGAACACTGCTGAACTCGTCATCCGCTCGAGACGCGCTGGGTACCCTGAATGCCTCATGCTCGTTTCCGAAGCGGTCGGCGTCTCCCGAGATTAAGAAGACAGGCATGTCCACCCAATGCCGTACTGAAAGCGCAGCCGGACAATCGGTGAAAACCACCTTCGGTTTAATTTTCGACTTGGTCAAAAGGGCTCGGGCAATCTGCTCGCCACACAAGAACTCATCGAGCGTCTTTCCGAAAAGGATTTGCTGCGCTCGTGTCGGAACGATCGGCAACGTGCAATGGAACTCCATCGGACGAGCCAACGTGTTCACCACGAGGAACCCCCCGAAATAGCCATGCGGCGAGCGTTCTCGAATCGATGCAAAACCGATTGAGTGCTGTGCAGTACTCTGATGCGCGTCCATGCAATTCGTTTCGTCGAATTTCGAGGATGTGTCCTAAAAGACAAAACCGGTACCGTACCTTCGACTTCCACCCAGCTCGCAATCCACAGTTCCTAGGCGCCGTAGGATTTCTCCGCACAAACCGCCCAACTTGCCAACCGAATGCTGTGATTTTTCGCGAGGTCCCAACCATGATTACCACAGGCGAATGAAGAGAACTGCAAAGCAAACGCTCGACTTTTGATGGCATGCGTGACTATACTGGAGTCGGTCTGTGTTCGAGCGATCCTCGATCTGCACCTTTGCGTCCTGTCTGCCGCTTCACGACACCAAAACCCCTTTGAATCGCCATGTCTAACGATCCTGGTCAATTCTCACCAGTCTTTTCGATTAATGTCTCGGCAGATTCGGGAAATGCTGCTGCCGCACGCGAGCGGCCAGCGGACGTCGGTGCAACGTTGATCGGTTTGACGCGACAAATGATCGAAGTCCAACACCGACAAAACCAAGTTCTCGAACAACTTCTGCAAGTTAGCAAGCAATTGCTGCAGAACTCCACGCAAGCGAACAACCAGCGCCAAAACGAGCTAAATCAGTGGCGAAGTGCACACCCGGAGTTGGTCCGTTCGTGCCGCTCTGCATTGGAAACGCTCTCAGGAGTTCAAACCGAGTTTCTCCAAAAAATGGCGGATGAAGTCGAGGATTCGAAGGATGAACTGGCAGAAAGCGAGTACATCTTCTCCGATTTCCTGGACCGATACGGCCCTCGAATGGCGCATCTGAATGGGGTGCTACAGGTCCTGAACCACCTTAGCGGTTGAAATACTTGTATTCGCCTGTGGGCTGTCGCGGTTTTACTCCGCAGAATTAAGGCTCGCCTCCCCCTCGCATCGTCCGAGCGTGGAAACCTTCGTTTCCGCAGTTTGTAACAAGGTATTGCTCAAGCTCCCATGGATGAATTGCCGAGCTAACCCTTGGATGTATCGACTATAGCAGTCGTAACGATTGTTCGACGCTAGCGTTCGACGAAGCACGAGGGCAATATGCGGAAAAGTGTTCAATTCCAAACCAAACGACTACAAATCGCTGGTGGTGTTTTGCTTGCAATCACATCGGTTGGGTGCGTGAGCAAACCTGGATTTCGCCCATCAATTTGGCCGACGGAAAAGGTAGACGGAAGTTCGTCCAAGTCGATGTCGGACGCGCTTTCAAGCACATCAAAAACGGTCAAGAGTCAGTTCGCCACCGTTGGGTCCGCGATGAGCTCCGCATACACCAAGACTAAGTCAGCGATCACGTCACCGTTTACCAACGCGTCGAATCCAACCGAACTCAAAGATTCCGCTACCGGCTTGTCCAAGCCTGTCTCGATCGCACCCGAAGTACTAGTCGCCCAGGGCAGTTATTTTGAATCGCAAGGCAACTATGCAAAAGCCCTCGATAGCTACAGTCGGGCTTTGGAGGCTGAAGCGAATAACCCAGTGGCGTTGATGAGCATGGCACGCCTTTATGAAAACCAAAAAGATACAGCAAAGTCCATCGAGTTCTACAAAAAAGCTGCTAGCGTAGCGCCAAACAATGCGGATGCTTATGCAGAGCTAGGTGCCGTATACGCTCGTACGGGCGATCTCAAGTCGGCCAAGGATGAACTTCAAAAGGCCGTCAATCTTCAGCCAAAGAACAGAAGTTATCGTTCTAGCTTGGCAGGCATTCTCCTCGATTCGGGCAACGCGCAAGGTGCTCTCGACGAGTTGAAACAAACCGAATCTTCCGCGATGGCTCAGTACCAAATGGCCTACCTCCATTTCAATCGCAAGAATATTCCTGCGACCCAGCAGCATTTGAATGCAGCCCTGCAAATCGATCCAAATCTGAAACCAGCGCGCGATCTATTGGCGAGCATGGGCGGCGCCCAGAATATAAGCCAAATGGTGCAACAAGGCCAACAATTCGGCCAGCAAGCGATGGGGGTCTACCAACAGGCTGGTAGCATCGCAAACAGCGTCCAATCCGCGTGGGGGACACCACCCTCCAACGGATCAGGAGTTGGCCCCACGACACAAGCTGTACCGTATGTGGCACAAAACCCCAACGGCTTCATACCGGCACCCAATTTACCTACCGGGGCGCCGAGTGCTTCCGTCCCACCACTCCCTGCGAACCCTCAATTGCTGCAACGGTAATCAGCCGGGGTCTACGCCGGGATTTCGTTACTGGAATCAGGTAGCAACCAGCGGGCGAAACTTGCAGTTCCCCGCTAGTGAACGCGATACAACGCAACCCAGTGAGCATTGTCGGTGCAAAGCACCTACGAAATCCGGGTCATCGTTCTCTTTGCTCCGCACATCTGAGCCACGCGTGTTAGCAAGTCGCAACCGGACGTCGGCTCCGATCACCCCCAATGCTCGTCATGAGCACCAAGTCGCGACGAACGGCATCAATGCCCCCCCAACCGGCGCTCACGCTGAGGACTCTGACAGATTCGATTCGCTAAGAAAACGTCTGAGCCATGCGTGTTAGCAAGTGGCATCGGGATATAACAAATGAAAATCGGCCTGCTCGCTACGGACGCAGGTTCCCATAAAGGGTAGGATCCTCAGATACTTCCGATTCCAAGGGATGAAATGCGGGTTTGGTGGGAACCGGATGAAATTTCGGCCACGGTGGTCCTTGCGCCTCTTCCCGTTTTCGTTGCCGCCACGCTTTATGGATTTCCCACTTTTCTCGAAGGGAGTCAATACACTTGCCCGAGAAGAGACTTGCCTCTTCCGCGGTATGGTGAACATTTTCGTGGATCCAATGGTTTAGGAATGGAACACCAATGGGTTCGACCACGACTCCTTCTGCGCCTGGGTAGCCTACGTCGCAATGAGCATCGCACGCATCGCAACCATCCTTGTGGCATGTGGAGCAACCAACAACTCCAGGAGTTGAATCCACGGAGAACTCGATCAACTTCGGCGGATCCGTTGTGTGAATAACGGACACACACCCAACAGTAGGGAACACCACGGCGGAAAGAAGAACCGCTCGTAGCGATCTCTTTCGTGCCATTGGGTTTCGCCGAATCATTGCTGGATTCCTACCGAAATACTGAGGGTTACTCGCAAGGTCCTAAACCCGCTGCCGAAAATTCATGCTTTTTGACAAGCGCGCAGGGGCACCTACGGATACTAAGGCCCATGGCGGTCCTTCCCCCAAAGTATCGGCAAAAACGATTGGGAGAATTAGGTGGAGTTTGCGGATTCCCAGTTGGCAGCAACGTCAGAGATTCATTGCATGCAAAAAACCTGTACTCCTGCGGGATCCGAGAAAATTGCTTTCCCCAAAACCAAATCGGAGAGCACCCAATGGTCGAACTGCCTGCGAACAAGATTCCTACCTGCTAGCCATTTCAGGAAAAGAAACCTGAAATTCCTTGGCCAGCCCCTTTGGCCCCCCCTCGAGCATCCCGCGTCAGGAAGGTGATTCTTCATGCCATTGGGACGCCCCCAATAATCGAAAACGAACGATTGTCACCGAGAGGATTGGGCATAGCAGGATAACGATGTCCTCGAAGTGCGGAAAGCTTCCGTTCTTCGACCTCAGCGGGGTTTGTTTTCCGTTGTACTCCTGCAAGCGCGCTGGATATACTGAAATTGTGCGTGGTTTGATCCATGCTTACTTCTCATCTGCCCACCCCCCTAGCCTCCTTCCGATTCGCGTCGAAGCAACCTCCCGGATTGTCCTTGAAACGTCTGCGGATCCATTTGGATCCAATAACACGTTTCGTTCAACCGCGTGTTGGTTGGTGCTTTGCTGATCCCCTCAGCGGTATCGCGTCGCGAGTCGTGTCACTGCCATGACCGGTAACGAGAACGATCGACCTCGATCGAAAACAAAACCCGATGAAATCCTCTCCATCGCAGAGGAGATGCTGCGCGAGCGCACTGCCGCGCCCGTTCTTGCTCCGGGAGAAAGCCGCCCTGTACTCGACTTTGCGACGCTGCAACGAATGTCGCCGAGTGAATTAGGGGACATCGCCACTGTTGAGAAAATCCCCTCTTGGGATTCCTTAGAACGTCAGGAACTCGTCTTCCAGATTCTGAAATCTCGCATGCAGTCCTCCGGGATGATGATGGGGGAAGGCACACTCGAAGTACTGACGGATGGTTTTGGATTCCTTCGTTCGACAAACCACCATTACGTTGCCTGTCCCGACGACATCTATGTATCGCCTTCACAGATACGCCGGTTTGGACTTACGACAGGGATGACAATCTCCGGACAGATTCGACCACCGAAAGAAAACGAACGCTACTTTGCGCTGCTTCGCGTCGAAGCGATCAACCATCGAAACCCAAACGAAGTTCGCAGTCGCAAGCCCTTCGATTCCCTAACCCCACTGCATCCAAAAGAACGGATTATCCTCGAAACAGAACCGAGCGAGATGTGTACTCGCGTGGTGGACTTGATAACACCAATCGGCTTCGGCCAACGGGGGCTGATCGTTTCACCGCCACGCGCTGGCAAGACAGTGCTGATGCAAAAGATGGCCAAGGCGGTCCTCAAGAATTACCCGAACTCTTACGTGTTTATCTTACTTGTCGACGAGCGGCCAGAAGAAGTCACCGATATGCAACGCGAGGTCCGTGGGCCGAAATGCGAAGTCGTCAGTAGTACATTTGATGAACCCAGTGCTCGTCACATTCAAGTCAGCCAAATGGTCCTCGAGAAATCCAAACGACTCGTCGAGGACGGAATAGATGTCGTGATCTTCCTCGATTCGATCACACGTTTGGCGCGAGCATGGAATGGCGAATGCACTCAATCGGGAAAGACGTTGACCGGGGGCCTAGACGCCAATGCTATGCAGAGGCCGAAGGCATTTTTCGGTGCAGCCCGCAAACTCGAAGAAGGTGGATCACTCACCATCCTTGCAACTGCGCTGGTTGGTACAGGAAGCCGAATGGATGATGTGATCTTTGAAGAGTTCAAGGGTACGGGAAATCTGGAAATCGTGCTTGATCGCGGATTGGTCGATCGACGCATTTGGCCAGCAATCGATATTTTTCAGTCAGGCACTCGTCGAGAAGAAGCGTTGCTTGATCCCATGGAATACCAAAAAGTTTCCCTCCTTCGAAAAGGACTGGCGGGGCTAAACTCTCCGGAAGCGATGGAGCATCTTCTAAATGGTTTGCAAAAATCGCGCAATAATGCGGAGTTTCTCTTGGGGCTAAAAGGCTTATAAGCAGCGGTCGCACCGTTTCGGTGCGAAGCTATCAGATTTCATGAAGCTTTCTCGGATCGGGGAGTCGACATCCTGTTGATGTTGCCCGACAATAAGGGCCCATGCCGGGAGAAGCCTGCCGCGCTCATTCGCAACCTTTGCGGAGGCCGCTCCCTTTCCTTCCTCTTATTGCCCCGCTTATTCATGCCTCTGGAAATCTCCGCCTCGTCCAAACACGCCGAATTACCTCCGAATCAATCGATCGGCATAATTGTCTCCACCTACAATTCGCACATTACGGAGAAACTTTGCGAAGGAGCGATTGCCACGTTGACCGCCGGAGGAATCTCCGAGGATCGTATTGTGGTGGTGCGTGTCCCAGGCGCTTGGGAATTGCCATTTGCCGTCCAACGGCTGATCGCAGTTCGGAGCTTCGCCGGCGCGATTGCGCTCGGCGCCGTCATCAAAGGCGAAACATCCCACGACCAACATATCAACCGAGCGGTCAGCAACACTCTTATGCAGTTATCGATGGATCATAATAAACCCATCGCGTTCGGTTTGCTCACCGTGAACTCACTCGAACAAGCGATCCAGCGAAGTGGTGGGAACAAGGGTAACAAGGGAGAAGAATGCGCGAACGCATTGCTTGAGTGCTTGCGACTTGGGACGGCTCTGGATCGTATGGATTCTCTAGATACCTAAATCGCTAAGCGCATCATCGAGACATGAGGACTCTTTGGAACCCCAAGCCGATAACCAGCAACCACCGTTAAAGAGATCAGCTTTTAGCCTGCGCGATTGGATCATCCTATTTTCATTGGCGCTGGTTCAGTTCGTCAACATCCTCGACTTCATCATCGTGATGCCGTTGGGACCGCGATTTTTTGACGAATTAGGTCTGTCTGCAGAACAGTTCGGTTATGTCGTCGCTAGTTATGGGTATGCATCGTCGATCGCTGGCATTGTCGCTGCTGGATGGATTAACCGGATCGAGCGCCGCAAGACGTTGCTCGTCATACTTTTCTTGTTCCTGCTCAGTTCGCTTGCATGCTACCTGTCAGGCCGATTCACCTCGCTGATTCTAGCCCGATGCATGACCGGCGTGTGCGGCGGGTTGATCGGTTCGATGGTAATGTCGATTGCGAGCGATTTATATGGAGAATCGCGTCGAGGCTATGCGCTCGGCGTGATCATGACATCGTTCTCGATGGCTTCGGTTGTTGGCGTTCCCATCGGATTGTGGCTTGCAGAACGAGACTCATCCGCAAGAACTCCCTTCCTCTATCTCGCGATCGTGTGCATCCCGATTTGGATCCTGCTCTTTACTTTCTTACCGAGAGTTCCTAGCCACGAGGACTCGGGCGATCACGGGTACTGGGGAACTTTTTGGGGAGTGCTGAAATTACCATCCCATCGGTGGGCCTTCCTGTTCACCTGCATCCTCGTCTTCCAAACATTTTTGATCGTCCCTTTTCTGGCAACATACGTGGTGAAGAACGCAGGGTTGCCGGAGGAGTACCTTCAATTCGTATATATCGTCGGTGGTGCATTTACCTTTGTAACGATGCCACTGGTCGGAAGACTATCCGATCGGTTCGGTAAGCCATTGATTTACAAAATTGTTGTATGCTTGGCAGTCGTCCCCGCCGTCGCGATAACCCATCTCCCCCCGGTATCAGCTTGGCTCTGCGTACTGGTCACGACAACCTACATGGTGATGACATCCGCGCGGATGGTACCCGCCCAAGCGATGATCTCAAGTTTATCGCAACCTCAATGGCGCACCGCTTTTCTCAGCATTAGCAGCTCCGTTCAGTCATTGGCGATCGGAGTTGCGGCCAGTATTTCTGCAAATATCGTGGTCGAAAATGCCCAAGGAAAACTCGAAAACTTCTGGATCGCTGGCTGGGTCGGAGTTTTCTTTTTTATCGGAAGTTTGCTCCTCATCCCAAAGATCGCCAGCCTGCGAACAAGCTGACCGGTAACGTGAAAGCAAGCCTCGTTCCGAGACTTCATCTCTTTTCGACATTCCGTAGTGCGGTTAAACTATCGGTGACTGTGTGGGGCTCATAGCTCAGTTGGATAGAGCAACGGATTTCTAATCCGTAGGTCGAAGGTTCGAATCCTTCTGGGCCTGTTTTTTTGAATCGAAATTCGCTCCGATATCCAATCGGCTCTGCAGCGATTTTTATAAGTTCTTTTCTGTACTGCGAATCCATTGCCGATGAATAGCTAGGGAGTCGAAATTTTCGGGTTGCGCTCCTTTGCTTGCATTTGTAAGGGGGCAGTATTGTTATGAAGGTGTCGAGTTTTCCATCAGGTTCTACAGCGACGAATTTTCCAAGTTCACGTTCCGTCCAGGGTACAACCAGCTCGACGGTGAGCCACACTCAGGATGTCTTCGCTGCAGTCCTCGAACAAGTGGGGCGGAAAGGATACACGTCCGCCCAATCCGTAGATGACTCTTCGATTTCCTCGGATTCCATCGCTGGTACCTGGGACGATTGGTTCCAGGAATTTTGCTCGACGCGGTACAGCTTCATCGCTGGCAGCGACAGCCCTAGTGTTCGTGAAGGTAAAACCGCAACCGATCTTCGGGATGACTATAAAAAGATTCTATGCAACGCCTACAACAACGGAGCATACGCGGATCCTCAGTCGTATGTAAGGAAACTTTCTTCCGAAGACCTGAGTGCTATCCAACAAGTCCACCACCTTGCAAATCCGATTCAGCCAAGTTCCTTGTCTGCCGAAGCATCGCTGAATCTATTATTACCTCCGGATGCTCAAGTCGATGAGAATCTGGATGGATTAACCGATGTCGGCGCTGCGACCACGTTCCGATTCCCTGACAGCAATACGCCCTCGGAAGTTCGAAAAGCCTGGGAGGCTACCACGCAGGAACTCTCCGATGAGGACCGCATGCTCTACCAAATGCAGATCGGCTCACAACTACTCTTAGCCAATATGCACTTCGATGAGAACGGCGAGTACCTGGGATCTAGCGAGCCGGGAGATGCCGACTGGGTCAACCCACAAGCCTCCCCCGACTTCTCATACCGCCAGCAAGCGACGAAATGGCTGGATTACCTGGACCATTTCTCGTCGCAGATCGCACCTGAGCAGTACCAACGCGATCATGCATTTTGGTCCAACTTTCGAAATAACCTGAGCCTGTTCGATGCGTAACGGACGATGTATTACATCTGGCTTTCGAGACTTCGTCGCATGTGCGGTGCTTACATTGTCGGATGCATGAGACTCAATCATGCAATGCTTTGCCCTCCAGGATTTGAGCAACGCATTTCTCAATCCTTGAGGCTCGCGTTTTCGACTGCTTGGGAGCCGTAAAGAAAAGTACATAAGCACGCTGACGGCCTGGGGTCAATTTCTCAAAGGCATTTCTAAGCCCTTTCACACTCTGGAATGCCGTCACCAATTCCTCGGGATAAACCAACTCCTGCTTTGCATCGCGAGCTACCTGCAACCCTTTGCGCTCAACATCGATAGCGTGGCCAATCAGTTTATGGATCGAAGGCTCAAGATCAACGATTTGATCGAACGAAGTGAATCGTACCAACCGACTGGCCTGTGTGTTCTCACCCGGTTTCACCAAGATCCTATCCGGATCGGGAAGCAAAACACCCTTGAAGAAACTAATCGAACAATACTCCTTAAAGGCCGCGATGATAGCGACGTTCTTCCCGTTGTAGGTGTAGCAGGGAACGCCCCATTTCAACTCTTCGACAAGTTCGGTTTTTGACAAGATCCCTCTGAGGTACTTGAGCTCACTGGCCCAAGCATGAACTTTGCATTGGGGAGTTGCTTTCAACGGACAACGACCGCATCCTTCCGCAAAATAAAGGCTTGCATCTTTTGTTGCTCGATTCATATGCGACCGGTACCCAGCGAAATACGATGCGAATGCAGTTCGCGCCTTTGGCTCTTTTTATATCCCGGCCCCAATGCCATGGCAACGAGTTGGGGCTCGCGCTGCATTAACTACAAGCCACCCTCCCAGCCTTCAAAAAACGGTCATCCATCAGTGCGTGGTGCGGGTTGCGTAATCTGTTAGGAATGTAACGAACAACCCATAGTTTCCGGTCGTCTGATCGCAAACCTGTGATTCCATGTGAACAACCTTGAGAGCATTAGGTGCTTCCATATTGGAAGACGATACACCGACGACGGAATGCCATGGCTTCTATCTGATCGCGGTGGTTTTACCGAGGAAATGCAGGATGCAATTCCTCGGCCGCGACGGGATACCAAGACACAATTATCTTTCAACGTAGGGATGCGTGCCGATGCGATTTTCACTTTGTTCCCTCTTTCTGGCAACGACCACACTGAGTGGTATCGGTTTGGTAAACACAGAGCGATGTGCCGCCGACGCGCCGATCGCCGAGGGTTGCAGTGCGATGCCCGAGTCTGGCTCGGATGCAAAGTGCTCCAATAGCAAGCCAACTTTCTGCCGTGCGATGGCCGAGTGTGGAAACTGGTACCAAAACACATCCATTTTTTCCGGTGTTGAAGCATACAAAGGAATCGGGGATACCACGCTGCCTCCTGACGTGGCAACTGGATACATGAACAGCGCTGGCTTTGTAAACGGCATGAACACAGGCTTTCGACTGGGAGATCGTAAGGTGCGTGCTCAAGTCGGCGGTTCCTTTGGGGTATATGATTTGAAGGGACGCGATACCGCCGCTCCTGGCCAAACAGAAAATCAAGGATTTATTACAACGGGCCTGTTCAAACGAAGCGATGTAGAAGCGAATGAGAGGCTTTCCTACGGTCTCGTGTATGACCAACTGATCGCCAACAACTGGGGAGTTGGGGCCGACAGTCTTTACCTAGGTCAAATCCGCGGAATCACAGGTCTTGCGATGAACTCCTGCAATGAAGTCGGATTCTGGGGGGCGGTCCATACAAACTCACAGACCTTAACCAGCAACCCTGGTCAGTCCGTAGAGGCGATCAATCAAGGAAACCTCTTCTGGAGTCACAATTTCTCGATGGGTGCCCGGTCGATGCTCTACGCTGGATTGACGGATCATTCAAGCTTCGGAAGCTGGACGACGGGTACTCAATTCACAGCACCGATGACAAACCGAATTTCTCTTTATGGCAATTCCGGATTTCTGTTCCCAAGTTCCAGCAAAGGACCTATCGGCTCAAACGAATTGCTGTGGTCGATTTCCTGTGGTTTGAGCTATTCATTCGGCGGAAAAGCCGTTTCCCGAAATATCTCAGGTCAGTGCGGGACGCCGGTCTTGCCTGTTGCCAACAACGGTACCTTTTTCGTTGGCAACAATGCGGTCAATGGAGCCGTCAACTGATAAATTTGTAGCGTCCTGTGTGTGGCATACTACTATCGATGAATTACTATTCCCTGAGCTGCATTGGCAAGGGTTCATCGCTGAGAAATGTTTGATTCGATCCATGGGTTACCGCAAACTCTATTCGGCATAGTGCCGATAGAGTTCTGGTAGATCGATCGCTACGACCGCAATGCAGTTGGCCTCGCCCCTGGCATGCAGCCGCTGTCGGTAGGCTCGCTACCTAGGGTTTGCAGCCCCAACGTATGCGACTCGGTTGCGTTCTAGCTAGCAGAACAGCCCATTGCCGAGGTGATTTTCACGCCCGAGCTCGTCGCCACCCTTTGTAGCGATCGCGCAGGTCATTTACCAGTCTGGAACCTCGCGACGACCTTACCACCGCTGAGCAGTTCCATGTTATCCCCCTGAACGTGAAAACCGTTGACGGTAGCCAAGGTCGCCGCAAGAGAGTTTTCAAGCTCCATCAGTTCTGGGGGGCCGGCACGTTTTGTTCCAACCAGATCCCCTAGCGTAACACTGTCTTGGATCAACGCGTAGGATCCTGAAATTCGATTGACACCACCGAATAGCATAATTCTGCCGTGCTCGAATCGAAGCGTAGGAGGCATCTCGACGTTGACCTTTTGCTCGTTGAGGCTGACCAGCACCCAATCCTTGCCAACTGCCTGGTTCACTTCCGCCATATCGCAGATATGAGCTCGCCAGCGGTATGTCTGCTTGCTGGTTTCTTCAGGAGCGGTAATTCCAGGCGCCGACTTGTTGGCAGGATAAATCGTAACCCCCTCCTTGATGGTTTCGAGCACGCGAATGTTCTTAAGCTCCATTGGATCGACTCGCATCGGATCTTTGTCCAAGATTACTAAATCGGCTAATTTCCCAGAGGCCAAGGTTCCTTTGGTGTCCTGTTCTCCATATTGCTCAGCGACCCAGATCGTCATGGCTTTCAAGGCTTCGAAGGGGGTTACTTGTTGCGATTTCCCGATCACAGCCCCTTTGCGAGAGACTCGATTCACTGCCGAATGCAGCATCATCATCTGGTCCAACGGAGCGACTACAAAGTCCGTGTGGTTGCTGGGGTGTAGGCCTGCATCGATGACATCTCGCATGGGGCTGATATACATCGCTTGATCGTTGCCTCGGTTCGCGATGTGAGCCTCTGCAAAATAATACGTATGGAGTGTGTACAGAGAAGGACGCACCTTGTACTTCACAAGCTTACCAATTTGATCCTTGCGAAGGAACTGATTGTGAATCGTGGTCACGTTCCAAGGCTTCGAATAATCTCCTCCTCTCGCAAATTCGTAGGCGGTAAAAAACGCGTCGATGGCAGCGTCTCCATTGCAATGGAGATTGAGAGGGAGATTGAGCTCGTAAACTTGCTTGACCATCTTGTTGGCGAGATCCTGTGGAAACGACAACTCACCTCGCCAGTCTTTTTCACCGCTTGGTCCCCCGGTCAAATATGGAGTTGTAAAGAAAGCGGTGCGCCCTTGAGGCGATCCATCCATCGTGATTTTCACCCCACCGAGTTTCAAGCGATTTTGGTATTTCCCCCATTCTTGTGCAGGATACTCCCCAAGGATCTTTTCGAGGTCGGTAATGAATGGAAACGCCACAATGTCAATCATGTTCGCACCCACTTCACTGGCTCGCTTCATCGTTTGCAATTGAGCATAGTGCGTTGCACCTTCGTGGGCGGTTGTGATTCCAGCACGAGCGTACAGCAGTTGGCCGGCCCGTGTCGCGTCAATTTCTTGTTGCGCGGTCATCGGCTCCGACTGTTCAAAGACCGGCAGAAACGCAGTCTCCATGATCAGCCCCCACGGTTCCTCCGACCCAGGCTTTCGAACAATTACCCCACCCGGAGGCGTTTTGGTATCGGCGCTGATTCCGTACTTTTTAAGGGCGAGGCTGTTAAGGACCCCGCCGTGCATGGAGACGTGATCAACTCGGACTGGATTGTCAGGGAATGCCTCGTCGAGATCCCCTCGATTGAGCAAGCGACCTTCAGGCATTACGGTGTCGTCGTACCCATAGCCGATGATCAGCTCTCCCTTGGGAATCTTTCGCTCGTCGGCATAACGTTTCAGCTCCGCAATGATACTGGGGACGTCTTTTCCAGTACCCGATGGAGGTGCATAAAGCTGACACTGATTCGCCACCAAGAGCGAGTTGATGTAATGGCTATGCGCATCGATGAACCCAGGAAGGAGCGCTTTGCCCTCCAAATCGACAACTTTCGTCGCGTTACCCTTCATCCTCAGCGCAACGGCTTTTTCGCCGACAAACACGATCTTCCCATCATTGACAACAAGGGATTCGGCATAGACGGGCTGCGTTCCCGCCATGGTGAGGATCCGACCATTGTGATAAATCGTATCCACTGATTGAGCGTGGATGGTCGTTGGGCTGGTAAAGAACAACGAAACGAGAAGGCACCTACAAAAAAAGGACAACGCTTTCATTCGGAAAGTCTCAATGGCTTCAGGAGTTTTTTTGGCGATTTCAGTTACCCGCAACCGTTAGTTATATCCAATGATGCGCTGATCGTGAAAGGCAAACTCAGATCCGTGAGATCCGTGCATCTGCGGTTCATTCTGCACACATTATTCGGCTTGAACCAGCTCGAACGCTCGAAGCCTAGTTGCAGCGCGATAGCGACCAACCAGTCATTCGGTGGCAGCCAAAATAGTTTCGATGGCGCGCCTCGTTTGGTTGAAAACCGTGCCAAGGGTTCGGGCAGAATAACTATTTCACTGGAAAATCGATCCCCTTTGGCTCCGCTTATGCAAACCAGCGACGGTCCAAATCCATCCAACTCAGGCACACGGTGCGATCCGTCTCCCTGTCTCGAACCGACATGGCTTGGAGCCTTTTCGGAGGCCCTACGGCCGCTACAGGAAATCGCATGGGCGTGCTGCGATCTTTTGCTCTCGATCTTCATTGAAATCGTTTCCGCCCTGCTCGCTTAGCTATTTAAGCCGAGGATGAGCCGAAACCATGGGGAGGAGACTCGACTATGGGCGCCCTTGCGATTGCGTTACTTCGCTTCGTACTCAAATGTCCCTAAGCAAGTCTCAACTTCATTCGCGTTTTCGACATGATCGCCCGAGAACCCCATATAAAAAACAGTGAGTGCATGATCTTTGCCAGCGGCTGCTGCAGCCAAGCCGAGAATCTCAGCCCCCGCTTGATTGGACCATACGATCGGCATCACAAACATGATTTGGTCTCCGATACGCTGCGGCCTTAATTCTCCCCGCTGGAGCACCTTAAGTCCTTGCCCGTCCGAAAAACCTGCACTCGAGTTCACAAGTACCTGCCGCGGATTTTTGCGCATCTCAGCAACCGCGTTTTCATCCGGCATGAGGGCCACCATGAACGACTCCTGGGGCGTTTGACCGTCGAGGTTCCCCGTAGGAGCATGATACGAGGCGACTTTAATGTTCCGAGGCAATGATGTATCGCCAGCGTCGACTGGCTTGAATCGAGCAGGTAGCTCGAAAACGTACCCCTCGAACTTGTGCACTTGGCTCTTTTTCTCGATTCGCTGAATCTCACCCGTCGGCTTTACAGTAGGAGATGGTTTCAAGGCTGTTGAGCTGTCGCTACATGCAGGCAGAGTCAACAGACAAAGCGATACTCCCATGGATAATACGGGTGATAATTTCATAAAAAATTCCTTAAGGCCTAATGAGAAGCGCACCGTTGCAAGACATGTTACCTAGTGAAAACTGTGTTACCGTGTTGGGAAGCTCGTTGAGAACAAGCAAAGGTTATCGAATAATCGCATCTTTCGAACAACCGCTTCAATCATTGAGACGAGTCCTATTCTTTAAGGTTTTCGAATCCATTCGAGAGTGAAGCGAGCGCAAACAATCGACTGGTCCGTTTCGTACAAACAAAGCACTGCGCCGTCGGAAAGCACTGCTAAATCCGAGTAAGCGCTAGGACCTGCGTCGAGGGTCTTGCTGAATGGCCACGTTTTCCCGTCGTCTTGACTCAATTTGATCGAAAGGTTCACACGTTTGCCACGACCACCCGGTTTCTCTTTCCCATTGGAATCGAGCGCCAAACTATGAGGGTTCGAAAAAAGAAGTGCTCTCGCTGCCGATGGATGCGTTACCAGGCTAGCCATACATATCGGTTCCCATAGTTGATCATGAAATACCGGCTCGGACCATCCAGAAGCACCATCGACGCTATAAGCGATCAATTTCCGATTCGCTTTGGATTCATTGCGAGCGACGAGCATCACTCGGCCATCGGATAACTGAGCGACCATCGTTTCATTAGGATTCCCAAAATCGCCTTGGTTCGGGAACGCGATCGCGCCGGCATGCCAACTTTTTCCATGATCGTCGCTGTAGATAGTACCAGAGACGGATGGCCGGTGATCTCCCTCGTTCCCGTAAGCGAGCCACACTGGCACAACCAATCGCCCGCTGACCAACTGGATACCATGCCCAGGGCCTGTTGCTAGGACTCTCCAGTTGGTGAATTTGCGAAATGCTTCAAATGCAGATGTAATCTCGATCGGCTGGCTCCATGTAAGTCCATCATCCTCGCTTCGCATCGAAAAACATCTCGCATAGTTAACACAATAAAGAAACTCAATGTATCCAGTCTGTTGATCCACAATTGCTACCGGATTGTTGACCGTTTGCTCTCGAGCCACTTCATTTCGATTTCGAGGAGGCAAGACGATACGCTCTCCACGATGGGCGATCGATTGCGCTGGCGACCAAGTCTTACCTCCATCGATCGACCGCCGCAGATGAACTTCGATCTCTCCCCAGTCAGAACTATTATTCCTGCGAGCCTCACAGTAGGCCAGAACTACTCCCTTAGGCGTTACCACCAAACCGGGGATGCGGTACCTAGACACCCCATTCATCCCTGGTGGGAATACATCAACGCGATCAACAGCTGTATCCTGCGCAGCAGCAATCGAAACGACCGAAAGCAGTCCGACCACTACCATAAAACGCTGCCATAACTCACGCATGATATCTCCACTCAAATGCGATCCGATTCGCTACAAATAGCAACTGATCCTAGCTCAAGGCGATCGGATGTCATTTCCCCAAAATTACAACCACTTACTTAGTTCGCACCTCGACACTATCGACCGCACCCTGCAAGTATTTTTTGAGGCCTTGAGTCGACAATTCACTCGCTGCAGTGGATTTTGATTTTAAGTGCATGTCAAAAAACAAAAGGGTAGCGGCGCGAACTACTCTTTGCACATCGTTGCGATTGGGTGACCGAATACCTTGTTTTTGAGCACCCGTTGAATCCGTGAAGTCCAAGTGATGTGCGTTAGCCAACCACACAAAACAATGCGATCCGCGACGCGGAGGCCAAAGCTCAAACGCGTTATAGCGATTGATAGGGGGCAGTCCCCCTTGCTGCTTGTCCTGACTACCTGATATTCCCATCAAAGGCACGCGAAGCGAAGCAAAGCTTTCCCGAATAAAGAATGGTTCATCCGCTCCCTGAGGTGATAACGCAACGCCACAACTCACTCGCTGATCGCGCAGGTCTGGACCCAACCCTTTCCCGGGAGCAATCGGTGGTTCCAGCCAATCGAGCGCGGGCCGCAACCCGCAGACCACCATCGTTGTGTATGCACCGAACGAATGCCCCAAGACACCGATATGCTGGGTGTCTAAACGCCCTCGAAGTGCGTTATGCTTTTCATTCCACTCAATGGCCTGATCGATTGCGAAACTGATATCCTTAGGACGTCCCAACACTTCGCTGGCATCCCGGATCATGTGGTTGACATTTTCCAGAGGGCGCAAACCGCTCCTGAGGCGATCGGTATTACTACCGATATGCTCCACACACAGGACGGCATAACCGTGCGAGGCGAGATGCTGTGCTTGGGCGTAATGGGTTTCCAAATTCCCTCCCGCGCCGTGCGAGACCACGATGATCGGGAAAGGTCCACCCGACTTGGGGATGTGTACCTGAATCGGAATACGTCGACCTCTGACCGAGGAGGCACCGTCCACTCGATCGCGCCCGCGTCGAAATCGTGACAGGGCACGAACAGGGGATTCTGGGACTTGTACGTCGGACCTGCGCGAGTCCGCGATTTCGGGAAAATCCAACTTCATGAACTCCAATGAACCTTGCATGGATTCATCCTGCACATCCCGTTGGAAAGGTTCCGCTACCGCTTCGGAAACCATAACGAACAGCAGCAAGAAAACTGCGGTTTCAAACCCAAGACTCGTTCCTGGTTTTTCAGAGATCCATCGCCATGAAAACGCCATGGTTTCAACCTTTGTGCTTTGAACAAAATCTCCACAACGTAAGCAATCGCAAACCAGCGATTACGGGTATTATTTAATGCAACTGTACTACAAGTGGCTCCGATGAATCACAGGGGATTACGGATTAGTCCTATGATTTTATCTCTAGATTTCCGTTGGAAAGCGTTCGAGCCACGGCGATCACTGCAAGTTCCGCGAGAATGGAAACCAACCTTGCGACGACAGCAGAAACCAATGCTATCGGTTGCGAAACCAGAGAAGCCATCAGCCACAT
>JBKCUW010000001.1:0-4618 GCA_046318275.1 Pirellula sp. | reverse complement strand
CGAGCACCACACAAATCACGGTCACCATTCAAGGTGCCAACGATGCGCCGAGCGACTTGGCAACGACCGGCCTGACGGTCGCCGAGAACTCCGCCAATGGAACGACGGTCGGCACACTCACTCGCACGGACATCGATAGCGGAGACACGGCGACTTATTCGCTCGTGGACAGTGCCGGTGGGCGTTTTGCAATCAATAGCACTACGGGTGTGGTGACCGTAGCGGATGGCACTCTCCTAAACTTCGAGGCGGCTGCCTCCCACAACATAACGGTGCGGGTCACGGACACGGCTGGGGCGACCTACGACGAAGTTTTTGCGGTTTCCTTGACGAATGTGAACGATGCTCCAGCGGCGATCGCAGATACGGCGACAGCGGTGGAAGCGGGTGGCGTCGCGAACGGCACGGCGGGAACTAACCCAACCGGCAATGTGCTGACCAACGATACCGATGCGGACGCAGGCGATACCAAGACGGTGAGCGGTGTTGCTGCGGGTACCGTTGGCTCGGCATCGACCAACGTTGGCAGCAGCGTGACCGGAACGTACGGTTCGATCACGATCAATTCGGCTGGCGCTTATACGTATACTGTGGATAATAGCAACGCTGCTGTTTCAGCATTGCGGCTGAGCTCGAATACATTGAGCGATGTGTTCACGTATACGATGCGCGATACTGCTGGATTGACCAGCACGACGCAGATTACCGTGACGATTCAAGGTGCGAATGACGCTCCAACGGCTGCGAACGATTCGCTGATTGCGATTGAGGCTGGTGGTGTATCCAATGGTACGGCCGGTTCGAATCCAACGGGCAATTTGCTTACCAACGACACGGACCTAGATTCGACTGGCAACGGAGAAACAAAGACGGTTACCGGGATTGCAGTGGGTTCGGTTGCGAATCCAACGGGAACCGTGGGTGTCGCGATGACCGGAACCTATGGTTCGATGAGCATTGCATCGACGGGTGCATACACGTACACGGTCGATAACAGCAACGGTGCGGTCCAGGCGTTGAGGCTCTCGAGTCAAACACTCAGTGAAACATTTACCTACAGAATGTCGGATGCTGGGGGATTGACCTCGATCGCGACAGTGACAGTCACGATCCAAGGTGCAAACGACAATCCGGTGGCTGTTGTCGATGCTGGAACTGCAACGGAAGCGGGTGGATATGCGAATGCGACAGTGGGTTCGAATGCTACAGGGAATGTACTGACCAACGATACCGATGCAGATACGAGCGCAAACGGAGAGACCAAGACCATCACGGGTGTCGCTGCAGGTACGGTGGGTAGTGCAGTGGGTTCGGTAGGCACGAGTGTCACAGGAAGCTATGGGACGATCACGATCGGTTCGACGGGTGCATATACCTATGTGGTCAACGAGTCGAATGCGACTGTCCAGGCCTTGCGGTTATCTAGTCAGGCCATCACCGACGTGTTCACCTACACGGTGACAGACACGGGAGGGTTGACCGGCACGAATCAAATAACGGTGACCATCCAAGGTGCGAACGATGCGCCGACTGGAGTGGATGATTCGGTAACAGCCGTCGAATCGGGTGGCGTGTCGAACGGTACCTCAGGTACCAATCCTACGGGTAATGTGCTGACGAATGACAGCGATCCGGATAGTGCCGGAAATGGCGAGACGAAGACGGTGACGGCAGTGTCTGCCGGTTCGGTGGCAAACCCAGTCGGCGCTGTGGCATCAAGTATTACTGGCACATACGGATCGATCAACATCGCGGCAAATGGTGCATACACATTCACGGTGGATAACACCAATGCATCTGTGCAGGCATTGCGGCTTTCCAGCCAGACATTGAGTGAAACATTTACCTACCGGATGTCCGACGCAAGTGGTTTGACGTCGCTGGCGACCGTTACCGTCACCATCCAAGGTGCCAACGATAACCCAGTGGGCGTTTTAGATACGGGAACCGCGACCGAGGCGGGTGGATACGCCAACGCTACGGTTGGTTCGAATGCTACTGGGAACGTGCTGACGAACGATACCGATGTCGATACGGTTGGCAATGGAGAAACCAAGGCGGTAACGGGTGTTGCGTCAGGTACGGTTGGAAGCGCAGTGGGCTCGGTGGGCACAAGTGTCACGGGGACTTATGGATCGATCACCATTGGGGCCTCTGGCGCCTTTACCTATGTGGTCAATGAATCGAACACGACCGTCCAAGCGTTGAGGCTTTCAAGCCAAACAATTATCGATGTTTTCACCTACACGGTGTCCGACGCATCGGGCGCAACGGCTACGACCCAGTTGTCAATCACGATCCAAGGAGCCAACGATGCGCCGGTTTCTGTGGAGGATACGACGATAGCGGTAGAAGCTGGTGGATTGTCGAATGGAACCGCCGGTACGAATCCCACTGGAAATGTTCTCACGAACGATACGGACGTCGACAGTTCCGGTAATGGCGAGACGAAGACAGTGACCGGTGTTGCGTCGGGTTCGCAGGTAAGCGCGGCCGGATGGGTAGGCGTCGGGGTGACAGGTTCCTATGGCTCGATCAACATCGGTGCGACTGGAGCTTATACCTATACGGTCGACAACAGCAACACGGCCGTACAAGCGTTGCGAATCACGGGCCAGACGCTCTCGGATGTGTTTACGTACACGATGGCGGATACGGCCGGATTGACCAGCACGTCGAAGATTACGGTCACCATCACCGGCGTAAACGATACGCCAGTAGCAGTGAATGACAACAACACGGCAGTAGAAGCGGGTGGTGTGTCGAACGGAGCGGTGGGCACGAACCCAACCGGTAACGTTCTGGCCAACGATATCGATGTCGACTCCGTGGCGAATGGTGAAACGAAGACCGTAACGGCAGTATCGGCTGGTTCGATCGCGAACCCTGTTGGTGCTGTTGCATCGAGCATTGCAGGAACGTACGGATCGATCAGTATCGCGGCGGACGGTAGCTACACGTATACGGTGGACAATTCCAATGCCGCGGTGCAGGCGTTGAGGCTCTCAAGCCAAACGCTGAGTGATACTTTCACGTACCGGATGTCAGACACGGGTGGGGTAGCGTCGCTGGGAACCGTGACGATTACCATTCAAGGAGCCAACGACACTCCGGTATCCCTCGACGATACGACCACCGCCGTCGAAGCGGGCGGATTGTCCAACGGCACCGCTGGTACGAATCCTACAGGCAATGTCCTGACCAACGATACGGACGTGGATACCACGGCCAATGGTGAGACGGAGACAGTGACCGGTGTTGCGGCTGGTTCTCAGGTTAGTGCGACAGGATCGGTCGGGGTGGGAGTCACGGGCGCGTATGGTTCGATGAACATCGGATCCACTGGCGCATTCACGTACACCGTGGATAACAGCAACGCGACTGTGCAAGCCTTGCGAATCACTGGCCAGACGTTGACGGATGTCTTCACCTACACAATGGCAGATGCCACTGGACTGACGAGTACGTCGAAGATCACTGTCACCATCACGGGAGCGAACGATACCCCGGTGGCAGTCAATGATAGCAACACGGCGGTGGAATCAGGCGGAGTGTCCAACGGCACCACCGGCACCAATGCAACCGGGAACGTGTTGACCAACGACACGGACGTGGACAGTTCGGCGAATGGTGAAACGAAGATGGTAACTGCAGTATCGGCAGGTTCGATCGCAAACCCTGTTGGTGCAGTGGCATCGAGCATTGCGGGAGCTTATGGCTCGATCAGTATCGCGGCCGATGGCACCTACACGTACACGGTGGACAACACCAATGCTGCGGTGCAGGCTCTGCGGCTGACCAGCCAAACGTTAAGCGAAACATTTACGTACCGAATGTCGGATGCGGGAGGTTTAACATCGCTGGGCACTGTGACCATCACCATCCAAGGTTCCAATGACGGGCCGGTCTCCTTCGACGATACGACCACCGCCGTCGAAGCGGGCGGATTGTCCAACGACACGGCTGGTACGAACCCAACCGGCAATGTTCTGACCAACGATACGGACGTGGATACCACGGCCAATGGCGAGACCAAGACGGTGACCGGTGTTGCCGCGGGTTCGCATGTGAGCGCGGCCGGATGGGTAGGCGTCGGGGTGACAGGCACCTATGGCTCGATCAACATCGGTGCGACTGGAGTTTATACCTATACGGTCGACAACAGCAACACGGCGGTCCAGGCGTTGCGGATCACTGGCCAAACGCTTTCGGATGTCTTTACGTACACAATGGCCGATACGGCGGGATTAACAAGCACATCGAAGATTACGGTTACCATCACGGGTGCCAACGACACGCCGGTGGCAGTGAATGATAGCAACACAGCGGTTGAGGCGGGTGGTGTATCGAACGGAACGGCCGGTACGAATCCTACTGGCAACGTCCTGACTAACGATACCGACGTCGATTCCGTCGCCAACGGCGAAACGAAGACGGTGACGGCGGTCTCAGCGGGATCGATCGCGAATCCTGTCGGCGCTGTGGCCTCGAGCATCACTGGCACGTACGGTTCGATCAATATCGCGGCGGATGGAACGTACACCTACACAGTGGACAACACCAATGCTGCGGTACAGGCGTTGCGGCTTACCAGTCAGACGCTGAGTGAGACCTTTAC